>NZ_JBSFVT010000003.1:0-660395 GCF_053592455.1 Streptomyces sp. NPDC002676 | reverse complement strand
ACTCACCCTCTCGGGCTTTCCTCCGGGCTTCCCTTCGGTTTTTCCGACTCTATCAGATCTTTTCTCGATCCGATTTCCTCGGTGCTTTCCAGGTTCTCGCTCTCGCGTTTCCCTTTCCGGCGGTTCCGACTCTATCAGGTCCTTTCGGGCCTGACTCCCAGTCAGTTGGGCTTGTCTTCCCGGCTGTTGGGCCGTTCCGACGAGTGAGACTTTAGCGGATTCCTTGCTCCCGAGCTAATCGGGGCTGCGCTCTTTCGAACGCGGATTCCTCATTTCGCAAATGCGCACGCAAAAGAGGTCGACGCAGGGGCGCCGAATCTTGGCTGGTACTTGCGGAATGGCTGCCCGGGGACCGACCGGAGTCGACGCTCACGTCGGACAACTCGGAGAACACTACGGACCGGCACGGGGCGTGTCAACTCGGGTCCCCGGGGTTCAGTCCTTCTTGCCGGAGGCGAGTTCGCGGCTGCGGTCGCGGGCGGCCTCGAGGGCGGCGATGAGGGCCGCGCGTACGCCGTGGTTCTCCAGTTCACGGATGGCGTTGATCGTCGTACCGGCCGGGGAGGTGACGTTCTCGCGCAGCTTGACGGGGTGTTCGCCGCTGTCGCGGAGCATCACGGCGGCCCCGATGGCGGACTGGACGATGAGGTCGTGGGCCTTGTCCCGCGGCAGGCCGAGCAGGATGCCGGCGTCGGTCATGGCCTCGACCAGGTAGAAGAAGTACGCGGGGCCGGAGCCGGACAGGGCGGTGCAGGCGTCCTGCTGGCTCTCGGGGACACGGAGCGTCTTGCCGACGGCGCCGAAGATCTCCTCCGCGTGGGCGACGTGCTCGGCGGTGGCGTGGCTGCCGGCGGAGATGACGGACATGGCCTCGTCGACGAGGGCGGGGGTGTTCGTCATGACGCGGACGACCGGGGTGCCTTCGGCCAGGCGCTCCTCGAAGAAGGAGGTCGGGATGCCGGCGGCGCCGCTGATGACGAGGCGTTCGGCGGGGATGTGCGGGGCCAGTTCGTCCAGGAGGGCGCCCATGTCCTGCGGCTTGACCGTGAGGATCAGGGTGTCGGCGGTCTTGGCGGCCTCGGTGTTGCTGACCGGGGTGACTCCGTAGCGGGTGCGGAGTTCTTCGGCGCGTTCGGGGCGGCGGGCGGTGACCAGGAGATCGGCCGGGGCCCAGCCCGCCCGGATCATTCCGCTGAGCAGGGCTTCGCCGATCTTGCCGGTGCCGAGGACTGCGACTTTCTGGCTCATGGGGTCATCCTCGCACCGGCGAGGAGCGGTGCGGGTGGGTTGTCCGCTGGGCGGACGGGCCGGGCGGGGCCGGGCCGGCTCACGCCGTCCGGCGGCGCAGGGTCGCCGCACCGAGGCCCAGTACGAGCACGGCGCACCCGGCGACGATCAGCACGTCCCGTACGAACGTGGCGGTCATGTCGGTGTGGTGGAGGACCTGGTTCATGCCGTCGACGGCGTACGACATCGGGAGGATGTCGGAGATGGCCTCCAGCACCGGGTGCATGTTCGAGCGAGGAGTGAACAGGCCGCAGAGGAGGAGCTGGGGGAAGATCACCGCCGGCATGAACTGGACCGCCTGGAATTCCGAGGCCGCGAAGGCCGAGACGAAGAGGCCGAGGGCCGTGCCTAGCAGGGCGTCGAGGAGGGCGACCAGCAGGAGCAGCCAGGGTGAGCCGGTGACGTCGAGGCCGAGCAGCCACAGCGAGAGTCCGGTGGCGAGGGCCGACTGGACGATGGCGAGGATGCCGAAGGCGAGGGCGTAGCCGGCGATGAGGTCGGCCTTGCCGAGAGGCATGGCGAGGAGGCGTTCGAGGGTGCCCGAGGTGCGTTCGCGCAGGGTGGCGATGGAGGTCACCAGGAACATCGTGATCAGCGGGAAGATGCCGAGCAGGGAGGCCCCGATGTTGTCGAAGACGAGCGGGCTGGCGTCGAAGACGTAGCGGAGCAGGATCAGCATCAGGCACGGGACGAGGAGCATCAGCGCGATGGTGCGCGGGTCGTGGCGCAGCTGACGGAGGACGCGGGCGGCGGTGGCGGTGGTGCGGGAGACGCTGAGCGTGGTGGGCGGCGCGGCCGGGCTCGGGTCCGGGTTCGTGTTCGGGTCCGTGGGCGTCGGCGCGCTCGCCGAATTCGCTTTCGCCGTGCCGGATGGATCGGCTGGATTCGTCGTACTCATCGGGTGCTCTCCTTGGTGCGGCCTGCGGCAGCCGCTTCGTCCACGAGGTGCAGGAAGGCGGCCTCGACGGTGTCGCGCCCGGTGCGGGCCCGGAGGGAGTCCGGGGTGTCGTCGGCGAGGAGCCGGCCCTCGCGCATGAGGAGCAGGCGGTGGCAGCGCTCGGCCTCGTCCATGACGTGGGAGGAGACGAGGAGGGTGGCGCCGCGGGTGGCGGCGAGGTGGTGGAAGAGGTTCCACAGGTCGCGGCGGAGCACGGGGTCCAGTCCGACGGTGGGCTCGTCCAGGACGAGGAGTTCGGGCGCGCCGAGCAGGGCCACGGCCAGCGAGACCCGGCTGCGCTGGCCGCCGGAGAGGTTGCCGGCGAGGGCGTCGGCGTGGCTGGTGAGGTCGACGTCGGTGATGGCCCGGGTGACGTGCGCGCGGCGGCGTTCGGCGGCGGCGCGGCCGGGGTCGAGGACGGCCGTGAAGTAGTCCAGGTTCTGGCGGACGGTCAGGTCGTCGTAGACGGAGGGGTCCTGGGTGACGTAGCCGATGCGGCTGCGCAGGGCGGGGTGGCCTGCCGGGAGGCCGAGGACCTGGAGGGTGCCGGTGACCTTGGCCTGGGTGCCGACGATGGCGCGCATGAGGGTCGTCTTGCCGCAGCCGGAGGGGCCGAGCAGGCCGGTGACCTGGCCGCGGGGGACGGTGAAGTCGAGGTGGTGGATGACCGGGCGGGGGCCGCGGACGACGGTGAGGCCTTCGGCGTGGACGGCTGGAGCGGGGGGTGGAAGGGGTGGCTCTGGCTCCCGCGAGTAATTCATCATGTGATGAATAATCCGCCTGGCGGGCGAATGCCGTCAAGGGGAGGTGCCCGCTGTGTCGTGCGCGAGAGCGGCACGAGAGCGGTGTGCCGCGACCGCTCTCGTGCCGTGCAGAGCGGACCGGCCGGCCGTCAGGGCTTGATCGCGACGAGCAGCAGGACGTCGTACGTCTCCTCGACGATGCCGTCCGGGAAGACCTTCAGCAGGTGGGCGCGCTCCTCCTCCAGATATGCGGTCCTGCGTTCCTCGGGGGCGACGAGGACGAACGAGTGGCTGCCGAGGTTGGCGAGGTGGGTGTCGAGCGGGACGCGGCGGCTCCAGCGGATCTCGCGGCGGGTGAAGCGGAGACGGCCGCTGGGGTCGGCGCGGTGGGTGCGTTCGGCTGCCTCGCGCCGCTCGCGGGCGGTGCCCACGCCGAAGAAGCGGCCGACGCGGTCGGCGGCCTCGGCGATCCAGTCGATGTCGAGGGCGTCGGTGTTCCACCACACGGCCAGCGCGCCGCCCGGGCGCAGCACGCGCAGCGCTTCCGGCACCGAGCGGGCTGGTTCGGTCCAGTGCCAGGCCTGGGCGTAGGTGAGGAGGTCGGCGTGGGCGTCGGGCAGCGGGAGGGCGTTGCCGTTGCCCCGGACGAGCGGGATGTGCGGGAGCCCGCGACGGAACTCGGCGGCCATGCCCGCGCCGGGTTCGACCGCGAGGACGTCGGCGCCGCGGGCGTGCAGCAGGGCGGTCGAGATTCCGGTACCGGCGCCGACGTCCACGACCCGGGCGCCGGAGAGCGGGCGGCCGGACAGTTCCTCGACGGCTTCGAAGAGGGCGGGCGGGTACGAGGGGCGGTTCGCGGCGTACTGGGCTGCGGCGGCGTTGAAGGAGTGGGCGCGGCTGGTGTGGTGCGGGACCGAGGGGTCGGAAGGCGGCTGCGTCGGGGTCATGCAGCCATGGTGTGTGGCGGGAGCGGGGGAGAACAGCGAGTTACGGCCGTCCTGGTCCCCGCGCCTGTGGCCCCCTCGGCTACCGGCGCTTCTTCCTCTTCGCCGGGTTGCCCGTACGGCGGGTGGTGCGGCGGTCGTGTTCCGCGCGGGCCTTCTCGTACTCCTCGCGGTGCAGCTTCTCGCCCGGGGCCTCGGTGAGGGAGCGGAAGAAGTAGGCGAGCAGGGAGCCGACGAAGCCGATGGCCAGGAGGCCGCGCAGGGAGGCCTGGCGTGCGGGGTCGTGGCGCTTGCCGAAGCCTTCCCAGGTGTTGCGGAAGGCGAGCGCGCTGCAGATCGCGAACATCACGACGACCAGCACGCTCACGAGAGTGCCCGGCTCGGCGATCTGGATGCCCTCGTAGGCGATGCGCAGCACGAAGCAGGAGACGGCGGCCAGGGCGAGGGAGCCGGCGGCCACGCCGGCCCGGCGGGCCGCGTAGCCGTCGTCATGGTTCACCCAGGACGTGCCGAAGAATCGCAGAGGCTCGGGGCGGGGGCCACTGCCCTGGGCCCCGCCCTCGGAGCCCGCCGGGGTGCCGGTTTCGTCGCTCACGGGACGATTATGGCTCCGGGTGGGGGCGGGCTGGGGGGCGGGGGTCAGCCGCAGCGGGGGGCTATGTAGCCGTCGCTGCCGGTTTGGACGTAGGCGTCGGAGACGTACTCGCCGTTGTCGATGAGGTCCCAGATGTTGGACGTGCCGTAGGGGCCCGTGACGGTCGTGCCCGGCGTCTGGCAGTAGATCGGTACCTTGATGTTCTCGGGCAGGACGTAGACGATGTTGTAGCTGGTGCCGGGACCGCTGCGGACGTTCAGACGGACGCCCGGCGCACCGAGTAGTAGTGGAGACTCGCGGTGGCCGCGGTGGCCGGCGAGGTCAGCATGAGGAACGCACCCACGGCTGCGCCCGCCAGCAGGACTGATCTACGTCTGCGGGATGTCATCTCTGCCCTCTCGGAGTTGGCGTCAGCCGCAGCGGGCGGCCACGTAGCCGTTGGTGCCCGTCTGGACGTAGGCGTCGGAGACGTACTGGCCGTTGCTGATGTTGTCCCAGATGTTGGTGGTGCCGTACGGGCCCGTGACCGTCGTGCCTGGTGACTGGCAGTAGATGTGGACCTTGGAGCCCTCGGGCAGGACGCCGACGAGGCCGTAGTTGGTCCCCGGGCCACTGCGGACGTTCAGGCGGACGCCCGGGGCCACCGAGAAGTAGCGCAGAGACTCCGTCTGGACCGCCGCGGTCAGATCCTCCTGCCCGCCAGTGGTCTCTGTGTCTTCGGCGCGCTCCACAGACATGAACAGCTCCCCCCTTAAGCCCATGACTGTCATGGGTCCCGTCGACTCTCCTGAATCGCGTCTTGAAACACCTGTGCGCGACTCGCACGCGGAGGTTAGCAAGCCGTCTCCGTCTCGTACGAGTCATCGACTAGGCTCCGTGCGTCGCGCGCGCGGACGAACAGCACGGGGGTGGTCCATGGCGCCACAGCGCAGCACCGGAGCGGGGGCGGAAGCGGAACTTCCGGAGTACGCCGGTCACTACCGTCTGGAGTCCTGTCTGGGGTCCGGCGGCATGGGTGTGGTGCATCTTGCCCGCAGTACCTCGGGGCTCAAGCTCGCGGTGAAGGTCGTACACGCCGAATTCGCCAGGGATCCCGAGTTCAGGGGCCGTTTCCGGCAGGAGGTGGCCGCCGCCCGCAGGGTGAGCGGCGCCTTCACCGCGCCTGTCGTGGATGCCGATACGGACGGCGAACGGCCCTGGATGGCCACGCTGTTCATTCCTGGGCCGACGCTCTCCGAGCAGGTCAAGCAGAATGGTCCTTTGGCGCCTGAGCAGTTGCGCCGGCTCATGGCCGGGCTCGCGGAGGCGCTGCGTGACATCCATCGGGTCGGGGTCGTGCACCGGGATCTCAAGCCGAGCAATGTGCTGTTGGCCGAGGACGGGCCGAAGGTCATCGACTTCGGCATCTCCCGGCCGACGGACAGTGAACTGCGGACCGAAACCGGCAAGTTGATCGGTACGCCGCCGTTCATGGCGCCCGAGCAGTTCCGGCGCCCGCGCGAAGTGGGGCCGGCTGCGGACATCTTCGCCCTCGGGTCGGTGATGGTGCACGCGGCGACCGGGCGGGGACCGTTCCACTCCGACAGTCCGTACATCGTCGCGTACCAGGTGGTGCACGACGAGCCGAATCTGGACGGAGTGCCGGAGAGCCTGGTTCCGCTGATCCTCCGCTGTCTCGCCAAGGAGCCCGAGGAGCGGCCGACTCCCGACGAGCTGATGCGGGAGCTGCGATCGGTGGCAGCTTCGTACGACACGCAGGCGTTCATACCGGCTCAGCGGAAACCTGCGGAGCCCGCGTCCGAGGTACACGCCGAGAAAGCGGTGCGCCGGCCCGGGAGGCGGAGCAAGAAGCGCATTGCAGCCTTGGGTACCGCAGTGGTCGGCCTGAGCCTGCTCGGCGCCCTGGCTTCGGTTCAGCTGCTTGACCGGACAGGACACGGCCCTGAGGGCAAGCACCCGCAAACACAGTCCGCCGCGTTCAGTACATGGGCGGTCAATCGGGTCACCCCGGGCACCGGTATGCCTCAATGCTCATATGGGGCCGGGAAGTTGCTCTGTAGCCAGCCGGGAAAGGTCTTCGCGCTCTCCCCAGCGAACGGTGCCCTGCTGTGGCGGCGCTCGGTCACCAAGCAACCCGCCGGCGGACCACCGGTGGTGTCGGCCGGTCTGGTGCAGCCCTCCACGAACGGCGGGTCACGTCTCACGGCCCTCGACCCAGCCTCGGGCAATGAGGTCTGGCATCGGCGTGTGGGGGCGGGGACGACAGTGCGGTATGTCGGCGGCATGGCCCTGCTCGTACGGTCCGACGGAACGGTCACCGGTGTGGACGCGGCGACCGGCGACACGAAATGGCAGCGTGGCTTCCGAGGACAGGGCATTCCGACCTTCCTCTCGTTCCCGGGAGACCCGCTGATCTACGCGACCCGTACGTCCGACGACGGATCAAGCACGCGGGTGACCGCGGTGGATCCGCGCACGGGGAACGTGCGCTGGGACGCTCGGCTCAAGGGGATGCTGACACCGTTCGGCAGCCAGGACGGCGCGCTCTTCCTGCTCTCCACCGACAGTGTCTACAGGGGTACGAAGGGGATCGTCCGCTACACGCCGGCCTCGAAGGCAACCCAGCAAGTCACGCTGCCTGTCGCACTCGAAGAAGCTCAAGCCACTGTACGGGGACATGTGGCCTACGTCCTGGCGGCCGATGGTTCACTCGTGGCCGTCGACATGGACGCGCGGCGCCAACTGTGGCGACTGGAAACTGCCGTGAGCCGTGCATCGGCACCCGTCACCGATGGCGAGAAGGTGTACTTCAGCTCGGGTGACGGAAGGCTCCTCGCCGCCGACGCCCGGAAGGGAACGCTCGTCGGGCAGACGGAAGCACGCCTCGGCGATCACTCGGCCAGCGTCATGGGAGCACCCGCCTCGCCGGTCGTCGTCGGCCTTCACGTCTACGCCGCCGCCCCCGACGGCACCGTCTTCGCCCTCGACGCGCGGAACCCTTCGACCTGGTAGGCAGCGGAGAACCGGAAAGGGAAGGGGCCGCCCCCTGTTCAGGAGGCGGCCCCTTGTCAGGCTGTCAGGCGGTTCACGCCAGCTTCGTCACATCCCGCACCGCGCCCTTGTCCGCGCTCGTGGCCATCGCCGCGTAGGCGCGCAGGGCGGCGGAGACCTTGCGGTCGCGGTTCTTGGGGGCGTATGCCCCGTCCAGTTCCCGCTCGCGCCGGGTGAGTTCCGCCTCGTCGACCAGGAGCTCGATCGTGCGGTTCGGGATGTCGATGCGGATGCGGTCGCCGTCCTGGACGAGGGCGATGGTGCCGCCCGAGGCCGCCTCGGGGGAGGCGTGGCCGATGGAGAGGCCCGAGGTGCCGCCGGAGAAGCGGCCGTCGGTGATCAGGGCGCAGGACTTGCCGAGGCCACGGCCCTTCAGGTACGAGGTCGGGTAGAGCATCTCCTGCATGCCGGGGCCGCCCTTGGGGCCCTCGTAGCGGATGACGACGACGTCGCCGTCCTTGACCTCGTGGGTGAGGATCCGCTGAACGGCCTCCTCCTGGGACTCGCAGACCACGGCCGGGCCCTCGAAGGTCCAGATGGACTCGTCCACGCCGGCCGTCTTCACCACGCAGCCGTCGACGGCCAGGTTGCCCTTCAGGACCGCCAGGCCGCCGTCCTTGGAGTACGCGTGCTCGACCGACCGGATGCAGCCGCCCTCCGCGTCCTCGTCCAGCGCCTCCCAGCGCTCGGACTGGGAGAAGGCCTCCGCCGAGCGGACGCAGCCGGGGGCCGAGTGCCACAGCTCCACCGCCTCCGGGGACGGGCTGCCGCCGCGGACGTCCCAGGTCTTCAGCCAGTCGGAGAGAGACGGGCTGTGGACCGCGTGGACGTCCTCGTTCAGGAGGCCCCCGCGGTGCAGTTCGCCGAGCAGGGCCGGGATGCCGCCCGCGCGGTGCACGTCCTCCATGTAGTACGTGCGGTTCTTCGCGACGTTCGGGGCGACCTTCGCCAGGCAGGGGACGCGGCGGGACACCGCGTCGATCTGCTCCAGGCCGAACGGGACGCCTGCCTCCTGGGCCGCCGCCAGCAGGTGCAGGATCGTGTTCGTGGAGCCGCCCATCGCGATGTCCAGGGCCATGGCGTTCTCGAAGGCCTGGAAGGTGGCGATGTTGAGCGGGAGGACGGAGTCGTCGTCCTGCTCGTAGTAGCGGCGGGTGAGGTCCATGACCGTGTGGCCCGCGTCGACGTACAGCTGCTTGCGGGCCGTGTGGGTGGCGAGGACGGAGCCGTTGCCGGGGAGGGAGAGGCCGATCGCCTCGGTCAGGCAGTTCATGGAGTTCGCGGTGAACATGCCGGAGCAGCTGCCGCAGGTCGGACAGGCGTTCTCCTCGATGCGGAGGATGTCCTCGTCCGAGATCTTCTCGTTCACGGCATCGGAGATCGCGTCGACCAGGTCGAGGGTGCGGACCGTGCCGTCGACCAGCGTGGCGCGGCCGGACTCCATCGGGCCGCCGGAGACGAAGACCGTCGGGATGTTCAGGCGCAGGGCCGCCAGCAGCATGCCCGGGGTGATCTTGTCGCAGTTGGAGATGCACACCAGGGCGTCGGCGCAGTGGGCCTCGACCATGTACTCGACCGAGTCCGCGATCAGGTCGCGGGAGGGGAGGCTGTACAGCATGCCGCCGTGGCCCATCGCGATGCCGTCGTCCACCGCGATCGTGTTGAACTCGCGCGGGATGCCGCCCGCCTCCTTGATCGCCTCGCTGACGATGCGGCCGACCGGCTGGAGGTGGGTGTGGCCCGGCACGAACTCGGTGAAGGAGTTCGCGACCGCGATGACCGGCTTCCGGCCGATGTCCGCACCGGGTACACCGGAGGCGCGCATAAGGGCGCGGGCGCCCGCCATGTTGCGGCCGTGGGTGACTGTGCGGGACCTCAGCTCGGGCATCGTCGCTCGCTCCTTCGAAGACCTTCCGCCAGAAAAGCTCTGGCACTTTCCGAGAGTACGCCGCCACTCCAAGGGCTGGACTCGGTTGTCCGGAATCCGGGACGGCCGTTTCACGGCGGCGGATCCGTCAGCCGCCCTCAGGGTGCCGTCAGATGGCGCTGCACCACCGGTGCCACCCGCGCGATGATCTGCTCCAGGTCCGCCGAGGCCACCGGCTCCAGCTTGATCACATAGCGCATGAGCGCCACGCCCACCAGCTGGGCCGCGGCCAGCTCGGCGCGCAGTTCCGCGTCCGGCAGGTGCACCTCGGCGGCGACGCGGTGCAGCAGCTGGGAGGCGACCAGGCGGCGGAAGACTGCGGCGGCGGTCTCGTTGTTCACCGCCGAGCGCACGATCGCAAGCAGCGGGGTCTGGGTGGCGGGGTCCTCCCAGATCCCGAGGACGAAGCGGGTGAACCGCTCGCCCACCCCCTCCAGCGGGCCGTCGGCGAGCGCGTGCGGCGCGTTGAGCGCGGGCGCGAAGGCGACCGCGATCGCCGCCTCGAAGACCTGTTCCTTGGTCCCGAAGTAGTGGTGGACGAGCGCCGAGTCGACCCCGGCGGCCTTGGCGATGCCGCGCACGGACGTCTTCTCGTACCCGCGCGCGGAGAACTCCTCGCGGGCCGCGGCCAGGATGCGGTCCCGGGTGTCGGCGGACTCCGCACGCGGCGGCCGTCCCCTTCTGCGCGTACTCGCCCCCGTCATCGCCGGGGCACCTCCACCGCGGAGGCCAGGTGCAGCCGCGTGTAGGCCAGGGCCTCGGCGAGGTCGGCCTCGCGTTCGGCGCTGGACATCGCGCGCCGCGTGTTGACCTCGATGACGACGTGGCCGTCGAAGCCGGTCAGCGCGAGCCGCTCCAGCAGCTCCGCGCAGGGCTGGGTGCCGCGGCCGGGGACCAGGTGCTCGTCCTTGGCCGAGCCGCGGCCGTCGGCGAGGTGGACGTGACCGAGCCGGCCGCCCATGCGGTCGATCATCGCCAGGGCGTCGGTGCGGGCCGTGGCCGTGTGGCTGAGGTCGATCGTGAAGTGCCGGTAGTCGTCCTTGGTGACGTCCCAGTCGGGGGCGTAGGCGAGCATCTCGCGGTCGCGGTAGCGCCACGGGTACATGTTCTCGACGGCGAACCGTACGTCCGTCTCGTTCGCCATCCGCCAGATCCCGCTGACGAAGTCGCGCGCGTACTGCCGCTGCCAGCGGAAGGGCGGGTGTACGACGACGGTGCTCGCCCCCAGCTTCTCCGCCGCCGCGCGGGCCCGCTGGAGTTTGACCCAGGGGTCGGTGGACCAGACCCGCTGGGTGATCAGCAGGCAGGGGGCGTGGACGGCGAGGATCGGGATGCCGTGGTAGTCGGACAGCCTGCGCAGCGCGTCGATGTCCTGGCTGACCGGGTCGGTCCACACCATGACCTCGACGCCGTCGTATCCGAGGCGCGCGGCGATCTCGAAGGCCGTCGCCGTCGACTCCGGGTAGACGGAGGCGGTGGACAGCGCGACCGCCACGGGCACGTCCCTGGGTTCAGCCACGTCCGTCACCTTACGGGGTCGAGTGGCTCGGGGGTTGGGTGACTATTCGCCGTTGTGACGTTCGCCATTTGCCCGGGTGCGGGGGCGTCGTGGTTGCTCGCGCCCCGCGGCGGAGCCGCACATCGATACCGCCCCGCGCCCCTTCCCGCCGCAGTCAAGCGCCATCCATGTGGTCCAGGCGCCGGAGGATCACGCCCTCCCGCAACGCCCACGGGCAGATCTCCAGGTTCTCCACGCCGAACAGGTCCATCGCGCCCTCGGCCACCAGGGCACCGGCCAGGAGTTGGTTGGCCCGGCCCTCGGAGACTCCGGGGAGTTCCGCGCGCTGGGCCGTGGTCATGCCGGCGAGGCGAGGGACCCAGGCCTCCAGGGACTCGCGTTTGAGTTCGCGCTGGACGTAGAGGCCCTCGGCGCTGCGGGCGGCGCCTGCGATGCGGGCCAGCTGCTTGAAGGTCTTGGAGGTGGCGACCACGTGGTCGGGGGCGCCGATGCGGCTGAATTCGCCGACCGTGCGTGCTATCTGGGCGCGGACGTGGCGGCGCAGGGTGCGTACGTCCTCCGCGGCGGGCGGGTCGCCCGGCAGCCAGCCCGCGGTGAGGCGGCCCGCGCCGAGCGGGAGGGAGACGGCGGCGTCGGGTTCCTCGTCGATGCCGTAGGCGATCTCCAGGGAGCCGCCGCCGATGTCCAGGACCAGCAGCCGTCCGGCGGACCAGCCGAACCAGCGGCGTACGGCGAGGAAGGTGAGACGGGCCTCCTCCTCGCCGGAGAGGACCTGGAGGCGGACGCCGGTCTCGTCGGCCACGCGCGCGAGGACGTCGTCGGCGTTGCCGGCCTCGCGGACGGCGGAGGTGGCGAACGGCAGGAGGTCTTCGACGCCCTTGTCCTCGGCGGCCTGGAGCGCGTCGCGTACGACGGCGATCAGCTTGTCGACGCCGTCGTTGCCGATGTGGCCGCTGCCGTCGAGCAGCTGGGCGAGTCGCAGATCGACCTTGTGCGAATGTGCGGGCAGCGGGCGGGCACCGGGGTGCGCGTCCACCACCAGCAGATGCACCGTGTTCGAACCCACGTCCAGGACACCGAGTCTCATATAGGGAACGCTACTGCCAGATCGCCGGTCCTCGTTCCCCGGAGCGGTCCTGGGCCACTTACCCTGGACGCGTGCCAAAGACGAAAAAGGCGAAGGCCGACAAATCCTCCAAGGGATCGAAGGATTCAGCGAAGGGTTCGGTGAAGGATTCTTCGCAGGTGAAAGCGTCCAGGAAGGCCCCGAAGGTGAGCGACGAGAAGGGGCTCGACTTCGCGCGCGCGTGGGTGGAGTTTCCGGATCCGGCGGACGACGAACAGGTCTTCCGGTGCGATCTGACATGGCTGACCTCTCGCTGGAACTGCATTTTCGGCAGCGGCTGCCAGGGCATTCAGGCGGGCCGCGCGGACGACGGCTGCTGCTCGCTGGGCGCGCACTTCTCCGACGAGGACGACGAGAAGCGGGTCGCCGAGCATGTGGCACGGCTCACCCCGGAGATCTGGCAGCACCACGCCGAGGGCACGCGCGACGGCTGGGTGTCGGAGGACGACGAGGGGTCCCGGCAGACGCGGCCCTTCCAGGGCTCGTGCATCTTCCAGAACCGGCCGGGGTTCGCGGGCGGCGCGGGCTGCTCGCTGCACATCCTCGCCCTGAAGGAGGGCCGGGAGCCGCTGGAGACCAAGCCGGACGTGTGCTGGCAGCTGCCGATCCGGCGGACCTACGACTGGATCGACCGGCCGGACGACACCCGCGTGCTCCAGGTGTCCATCGGTGAGTACGACCGCCGGGGCTGGGGTCCGGGCGGCCACGACCTGCACTGGTGGTGCACGTCGGCGACGTCGGCGCACGGCGCGGGCGAGCCGGTGTACGTCTCCTACCGGGCCGAGCTGACCGAGCTGATGGGCAAGGCCGGCTACGACCGTCTGGTCGAGCTGTGCGAGGCGCGACTGGCCTCGCAGCTGCCGATGGTCGCACCGCACCCCGCCGATCCGGCGCCGTAACTCCGGCGCCACTCCTAGCTGCCCGACGGGCTGGGTGTCCCGCTGTCGGACGGGGAGGGGGTCGGGGAGTCGGACGGGGGCGGGTCCGTGGGAGGGGTGCTCGGGTCTGTCGGGGTCGGGGACTGGCTGGTCGGCGAATCGCTGGGGGTGGACGGCGGCTGCGTCGGGTCGGGGTTGGAGGTCGTGGACGGCGGGGTCGTGGGCGGCAGGGTCGTGGGGCCGCTGGGGGCGGTGCCGTAGCCGTCGATGGAGACGACGACGCCGGCCGGGGCGATGGCCACCTGGGCGTGCCAGTGGCCGGAGGGCTCGCGCAGATGGTCGACGTACACCTTGATCGTCAACGTGTCGCCGGGCGCCAGGGTGCCCGAGGACTGGCTGAGGTAGAGCCAGGCCGCCGTGGTGGTCGCGGACCAGCGGACCGGCGAGGGGCCCGAGGCGGTGAGGGTGATCAGCGTGGTGTCGCCGGCGTTCCCGGCGCCGACCGTGAGGTGTCCGGCGCCCTTCCTGTCCGCTCCGGTGATGCCGATGACCTCCACCGAGACGTCCGCCTTGCCGTCCTTGCCGAGCCTGGCGCCGGACTTCACGCGCGCATTGCCGGCGTTCTCGTAGCCGCCGGCCGTGTCGCCGCTGAGCGCCTCGGTGCCCCCGGCCTCGCGCGCGGTGGCGGTGTGGCCGTCCTCCTCCCCGGCCGGTGAGCCCCGGTAGGCGGCCCACAGGGCGAGCACGGGCGCGGCGACGACGGTGGCGACGACGGTCGTGGTGACGGCACGCGCGCGGATGCGGTCGCGGCGGGCCGCGCGGTCCTTGGGGTCCATCGGGAAGCCGCGCCGGTCGAAGCGGGGGACGGCCGTGCGCGGGTGGTTCGCGAGCGCGACGTGCAGGTCCGCTCGGGGCGCCTCCAGCACGGGCAGCTCGGCGGGGGTGACCGTGGCGCCGGGCCACTGGCCGGTGACGGCGCGCTCGGCGGTGCGGCGGCAGCGCGGGCAGTCGTCCACGTGCCGGACCAGTTCGCGGCGCAGGGCGGTGCTGAGGACGAGGCGGCTGTCGCCGGTGAGGTGCGCCACGCTCGGGCAGCTGCCGGCCTCGACCACGGCGAGGGCCGCGCGGGTGCGCTCGACCTCGCAGGCGGCGGAGGCGAGCAGTTCGCGGGCGGTGGCGGGTTCCATGCCGAGGACGGCGGCGACCTCGTGGGGGGTGAGGTGGTGGCGGACGGCGAGTTCCAGCGCCTCGCGCTGCTCGGGGCTGGTGCCGGCGGCCTCAGGCCAGGCGAGCAGGGCGAGTTCGCGGCGCCGCTGGTCCTCGGTTTCGGGGGCGAGGGGCGGATCGGGGACGTGTTTCCCGGCGGGGGCCTTTCCGTTGGAGGCCTTCCCGGCGGGGGCGCGGCCCGCCGCGTGGGTGGCCTGACGTTTCTGCTTGGCCTCGGCCAGCTTGCGCAGGCACGCCCAGCGGGCCAGCGCGTACAGCCAGGCCCTGCGGTCACCGGCCGCCTCCGGGACGCGCTGCCCGCGCCGCTCGGCCAGCGCGAGGACGTCCCCGAGGGCGGCGGTGGCGGCGTCGTGGTCGCACAGCACGGACAGGCAGTAGGTGAACAGACCGTCCAGGTACGGCTCGTAGCGCGCGGGCGTGCGCTGGGCGAGGGTGCGCGCGGCGGCGCGGTCGCGCGCCTCACGGTGCGCCCGGTGCGCGCCGGTCGTGCGGGTCGTGGTCTCCGGCCTGCTGCTCATCACCCGTGCGACCGTAGGCGGCGGCGGAGCGCCCATTCCGGCACCTTGAGCACTTTTAATCCGTACGGGTGAAACGATCCCTCATAAGGGGACACGAGGGCTGAATTCGGTGGCTCGATTGCGCTGGATGGTGGCCGGTTCAGGGTCCTTCGAAGGACGGCGGGGCGAGGAGGTCGAGGCTTCCGGGGAGAGGTGCCTCGGGGTCGTCGTAGAGGAGGGACAGCTGCTGGTTGTCGGGTGCGCGCCGACGGTCTCGCCAGAGTCGGTCGGGCAGCTCCGCCAGACCCCTGCACCGCAAGACCAGCGCCCTCGCCAGGGCGAACCGTTCCATGCACTCCGGACCGCAGTTGCCCGGGTGCGGCAGCGTGCTCCACAGAACGACACCGTGCCCCGCCCTGAGCAGCCGGGACATGAGCCGCCGGCCCGCGCCCTGGCTCACAGGACCGCAGAGGCAGGGGATCTGGCCGGCCGGGACCGAGGAGAACCGCCAGGAGCCGCTGCCCAGCGGGGTGTGGACGGCATCGAGCCGGCCGGCGTCGCGCAGGCTCTGCCAGTGGCGCAGCCGGTTCTCCTCCAGGGCCCCCCGCCCGAGGCCACGGATCGTCACCGGGCGCTGCTCGCCGAGGCTCCCGGCTGCGGACCCGGCCGTCCACGTATGCGGTGCCGAGTCGAAGTACTCCAGTGGAAGGGTGACTTCGAGCGGGACCGGGCGCTCCGGCAGGTCGCAGGAGCGGACGAAGGCGACCAGCTGCTCGCCCATGGATCCGCCCAGCCGCATCCGGGGCACGGGAGCGCGTTCGGTGCCCTGCGCCAGCGCGGTCGTGCGGGAGGCCCTGACGACGCGCAGTGTCCAGTGCGCCCGCGTGGACCATGCCCCGCGTTCCACGTCCAGCTGGACCCGGAGGTCGGCCTCGGCCGCGCGCCGCCGCCGGTCCTCCGCGTACGTGCGTGTGTTCTGGGCCCGCACGGGGTCGCCGGCGGCGGCGAACGCCTGCTCGCTGATGTTCCAGGCGGCCTCGGCCTCCGAGGCGAGCCCCAGGTTCTCCCGGGCCCGTGCCACGACCTCCCAGGCACGCGCCAGGGCGTGCTGGTCGCGCAGGGCCGTGAAATCGCGCATGACCCGTTCCGCGGTGCCGACGGCCGCCTCGGCCATGCCGGACCGGCTCAGCGCCTCGGCCCGGTACAGGTCGGCGCGCGCCGCCCCCGGCTGGTCACCGAGGGACTGGAACTCGTTGACGGCGGCGTACAGCGCCGCCAGCGCCTGCTGGTCGTCGCCCCTGAGGAGCAACGCCACGCCCTCGTGCATGAGCGCCTCGGCCTCACCCCGCCGGTCCCCGACGCGGCGCAGTTCCTGGATCGCCCGCTGGAACGCGGCATGGGCGTTGTCCCAGTCGCTCTGTTCGGCACGCACCTGCCCCAGCGCGTCGTACGCCTTGGCGCAGCCCCTGAGGTCGGCGAGATCCTCGTAGAGGGCGAGCGCCCGCACATGGGAGTCGGCCGCCTCGTCGAGCAGGCCGAGGCCGCTCAGGGCGGCCCCGTGCAGGTTCCACAGGGGCGCCGCGCGGTGGCGGCTCCAGTCCGACTGCAGCCCCGCGAGGCAGCACCGGCGGCTGTCCTCGAAGCGCCGGCGCCAGTTGAGGTGGGCGCCGAGGTGCAGGGCGAGTTCGGCGGCCTGGTCGGCGTACGGCCCCTGGCTGTCCTCCAGCACCAGGGCGAGGAGGGTCTGGTGTTCCCCGTCCAGCCAGTCGAGGGCGCTGCTCCAGCCGTCGCGGGGCTCGACGGAGTCCTCGGCATCGCTCAGGCCGAGCGCCCGGACGGCGCCCCGGGTCCGCTGGACGCAGTAGCCGAGCAGGAGCTGCCGTGCCGAGGTCACCTCCTCGTCCGCGATGTGCCGGCCCGGGCTCTGCCGCACGTACGACCGCACCAGCGCCGGCATCCTCCAGCGTCCGGTGGCCTGGTTCCGCTCGACCAGGCCGGCGGCCTCCAGGCGGGCGAGGGACGCCTCCAGTCCGGTGGTGCCCATGCCGAGGAGCAGCTCCGGGTGGGCGTCCTCGCCGGGAACGACGGCCAGCAGGCGCAGCGCCCGCTCCTCGTCGGGTGCCAGATGCGCGAACTCGGCGTCGTACGTGCGCCGCAGCTCGCCGAAGTGGTGGAAGACCCCGCCCGCCCGCTCGACGGCCGCGCGGACCTCCGGGAGGGGGGCGGACGAGCGCGCGACGAGTTCCAGGGCCTGCGGTACCCGGCCGCACAGCTCGGCCAGTGCGGTCGCCGTTTCGGGGTCCGTGGCTTCGGGGTCCAGCAGCTCGGCTGCCGCGCTGGGAGGCAGCGGGTCCAGCCGCAGATCGGACAGGTTCATGCCCGGGTCGGCGGGGATGAGGTGCCTGGAGGTGACCAGCAAGTGGAAGCCGTATTCCTGGCGGGCGTTCCAGGCAGCCGCACCCTCGTAAGGATTCAACCCGTCGAAGAGGATCAGGGTGGGCATGTCTGCGGACAGCATCATGGACGCGATGCGCCGCGCCACCTCGCCCGTATCCATGTCACCGGGGAAGCGGTAGACCCCGCCGGGATACCAGCCCCGTGCCTCCGCCACGTCTGCGGCAGCCATGGCGAGCGCGGTCTTGCCGATGCCGGGGATTCCGGTCACGGCCGTGACGCCACTTCCCGTGTCCGGGTTCAGCAGCGCCACCAGCGAAGCGAGTTCCTCCTCCCGTCCGAGGAGCCGGTCCGGAGCCGGCGGCGGCATGGATGGCAGCGCGGCGAGCAGCGACACGACTGCGTCCACCGCCCGTTCGTCCGCGGTCTCGCCGACGGCGCAGAAGGTGAGATGCTCGACGCCTGGCACCCGGTACGCAATCAGAAGGTCCAGCAGCTGGTCGTCCCTCAGTACGACCACCGGTCCGCCGTCGGCAAAGCGGGGCACCGCCGTGTAGACCACGCTCCGGCCCAGGACGTTGCGGGCGGCCGACCACAGCCTCCGGGACGGGGCGGAGCTCCCCACAGGCATGGAAACCCTGCTCGCCAGGACGACGTTGCCGGGGATCTCCCCGCTGAGGGACCCGTCCGCCGTCACGACCGGCAGCAGGACCGAAACGCGGTGGTCACGGGCCGCCTCGGCCATGCCGCTGCCGAGAACGCCAGCCCGTACGAGCAACGCCCGCCACCCGGTGCCCGACAATCGGCCGATCTCCACCGGACCGCGGTAGTCGTGCCGCTGCACCTGCCCCTCCAACCGCCTACGGAGCAGTCGATACAGCGACTCCGATCCGGCCAGGACCAGCACAGTCCCCGCCGTCTCCCCCTCGTCCGCCGCCTCCGCCACCGCCGGAGGTGTGGGCCCCGGCAACGGCACCACCACCTCGCCCGGCCCCGGCGCCGCCACCGGCACGCGCTCCCCCGCCCCGACCCGCACCCCCAGCCGCTCGCTGCGGAACGGCACCCCGCCCGCCGTGACCAGGGTGAGCCGCAGCGCGGTCTCGCCCTCGGGGGCGCCCGCCGCGTAGGTGACGAAGCGGGCGGGGCCGTACGTCCCGCCGAAGCGGTGCAGGACCAGGGTGGTGTCCCCGACCGCCTCCACGGCGAGGCCGGGCTCGGCCTCCAGGACGCAGCCGACGGCGTACTCCTCGGTGTCGTACGGCCAGGCGCCGGGCTCCGGCCCAGCGAGCTCTACGTCGACGGTGACCAGGTACTTGCGGCCGGTCTCGACCTCCTCGGGCCAGCTCACCAGCGGGCGCAGGGGTACGGCGGACGCGCTCATGTGCCGTCGCCCCCTTCCCGGCCCTCCCGGCCCGGCTTCTCCAGCGTCAGCGTGGTCCCAGGGTGCCCGAAGTAGACGTACATGAAGCCGCTGAAGAACGCCTCCAGCGCCTGCTCCACCCGCTGTTCGTCGGCGCTCTCCAGGGCCCGCTCGGCCTCGCGGGCGTAGTACGCGCGGTGCCGGGTGAGTTCCTCGGCCAGGTTGACCGGGCCGTTGCGCGCGGCCCTGCGGACCAGCCGGGCGGCGAAGTCGTGGGCGTGGACCTTGCTGACCTTCGCGACAGTGGCGATGACCGCGCCGGCCCCCCATTTGAGGAACACCTCGGCGAAGTTGCGGGGGATCGCGGCCTCGTAGCGGTCGTCGACGACCGGACGGGCGGAGACGCAGGAGTTGATGAGGACGGCGGCCCCGGAGGCGTACAGGGCGTGCATCTTCCAGTTCAGGGACAGTTCGGGGTAAGCCACGCCGCCGAGCGTGAACTGCCTGATGTCCTCGGAGTATCCGCCGTGGCAGCGCATCAGCAGCAGGCCGAAGCCGGTCCGGCCGTCCTTGAGGCGGGTGCGCAGGTCGGCCATGGTGGTCGAGCGGGTGCCTATCTCGTGCTGGGCGACGCCGTCCTGGTCGACGGCGAAGTCCGGGTCCTCGTAGACCATGACGCCGCCCTTGCAGTGGCGGGGCCGGGCGTCGTAGCGCCAGGCGCGTTCGCCGTCCCACACCGTGGTCCAGCGGATGACGGGGAGCACGGCGCCGAGCCAGCCGCCGGTGTCGCCGGCCGGGTCGTCGGGCGCGGGGATGCCGACAGGTTCGCGGTGCAGGAGTTCCCAGGGGATCTCGTGCGCGGTCTGGTCCCAGACGATGAGGGCCGGGTCGTCCTGCCGGCGCAGGCGGTCGACCCAGGCGGCCAGCACCGGCTGGGTCTGCCACCAGCCCTTGAGGTGCAGGTAGGTGTCGCTCCAGGTCCCGCCCTCGCTCGTGGCCCGCGCGACCAGCTGGGGTATCCCGAGGCCGGGCGGGCGGCGCGACGCCAGATGGTGGGGCCGGTTCGGGCTGGACACCCGGCCCCGTTGGTGGAAGTGCAGCCCGATGCTGGGACGGCCTTCATGGGTGATGTCCTCGACGCGCAACAGGGCGGCACCGGGCGGGAGTTCGGCCGACAAAACGGCGTCCTCGGGCGGGAACTCCAGCGGGTCCGAAGCGGCTTCGGCCTCTGGCTCGGGCTCGGCCCTCTCCGTGCCGGGCGCGGGCGCCGGTGTGCGGGGCTGCCCGATCCTCGCGGGCGCGAGCTCGTCCGCGGGCTGGTCCGCGTCCGCGTACAGCCGGCTGCGCAGGCTCATCGGCTCCGTCGTCATGCGTGCGCCCCCGGGGCCACGACGAGGGTGGCGCCGAGTGCCTCCGCCAGTTCGACGGGGAGGTGCGGGTACTGGTCGAGGTCCGGTGC
Organism: Streptomyces sp. NPDC002676; assembly: GCF_053592455.1. NCBI lineage: Bacteria > Bacillati > Actinomycetota > Actinomycetes > Kitasatosporales > Streptomycetaceae > Streptomyces > Streptomyces sp. NPDC002676. The sequence goes on along the minus strand of NZ_JBSFVT010000003.1, from coordinate 640,451 downwards.
GATGACGACCGCGCGGACCCGGTTCAGGGTGGCCGCCGTGGCCGCCACCCGCAGCGCGTCCGCGACGCCCTCCCGGCGCACCCCGCTCGGCGACCGCCCCCGCAGGCTCGCGTCCAGCGGTACGTTGCCCCGGCCGTCGGTGGCGACGACGAACAGGACCTCGTCGACCACCGCCCGGCCCCGCCGCAGATAGCGGCGCAGCTCCTGCACCGCCAGGTCGAGGGCGTGGGCGAGCGGGCTGGCGGTGCCGGGGGGCCGGTCGAAGGCGGCGAGGAGGGCGGGGTCGAGCAGCGAGGGCACCCGGACGCGTTCCGCGCACAGCTCGTCCTCCGCGCCCGCGTGCCCGAACTCCACGACGGTGACGGCGGCGTTGGTCGCGTAGGCCCAGCGCAGGCAGGGGGCGAGCGCGGGCGCGCGGTCCCAGTCGCGGCAGGAGTGGTCGAGGACCAGGACCAGGGCGTGCGCGGGCTCCGGGCGGCGGCGGTACTGGCGCAGGTCGGCGGGGCCGAGGCGGAGCGGCCGGGTCCGCGCCTCGGGCTCGGACAGCCGGGACTTGGCGGCCTCGACGAGGCTCGGGACGAGCGCGAGGTCGTGGACGTCGCGGGCGCGCATGGTGCCGTTCGGGCGGCCGTGCCGGCGCAGGGCGGCGCCCCGGCGGCGGGTCGCCGGGCGCAGCGAGCCGAGCTGCGGGACCGCGTCCGCGGAGTCCTCCGGGTACGGCGAGCCCTCGGGGTACGGCGACGGCGGGGCGGCCGGCGGCTGCGGGGTCACCGGTACGGCCGTGAGGGGGCGGGGCGGCGCGGGCGCGGTGACCGGGGTGGGTACGGGGACGGCGGGCCCGGGCGGCTGTGCCGCGGGCTCCTCGGTGGGCTCCGGCGGGGCGTCCGGGCCCAGGGCGCGCCGGGGCGGCGTCTGCGGGAGGGGCGGGAGCGGTGCGATGCCCAGCAGGACGGCGGCCTGCCGGAGGTGGTGGACGTCGGCCCGCGGGTCCCCGGCGCGGGCCGCGAGGGCGCGGGCACAGCGGGCGAGGGCGAGGCCCCGGCGCAGGCCGCCGTCCGGGGGCACGAGGTCGGTCGCGAGCGCGGCGGCTTCCGGGGTGAGGGCGGGGGACGGCCCGCCCGCCGGGACGTGCGGCAGGGTGGGCAGCGCCGCCACGAGCCTGTCCCGATCGGCGGGCAGGTCCCAGAAACCGTCGGTGCCGAGGCTCCACAGCGCGTCGTTGAGCGCCTCCGCCGCGACCCGCACCGGAAACCGGTCCAGCAGGTGCGGGGAGAGCCGGGCGGCCTCGGCGCGGCCGGTGGCCGCGAGCCAGTGCGCGCGGGGGCGCCAGCGCAGGCTGTGGCCGTGCATCTCCACGTGGGCCGCGTCGGCACCGATCAGGCTGACGGCGGCCCGTACGACAGCGGGGCCGGCCTGGCCGAGATCGGGGACGAGAAGCACCGGGGGCGGGGCGCCGGCCCCCTCCACCAGCAGCCCCGGCACCAGCCGGAACCCGTCGTCGTCCAGCCGGGGGCGCAGCCACAGCTCCTCCTCGCCGAGCCACGAGCCCAAGGTCCGCACGGGAGCGCCGGTGCCGGTGTGGGCGGCCAGCCAGGCGCCGAGGACGGGCAGGAAGCCGGGGTCGAGCCCGAGAAGGAGGACGCCGCCCGCGCCGGGTTCAGTGGCCAGGCAGGCGAGGACGGTCAGGGCGCGACCGATCGGGCCCTGGTGACCGCCGTCGTCGCGGGAGGCCGAGCCCGGCGGGCCGCCGCCGTCCTTGCCGGTTCGGTCCGGCATCGTCAGGTCCGGCATCGTCAGAACGCGGGGCCCACGAGCAGGTTCCACACCAGGCCGTCGTCCTCCGCGGTCCAGGCCGGGAGGGTGCCCGTGTCGCCCCGGCCGCGGCGGTGGACGAGGGCCGGTTTGGCGACCCGGCGTACGTGCTCGACGGTGGCCTGTCCGGCGTCCTCGATCGCGGCGAGGGCGCGGGCGGCCCGCAGCAGGACGATCTCCCCTCGGTGACCGGCGAGCCCGAAGCCCTCGGCGAGTGCGGCGCAGCCGGCGTAGACGTCGGGGCCGCAGGCGATGGCGCCGAGGCGGTCGCGCGCGGCGTTGAGCGTGGCCTGCTTCTTGGCGTCCGCGCGGCGCGCCTCGGCTATGAACTCCGAGTCGGGGTCCTCGCGTTCGGCCTCGAAGCGCAGGACGGTCTCCACGATCCGCCGCCGCTGCCGCGCGTCGCTCTCGGACTCCACCACGGCCACCAGCCCGAAACGGTCGAGGAGTTGGGGGCGCAGCCCGCCCTCGTCCGGGTTCATGGTGCCCACCAGCGTGAAGTCCACGTGCCGGGTCTGCTCGGAGCGGTGGTCGCGTTCCAGGGAGAGGATGCCGGTGGAGGCGGCGTCCAGGATGATGTTGACCAGGTAGTCGTCGAGCAGGTTGATCTCGTCCACGTACAGCATGCGGGCCTCGGACCGGGACGCCTGCACCAGCAGCCCCTCGGACCTGAGCGCGGTGCCGCCCATCAGCTCTTTGATCCGCCAGCCGCCCAGCACCCGGTCGTCGGTGGCGCCGATCGGCATCGTCACGGGCAGCCCGCCGACGGCCATCTTCGTGAAGGCGCGCACGGTGGTCGTCTTGGCGGTGCCGCGCTGGCCGGTGGCGAGCACGCCCCCGACGGCCGGGCAGACGTAGGCGATCTCCAGCGCGGTGCGCAGTTCCTCCTGGCCGACTATGAGATCGTACGGCAGGACGGTCGCGAGCGCGGCGGCCTCCTGGGCGGCGGCTTCGCGGGCGTACTCGTCCCACGGGTCGTCCGACGGGCCGTGGTCGTCGTGCCCGACGTGTTCGCCCCGCTCGTCCGTGTCGGGCGTCTCGTCCATCATCACTGTCCCTGTCCGCGTGCCTGTCCGCCGGTCGTGCCCTGGTTCGCGCCAGGCGGGTCCGCCGAGGCCGGCGAGTCGTGGGTGTACTGGAAGCCGGGCGGCATGGGTACGCCCTGGCGCCACAGGTCGCACCAGGCCGCCGCGACGCGCTGTTCGTCCGCCGGGGCCCCGGGGAGGTCGGCGGCCAAGGCCCGCAGCAGCGCGAACCGGTGCAGGTCGAAGGCCACGTGCAGGGACTCTCCGTAGGCGAGCGCCGCCTGCACCGCGCCCCGGTAGGCGAGCCACGCCGTCGCCAGGGGGATCAGGGCCAGCAGCAGCCCCCAGCCGGTGCGGGCGAGCAGGACGGCCGCGACCACGCCGGCGACGGCCGCGGTCGCGGCCATCCGGGCGGCGCCGTCCACGGTGTCCCGGCGGTCGTCCACGATCGCCCGGGTCTGCTCGCCGAGCAGTGGGTAGAGCCGGGGCCAGGCGACCACCGCGTCGTACCCGAACTCCCGCCCCGCGGTGTCCTCGGCGGCGGCCAGCGCGTTGCCGAGGGCGGTGGGGCGCACCAGGTGGTCGGGAAGGGGGTAGCGGCGGCGCAGTTCGCTGCCCGCGACCCCGGCGCGCTGGACGGTGTCGGGCGGGAGGGCGAGCGCGGTGGGGGCGGGGAGGCCGTGGGACTGTGGAGGGGGGACGGGCCCGATGGCGGGCAGCTCGGCCCGGCGTTTCCACTTCGCCCGGCGGGCCAGCTGACGGCGGCGGGCCCAGCCCGAGCCCAGCCGCTCGGGCCAGCCCCCTTCGAGGAGCCGGACCAGGGAGGTCTGCAGCGGGGCGAGCAGGACGGCGGCGAGCGTGACGCCGATCAGCAGCAGGAGCGTCTGGCCCACGCCCAGGGAGCCCGCGGTCTTCCACGCGCGCGTGGTGCTCAGGTGGCCTCCGGCCGGGCTCTTCCAGCCGCGGGCCCCGGCCCAGACCAGCAGGAGGATGTAGAAGACGGCGGCGTACGTCGGCAGGTAACCCACCTGGTAGAAGCGCCGCCCGCTCCCGAGCCCGGACGGCGGCTGCAGCGCCTCGTTCAGCTTCATCGCACCAGCTCCATGACGCCGTGGCCGTTCGGGCACCCGGGCAGCTCCCGGACGTCGTAGTAGGCGGTCGCCTTCCGGGCCCCGCACACCCGGCACACGAACTGCAGGGCGCGGTACTGCGTGGACACGCCGAGCAGGCCGGCCCGGTCGCCGGCGCCCAACTCGGGGGCGGGGGCGGGGGGCGCGGCGGTCTCTTGGGCCCGCCACAGACGCGTGCGCCCGCTGATCCCGATCAGTGCGGTGTCTTCAGGCTGCCCTTTGAGCAGGAGGGCGACGCCGCGGCAGCCGGGACAGGCCCTGAAGAGCGATTCGAGGAGCTGCGCGACCACGGGGGCGCGCTCCTCATCAGGGTCGACACGGAGGGAGTTCTCGTACGTGGTCAAGCCGGGGTCGAGAAGTCCGCCATAGACCTCGCGCGCATACGCGATCCGGTCCTCGTCGCCCGGCACGTGCCCCTCCGCCCCCTGCTGTGGGCCGCTCCACGACCGCCCCGACGTGGAGTTCCGCAAGCGCCGATTGTAGGGAGATCCCCCGCCCGGGGAAGGCGCATTGCCCCAATCCGAGGGCCGCGCCTCACCCGCACGGCCGAGGCGTTGTCAGTGGGCTCGGCTACGGTTTCCGCATGGCTGCCCGTTCCAAGACCACCAAGGACCGCCCGTCCTACCGCTGCACGGAGTGCGGCTGGCAGACGGCCAAGTGGCTCGGCCGGTGCGCCGAGTGCCAGGCCTGGGGCACCGTCGAGGAGTACGGCGCGCCCGCGGTCCGTACGACGGCGCCGGGCCGGGTGACGACGTCCGCGCTGCCCATCAGCCAGGTCGACGGCCGCCAGGCCACCGCCCGCACGACCCGCGTGCCGGAGCTGGACCGGGTGCTCGGCGGCGGTCTGGTGCCCGGCGCGGTGGTGCTGATCGCGGGCGAGCCCGGCGTCGGCAAGTCCACCCTGCTGCTGGACGTGGCGGCGAAGTCGGCGAGTGCGGAGCATCCCACCCTGTATGTGACCGGCGAGGAGTCGGCGAGCCAGGTGCGGCTGCGCGCCGACCGCATCGGCGCGCTCCACGACCACCTGTATCTGGCCGCCGAGACCGATCTGGCCGCCGTCCTCGGCCACTTGGACGAGGTGAAGCCGTCCCTGCTGATCCTCGACTCGGTGCAGACGGTGGCCTCCCCGGAGATCGAGGGCGCGCCCGGCGGCATGGCCCAGGTGCGGGAGGTGGCCGGGGCGCTGATCCGCGCGTCCAAGGAGCGCGGGATGTCCACGCTCCTCGTGGGCCACGTCACCAAGGACGGCGCGATCGCGGGCCCCCGCCTCCTGGAACACCTGGTGGACGTCGTCCTGCATTTCGAGGGCGACCGGCACGCGCGCCTGCGCCTGGTCCGGGGCGTGAAGAACCGCTACGGCGCCACGGACGAGGTCGGCTGCTTCGAGCTGCACGACGAGGGCATCACGGGCCTCGCCGACCCTAGCGGGCTCTTCCTGACCCGGCGCGACGAGCCGGTCCCCGGCACCTGCCTGACGGTCACCCTGGAGGGCCGCCGCCCGCTGGTCGCGGAGGTGCAGGCGCTGACCGTGGACTCCCAGATCCCCTCCCCGCGCCGCACCACCTCGGGCCTGGAGACCTCCCGCGTGTCGATGATGCTCGCGGTGCTGGAGCAGCGCGGCCGGATCAGCGCGCTCGGCAAGCGGGACATCTACTCCGCGACGGTGGGCGGCGTGAAGCTGTCGGAGCCGGCCGCCGACCTGGCGATCGCCCTCGCCCTCGCCTCGGCGGCCAGCGACACCCCGCTGCCCAAGAACCTGGTGGCCATCGGTGAGGTGGGCCTCGCGGGCGAGGTGAGACGGGTCACGGGCGTGCAGCGCAGGCTCGCCGAGGCGCACCGGCTGGGCTTCACCCACGCACTGGTGCCGGGCGATCCGGGCAAGGTCCCGCCCGGGATGAAGGTCATGGAAGTCGCCGACATGGGGGACGCGCTCAGGGTGCTGCCGCGCTCCCGTCGCCGAGAGGCCCCGCGGGAGCCGGAGGAGCGCCGGTAGACTTTGCCCAGGTCTCGCCCGTCCGTACGAACCGCGTGCGGGAGCGGGGGCGCGTCAGAACCTGCGACCGGAGGAGTGCAGTGGCAGCCAACGACCGGGCAGCGGCTCCCGGAAAGTCCGGTGGGAGTGCCGGTTCCGAGGGCCTGATGCGCGCCTCGCTGAGCGCCGTGGCTCCTGGCACGCCGTTGCGCGACGGCCTGGAGCGGGTCCTGCGCGGCAACACCGGCGGGCTCATCGTCCTCGGCTCCGACAAGACGGTCGAGGCGATGTGCACGGGCGGTTTCGTCCTGGACGTCGAGTTCACCGCGACCCGGCTGCGGGAGCTGTGCAAGCTGGACGGCGGCATAGTGCTGTCGTCGGACCTGTCGAAGATCCTGCGCGCGGGCGTGCAGCTGGTCCCGGACCCGACGATCCCCACGGAGGAGACGGGCACGCGGCACCGCACGGCGGACCGGGTGAGCAAGCAGGTCGGCTTCCCTGTCGTCTCGGTCTCCCAGTCCATGCGCCTGATCGCCCTCTACGTCGACGGTCAGCGGCGGGTCCTGGAGGACTCGGCCGCGATCCTCTCCCGCGCGAACCAGGCGCTGGCCACGCTGGAGCGGTACAAGCTCCGCCTGGACGAGGTCGCGGGCACGCTGTCCGCGCTGGAGATCGAGGACCTGGTCACGGTCCGTGACGTCTCCGCGGTGGCCCAGCGGCTGGAGATGGTCCGCCGCATCGCCACCGAAATCGCCGAATACGTGGTCGAACTGGGCACCGACGGCCGCCTCCTGGCGCTCCAGCTGGAGGAGTTGATCGCCGGCGTGGAGCCCGACCGCGAACTGGTCGTGCGGGACTACGTCCCCGAGCCGACGGCAAAGCGTTCCCGCACGGTCGAAGAGGCCCTCTCCGAACTGGACGCACTCACCCACGCCGAGCTCCTGGAAATGGGCACGGTGGCGCGTGCGCTGGGCTACACCGGCTCCCCCGAGACCCTCGACTCCGCCGTCTCGCCGCGCGGCTTCCGCCTCCTGGCCAAGGTCCCGCGACTCCCGGGCGCGATCATCGACCGCCTGGTGGAGCACTTCGGCGGCCTGCAGAAGCTGCTCGCTGCGAGCGTGGATGATCTGCAGGCCGTGGACGGCGTCGGAGAGGCCAGGGCGAGGAGCGTCCGCGAGGGCCTGTCGCGGCTGGCCGAGTCGTCGATCCTGGAGCGCTACGTCTGATTCGGGGCTAGGGCCTCTCGTTTGGATCACGCCGGGCTCGCGGGGCCTGGCACGCACTCCCCCACTGCCTTAAGGGCGTGGGGGGACCCCCAGCGGCGTTGGCGTCAGTCGCCAACGCTCCCCCACGCTCGGCTTCGCTCGCGCGGGGGGACCCCCATCGTTGACTCCCTCCTCCGCCTTGCAGCTGCACGCACCAGGCCCCGCTCCCTGATCCGGCCTGATCCAAACGAAAGACCCTAGTCGGCCGACAGTACGAACGACGCCTGGGTCTTCGTGAACCCCGGCGCCTTCGCCTCCAGCAGATACGTCGTCCCCGTCTTCGCCGAAGTCCCGGAGGGCTTCGCGCAGTGCGGAGCACTCGGCTTCCGGTCCCACTTCACCGTGTACGTGATGCTCTCCCCCGCCGGCACCCGGAACACCAGACTCCCAGGCCCTTCCGGACAGTCGGCCGACGACCAGAACGTGTCGCCACCATCCGTCGGCGTGATCGTCAACACCGCGCTCTTCGGCCCGAGATCGACCTTGCAGTCCCCGGACGACGCGTTCTTCGCGGTGAGTTCGAAGGTCGGCACCTGGTCCGGCGAGAACGAGTTGTGCAGACTGCGCAGGTTCAACGCGACCGCCCCCGCGGTGCAGTCGGGCAGCGAGGAGGACGCGGGCAGCGCATCGCCCGCACCGACGCCGGTCCCGCCGGAGCCGGAGCCCCCGCCCGAGCCGGACGAGCCGTCACCGGAACCGCCCGTGTCCTCGGAGCCGGAACCGCCGCCGGAGCCGGACGAACCGTCACCGGAGCCGCCCGACTCGTCGCGCCCGCCCGGGTGTTGGCTGATGGCGGGCCCGGAGGCGGACGGACCCGGAGTGATCGTGGGTGCGGGATTCTTGCCGTTGGACGCGCCGGCGTTCTTCTTGCCACCCCCGCCGCCGGCCGTGACGATCCAGGTGACCAGCAGCGCCAACACGGCGACCACCGACAGCATTACGGCCCTCCTTCGCCAGTAGATGGAGGAGGGAAGCGGCCCGACCGGATTGCGCAGAGAACCCACGCGCAAACTGTACGAGAGATCGGCGCGCTGTCTTGCGCCACCCGCCGCTCGGAGCCCAACTTTTCCGGATCATCATCCCGGCAACTTCCGTGACAGTCAGGCACCTTCACGCGTGATCACCCTCCGTGATCACATTCAGTGACCAGGACGTCACCACGCCGTCGCGCCGCCACCGGCCGGGCCCGCCCCAGTCGTGGCAGGATCGGAAGGCCATGACTGAGAAGCTCCACACCCCCGTGATCGCCTGGTTCGACACCCACGCCCGCGACCTCCCCTGGCGCCGCCCGGAGGCGGGCCCGTGGGGGGTGATGGTCAGCGAGTTCATGCTGCAGCAGACCCCGGTCAGCCGGGTCCTGCCCGTCTACGAGCAGTGGCTGTCCCGCTGGCCGCGCCCCGCCGACCTCGCGAAGGAGCCGCCGGGCGAGGCGGTCCGCGCCTGGGGCCGGCTCGGCTATCCGCGCCGCGCGCTGCGTCTGCACGGCGCCGCGGTGGCCATAACGGAACGGCACGGCGGGGACGTACCGACGGACCACGCGCAGCTGCTGGCGCTGCCCGGCATCGGCGAGTACACGGCGGCGGCGGTGGCCTCGTTCGCGTACGGGCAGCGGCACCCGGTGCTGGACACCAACGTCCGCCGGGTCTTCGCGCGGGCGGTGACCGGGGTGCAGTACCCGCCGAACGCGACCACGGCCGCCGAGCGCAGGCTCGCCCGCGAGCTGCTGCCCGAGGACGAGGGGACGGCCGCCCGCTGGGCCGCGGCCTCCATGGAGCTGGGCGCGCTGGTGTGCACGGCGAAGAACGAGGAGTGCGCGCGCTGCCCGATCGCCGCGCAGTGCGCCTGGCGGCTGGCCGGCAAGCCGGAGCACGAGGGGCCGCCGCGCCGCGGGCAGACGTACGCCGGTACCGACCGCCAGGTGCGCGGCAAGCTGCTCGCCGTACTGCGCGAGGCGCACGCGCCGGTGCCGCAGGCGGTGCTGGACCGGGTCTGGCACGAGCCGGTGCAGCGCGCCCGCGCGCTCGACGGGCTCGTGACGGACGGTCTGGTGGAGCCGCTGCCGGGCGGGCGCTATCGGCTGCCGCTCACCTGACGCACTGCCAAGTCACAGCGGGGCGACCTCTGTTACGGAACACCTCGCCCGCCAAACCGCACCATAAAGGGACAAAAATACCAGCCCCCTTACCCAGAACCTACTTCCGTTACACAACCGACGGACAGCCGATTGCCAGCCGCAGGCTGCCCCGGACAACGCCGTGACAACAGCTCCGTAGCTTCTTATGCGTGCCGACGGACCACCGGCACAGCAGCAGGGCTTCAGGCATGAGCCGGAGAACACGGGGAACGGAGGCGGTTGATCATGGCGCACGGCGAGGTGCTCGAATTCGAGGAGTACGTCCGCACTCGGCAGGACGCGCTGCTGCGCAGCGCCAGGCGACTGGTGCCGGACCCCGTCGACGCCCAGGATCTGCTGCAGACCGCGCTCGTGCGGACGTACGGACGCTGGGAGGGCATCGCGGACAAGCGGCTTGCCGACGCCTACCTGCGCCGTGTCATGATCAACACGCGGACCGAGTGGTGGCGGGCGCGCAAGCTGGAGGAGGTCCCCACCGAGCAGCTGCCCGAGGCGCCGGTCGACGACGCCACCGAGCAGCACGCGGACCGCGCGCTCCTCATGGACATCATGAAGGTGCTGGCTCCGAAGCAGCGCAGCGTCGTCGTGCTGCGACACTGGGAGCAGATGTCCACGGAGGAGACCGCCGCCGCCCTCGGCATGTCGGCCGGTACGGTCAAGAGCACGCTGCACCGGGCGCTCGCCCGGCTCCGCGAGGAGCTGGAGGCCCGCGATCTGGACGCACGCGCGCTGGAGCGTGAGGAGCGGGAGCGTTGCGCGGCCTGACCGAGGCCGGGCCCAGCGAGGCCCGAGACAGTTCCATGGCGGTGATCGCGGCTGCGGCCTCGGTCATCGCCCTCGCCCTTTTCGTCGCCGCGTGCAGCACCGGCGGCACCGGCGCCCGGGACGAGGGCCCGGCGCAGGCCTCCGCGTTGAAGGCCCCCGTCGCCGTGCCCTCGCCGAGTCCCTCGGAGAGCTACCGGAGCGTCGACGCCTTGGCGCTGCTGAAGGAGGATCCGGCGGTCTCCCCGGTGATCAAGCGCGCGCTGAAGCCGTGCAGCGGCGAGAACAAGTACCCGGTGAACGTCACCTACGGCGACCTGACCGGCGGACCGGTCAACGACGTCCTCGTCAACGTGGTGAGCTGCGGCGACCAGGTCGGCATCGGGGCGTACGTCTACCGGGACGAGGAAGGCGTGTACAAAAATGTGTTCAAGGCCGAGGAGTCCCCGGTCTACGCGGAGATAGACGGGGCCGAGCTGACCGTGACCACGCAGGTGTACGCCACCGACGACCAGATGGCGAACCCGTCCACCGAGAACGTGATCACCTACGCCTGGAGCGCGCGAAGCGAGCGGTTCGTCCAGCGGCACGCCCACCGCACCGACTACGGCAAGGCCGGCGTCAACGCGGCCCCCGCTCCGGACGACAACTGACCGGCCGGCCCCCGCACACCGACCACCAGCACCACCGAGCACCCGCACACGAAGACTGAGAGCACCGGGATGGCAGACCAGACCCACGTCCTGTTCGTCGAGGACGACGACGTCATCCGCGAAGCCACCCAGCTCGCCCTGGAGCGGGTCGGCTTCGCGGTCACCGCCATGCCCGACGGGCTGTCCGGCCTGGAGGCGTTCCGGGCCGACCGCCCCGACATCGCGCTGCTGGACGTCATGGTGCCGGGCCTGGACGGGGTCAGCCTGTGCCGTCGTATCCGCGACGAGTCCACCGTGCCGGTGATCATGCTCTCCGCGCGCGCCGACTCCATCGACGTCGTGCTCGGCCTGGAGGCGGGCGCCGACGACTATGTGACCAAGCCGTTCGACGGTGCCGTCCTGGTCGCCCGGATCCGAGCGGTGCTGCGCCGCTTCGGGCACGCGGCCGGCGGGGCCGCACAGCCGGCCGACCCCGGTGCGGAGGCGAACGGCGGCCCGCTGACCTTCGGCGACCTGGAGATCGACACCGAGGGCATGGAGGTGCGCCGGGCCGGGCGGCCGGTCGCGCTCACCCCCACCGAGATGCGGCTGCTGCTGGAGTTCTCCTCGGCGCCGGGCACCGTGCTCTCCCGCGACAAGCTGCTGGAGCGCGTGTGGGACTACGGCTGGGGCGGGGACACCCGGGTCGTCGACGTCCATGTGCAGCGGCTGCGCCAGAAGATCGGCCAGGACCGGATCGAGACGGTCCGCGGCTTCGGCTACAAGTTGAAGGCCTGAGCGGGGCGGCGTCATGCGGGGGATCCTTCGGCACCCGGTCCGCAGCATGGAGCGCGCGGGCCTGCACACCGGGCTCAGATGGAAGCTCAGCGCGGCGATCGCCCTGGTCGCCGGGCTGGTGGCGATCGCACTGAGCCTGGTCGTGCACAACGCGGCGCGCGTCTCGATGCTGGACAACGCGCGCGACCTGGCCAACGAGCGGGTGCAGATCGCGCAGCGCAACTACGAGCTGTCCGGACGCCCGAACTTTCCCAACATCAAGATCGACGACCCCGACCTGCCGCCCGCGCTGCGCGAGAAGGTCGAGAGGGGCCGCCGGGCCAGCGACGTCTCGGAGCACCCCGGTTCGTCCCCGGACATCTGGGCGGCCCTACCGGCCAAGGACGGCCATGTGCTGTCCCTGCACAGCTACTTCCCGAACCGCAGCGCGGACGTGATGCGGGACCTCGACCAGGCCCTCGTCATCGGCTCCATCGCGGTCGTACTGGGCGGCAGCGCGCTCGGCGTGCTGATCGGCGGGCAGCTGTCGCGCCGGCTGCGCAAGGCGGCGGCAGCCGCGAACCAGGTCGCCAAGGGCGAGACCGAGGTCCGGGTGCGGGAGGCCATCGGCGGGGTCGTACGGGACGAGACCGACGATCTCGCGCGCGCCGTCGACGCCATGGCGGACGCGCTGCAACAGCGCCTGGAGGCCGAGCGGCGGGTCACCGCCGACATCGCGCACGAACTGCGCACCCCGGTGACGGGCCTGCTCACGGCCGCGGAACTCCTGCCCCCCGGCCGCCCCACGGAACTGGTCCTGGACCGGGCGAAGGCGATGCGCACCCTGGTCGAGGACGTACTGGAGGTCGCCCGCCTCGACGGCGCCTCCGAGCGGGCCGAGCTGCAGGACCTCATGCTGGGCGAGTTCGTCGCCCGGCGCGTCGCCGCCAAGGACCCGGACATCGACGTACGGGTGGTGCACGAGTCGGAGGTCACCACCGACCCGCGCCGCCTGGAGCGCGTGCTGTTCAACCTGCTCGCCAACGCCGCCCGGCACGGCAAGCCGCCCATTGAGGTCACCGTCGAGGGCCGGGTCATCCGGGTCCGCGACCACGGCCCCGGCTTCCCCGAGGAACTGCTGGCCGAGGGGCCGAGCCGCTTCCGCACCGGCAGCAAGGACCGCTCCGGGCAGGGCCACGGCCTGGGCCTGACCATCGCGGCCGGCCAGGCCCGCGTCCTCGGCGCCCGCCTCACCTTCCGCAACATCCGCCCCGCCGGCACCCCCGACCACCTCCCCGCCGAGGGCGCGGTGGCCGTCCTCTGGCTCCCCGAACACGCCCCGACGGACACCGGCAGCTACCCGATGCTGCCGCTGTCCGGGGACATCGGCTGAAACCAGGGACACCGGCGGAAAGAAGCCGAAGGCCCCCGGGGCGGACACCGACCGGGGGCCTTCAGTTCAATTCAGGTACGGCTCAGACCGCCTCGACCACCTGCATCGGAGCGACGTCCGCGCCGTCCTCCGACGGCTTCTGGGGCCCGCTGCGCAGCGGGACCTCCTTCACGAACAGCGCCGCGGCCAGGACCGACACCGCGATCACCGCGCCGAGCAGGAAGGCCGAGTGCGTACCGGCGGACACCGCGTGCTGGTAGGCGTCCCGGATCTGCGGCGGCAGCTTGGCCAGGTGGGCCGCGTCCAGCTGGGCCGACTTCTCGGTGATGCCCTTGCCCGTCGCGCCGGCCCGCTCGGCCATGACGTCCTTGACCCGGTTGTTGAACAGCGCGCCCATGATGGCCACACCGAAGGAGGAGCCGAGCGTACGGAACAGGGTGGCCGAGGAGGACGCCACGCCCATGTCCTTCATCTCCACGCTGTTCTGCGCGACCAGCATGGTGACCTGCATCAGGCAGCCCATGCCGGCGCCCAGTACGGCCATGTACAGACCGGACGTGAAGCGGGTGGTGCCGGTGTCCATCAGCGACAGCAGGTACGCGCCCCCGATCATCAGGGCGCCGCCGGCGATCGGGAACACCTTGTAGCGGCCGGTGCCGGTGGTGACGCGCCCGGCGATCATCGAGGTGACGAGCATCGCGCCGAGCATCGGCAGGAGCAGCAGACCCGAGTTGGTGGCGGACGCGCCCTGCACGGACTGCTGGTACAGCGGCAGGAACAGCGTGGCGCCGAACATCACGAAGCCGGTCATGAAGCCGATGACGGACATCAGGGTGAAGTTGCGGCTGCGGAAGATGTGCAGCGGCAGCACCGGCTCCACGGCCTTGCTCTGCCAGAACACGAACCCGACCAGTGCGGCCACGCCGATGCTGATCAGCTCCATGATCCGCGCGGACGTCCAGGCGTACTCGCTGCCGCCCCAGGTGGTGACCAGCACGATCGAGGTGATGCCGAGGGTCAGCAGCGCGGCGCCCAGGTAGTCGATGCGCGCCTTGGAGCGCTTCTTCGGCAGCTGGAGCACCACGGTGACCAGGGCGAGCGCGACCACGCCGAGCGGCAGGTTGATGTAGAAGGCCCAGCGCCAGCCCCAGTTGTCGGTGATGGTGCCGCCGACCAGCGGGCCGCCGATCATGGCGAGCGCCATGACACCGGCCATCAGACCCTGGAACTTGCCGCGCTCGCGGGGCGGGACCAGGTCACCGATGATCGCCATCACGCCGACCATCAGGCCGCCGGCGCCGAGACCCTGCACGGCCCGGAAGCCGATGAGCTGGCCCATGTTCTGCGCCATGCCGCTCAGCGCCGAACCGACCAGGAAGATCACAATGGAGGTGAGGAAGGCGCCCTTGCGCCCGTACATGTCACCGATCTTGCCCCAGAGCGGGGTGGAGGCCGCGGTGGCCAGGGTGTAGCCGGTGACCACCCAGGACAGGTGCTCCAGGCCGCCCAGTTCGCCGACGATCGTCGGCATCGCCGTGCCCACGATCATGTTGTCGAGCATCGCGAGCATCATCGCGATCATGAGCGCGAGCACGACGACCCGTACGCTCCTGGGCTTCTTCTCGCCCGTGTCCCGGCCCGTGCCCTCGGGTTCTGCCACGTGCGTGGCCCTGGGCTCCTCGGCCTCAGGGGCGCCTTCCGCCGCGCCCGTCAGCGTGTCCGCCATTTCGACTCCCCCCGCAGCGCCACTTACTTGACGCCCGGCTAGTTGACTACACTGGGAAGGTAGACCTGTAACTAGCCGGGCGTCAAGTAAGTATTTTCGGGGCGTCAAGCGCATTACCGCGGGGGGCGAGGAGTACGAGAATGAGCGGCACCATGGACGGCATCAAGCAGCAGCGCCGCGGCAACACGCGCCAGCGCATCCAGGACGTCGCGCTCGAACTCTTCGCCGAGCAGGGGTACGAGAAGACCTCGCTGCGCGAGATCGCCGAGCGCCTCGACGTCACCAAGGCGGCTCTGTACTACCACTTCAAGACCAAGGAAGAGATCGTCGTCAGCCTCTTCGAGGATCTGACCGTACCGATCGAGGCCGTGATCGAGTGGGGCCGGCACCAGCCGCACACGCTGGAGGCCAAGCAGGAGATCATCCGGCGCTACAGCAAGGCCCTGACGGGCGCCGAGCCGCTCTTCCGGTTCATGCAGGAGAACCAGGCGACGGTGCGGGAACTGCGCATCGGCGACACCTTCAAGGATCTGGTGCGTCGCCTGAGGGACATCATCATCGAGCCCGGTGCCCCCCTCGTCGAACAGGTCCGCTTCGTCAGCGCCATCTTCACGATGCACGCGGGGATGTTCGTGATGCAGGACATCGAAGGCGACCCCGAGAAGCGGCGCGAGGCCGTTCTCGAAGTCGCCGTGGACCTCGTCACGCAGGCGTACGAGGGCGCCCACAAGGACCGTTAGTCCGCAAGGACTGCCGGACCGCTCGGGTCAGACCTTCACGCCCTGGGCGCGCATGAAGGCGACCGGGTCGATCGCGGAGCCGTAGTTGGGCGTCTTGCGGATCTCGAAGTGCAGGTGCGGACCGGTGGAGTTGCCGGTGCTGCCGGACAGCGCGATGTGCTGGCCGGTCTTCACGACCTGGCCGATCCGGATGTCGATCCGGGACAGGTGCGCGTACTGCGAGTAGGTGGCGTTCCCGTGCTTGATGACGATGGCGTTGCCGTACGCGGGGCCGTCACCAGCGCCGTTGGGGCCGGCCTTCACGACGGTGCCGCCGTGCGCGGCGACGACCTCCGTGCCGGTCGGGACGGCGAAGTCCTGGCCGCTGTGCTTGTGGATCCAGTGGCTGCCGGCCTGGTCGAAGCCCGCGGAGAGCGTGTACTTCTTCACCGGGTCGACCCAGGCGGTGGAGGACGGCGCGGCAGCGCTCGCGATCCCGGTTCCCACCACGGCCGTGGCCCCGATTCCGGCGGCCAGGACGGCCACGCGGGTGGAGAGCGAGGACGTACGGGAAGAGCGGGACGTGAAGCGCTTGAACATGGAGACCTCATGGGTTCGGGGACAGATCGGCCACCTGGCGTAGAGAAGTCCGCCGCGGTGGCCATCCCTTGGTAACCCAGCCCCCCGTCCGCGCCCAACCCCCCTCATTTACGGCATCCGGTAGTAGATGACCACGGGATGAGGCGCAGACATCTGCGCAAATGCCCCACTATCAAGGGTCGTAACGGACATATCGCCTGTGTGCCATATCACCAGCGCCGCAAACCCCGGCGCGCAGAAATGTGACGCACACCCCTGTCCACCTACCGTTCAGTAACCTTACGGTTCCCTTCGCGCCACCATCGCCTCAGATCATGCGCCTGACAAGCAGGCACGTGTACGACGTGAGAGGACCCCCCACCGATGACCACACGCCCCTGGGCGCTCCGCATATCCGCGACCGCCGTCTCCGTGGCCGCGCTGGCCGCGATGGCCGCCCCGGCCCAGGCCGCGACGGCGGACAGCACCGCCGCGAAGGTCGACTACGCCACCTGGCAGCAGGACTGCACGGCGGTCATGAACCAGGCGCTGCCGTACCTCAAGGAGCGCATCGAGGACGCCAAGCCCGGCGAGAAGCAGGCGATCGTCTTCGACATCGACAACACCACCCTGGAGACCGACTTCGGCTTCAGCTACCCGCAGCCGGCCAACAAGCCGGTCCTGAACGTCGCCAAGTACGCCCAGGAGCACGGGGTCTCGATCTTCTTCGTCACGGCCCGCCCGGGGATCCTCTACTGGCCCACCGAGTACAACCTCGAGTACGACGGCTACGACGTCTCCGGTCTCTACGTCCGCGGCCTGTTCGACCTCTTCAAGGACGTCGCCGCCTACAAGACCGCCCAGCGCGTCGACATCGAGAACAAGGGCTACACGATCATCGCGAACATCGGCAACAGCGCCACCGACCTCTCCGGTGGCCACGCCGAGAAGACGTTCAAACTGCCCGACTACAACGGCCAGTTGTCCTGACGCGAGGCTGAATCCGCAGGTTAGGCTCCATCCATTCGCCGGACTCACGGGGGTGGACGGATGGAGCCGACCGTACTGGGCAGCAAGCTGGCGTCCAGCCTGATCGGGCCGCTGGTGAAGAAGCTGTTCGTGGCCGACGGGCCGGGCGCGGGGCTGGTCGACAAGCCGGTGCGCCTCTCGGCGCTGGTGTCCTTCCGGGGCGAGAAGCGGACGCTGGGCGAGAAGGACGTACGCAAGCTCGCGAGCCGGCTGGTCGCGGAGGCCATGGCCTCCCCGGGCGCGCCGCCGTTCCCTCCCGCCGAGGAGACGGCCGTCACCGACACCCTGACCGGCCGGCTGCTCGCCCTGGGCGACCTGGACATGGACGACGTACAGGCCGTACACCTGGGCAGCCACGAACTCGCCCAGCAGCTGCACCGCCACGCCCCGCCCCCGGACGGCCTGTCCGCCGACGCCTGCGTCTTCCTCGACTCCGCGACGCAGTGGGCGTGCCTGCACATCCTGGAGTTCTTCACCCGCCGGTCCACGTTCGTGGCCCGGACCCTGGTGGAACAGACCCGCATCCAACGGGACCTCATCGCCCGCGTCGACGAGTTGATCGCCCGCGTCCCGCGCCCCGACGCCCGCGACACCGCCTTCGAACGCCGCTACCTGCCCTACGTGGCCGACCGGCACAACCACATCACCATCTACGGCATCGACCTGCGCGACTCCCCCGACCGCTGGCCCCTCGAAGTCGCCTACCTCAGCCTGGAGGCGACCGCGGCCGAGGAGCCCGTACCGGACACGGCGCCCGACGAGCGTCCGCCCGCCCCCGCGGGCCGGCTGCCCGCCGAGGAGGCGCTGCTCACCGACTCCCGTGTGCTGCTGCGCGGCGACGCGGGCTCCGGCAAGACGACCCTGGTGCAGTGGCTGGCGGTCACCGCGGCCCGTTACGGCGACCGCGTTCCCTTCGTCCTTCCCCTGCGCACCCTGATCCGCACGGGCCAACTGCCGCCGCCCGCCGACTTCCTGAGGGCGGTGGGCTGCCCGCTCGCCCCGCCGGAGGGCTGGGCCGACCGCGTGCTGACGGCGGGCCGCGGCCTGGTCCTGGTGGACGGCCTGGACGAGATCCCGGCCGCCGACCGCCACCGCACCCGCGACTGGCTGCGCGCGCTGCTCGCGGCCTACCCCGGCAACCACTGGCTGCTGACCTCCCGCCCGACGGCCGTACGCCCCGACTGGCTCGCCCAGGAGGGCTTCCGGGAGCTGACCCTGGCCCCGATGCGGCGCGCGGAGGTGGCGACGTTCGTACACCGCTGGCACGAGGCGGCCCGGGCGCCCGAGTACAAGGGCCCCCTCCTGGACTCCCTGCGCACCAAACGCGACCTGGCCCGCCTCGCCACCAACCCCCTGATGTGCGGCCTGATCTGCGCCCTGCACCGCGAACGCCGCGGCTATCTCCCCACGGGCCGCAAGGAGTTGTACGACGCCGCCCTCACGATGCTCCTCGCCCGCCGGGACCGGGAGCGGGGCATGACCGTCCCGGAACTCGGCGAGGAGGCCCAGCTGGAACTGCTGCAACGCCTCGCGTACGCCCTGGTGTTGAGCGGCCGTACCGAGATGGACCTGACCACGGCCGAAGGCATCGTGGAACGCTGCTTGCCGACGGTGGCGTCGGCGGCGGGACAGGGCGACGCGGGCGCCGTCCTGCGGGTCCTGATGCTCCGCAGCGGCCTGCTCCGCCAACCGGCCGAGGGAGTCGTGGACTTCGTCCACCGCACGTTCCAGGACTACCTGGGCGCGCGGTACGCCGTGGAGGAAGGCCATCTGGACGTCCTCCTGAGCCACGCGGACGACACCCAGTGGGAGGACGTCATCCGCATGGCAGTGGCCCACGCCCGGCCGCGGGAACGCGCCTGGCTGCTACGGCAGCTGCTGGACCGGGACACCCCTCGCCTGACCTTGCTGGCGCTGGCCTGCCTGGAGCATGCGGCGGCCCTGGAGCCGGGGGTACGGGCGGAGGTGGAGGCCCGGGCGGGGGCGCTGATACCGCCCCGCACGACGGAGGACGCGCGGGCGCTGGCAGAGGCTGGGCCTCTGGTGTTGGAGTTGCTGCCGGGGCCGGAGGGGTTGTCGGAGGAGGAGGCGCGGGGGGTGACGATCACCGCGTCGATCCTCGGGGAGGCGGAGCCCGAGGGTGCGCTGGGGGTGCTGCGGCGGTTCCGGGAGCACGGGGATCTCGGCGTACGCCGCCAACTGGTCGGCACCTGGGGGAGGTTCCCCACCGAGGAGTACGCGGCGGAGGTACTGGACCATCTGGATCGCGACATGCTCCGCTTGACCTGCACGTCAGCCGAAGAGCGCGCGGCCGTGGCCGGGATGCGTCCCTGGCAGCGCTTGTCCTTCCGGGGCGCACACCGGGCCCAGGACATCGTGGCCGCGGTACCGGCACGCGACGAGGTGCGACTGCTCGACCTGTCGGACAACCCCGATCTCAGGAATCTGGGCGCTCTTCTGCCGTTCAGTGGCCTGCGGGAGCTGTGGGTGTACGACTGCCCAGCCGCCGGCGGTCTGGAGCGGCTTTCCCCTCTGGCGCTCACTCGGCTCGGCTGCTTCGGCATGGCCGACATGACCGGGCTGCGGTCTCTGCGGTCCCTCACCACGGTCTCCGTGGAGCAGGAGCTGCCAGGCACCGACCTCACCCACGCCCTGCCGGTCGACGCGCCGCTTGAATTCCTCTACCTCGGCAAGTTCACCACCGACAGGACGGGGTTGCGCGGGCTCAGGCACTGGGCAAGTCTGCAGACGCTGAGCCTCGGATCACTCACCACGGAGCCGACGGCCGCCGACTGGCGCGAGGTCGCGGCGCTTCCCGGTCTGACCCGCCTTTATCTGCACGGAGATTTCATCCGGGACTTCCCGCACGCCCTCCGCGTCATGCCGGAACTGCCCGGCATCGAAGCGCTGCATCTCTGGGCCGTGCACGGTTCCGAGGACCTCTCCGCCCTCGCACCCCGGCTGCCGGGCCTGCGCTCGGTGATCCTTACGCGCCGGCCCGAACACTCCCTCCGGGCCTCTCACTACAAGGCGTTCTTCCCCGACGCCGAACTCACCGTGGACGAACTGTGAAAGGGGCCGGCGCCCAAAAGGCACCGGCCCCTTTCATCCGGCCAATTCGCCGAAGGCCTACGCGTCCTTGCTCAGGTTCGGCCCAGCCCCACCGGCCGCCTGCTCGATCGGCGGGACGTCCGGCAGCGCCGACTTCTCCTCACCCCGGAAGGTGAACGTGGCGGCGTCGCCCTCGCCCTCGGTGTCCACGACCACGATGTGACCGGGGCGCAGCTCGCCGAAGAGAATCTTCTCGGAGAGCGAGTCCTCGATCTCGCGCTGGATCGTGCGACGCAGCGGACGCGCGCCCAGCACCGGGTCGTAGCCCTTCTTGGACAGCAGCTCCTTGGCGGACTGGGACAGTTCGATGCCCATGTCCCGGTCCTTCAGGCGCTCGTCCACCTTGCTGATCATCAGGTCGACGATCCGCAGGATGTCCGCCTGCGTCAGCTGCGGGAAGACGACCACGTCGTCGACGCGGTTGAGGAACTCGGGCCGGAAGTGCTGCTTCAGCTCGTCCTGGACCTTGTTCTTCATGCGCTCGTAGTTGGTCTTCGTGTCACCCGAGGCCGCGAAGCCCAGGTTGAAGCCCTTGGAGATGTCCCGGGTGCCGAGGTTGGTCGTCATGATGATGACCGTGTTCTTGAAGTCCACGACCCGGCCCTGGGAGTCGGTCAGGCGACCGTCCTCCAGGATCTGCAGCAGCGAGTTGAAGATGTCCGGGTGCGCCTTCTCGACCTCGTCGAAGAGGACGACGGAGAACGGCTTGCGGCGGACCTTCTCGGTCAGCTGGCCGCCCTCTTCGTAGCCCACGTAGCCGGGGGGCGAACCGAAGAGACGCGAGACCGTGTGCTTCTCACTGAACTCCGACATGTCGAGGGAGATCAGCGCGTCCTCGTCACCGAAGAGGAACTCGGCGAGCGCCTTGGACAGCTCGGTCTTACCGACACCGGACGGGCCGGCGAAGATGAACGAACCACCCGGACGCTTCGGGTCCTTCAGGCCCGCGCGCGTACGGCGGATCGCCTTCGACAGCGCCTTGACGGCGTCGTTCTGGCCGATGACCCGCTTGTGGAGCTCTTCCTCCATGCGCAGCAGGCGGGAGGACTCCTCCTCGGTCAGCTTGAAGACCGGGATGCCGGTGGCCGTGGCGAGGACCTCGGCGATCAGCTCGCCGTCGACCTCGGCGACGACGTCCATGTCGCCGGCCTTCCACTCCTTCTCCCGCTTCGCCTTGGCGGCCAGGAGCTGCTTCTCCTTGTCACGCAGGGAGGCGGCCTTCTCGAAGTCCTGCGAGTCGATCGCGGACTCCTTGTCCCGGCGGACGGCGGCGATCTTCTCGTCGAACTCGCGCAGGTCCGGCGGAGCGGTCATCCGGCGGATGCGCATCCGGGAACCGGCCTCGTCGATCAGGTCGATCGCCTTGTCCGGCAGGAAGCGGTCCGAGATGTAGCGGTCGGCCAGGGTGGCGGCCTGGACCAGGGCCTCGTCCGTGATGGAGACGCGGTGGTGCGCCTCGTACCGGTCGCGCAGACCCTTGAGGATCTCGATCGTGTGCGGCAGGGACGGCTCGGCGACCTGGATGGGCTGGAAGCGGCGCTCCAGGGCCGCGTCCTTCTCCAGGTGCTTGCGGTACTCGTCCAGCGTGGTCGCACCGATGGTCTGGAGTTCGCCGCGGGCCAGCATCGGCTTCAGGATGCTCGCCGCGTCGATGGCGCCCTCGGCGGCACCCGCACCGACCAGCGTGTGCAGCTCGTCGATGAACAGGATGATGTCGCCGCGGGTGCGGATCTCCTTGAGCACCTTCTTCAGGCGCTCCTCGAAGTCACCGCGGTAGCGGGAGCCGGCGACCAGGGCACCGAGGTCGAGGGTGTAGAGGTGCTTGTCCTTGAGGGTCTCGGGCACCTCGCCCTTGACGATGGCCTGGGCGAGACCCTCGACGACGGCGGTCTTGCCGACGCCGGGCTCACCGATCAGCACCGGGTTGTTCTTGGTACGGCGGGACAGCACCTGCATGACCCGCTCGATCTCCTTCTCGCGCCCGATGACCGGGTCGAGCTTGGACTCACGAGCCGCCTGGGTGAGGTTCCGGCCGAACTGGTCCAGGACGAGGGAGGTCGAGGGCGTGCCCTCGGCCGGCCCGCCGGCCGTGGCCGTCTCCTTGCCCTGGTAACCGGAGAGCAGCTGGATGACCTGCTGCCGCACCCGGTTGAGGTCTGCGCCCAGCTTGACCAGGACCTGGGCGGCGACGCCCTCGCCCTCACGGATCAGGCCGAGCAGGATGTGCTCCGTGCCGATGTAGTTGTGGCCCAGCTGAAGGGCCTCGCGGAGCGACAGCTCCAGGACCTTCTTGGCACGGGGAGTGAAGGGGATGTGCCCGGACGGGGCCTGCTGGCCCTGGCCGATGATCTCCTCCACCTGCTGGCGGACCGCCTCAAGCGAAATGCCGAGGCTCTCCAGGGCCTTAGCGGCGACACCTTCACCCTCGTGGATGAGACCCAGGAGGATGTGCTCGGTGCCGATGTAGTTGTGGTTGAGCATCCGGGCTTCTTCCTGAGCCAGGACGACAACCCGCCGCGCGCGGTCGGTGAACCTCTCGAACATCGTTAATCGCTCCTCAGAGCGGTCAGGCAGTGGGGGGAACTTCCCCTCCCTGTCCTTCCGCAGCTTAGTCCCGCAAGCGGGGACCGCTCATTCCAACTGCCGACACCGTCCTTGGCCTCCTGACCCCGAACGCCGACATCTGCTCCAACCCGATGGTGCGAGACGATGTTCCCGCAGGCCAGGCAGTTATCCCACTCACCAGTACGCCGATGGCGAACGTGAGACGGCCCGCCCTGCGTGTCGCCCCCTCCCACTAGGCATGTCTTACCCGCTGGGACTGACACTCCATGCGGCGCGCACTGGTTCCCTCCGCTATGGGCGAACAACCTTGCGCCTCCCCTGAGCCCCGCGCGCCCCCCACTTGGGCACGGTGCGCATCTATGTGCGCACTCAGCGTAACTCGATGGCGTCTTCACCTGTTGCACTTGTCATGGTTGGCTCGGTCCCCCTTCCCCGGCAGCCGCTCGGCACTCCCGGCCCGCCGGACGGCCCGGACACCGTGGTCCGGCGCTGGGCCGCGGCCCGGCTCTGGTACGAGAACGATCTGGGCTGGGCGATCGTGCCCGGACCGCCAGGACAGCCGTTCTGGCTGGTCACGGGGGTGCGGTTCGATGTCCTCGATGTGCCGGCCGAGGCGGGCGCCGGGGCGCTGCGGCACCTCGCGCCGGGCTCTCCGGTGGCCCTGCACGGCGACCGGATGCGACTGCTGGTGGCCGCGGGCAGCGCGGAGGAGCTGCCGGGGCTGCTGGACTGGCTGGAGTGGAGCGCGCTGGCGCTCGATCTGCGGGTCCTGGGCGCCGGTGGCCTGATGGAGGCTCCGGCCCCGCCCGGCCCGCTCTCGCCCGGCCCGGCCTTCACCGGGTCCGAGGCTTCGCTCCCGGAGCGCTCGGCCGCCGGGGACCGCGCCGAGTCCGTGCAGGGGGCCGCCGTATGGCTGCGGCCCCCTGAGCCGGGGTGCGCGGCCGAGGCCTCGCTGCCGGCACTGTCGGCGCTGGGGGGTGTGGGGCGCGTGGGTTGCGCCCCCGATCTGGTGCGACTGGTGGACACGGTGGCAGCGCAGTGTCACCGGGTCCGGTTGCGGCGCGCCTGCGCCGGGTCGTCCGCCGGTCGGCGAAATCAGCCGTTGGCCTTCTCGTAAGCCTCGCGGATGGACGCGGGAACACGGCCGCGGTCATTGACCTCAAGGCCGTTCTCCTTGGCCCAGGCACGGATCGCCGCAGTGTCCTGGCTGCCCGCGGAAGCGGCGCGCGCCTTTCCACGCCCGCCGGCGGCACGGCCTCCGGTACGACGGCCACCCTTCACATAGGGCTCGAGAAGACCACGCAGCTTGTCCGCATTGGCGGTCGTGAGATCGATCTCGTACGTCTTGCCGTCCAGTGCGAACGTGACGGTCTCATCCGCCTCGCCGCCGTCGAGGTCGTCGACAAGAAGGACCTGAACCTTCTGTGCCACGGCATTTCCTTTCATCGATAACGTGAGGACCAGGTGGTACGGCGTCCGCCCGTTTCGCCGCCCCCTGTTATATGCAGTACTGCAGTACGTCGGAAAGCAAACCGCTTTTGCCGGAAAAACACAAACCCCTGGGAGAGACCCCGGGGACCGGCCCCGCCCGGAAACATGCGCGTTTCGGACATAGGGAACCGGGGCAATGACGATCACAGATGCAGAAGCATCCGGCTGTTGCCCAAGGTGTTCGGTTTCACTCGTTCGAGACCGAGGAACTCGGCGACGCCCTCGTCATAGGAACGCAAGAGCTCGGCGTACACATCGGTGTCGACCGGAGTCTCCCCGATCTCCACGAAGCCGTGCTTCCCGAAGAAGTCCACTTCGAAGGTCAGGCAGAAAACCCGGCGAACGCCGAGCCAACGCGCGGTCTGCAGCAACTTCTCCAACAACTGGTGGCCGACACCGGCGCCCCTGAGGCCGGGCTTCACCGCCAGAGTGCGGACTTCCGCGAGGTCTTCCCACATGACGTGCAGCGCGCCGCAGCCGACCACCTCGGCGTTGTCGTCGCGTTCCGCGACCCAGAACTCCTGGATGTCCTCGTAAAGCGTGACCGTGGCTTTGTCGAGCAGGATGCGGCCGCGGGCGTAGACGTCGAGGAGGTCGCGCACCGCCGGGACATCACCGGTCCGGGCCCGCCGGACAGTGATGGCTTTTGCGGAGACTTCGGGTTGCTCTGCTGACATGAGCGGACGCTATCGCCCGGCGGTCTCCCCCGCCGAGCCGGGGTTCTCCTCTTGCGGGGCTTCCCCGGCTTCCCGGGCTTCCGGCGCTTCCCGGGTTTCCGGTGCCTGGAGTTCCGGTCCCTGGACGATCCGTACGGCGTCCCTGAGCGCCTGGCGCTGTTCCTCGCTCATCATCCCGAAGAAGGCGACGAGAGCGGCTGCCGGGTTGTCGCTCTGCGACCACGCGTCGTTCATCAGAGCGGCTGCGTAGGCGGCTCGTGTCGACACGGCTTCATATCGATAGGCCCGCCCTTCCGCCTCCCGGCGGACCCAGCCCTTCTGATGGAGATTGTCCAAAACGGTCATCACGGTGGTGTACGCGATGGAGCGTTCCTGCTGAAGGTCTTCCAGGACTTCTCGAACGGTCACCGGGCGGTTCCACTTCCACACCCGCGTCATGACCGCGTCTTCGAGTTCTCCCAATGGGCGAGGCACAACTCAGAACAATAGTGGGAGTTCAGGGCAATGGCGTGCCAGACGTGCACTAAGGGCACAAACAGGAACAAAAAGGTCAGGCGTCGCCGCCGGCGGAGGCCTGGCGCGTGCTCTCCGCGCGCGCGAGGGCGGCGTCGACGGCCGCGTCCTCCTTGGCCTTGGCGACGCCGCCCTGGGTCTTCACGATCACCCGGACCAGACCGATGAAGAACACGGCCATGACGACCGGGGGAACGAGCGCGGAGACATAGTCCATGCCTCCAGAGTAGCCACGCGGGATCGGGCGAAAGGGGCGGGGTGGGTGAGTACGGGAGACTGCTGCTCAGCCCGCTGTTCGGCCCGTCGCTCAGCCCGCCGCCAGCTGCCGCGCCTCGGCCGGCGGGGCCTCCGGCGGCGCCGGGCGCGTGGGCGGCTTGCGGCGCGGGAAGACCTCGCCCGGGGTCGGGATGGGGCGCTTGGGGCGCTCCGGTCCGGTGGCCGGGGGTTCGGCGGGGCGCCGCGGCGGGGTCTGCCCGGGCTTGCGCCCGGGCTCCTGTGCGGGGTTCTGCGCGGGTTTCTCCGACTCCTCGGCCTGTTCCGCCAGAGACTCGGCCGCGCCGCCCGGAAGGGCCAGCAGGCGGGTCCTGGAGGGCGGTACGGCGGGGGCGGGGGCCGTGCGCGCGCCCTGGGCGAAGCGGGCCCGTACGTCCTGCTCGGCGAGCGCCTGGCAGCGGTCCAGCAGGGTGGCGGCCAGAGGGTTCCCGCGCAGGGCGCGGAGCGCGGCGAGGTCGTCCGGCGTCGGCCGGTGCCCGGCACCCAGCGCCTCCTCCAGGAGGTCGAGGTAACCGGCGGCGGTGCCCGGCAGGGCGGCGCGGTAGCGGCCGAGGTCGGCCACCAGGAAGGCGCGCAGCCGGGCGCCCTCGCGCATCGCCTCGTCGAGCGACTCGGCGAGGCGGAAGCAGTCCTGGACGTCCTCGGCGGACGCTGGGCCGGGGTGAAGGGCGAGGGCGAGGGCGAGGCGGAGCACACGCAGCTCCTCCGCGCCGAACGCCACGCCGCCGCGGGATCCGTATGGCGTGGGCATGCGGCGACGCTATCGCTAATCGGACAAAAGTGACGGATCGGGCAGTCGTGTCGTCGCGTGTCGCCACGGCTTTCCCCCGACCGGGGCCACCCGCCCGCCCGGCAGGCGGGTCACCCACGGCTCACATGCGGGACACGTTGCGCTCGTACACCAGGCGCAGCCCGATCAGCGTCAGCCACGGCTGATGCTCGTCGATGACCGAGGACTCCCCCAGCACCATCGGCGCGAGCCCACCCGTGGCGATCACCGTCACGTCGTCCGGATCGTCGGCCAGCTCCCGCGCCATCCGGCCGACCACCCCGTCGACCTGCCCGGCGAAGCCGTACACGATGCCCGCCTGCATGGCCTCGACCGTGTTCTTGCCGATCACGTGGCGCGGCCGGGCCACCTCGATCTTCCGCAGCTGGGCGCCCTTGACGCCGAGCGCCTCCACGGAGATCTCGATGCCGGGCGCGATGACCCCGCCGACGTACTCCCCGCGCGCGGAGACCGCGTCGAACGTCGTCGCCGTACCGAAGTCCACGACGATCGCCGGGCCGCCGTACAGGTCGACGGCGGCGACCGCGTTGATGATCCGGTCCGCGCCGACTTCCTTGGGGTTGTCGGTGAGGATCGGCACGCCCGTCTTGACCCCCGGCTCGACCAGCACCGCGGGCACGTCGCCGTAGTACCTGCGGGTGACCTCGCGCAGCTCGTGCAGGACCGACGGCACGGTCGCGCAGATCGCGATGCCGTCGATGCCGTCGCCCAGTTCCTCGCCGAGCAGCGGGTGCATGCCCATCAGGCCCTGGAGCAGCACCGCCAGTTCGTCGGCGGTGCGGCGGGCGTCCGTGGAGATGCGCCAGTGCTCCACGATGTCCTCGCCGTCGAACAGGCCGAGGACGGTGTGCGTGTTGCCGACGTCGATCGTGAGGAGCATGACCCTTTACTCCGCCTCGCGCAGGTCCAGGCCGATGTCCAGGATCGGCGAGGAGTGGGTGAGGGCGCCGACGGCCAGGAAGTCCACGCCCGTCTCGGCGTACGCGCGCGCGTTGTCGAGCGTGAGCCGGCCGGAGGCCTCCAGCAGGGCCCGCCCGCCGGTGATCGCGACGGCCTCCTCGCACTCCCCGGGCGTGAAGTTGTCCAGCAGGACCAGGTCGGCGCCCGCGTCGACGACCTCGCGCAGCTGGTGCAGGGTGTCGACCTCGACCTCGATCGCCAGCTCCGGGAACGCCTCCCGTACGGCCTTGAAGGCCTGCGCGACGCCGCCGGCGGCGACCACGTGGTTGTCCTTCACCAGGGCCGCGTCCGAGAGCGACATGCGGTGGTTGACGCCGCCGCCGCAGCGCACCGCGAACTTCTCCAGGGACCTCAGGCCCGGGGTGGTCTTGCGGGTGTCGCGGACCCGGGCGCGGCTGCCCTCCAGGATGTCCGCCCACGCGCGCGTGGCGGTCGCGATGCCGGACAGGCGGCACAGGATGTTCAGCGCGCTGCGCTCGGCGGTGAGCAGGTCGCGGGTGCGCGTGGTGACCGACAGCAGCTTCTGCCCGGCCTCGACGCGGTCGCCGTCCTCGACGTGCCGCTCGACCTCGAACTCGTCGGTGCAGACCACGGAGAGCACGGCCTCGGCGACCCGGAGGCCGGCCACCACGCCCGCCTCGCGCGCGGTGAAGTCGCCGGTGGCCACCGCGTCCTCGGAGATGGTGGCGACGGTCGTCACGTCGACGCCGCCGTCCAGGTCCTCCTGGATGGCCACGTTGGCGATGTCCTCGACCTCGACGGGGTCGAGTCCGGCCTCGGCCATGAGCTGGGCGAGCGCGGGGTCGAGACCGCACACTGCGTACTCTTCGGCCCCCTCGTCGCCCTCCGCGCCACAGGCGCAGCCGTCGCCGCAGCCGCCGGTCGGGACGAGGGGAAGGTCGTCGGTGCTCACGTCTGTCACTGCTCCTGGGGGCGCTGGTGGTTCCTGGTAGGGGGGAAGTCTGCGGTGTCCGTGGTGCGTACGGCCAGCGACCGGTCCGGATTCAGCCGTACGACGATGTGACGCCGCCAGTCGGTGTCGTCGCGCTCGGCGCGGTCCTCGCGCCAGTGGCAGCCTCGGGTCTCCTCCCGCAGCCGGGCGGCGGCGACCAGGACCCGGCCCACGCACAGGAGGTTGGTGGCCTCCCAGGTGTCGACGCCGGGCTCGGCGGTCTTGCCGTTCTCCTCCAGCACGTCACGGGCCTCGGTGTGCAGCCGCTGGAGCTGGTCGGCGGCCTTCTCCAGCGACTGGGCCGAGCGCAGCACGCCGGCGCCCTCGGTCATGATCCGCTGGATGGCGAACCGGGCCTCGGGGGCCTGCAGCGGGTGCTCGGGCTGCTCGGGGTACGCCACCGGTGCGGGCACCCGCGCGTAAAGGCCGTTCTCCGCGTGGACCCGGGCGATGTCGGCGGCGATGCGCTCGGCGTAGACGAGGCCTTCGAGCAGGGAGTTGGAGGCGAGCCGGTTGGCGCCGTGCACGCCGGTGCAGGCGACCTCGCCGCAGGCGTACAGGCCGGGCACGGTCGTGCGCCCTTGCGCGTCGGTGCGCACGCCTCCGGAGGCGTAGTGGGCGGCCGGGGCGATCGGGATGGGCTCGGTGAGCGGGTCGATGCCGTTGGCGCGGCAGGCGGCCAGAATCGTCGGGAAGCGGTGCTCCCACATCTCGGCGCCGAAGTGCCGGGCGTCGAGGTACATGTGCTCGGCGCCCTGTTCCAGCATCCGCCGCAGGATGCCCTTGGCGACGATGTCCCGGGGCGCCAGCTCGGCCAGTTCGTGCTGGCCCACCATGAAGCGCACGCCGTCGGCGTCGACCAGGTGGGCGCCCTCGCCGCGCACCGCCTCGGAGACCAGCGGCTGCTGGCCCTCGGCGTCCGGGCCGAGGAACAGCACGGTCGGGTGGAACTGCACGAACTCCAGGTCGGAGACCTCCGCACCCGCGCGCAGCGCCAGCGCCACGCCGTCGCCGGTGGACACCGACGGGTTGGTGGTCGCCGAGAAGACCTGGCCCATGCCGCCGGTCGCGAGGACGACCGCGGGGGCGTGCACGGCGCCCACGCCGTCGTGCTGGCCCTCGCCCATCACGTGCAGGGTGACGCCGGCCGTGCGGCCCTCGGCGTCCGTCAGCAGGTCCAGCACGAGCGCGTTCTCGATCGTGCGCAGCCCGCGCGCGTGCACGGCCTCCACGAGCGCCCGGGAGACCTCCGCGCCGGTCGCGTCGCCGCCCGCGTGCGCGATCCGGCGGCGGTGGTGACCGCCCTCGCGGGTGAGGTGGATGTCGCCCTCGTCGTCGGTGTCGAAGTGGGCGCCGGTGGAGATCAGCCGCCGTACGGCGTCGGGGCCCTCGGTGACGAGGATCCGTACGGCCTCCTCGTCGCACAGGCCCGCGCCCGCCACCAGGGTGTCCGCCAGGTGCTGTTCGGGGGTGTCGCCCTCGCCGAGGGCGGCGGCGATGCCGCCCTGCGCCCAGCGCGTGGAGCCGTCGTCCAGACGGGCCTTGGTGACGACGACGGTCCTCAGGCCCGCGGCCTCGCAGCGCAGGGCCGCGGTCAGGCCGGCCACCCCGGAGCCGACGACGACCACGTCCGCGGAGATGGACCACCCGGGTTCGGGTGCGTGCAGTCGTATGCCTGTGCTGGTCACGAGGCGGCTCCGAGGGTTCCGAAGGTGAGTGGGAGGTTGTCGATCAGCCGGGTCGTGCCGACCCGGGCGGCTACGGCGAGCACGGCCTCGCCGGTGAAGTCGTCGCCGATCTCGGTGAAGTCGGACGGGTCGACCAGGGCGAGGTAGTCCAGGCGCAGCGGCGGGTCGAGGCGGGCGGCCTCGTCCAGCACCTGCCGGGCGGCGGCGCGGACGGCCGCCGGGAAGCCGGGCGCCGAGGCGGCCACGGCGTGCGCGTCGGCCGCCGCGCGGGACTCCCCTATGGCGCTCAGCGCCTCGGCACGCGCGCGCGTGGCGGGCACTTCGCGGGCCCGCGCGCGCAGTGCCTCCTGCGCGGCGTGCCGGTCGCGGCCCGCGAACAGTGCGCGGGACAGGGCGAGCGCGGTGCGGCGCTCGTCGGGCGAGAGGTAGCGGTTGCGGCTGGAGAGGGCGAGCCCGTCCTCCTCGCGCACGGTCGGCACGGCGACGATCTCCACGCCGAAGTTCAGGTCCCGCACCATGCGCCGGATGAGGGCCAGCTGCTGGGCGTCCTTCTGCCCGAACAGGGCCACGTCGGGCCGGGTGAGGTGCAGCAGCTTGGCGACGACGGTGAGCATGCCGTCGAAGTGGCCGGGCCGCACGGCGCCTTCCAGGCGCTCGCCCATGGGGCCCGCCGAGATGCGCACCTGGGGTTCGCCGCCCGGGTAGACCTCGGCCACGGAGGGCGCGAACACGGCGTCGGCGCCGGACTGTTCGGCGAGCTTCAGGTCGGCTTCGAGGGTGCGCGGGTAGCGGTCCAGGTCCTCGCCGGCGCCGAACTGGAGGGGGTTGACGAAGACCGTGACGACGACCTCGCCGTCCGCACCGGCGATCTCGCGCGCGCCGCGGATCAGGGTGGCGTGGCCTTCGTGCAGGGCGCCCATGGTCATCACGACGGCACGGCGGCCGGTGCGCACGCGCGCGTGCAGCTCTTCGGCGGTGCTCAGCAGGGCGGTGGTCATCAGGCGATCCCCTCGGTGCCGTTCGTGCCGCCGGTTCCGCCGGTGCGGGCGCTCTGGTCGGCGAGCACGCCGAGCAGGTCCTCGGCGAGTTCCGGCTTCAGCAGGCCGTGCGCGAGGGCCCGGTCGGCGGTGGCGCGGGCCATCGCGACGTAGCCCGCGACGGTCTGCGGTGCGTGCTTGCGCAGCTCGGTGACGTGCGCGGCGACCGTGCCGGCGTCCCCGCGCGCGACGGGCCCGGTGAGGGCCGCGTCGCCGGAGCGCAGGGCGTTGTCCAGGGCGGCGCCGAGCAGCGGGCCGAGCATCCGGTCGGGCGCCTCCACGCCGGCCGTGCGCAGCAGTTCCATGGACTGGGCGACGAGGGTCACCAGGTGGTTGGCGCCGAGCGCGAGGGCCGCGTGGTAGAGCGGGCGGTTCTCCTCGCTGATCCACTCGGGCTCCCCGCCCATCTCGATGACCAGGGCCTCGGCGGCCAGCCGCAGCTCCTCGGGCGCGGTGACCCCGAAGGAGCAGCCGGCCAGGCGCTGGACGTCCACGGGGGTGCCGGTGAAGGTCATCGCGGGGTGCAGGGCCAGCGGCAGCGCGCCCGCGCGCAGGGCCGGGTCCAGGACCCGGGCGCCGTAGCGGCCGGAGGTGTGCACGAGCAGTTGTCCCGGGCGTACGGCCCCGGTCTCGGCGAGCCCGGCGACGAGCCCCGGCAGGGCGTCGTCGGGGACCGTGAGCAGCACCAGGTCGGCGCGCTGGAGGACTTCGGCGGGCGGCACGACCGGCACGTCGGGAAGCATGGTCCCGGCCCGCCTGCGGGAGGCGTCGGAGACCGCGGAGACGGCCACCGGGCGATGCCCGGCGAGCTGGAGGGACGCGGCCAGCGCGGGGCCCACGCGTCCGGCGCCGACGACGCCGACCGTGAGCCGCGCGGGGCGGTCCTTGAGGTCTGGCTGGTGGACTGTACTCACGCGACGGTGGCCTTCCCGTTCCAGTCCGCTCTGGGTACCGGACGATTTCTCGTCATGTTAACGCTATCCGGTTCTCGTCATGTTAACGCTATTTGGTCCGGCGGCAGCCGTCTGTCCACAGGCTGTGGGTTTCCCCACGTCCGCTCCACCGGTCCGCCGTGTCTGCGTCACCGGGCCGACGCGCGGAAATCCCGGTGCCCCCGCCGGTCCGGCACGGCATGATCCACGGCATGACGGACGCGGCTGAGCAGGGCACGGAGCAGGACGAGGGACGATCGGCGCGGGAGCGGCTGCGGGAGCGCCGCGCGAACGCCCGGCGGCAGGCGGGGCGCAGGCTGTCCCGCGCGGGGTGGGGCGGCACGATCCGCGAACGCCTCGCCCATCTGATGGACGCGGCGCCCGGGGTGTACGACCTGGACGAGCCGGCGGACATCTACGGCGACCGGATCGTGGCCGCCCTGGAGGAGCGCGTCGCCGCGCTGCTCGGCACGGAGGCCGCCGCGTTCTTCCCGACCGGCACGATGGCCCAGCAGGTGGCCCTGCGCTGCTGGGCGGCCCGCACGGGCAACCCCACCGTGGCCCTGCACGCCCTGTCCCACCCCGAGGTCCACGAACGCCATGCGTTCAGCCAGGTCAGCGGTCTGCGCCCGGTCCGCGTGACCAGCGAGCCCAGGCTGCCCACGGCCGAGGAGATACGCGACTTCGAGGAGCCCTTCGGGGCGCTGATGCTGGAACTGCCCCTCAGGGACGCCGGTTTCGTGCTGCCCACCTGGGAGGAGCTGACCGAGGTCGTCGAGGCGGCGCGGGAACGCGACGCGGTGGTGCACTTCGACGGCGCGCGCCTGTGGGAGACCACCGAGCACTTCGGCCGCCCCCTGGACGAGATCGCGGGCCTGGCCGACAGCGTCTACGTGTCGTTCTACAAGTCCCTCGGCGGCTTCGGCGGCGCCGCGCTCGCCGGCCCGGAGTCGCTGGTCGAGGAGGCGAAGACCTGGCGGCACCGGTACGGCGGCATGGTCTTCCAGCAGTTCCCGACCGCCCTGTCCGCGTTTGTCGGCCTGGAGCAGGAGCTGCCCCGGCTGCCGGAGTACGTGCGGCACGCGCGCGTGGTGGCCGCCGCGCTGCGCGAGGGGTTCGCCGAGGCCGGGGTGGCGTGGGCGCGCGTGCACCCCGAGGTGCCGCACACCCACGAGTTCCAGCTCTGGCTGCCGTACGAGGCCGAGGTGCTCGCCGAGGCGGCCGTACGCCAGGCCGAGGAGACCTCGGTGATGCTCTTCGCGGACGCCTGGGACGCCAAGGGGCCCGGCATGGCGGTCACCGAGGTCGTCGTCCGCGCGGCGGGCCTGGAGTGGACGGCCGACGACGTCCGCGCGGCCGTACGGGACTTCGTCGACCGCCTGCCGGACAAGGCCTAGCCGAGCGCGGGGGCGCAGCTCGCGCACCGGGTCCAGGTCGTGCCGGCCGCGGATTGCTCCTGCTCAGAGCGGATGTCCCGTGGATTGACGGCTGCTGTCAATCCACGGGGCGCTGTCAGTGGCCGGGTGCACCATGGGGGTCATGAGCGTGACCATCGACATCACCGGGCTGCCGCCGGATCGGGTTTCGGTTGTGCCCTCTCCGCTGGCGGAGCTGGGCCGGGCTCTGCACGCGCTCAGCGAACCCGGCCACCACCCGGAGCTCCAGGGCTGGGTGACCGCCGTCTCCAGCCGGCTGGAGCCGTCCCTGGCCGACCGGTTGTGCGAGGCGGACTTCCTGTGGCGTACGACGTTCTCCGACGTGTTCGCCCCGTTCGCCGGGATCCCCGGCCGCCGCGCGGTCCCGGGCGCCACGCTCGCCGACGAGCTGGACCTGCTGGACAAGTTGACGGACGGGCAGTTCGTCAACGCCGCGCTGGAGTTCATCTGCCAGCCCCGCTACTACCTCCGGGAGACCGGCCCCCTGGAGGATCCGGAGCTGCGAAAGCACTCCCTGGACATGGCTGCCGCGCGCGGTGCCGTCCAGGAGCGGTTCACCCGCCGCCTGCTGGACGACCCGCCGGCCGTCCGCGCCTGGTTCCGGCAGCTGGCGCTCGACTGCGAGGAGGCCTTCTTCGCAGACACCTGGGCCCGGGTCCAGCCCCAACTCGCCGCCGACGCCCGGCACAAGACCGAACTGCTGCGCCGCAAGGGGCTCGTCGAGGCCCTCACGGCGCTCTCCGGTGCCGTCTCGGTGGACGAGGAGGCCGGCCTCATCTGCGTCGACAAGCTCCTGGTGGGCCACACCGCCACCGGCGACGGCGGCCTGGTCCTGGTGCCGACCAGCCTCGGCTCGCCCCATGTGATGGTCCTGCACCGGTACGGCTGGCAGCCCGCGATCAGCTACCCCGTCAGGCCCTCGCGCCCGCAGGCGCCGTCCGTCGAGCAGCTCACCCGCCGTCTGGAGGCGCTGGCCCACCCGGCACGGCTGCGGCTGTGCCGCGATCTGGCCCGCGGCCCGCACAGCACGACCGAACTGGCCGATGCGCACGGCGTGTCGGCCCCGGAGATATCCCGGCACCTGGCGGTGCTGAAGAAGGCCGACCTGATCACCAGCTGCCGCCAGGGCCGGTACGTCCGGCACCAGCTGGACCTGTCCGCCGTGGCCCGGCTGGGCAGCGACTTCATCGAGGGCGTCCTGCGCTGAGCGGGCCGCCTCGGGCAGCGCCGCCGGGGCTCAGCCGAGGCTGCCGCCCGCGCGCACCAGCCCGGTCTCGTACGCCAGCACCACCACCTGCACCCGGTCCCGCAGACCGAGCTTGGTGAGGATGCGGCCCACGTGGGTCTTCACGGTCGCCTCGGACAGCACCAGGCGGGCCGCGATCTCCCCGTTGGACAGGCCCTGCGCGACCAGCACCATGACCTCGCGCTCCCGGTCGGTGAGCCGCTCCAGCTGCTGGTGCCGGGGTTCCTTGGTCGTGGAGGGCAGCATGGGCGCGAACCGGTCCAGCAGCCGCCGGGTCGTGGAGGGCGCGACGACCGCATCGCCGCTGTGCACGGCGCGGATGGCGGTCAGCAGCTCGCCGGGCGGCACGTCCTTGAGCATGAATCCGGAGGCGCCCGCCTTCAGCCCGGAGAAGGCGTACTCGTCCAGGTCGAAGGTGGTCAGGATCAGCACCTTCGGCGGGTCGGACTCCATGCAGATCCGCCGGGTGGTCTCCACGCCGTCCAGCTTCGGCATGCGCACGTCCATCAGGACGACGTCGACGGCGGTGGAGCGCAGCACCTGAAGGGCCTCGACGCCGTCGCCCGCCTCCGCGACGACCTCCATGTCCGGCTGGGCGGCGAGCACCATCCGGAACCCGGTGCGCAGCAGCACCTGGTCGTCGACGAGCATCACGCGGATCGTCATCGGGTCCTCTTCTGTTTCGGTCGTTTCCGTATGGGACGTCAGTGCGCCGGTTTGAGCGGCAGCAGCACGCTGATGCGGAAGCCTCCACCCGGGCGCGGGCCGGCGTCCAGGGTGCCGCCGACCATGCCGACCCGCTCGCGCATGCCGATCAGACCATGTCCCTGCCCGTCGGCGCCGCCCTCCTCGTACAGCTCGTGCGGGGCGCCCTTGCCGTCGTCCTCGACGAGCAGGCCGAGCCCGTCGTCGAAGTAGACCAGCCGGACGCTCGCGCCGGCGTCGGGCCCGCCGTGCTTGCGGGTGTTGGTGAGCGCCTCCTGCACGATCCGGTAGGCGGTCAGCTCCACTCCGCTGGGCAGCGGGCGCGGGGTGCCCTCGACCTTGAAGTCGACGGGCAGGCCGGAGTCGCGGCACTGCTCGATCAGCTCGTCGATCTGCTCGACGTCGGGCTGCGGGACGTACTCCCCGCTCTCCCGGTGCTCCCCGGTGCGCAGCACGCCCAGCAGGCGGCGCATCTCGGCGAGGGCCTGGCGGCCGGTGGAGGAGATCGTCTCCAGGGCCTTCTTCGCCTGGTCGGGGGCGGCGTCGAGGACGTAGGCGGCGCCGTCGGCCTGCACCACCATGACCGACACGTTGTGCGCGACGACGTCGTGCAGCTCGCGCGCGATCCGGGCGCGCTCGGCGGCGACCGCGACCTTGGCCTGCGCCTCGCGCTCCTTCTCCAGGCGGGCGGCGCGCTCCTCCAGCTGGGCGAAGTAGGCACGCCGGGTGCGCATGGAGTCGCCGAGCACCCAGGCCAGTGCGAAGGGCACCGTCTGGAACACGGCGAGGGCGGCGTGCCCGAGGAAGCTGCTGTGCTCGGCCGGCCAGCGTATCTGCGCGAGCGTCGCCGCGCCCAGGCCGGCGGCGAGGGCGATGCGGGAGGCCCAGCGCTCGCCGATCGCGGCGACCGTGTAGGTGATCACCAGCAGGGCGAAGTCGGCGGCGGTCGTCTCGACGTCGAGTATCAGCTGGGCCAGGCCGGTCGCGAGGGCGAGCAGCAGCATCGGCTCCGGGAACCGGCGGCGCAGCGCCACGACGAGGCACAGCACGGCGGACACGGACAGTCCCGCGGGGATCGTCCCGTGTTGGCCGGGCGCCCCGTTCATATTGACCACGCTCACGCCGGAGAGCCCGAGCAGGACGACGGCCCAGAAGGTGTCGAACCAGGTCGGGTGGCGGCGGAGGAAGTCGTAAAGGCGCTGCACGTAACCCAGAGTAGGGAAAACAGCAGGGTGCGGGGGTCAACCGGAGGGCCGATCCATGCCCGGCGCGCATACTCCGCAAGGTGGAGGAGGTGATCATCTGTACGCCTAATCTGTCCCGGTGACGGATGAGACAGCAGGGAAAGCGGAATCCGCTCCCCAGGGCGCGCGCGGCTGGCGGGAGGCGACCCGGGCGGCCCTGTACGGACCCGGCGGCTTCTACCGGCGCCCGGAGGGTCCGGCCGGCCACTTCCGTACGTCCGTGCACGCGTCCCCGCTGTTCGCGCGGGCCGTGGCCGGGCTGCTGTGCCGGGTGGACGAGGCGCTCGGGCGGCCCGCGGTGGTGGACTTCGTCGACATGGGGGCCGGGCGGGGCGAGCTGGTAACCGGAGTGCTCGCCGCTCTGCCGGCCGAGGTGGCCGCCCGCGCGCGCGGGTACGCCGTGGAGCTCGCCGACCGTCCGGCGGGCCTGGACGAGCGGATCACCTGGCTGAGCGAACCCCCGGAGGCGGTCACCGGCATGCTGTTCGCCAACGAGTGGCTGGACAACGTGCCCGTGGACGTCGCCGAAGCGGACGCGGCGGGCGTGCCCCGGCTGGTGCTCGTCGGGGACGACGGCACCGAGTGGCTCGGCGAGCCCGTGACCGGCCCCGACGCGGACTGGCTGGCGCGCTGGTGGCCGCTGCCCGCGCGGGAGGGGCTGCGGGCGGAGCTCGGGCTGCCCCGGGACCTGGCGTGGGCGTCCGCGGTGGACCGGGTGGCGCGGGGGCTCGCGGTGGCCGTGGACTACGCGCACACCCGCGACACGCGCCCCCCGTTCGGGACGCTCACCGGCTTCCGGGAGGGGCGTGAGACGGCGCCCGTACCGGACGGGTCCTGCGACATCACGGCCCACGTGGCACTGGACGCATGCGCGACGGCGCCCACGGCGCGCACTCTCCCGGCCGCGCGCCTCCTCACACAACGCGAGGCCCTGCACGCCCTCGGTCTCACCGGCGCACGCCCCCCGCTCGCGCTGGCCTCCACGGACCCCTCGGCGTACGTGCGCGCCCTCGCGGGCGCGGGCGAGGCCGCCGAACTCACCGCACCGGGCGGCCTCGGCGACTTCGGCTGGCTGCTCCAGCCGGTGGGAATTCCGGACCCGCTCGCCTGAGACCTACTTGTCGATGTCCCCGACCACGAAGAACATCGACCCCAGGATCGCCACCATGTCCGAGACCAGCGTCCCCGGCAGCAGCTCCGTCAGGGCCTGGATGTTGTTGTACGACGCCGAGCGCAGCTTCAGCCGGTACGGCGTCTTCTCGCCCTTGCTGACCAGGTAGTAGCCGTTGATGCCGAGCGGGTTCTCGGTCCACGCGTACGTGTGCCCCTCCGGGGCCTTCAGCACCTTCGGCAGCCGCTGGTTGATCGGGCCGGGCGGCAGCTCGGCGAACCGGTCCAGGCAGGCATCGGCCAGGTCCAGCGCGTTGTGCGTCTGCTCCAGAAGGCACTCGAAGCGGGCGAGGCAGTCGCCCTCGCCGCGGGTGACGACCTTCAGGGTGTCCTGCAGCTCGCCGTAGGCCAGGTAGGGCTCGTCGCGGCGCAGGTCGAAGTCGACGCCCGAGGCGCGCGCGATGGGCCCGCTCACGCCGTAGGCGTGCACGACCTGCGGGGTGATCGCCCCCACGCCCCGCGTGCGCCCCCGGAAGATCTCGTTGCCGAGCACCAGGTCGTCGAAGACGTCCATGCGCGAGCGCACGTCGGCCACGGCGGCACGCGCGCGTGCGGTCCATCCGGCCGGCAGGTCCTCCTTCAGGCCGCCGACGCGGTTGAACATGTAGTGCATACGCCCGCCGGAGACCTCCTCCATGACGTGCTGGAGCTCCTCACGCTCCCGGAAGGCGTAGAAGATCGGGGTGATACCGCCGAGCTCCAGCGGGTACGAGCCGAGGAACATCAGGTGGTTCAGCACCCGGTTCAGCTCGGCGAGCAGCGTGCGCATCCACACCGCGCGCTCGGGGACCTCCATGCCGAGCATCCGCTCCACGGCGAGGACCACACCCAGCTCGTTCGAGAACGCCGACAGCCAGTCGTGGCGGTTGGCGAGCATGATGATCTGCCGGTAGTCGCGCGCCTCGAACAGCTTCTCCGCGCCCCGGTGCATGTAGCCGATCACCGGCTCCGCGTGCTGGATGCGCTCCCCGTCCAGGACCAGCCGGAGCCGCAGCACGCCGTGCGTGGACGGGTGCTGGGGGCCGATGTTGAGCACCATGTCGGTGCTCTCGGCGGCACCGCCGATCCCGATCGTGGTCTCGGTCGTAGGAGTCATGGGCCCAGTCTCCCCTACGTACGCTGACCTCGTGACTCCACCCACCGCTGCTGAAGCGCCGCGAGCTCCCCGGATCGCCGGCTGAGCGGCGTCCGCCCGATCCGCCGGTCGGGCGCTCGGCTCAGGAAGCCGCGCTGCGCAGCCCCTGGACGTCGATCTGCTCGGTCTCGTCGTGGGCGGTCAGGTCGATGACCTGGCCGACGCGCTCCGCGCGGTCGTCTGCGGGCTTGAACTCGGCCTCGGCCTCGGCCTTGTGCAGCGCGAGCGCCTCCTGGCCGACGACGTCGGCGAGGTCCTCGTTCTGTACGGAGTCCAGCGCGGCGGACGCGTTCTGCTTCTGGGTCCCGAAGAAGTCGAACCCGCCCTGGACCACCGGGCGCCGCGCGGGCGCTGCCGGTACGACGGCCACGGCGGTCGGCACCGTGAAGTGCCCGGCGGGCTGCCGGCCCGCGGGCGCCTCGGGCTGGGCCGGTGCCGTCGGGGCGGCGGCCTCACCCGCGTGCGGGTCGGCCGCCTCGGACTGCCCCTGCGCCTCGTCCTCCTGGGCGGGCTCGGCGCCCGCGTCGTCGCGCGGCGCACCGGAAGCGTCCGTCACGCGGTCAGTGAC
This sequence comes from Streptomyces sp. NPDC002676, assembly GCF_053592455.1. Lineage (NCBI taxonomy): Bacteria > Bacillati > Actinomycetota > Actinomycetes > Kitasatosporales > Streptomycetaceae > Streptomyces > Streptomyces sp. NPDC002676. The sequence goes on along the minus strand of NZ_JBSFVT010000003.1, from coordinate 601,003 downwards.
GCCCTCTCCTTTGGCGGCGGGCCCGGCGCTGCCGGAAGCCTCCGGCCCGGCCTCGGCACCGCTGTCGCGGTCGAACCGGGCCAGCGCCGACAGGGCCTTGCGGTACAGCCGGGCGCCCTCGGAGGAGAACACGGCGGGCGCCTTCACGTCGGCCTCGGGCTCGGCCGGCTCAGGCTTGGCAGGCTCCGGCTCGGCAGGCTCCGGCTTGACCGGCTCCAGCTCGGCCCGCTCCGGTTCGGCGCTGCGCGCGGGCGGCAGCGCGGGGACGGACGAGTCCGCGGGCACCGCCGCCTCGATCTCCAGGAGCCGGCGTCCCTCCAGGGCGCTCGCGCGCTCGGTCTCCGCGGTGGCGTACCGGCGCAGCAGGGCCGCGTGCTCGTTGCGCAGGCCCGCCAGCTCGGCCCGCTTGGCGCGCAGCCGCTGCTCCAGCTTGCCGCGCAGTTCGCGCGACTCCTCCAGGTCGGTCTCCAGTTCGGCGACCCGTTCCTCGTACCGCCACTCGTCGCTGGCACGCGCGCGCGTGAGGTCGGCGACCTGCTTGCCCGCGTGCGAGTCCCAGCGGCGCATCACGAACGCGCCGACGCCCGCCGTGGCCGCCGCGGCGGCGGCCAGCGCGCGCAACACCGTGGCCTCGGAGAACACCCAGGGACCCAGCGCGCAGACAACGGAGACCCCGGCGATCGCCGACGGCGGCAACAGCCGGTGCAGAGGCGGGGAATGACGGTGGCGTCCACGTGGCATGGCCAGAAACTTACCGGGTGTAGGCGACTCGTGGACCCCCGCCCCGTAAAAACGCAGCCACACCGCGGTCACAGTGTCTTCGCGTCGCTCGCTCCCTGCGCAGGAGCGCGCCTGAACGCCCGGTTCAGGCGTGCATGGTGCGCAACAGCCGTTGGATGTCCGCGACCTCGGCGTCGCGCTCCTTCTTGACTCCGGCCAGCTCCTTGGAGTGCTTGGCGATGGCGGCGTTCTGGTAGTCGCTTTCCACCGCGAACCAGATACCGGTGAGATTGGTGCGGGTCTTGCAGGCCACGTCGGCCTCGGCCTGGGCGATCTCGGTGCCGGTCGGCGTGCGGGTGTTCATCGAGGGCAGGTTGGCCGCCGCGAGCATCGGGTTGGCCAGGTGGTACCCGCGGGATTTCATGCAGGTGGACCAGGAGCGGAAGACAGCGGTGACCCGGGGGTCGGCCATGGAGTCGGTGAAACTGTCGGCCTTGATCTTCGTTACCAGGCCGTCGGCGCCGCTGGCCGGTCCCTGCAGGCCGCCGGCGGCGCCCGTGAGGATCCGGTTCGGCTCGTTCAGGCAGCCGCGCTTCGGGATGGGCTTGCCCTTGTAGGAAGTGGCCGGGCCATGGGTGGCGGCGTCGTAGCCGGTCAGGATGGCCCGGGCGGCGGCCGGGAGGTCGCTGAGCCGCATCGGCGCGCTCTGCTGCGTGGCCGTCGTGGTCTGGCGTGGCGGGTGGTAGCCCCAGCGGTGCACGCTGTCGGGGTCGGTGACCCCGTAGCGGCGGTAGAGCACCGAGTACGCGACAGTGGCGGCGCTGTCCGTGGTCAGCTTGGCGGGGGCCGGGTAGGTGAACCCGAAGCGGCCGAGGCAGGATCGGATGGCGGTGCGGCCGATCCAGTCGTACTGGACGGACTGCTCGGGCGTGAGCATGTACGACTCGATGGGCAGGTGCAGTCGGTCCGTCGTTCCGGTGACCGAGGGAGTCGCTACCGGCGTGGGGCCGGCCGTGCGCTCCGCCGGCGCACTGGACGCGCAGCCGGCTGCCGCGGTGAGTGCGAGCACACTTCCGGCGACCGCCAGGCTCACTCGCCTTGCTGGGGGCATGGTTTCCTCGCGTTGGTTGCTGATCGAGCGGCGGCGGCCGGCCCCGTGGTCACAGGGCCGTGCCACCGCCGTGCCGTGGTGCCGGTCAGCCGATGCCGAGACCGGGACAGTTCGTCGAGTCGTCGATGGCTATGGATGCCTCGTTGTTGCGCATCCAGGACGTGAGGTTGCCGCCCCTGGTGGGGCTGAGCCAGTTGGAGTTGCCGGTGAAGCCGGGGTAGACCCAGATACCCAGGTTGCACGGGTCGGCGACCTCGGCCGAGGCGGCGTTGTTCCGTACGCCCTGCCCCGCTCCCGCGGAGCCGTGGCCGTCGTCGGAGAAGGTGGCGCCGCTGAGGTTGCTGACGGCCGCGTAGTGGGAACCCCAGACAGCGCCCTCGGCGCCCTGCGAGTAGTACAGGCAGAAGTCGTACGAGGTCGGGGTGCCGGCTGCGCAGCGCACCGGCGCGCTGTAGGTGTTCCAGCTGGAGATGTTGGCGCTGTCGGCGCTCGCCTGCCCGGCCAGGCCGCTCACTGCCATGACGGCCGCGGCGCCGACCAGGCCGGCGCGAGCCGCGATTCTCTTCACGATCACTTGCTTTCCCTTGATGTGGACAGGTGGGTGCCCCGGGCGGCGCGCGCCCGGGACGTCGGGGAACACGAGGGGCAGAACGTCAGCCGATGCCGACGCCGGGGCAGCGCGTCGAGTCGTCGATGGCTATGGATGCCTCGTTGTTGCGCATCCAGGAAGTGAGGTTGCCGCCCTTGCCGGGGCTGAGCCAGTTGGAGTTGCCGGTGAAGCCGGGGTAGACCCAGATGCCCACATTGCAGAACGCGTAGTTGTCTGCGTTCTCGGCGGAGGCGGCGTTGTTCCGCACGCCCTGGCCCGCGCCGGCGGAGCCATGACCGTCGTCGTGGAAAGTGGCGCCGCTGAGGTTGCTGACGGCATCGGAGCTGGTAGCCCACATCGCGCCCTCCGCGTCCGGCGAGTAGTACAGGCAGAACGAGTAACTGCCTGTGCAGCGCGCGGGGGAACTGTCCGTGTTCCAGCTGGAGATGTTGGCGCTGTCGGCGCTCGCCTGCCCCGCCAGGCCGCTCATTGCCATGACGGCCGCGGCGCCGACCAGGCCGGCGCGAGCCGCGATCTTCTTCACGATCACTTGTTTCTCCTTGATGTTGGCGGGCGGCTTACGCATCTACACGCGTAGACAATCCCGGCTTCGCCCTACCGTTGTGCTCATGTCACGAACAGGTTCACCGTCGAACGCCTCGGTGGCCGCGGCGCTCAGGCCTGCGTGCTGATCAACTTAGGAGTCGGCAACAACAACTCATCAACAACCGGGCCACACGCCCTCGGGGCTTAGCCACCGGCCGTGCCGCTGGTGGCCTCTTACGCCCGGCTGCCGGTCGCGCAGGCCCCGTCCCGAGCGTCCAAAGCGGCGATACCGTCCCGGCTTTCCCGGGCGCGCTGCGGCAGAGAGTGCAGGAGAGCCAGGTCGAGGCAGGCCTGCCAGCAGCGGCGGGCGGCTTCCCACTCCCCGAAGTGATGGTGGGCTCGGGCGGTTGCCGCCAGCGCGTCCGCCGCCCCGCCGTGATCTCCCAGCCCGCGGCGGATGGCCAGCGCTTCGTCGAGCGCCGCGAACGCCTCGTCCCGCAGGCCCAGTTCCTTGAGTGCGGAACCGTACTGCGTCAGGGCTGTGGCCAGGGTCGTGGGGCGTGCCTGGCTGCGCAGCAGTTGGATGCGGCGGCGGTGCTGCTCCATGGCAGCCTCGTATTCCCCGGCAAGCTCCAGTGCGTCAGCGATCCTGCCGAGTACGAGGGCCTCGCTGCCCGGGCTGTCGGTCCCGCGGTACAGCTCCTGCGAGCGCAGTGCGTACGCCAGCGCTTCCTCGGCCCGGCCGGCCTGTGCGTGGAGTGTCGAGATGTTGCCCGTGATCGAGGCCTGGGCCGTGACGTCCCCGGCCTGCTCGAAGAGGTCGAGGGCGATCCGCAGGTTCTTCAGGCATGCGTCGTTGCGGTAGGCCATGCCGTGTGCGACGGCGATACGGCGGTACAGCCAGGCCTGCCCCACGGTGTCGTCGTGTTCGATGGCGATCGCGAGGGCGGCGTTCAGGCACGTGTCCCACTCGCCCGTCCACCAGTACGTGTCCGCGTACCCGAACAGCCCGACGGCCAGGCGCCACGCCACGTCGGAGCGGCCGAGAGCACCGGCTACGGCGATCGCGTGCCGGATGGCGGGCAGCTCGCGCACATACCACTGCAGCGCGTCGTGAGCATCCGTGAAGTCCGCGACGAGTTCGTCCGGCTGCCCGTCCAGCGGTGGGGGCGGCTGCGTCTCACCGATGGTCACCCACGAGGCCTTCTTCACCGCCGCCACGTACCAGGACAGCAACCGCACGGTGGCGTCCGCCCGTTCTTGCGAGGTCAGCTCCGCACAGGCCCGTTCGGCGGCGTACTCACCCAGCAGATCGTGCAAGCTGTACCGGTCCGGCGCCGGGCTCTGCACGAGGTGGACATCGGTCAGAAGGTCCAGCAGCCGGGCGGTCTCCCGCACCGGGAGGCCGAGCAGCGCCGCCGTCGACTGCGAGGCCAGCTCATGGCCGGGCCACAGCCCCAGCAGACAGAAGGCCCGGGCCGCCGCCCGCTCCTGGGGCTTCTCACTCTCGCGCATGGCGACGTAGCTCATCGCGAAGGTCGCGTGTACGTCGAGACCGCCCACGCTCAGCTCGCGCAGACGGTCGGAACCGGACGACAGGCGCCGCGCGAGTGCAGTGAGCGGCCACGTCGGCCGGGAAGCCAGCCGGCCACCGACCACGCGCAACGCCAGCGGCAATCCGCCGCACAGAGCGAGGATCTCGGCCGCAGCAGCAGGCTCCTCGAGCACACGCCGGGTTCCGCACAGTGCCGCCAGGAGCATCTCCTGGTCGCAGGCACCAAGGGGCGACAGCGCAACGAGCACGGCATCCGGCAGATCGGCCAGCGTGTGGCGGCTGGTGACCAGGACGGCACAGCTTCCGCTGCCGGGCAGCAGCGGCAGGACCTGAGCGGCATCCCGCGCATTGTCCAGCACCAGCAGCATCCGGCGTTCTGCCATCACCGTACGGAACAGCGCCGCGCAGTCGTCCGTGTCGTCAGGGAGCGATTCCGTGCACACTCCGAGATCCGACAGGAATCGTGCGAGCAGACCGCGGGGGCTGCGCCTGCTGCCCGGACCGAAGCCGCGCAGGTCGGCGTAGAGCTGCCCGTCCGGGAACTCCTCGCGCAGCCGGTGCGCCACATGGACAGCCAGGGCCGTCTTGCCGATGCCCCCCATACCGGAGACGACGACCGTCGAAGGACCGCGGCCGGACGGCTGCTCCCGGATGCCGGCACCCGGGCACAGCGCCGCGGTGAGTGTCGCGATCTCCGCCTCCCGGCCGGTGAAACAACCGGCCACCGCCGGAAGCTGGCGCAGTGGCCGGCGTCCAGGACCGGAGAGGGAGACGGATGCCGGCGCCGCGGCGGCATCGGCGCCGTCTCCGGCCAGCACCGACTGGTGCGTCGCCCGGACCGCCGCGGACGGCTCGACGCCCAGTTCCTCCACGAGGTTGCGGCGCAGCCGTACGTACGCCTCCAGGGCCTCCGCCTGCCGGTTCGAGCGATACAGGGCCAGCATCAACTGCCGGTGGAACTCCTCCCGCAGCGGGTGCTCCGAGACCAGCACCGTCAGCCGCGGGACCAGCTCATGGTGCCGGCCGAGAGCGAGGGCCGCATCGAATCCCCACTCCAGCACCTGCAGGCGCGTTTCGAGCAGCCGCTGGACCACCCGACCCTGTGGCTCCGCGTCCGCGAATTCGGCGAGATCCGCCAGCGGTTGCCCGCGCCACAGCGCCATGGCGGCGGCACTCTGCCGTGCCACCACGTCCCAGTCCTCGTCGAGATGGGCCCGGCGCGCGACGCCCGCACGAGCCTCGAAGACCTCGACATCGAACTCACCTTCGCCGACGTGGAGCCGGTACCCGGGAGGCGCCGCCGTGAGCCGCGGGGGCTCATCACCGAGGAACGCCAAGTGTCTTCGCAGCCGGACCACGTGGTTGGACAGGGAGGCATCGGCACGCGCCGGGGGAACCGGCCCCCACAACGCCCCCTTCAGGTCCTCCTTCGAAACCGCCCGGTTGGCCTGAAGCAGCAGAGCGGCAAGGAGTACACGGACTTTCTGGCCTCCCACCGGTCGGTCCTGCGTCCCGTCGTGGACCATCAGCGGCCCCAGCAGCCCGAATACCGGCATCGCACCCCCTCGACGAACGGACATCCTAAAACGGCCCGCGCCGGGGATCGGGAAGCGTCTACGACACCGTCAAGAACCGCTCAGCGATCGGTCAGCCGCCCGCTCAGCCACTGGAGCGTCGCCGGGATCTCCCGCCGCCAGGTGTTGAAGTTGTGCCCGCCGCTGTTCAGGATGATCGACGAGATCCGGGTCAGGTTCGTGGCCTGCACCTGCTGGACGAACTTCAGCGTGTCCTTGTAGTTGTGCTCGCCGATCTTGCTGCTGGTGACGAGCAGCGAGGTGTCGGGCGCCGGTTCGTGACCGAGCATCCACCACAGGTTCGAACGATTCTGCAGGGTCTTGTCGCCGTGGAAGAGGTCACCGGTCGTGGGGTCGATCGGCGCCTTGTAGTACGGCGACAGGCCCGCGCCGGCCGCGTACACGTTCGGGTGGTGCATGGCGAGCTTCAGCGCGCAGTAGCCGCCGGTGGAGTCGCCGAGGACGCCCCAGCTGGCCGGGCGCTTGCCCACCCGGTAGTGGCCGCCGACCGCCTCGGGCAGATCCTTGGCGAAGAACGACTCCGCCTTCGGCCCGCCCGGGACGTCCACGCACTCGGTGTCGCGCGGCGGCGCCACCGTCGGCCGCATCATCACCAGGATCATCGGCTGCATCCGCCCGTCCTTGGCCAGGTTCTGCGCCGTACGCGGGTACTCCAGCTTGCTCACGAGCGCCTGCGCCGTTCCGGGGTAGCCGGTCAGCACGACGGTCGCCGGGAACGTACGGGTGCGGTACTGCGGCTGGAAGTACTCCGGCGGGAGGTAGACGTAGGCTGGTGTGGCGATGTGGGTCGTACGGCCCACGATGTCGACCTTCTGGATCTGCCCGGACATCTCCGGCCGTGCCCCCTTCGACCCCGGCACCTCGGCGGTGGAGACCACCTGGAGCGGGCCGCCTGTACTGCCGTTGGCCGAGTGGTCGACGACGACACCCTGGTCGGTCTCGTTGCCGAGCAGGTCCGCCCAGCTGGCGTAGAAGCCGAAGGACTGGTTCACGGCGATGCCCAGGGAGGCACAGAGCGCCAGCTGGGTGGCGAACAGCAGCCCGACGCGGCCACTGACGGTCCGCCAGTTCTGCCGGGCCAGCCGCGGCCACAGCCACACGGTGCCGATGAACAGCGCCACCGCGAACAGAACCGTCAGGACCAGCAGTTTGTTGCTCGTGAGACCCATGGGCTGCTTCCTGTCTGCGCTTTCCTGACTGCGCGTTCGCCCGTGCCCCCCGCAACTTCGTTGCGAGGACTTGCCCGGGGCTTTCCTTGGCCTTTGACCCGACTTTCCGCAGGGGAGTGAACCTCTCCCTCCGAGACACCGTCCTAGAGGGCGCAATGTCGCCGGATGCCCCAATCGGCACCGGGTTCAAGGTCTCTCGCAGAACTACGGGATGCGATGTCTGTCAGGATAGATGGGGAAATGTCGGGCGGGGTTCCGGGCCGATCAAGCCGGGCGCGGCGCATAATGCACGGCCCGCGCCCCGAAGCCGTCCCCGCTCTGATCGGCAGGGCGTGCGCCCTCGTGGGCGTCCTGGACATTGCGTCGGGCGTGTTCCCGCGCTTCCGGCACAGCCATATGCACGCCATCGCAGAGGTGCTGCCCGGCTCCTTCGGGCCCTTCGCGGCGGCGCTCTCGCTCAGCGCCGGTGTGCTGTTGCTGCTGCTCGCGCACGGGCTCAGGCGGCGCAAGCGCCGGGCATGGCGCGCCGCGGTCGCGCTCCTGCCGGCGGGCGCGGTGGGCCAGTTCGTGTACCGGCACTCGCTCATCGGCGTGCTCATCTCGGTGGCGCTGCTCGCGCCGCTGCTGCGCCACCGCGACGAGTTCGCGGCGCTCCCCGACCCGCGCAGCCGGTGGCGCGCGCTCGCCAACTTCATCCTCATGAGCGCCGGTTCCCTCGGCCTCGGGCTGGTCGTCGTCAGCGCCCACCCGAACACCGAACTCGGCGACCCGAGCCTGGCCGACCGGCTGACACACGTGGTGTACGGCCTGTTCGGCTTCGAAGGCCCCGTGGACTACTCCGGCAACACCTCCTGGACGGTCGCCTTCTCCCTCGGCGCGCTCGGCTGGCTCACCGCGGTCACCACCGTCTACCTGGCCTTCCGCCCCGAACACCCGGCCGCCCGGCTCACCGAGGAGGACGAGAGCAAGCTGCGCGCCCTGCTCGCCAAGCACGGCGGCCGTGACTCCCTCGGCCACTTCGCGCTGCGCCGCGACAAGGCGGTCGTCTTCTCCCCCAGCGGCAAGGCCGCCGTCACCTACCGCGTCGTCTCCGGCGTGATGCTCGCCAGCGGCGACCCGATCGGCGACGTCGAGGCCTGGCCGGGCGCCATCGAGCGCTTCATGGACGAGGCCAAGGCGCACTCCTGGACCCCCGCCGTCATGGGCTGCTCGGAGACCGGCGGCGAGGTGTGGACCCGTGAAACCGGTCTCGACGCCCTCGAACTGGGCGACGAGGCGGTGGTGGACGTCGCGGATTTCTCGCTCGCCGGACGCGCGATGCGCAACGTGCGCCAGATGGTCAAGCGCATCGAGCGGGCCGGCTACGAAACCCGGGTACGGCGCATCCGTGACCTCGGCGAGGCCGAGCTGGACCGGATCCGGCGGGCGGCGGAGGACTGGCGCGGCACCGACACCGAGCGCGGCTTCTCCATGGCCCTCGGCCGCATCGGCGACCCCGCCGACGGCGACTGCCTGATCGCCACCGCCCACAAGCAGGACGAGGAGCCCGGCGAGTACGGCGACCTGAAGGCGATCCTGCACTTCGTGCCCTGGGGCACCGACGGCGCCTCCCTGGACCTCATGCGCCGCGACCGCTCCGCCGACCCCGGCATGAACGAACTGCTGATCGTCGCCGCCCTCCAGGCCGCCCCGAAGTTCCGCATCACCCGGGTCTCGCTCAACTTCGCGATGTTCCGCTCGGCCCTCGCGCGCGGGGAGAAGATCGGCGCCGGCCCGGTGCTGCGCGCCTGGCGCGGGCTGCTGGTGTTCCTCTCGCGCTGGTTCCAGATCGAGTCGCTGTACAAGTTCAACGCCAAGTTCCAGCCGCGCTGGGAGCCGCGCTTCGTGGTCTACCGCGCCTCCGCCGACCTGCCGCGCATCGGCTTCGCCGCCATGCAGGCCGAGGGCTTCGTCGACCTCGCCCTCCCGCTCCCGCGCTTCCTGCGCCGCCGCCGGGCAGCCGCCCAGCGCCCCTGCGCGCACGCGGTGGCGGAGCGGGACGTCCGGGCCGCCTGAGCCGCGCGGCATGCACCCGAACCGGCCCTGGGGGTCCCCCCTGCTCGAGCGAAGCCGAGAGCTTGGGGGAGGAAGTGCCATCCCCTCCAGCACGGGGGCTTCCGCCCGGGCCGCCGCGCATTCACGCCACCTTCCTGGGCCTACGCTGAACGTATGAACAACCTCAGCGGGCGCGGGCATGTGGCGGGCCTTCCGGCGTGGGACCGGTGCGCGGTCATGGGGGTCGTCAACGTGACCCCCGACTCCTTCTCCGACGGTGGCCGCTGGTTCGACACGAGCACCGCCGTCAAGCACGGGCTCGACCTGGTCGCCCAGGGCGCGGACCTGGTGGACGTCGGCGGCGAGTCCACCCGCCCCGGCGCGACCCGCGTCGACGAGGCCGAGGAGCTGCGGCGCGTCATCCCCGTCATCCGCGGCCTCGCCGCCGAAGGCGTCGCCGTCTCCGTGGACACCATGCGCGCCTCGGTCGCCGAGCAGTCCCTCGCGGCCGGCGCCGCCCTCGTCAACGACGTCAGCGGCGGCCTCGCCGACCCCTCGATGATCCCGGTGGTCGCCGACGCCGGCGCCCCCTTCGTCGTCATGCACTGGCGCGGCTTCCTGGACGGAGGCAACGTCAAGGGCGTCTACGAGGACGTCGTCGCCGAGGTCGTGAACGAGCTGCACGCGCGCGTGGAGGCCGTTCTGGAGGGCGGCATCGCCCCCGAGCGCATCGTGGTCGACCCCGGTCTCGGCTTCTCCAAGGAGGCCGAGCACGATCTCACCCTCCTCGCCCACCTCGACCGCCTGCACGCCCTCGGCCACCCCCTGCTGGTCGCCGCCTCCCGCAAGCGTTTCCTCGGCCGCGTCCTCGCCGGTCCCGAGGGCGCGCCCCCGCCGGCCCGGGAGCGTGACGCCGCCACGGCCGCAGTCTCCGCGCTCGCAGCGCACGCCGGCGCGTGGGCGGTGCGCGTGCACGAGGTGCGCGCCACCGCGGACGCCGTGCGGGTCGCGCGCGCCGTGGAGGAGGCTCGGGAAGCGGTGCGAGATGGAGCGCTGGACGGGGCGCGTATGACCTGTGGTGCGCCGGAAGGAGCCCGGTGAGCGCCCCCCACACCGACGTCGAACAGGTGGAGGCCGCCAACACCGCCTTCTACGAGGCGATGGAACGCGGCGACTTCGAAGAGCTGTCCTCGCTCTGGCTCACCCCCGCCGACCTGGGCGTCGACGAGGAGTACCACGACCCGGCGGACACCGGCGTGATCTCCTGCGTGCACCCGGGCTGGCCGGTGCTCACCGGCCGCGGCGAGGTCCTCAGGTCGTACGCGCTGATCATGGCGAACACCGACTACATCCAGTTCTTCCTCACCGACGTCCATGTCTCCGTCACCGGCGACACCGCCCTCGTGACCTGCACCGAGAACATCCTCAGCGGCGGCCCCGCCCCCGAGGACGGCACGGAGCTCGGCCCCCTGGTCGGCCAGCTCGTCGTCGCCACGAACGTGTTCCGGCGCACCTCCTCCGGCTGGAAGCTCTGGTCGCACCACGCCTCGCCCGTCCTCGCGGAGAGCGAGTCCGACGAGGACGGCGCAAACGGCGACCAGAACGGCACGAACGGGACGAATCCGGACGACGGCCCGCTCGGCTGAGCGGGTAGACAGGACTTTCAGGGACCAAGAAGTGGTTGGAATCACGAACCCGGGGGTAGGTGCGGCTTCCAGCCCATGACTCGGCCCGGTTCCCCAGGGGAAACGGGCGATGAACCCTTCCTGGACCCTTCCCGGGGCCACGGCCCTGTGACCCGGCCGTGTCAGTGCCCGCAGGTAGATTCGTCTGTGGCCGGTGTTCCGCCCGCACGTGGTACCGCCCGGCCGTTCCCGACGATTGCAGGAGTGATTCGCGTGGATCGTGTCGCGCTGCGCGGCCTGAAGGCCCGCGGGCACCATGGTGTGTTCCCCAAGGAGCGCGAGGAGGGCCAGACCTTCATCGTCGACCTCGTCCTTGGCCTGGACACCCGGCCGGCCGCGGCCGACGACGACCTGGCGAAGACCGTGCACTACGGCATCGTGGCCGAGGAGGTCGTGGCCGTGGTCGAGGGCGAGCCGGTGAACCTCATCGAGACGCTCGCCGAGCGCATCGCACAGACCTGCCTGAAGCACGAAGGGGTCCAGGAGGTCGAGGTCTGCGTCCACAAGCCGGACGCCCCCATCACCGTCCCCTTCGACGACGTGACCGTCACCATCACCCGGAGCCGAGTATGACCCGACCTTTTGCCCAGGGTCACAGCGACCCGACCGTACAGCCGGTGCCCGCCTCGGTCGTCGCGCAGGTCGACGCCGCGGACACGACCCTCCAGAACCCGAAATGGGCCGTGATCTCCCTCGGCTCGAACCTCGGCAACCGCCTGGAGACCCTCCAGGGAGCCGTCGACGCCCTGGAGGACACCCCTGGCGTCCGCGTGAAGGCCGTCTCCCCGGTGTACGAGACCGAGCCGTGGGGCGTGGAGCCCGGCAGCCAGCCGTCGTACTTCAACGCGGTCGTCGTCCTTCGGACCACGCTGCCCCCGGCGTCCCTGCTGGAGCGTGCGCACGCCGTCGAGGAGGCGTTCAACCGCGTCCGCGACGAGCGCTGGGGCCCGCGCACCCTGGACGTCGACATCGTCTCCTACGCCGACGTCACCTCCGACGACCCGCGCCTGACCCTCCCCCATCCGCGCGCCCACGAACGCGCCTTCGTGCTCGCCCCCTGGCACGACGTGGACCCGCAGGCCCAGCTGCCCGGCCGCGGCACGGTGGCCGAACTGCTCTCCGCCGTCACCCGCGAGGGCGTCGAACCCCGCCAGGACCTGGAACTCCGACTGCCCGAGTAGTCGTTAAGGTCTAGACGGGTCGAGACGACCACAGTCCGGGAGCGGTCCGGGCACAGTCCGGGAGAGCGGTCCGGGGGAGCTGAAGGGACACCGTGAGAGAGCTGCGCATCAGGGTGCTGGCCGGCGTGTTCGTCGTGGCCGGAGTCCTGTCCTGGGCGGGCGCCCGCCTCTGGAACTCGATCGGGACACTGCCCAGCGTCCCCTTGGCCGCCCCCATCGTCCTGGCCCTGATCGCCATGGTCCTGCTGTCGACGGCGCTCTCGCTGCGTGCCCGTTTCAAGGCCCAGCGCGAGCGCCGCCCCGGCGCGAAGGGCGTCGACCCCCTGATGGCCGCCCGCGCGGTCGTCTTCGGCCAGGCCAGCGCCCTGGTGGCCGCCCTCGTCGCCGGCATGTACGGCGGCACCGGCGTCTTCCTGCTGGAGCTCCTGGACATCCCAGCCCGCCGCGACCAGGCCATCTACGCCGGCTTCTCGGTCCTGGCCGGCATCGGCGTGATAGCGGCGGCCCTGTTCCTGGAGCGGGTCTGCAAGCTCCCCGAGGACGACGACCAGAACCACGCGGGCGCGGAGCCGGTGGCCTGACAACCGCCTCCGTTCGACAGACTCAGCGCGCCATGATGAGGCTCATCGCCTCGTTCCGCGTCGCCGCGTCCCGCAGCTGGCCGCGCACCGCCGACGTTATGGTCTTCGCGCCGGGCTTGCGGATACCACGCATGGACATGCACATGTGCTCGCACTCGATGACCACGATCACGCCCCGCGGCTCCAGGATCTCCATCAGGGAGTCCGCGATCTGCGTGGTGAGGCGTTCCTGAACCTGGGGACGGCGCGCGTAGACGTCCACGAGGCGGGCCAGCTTGGACAGGCCAGTGATCTTCCCCGTCACGGACGGGATGTAGCCGACGTGGGCGACACCGCGGAACGGCACCAGGTGATGCTCACAGGTGCTGTAGACCTCGATGTCCTTCACCAGCACCATCTCGTCGTGCCCGAGGTCGAACGTCGTCGTCAGGACGTCCTCGGGCTGCTGCCACAGGCCCGCGAAGATCTCCTTGTACGCCCGCGCCACCCGGCCCGGCGTCTCTCGCAGGCCCTCGCGGTCCGGGTCCTCGCCGACCGCGATCAGCAGCTCACGTACGGCGTTCTCGGCGCGCTTCTCGTCGAACTCGGCGATCGGGCCCTCGCCGTCCAGCGTCACGGGGTCGGTCATCTGGCTCCTCGTTCCTGTGCTGTGCGCACGTGCCACGGCGTCTCATCTGCGGACATACGAAATGCCGCGCCCCCCAGGCTAAAACCTGGGGGGCGCGGCATTCATTCCGGGCCGGTTGGCCGAAACCCGTCAGCTCTCGGTGCGGTCCTCCGGGGAGTCCGTCACCGGGACGGACTCCACGGCCGTGGACTTGACCGTGCTGATCGCCGCCGTCGCGCCGTTCGAGCCGTTCGAACCGTTCGTCAGTGCCAGCTCCTTCGGGGAGAGCACCGGCGGGCGGGTGGACGGGGTGCGGCGGGAGGAGCCGGTCCAGGCGGGCCGCGGCGGGCGCTTGACGATGGGGGCGAAGATCTCGGCGATCTCCTCCTTGCCCAGCGTCTCCTTCTCCAGCAGCTGGAGAACGAGGTTGTCGAGCACGTCGCGGTTCTCGACCAGGATCTCCCAGGCCTCGTTGTGCGCGGTCTCGATGAGCTTCTTGACCTCTTCGTCGACCAGCGCGGCGACCTCTTCCGAGTAGTCGCGCTGGTGCGCCATCTCACGGCCGAGGAAGGGCTCGCTGTTGTCGCCGCCGAACTTGATCGCGCCGAGCCGCTCGGTCATGCCGTACTGCGTGACCATCGCGCGGGCCAGGTTGGTGGCCTTCTCGATGTCGTTGGCAGCACCCGTGGTCGGGTCGTGGAAGACCAGTTCCTCGGCCGCGCGACCACCCAGCATGTACGCCAGCTGGTCGAGCATCTCGTTGCGGGTGGTCGAGTACTTGTCCTCGTCCGGGAGCACCATCGTGTAGCCCAGGGCCCGGCCGCGGGACAGGATCGTGATCTTGTGGACCGGGTCGGAGTTCGGCGAGGCCGCCGCGACCAGGGCGTGACCGCCCTCGTGGTACGCGGTGATCTTCTTCTCCTTGTCCGACATGATCCGGGTCCGCTTCTGCGGGCCCGCGACCACGCGGTCGATCGCCTCGTCCAGCGCCTTGTTGTCGATCAGCTTCTGGTCGCTGCGGGCCGTCAGCAGGGCGGCCTCGTTGAGCACGTTGGCCAGGTCGGCACCGGTCATGCCCGGGGTGCGCCGGGCCACGGCGGCCAGGTCGACGTCGGACTGGACCGGCTTGCCCTTCTGGTGGACCTTGAGGATCTCCAGGCGGCCCTGCAGGTCCGGCGGGTCGACCGCGATCTGCCGGTCGAAGCGGCCGGGGCGCAGCAGCGCCGGGTCGAGGATGTCGGGGCGGTTCGTCGCGGCGATGAGGATCACACCGCCCTTGACGTCGAAGCCGTCCATCTCGACGAGCAGCTGGTTCAGCGTCTGCTCGCGCTCGTCGTGACCACCGCCGAGGCCGGCGCCACGGTGACGGCCGACGGCGTCGATCTCGTCCACGAAGACGATCGCCGGGGCGTTCGCCTTGGCCTGCTCGAACAGGTCACGGACACGGGAGGCACCGACACCGACGAACATCTCGACGAAGTCCGAGCCGGAGATCGAGTAGAAGGGGACCCCCGCCTCGCCGGCCACGGCGCGCGCGAGGAGCGTCTTGCCGGTACCGGGGCGGCCGTAGAGCAGCACGCCCTTGGGGATCTTGGCGCCGACGGCCTGGAACTTGGCCGGCTCCTGCAGGAACTCCTTGATCTCCTGGAGCTCCTCGACGGCCTCGTCACAGCCCGCGACGTCGGAGAAGGTCGTCTTCGGGGTGTCCTTGGTGATGAGCTTCGCCTTGGACTTGCCGAAGTTCATGACCCGGGAGCCGCCGCCCTGCATCTGGTTCATCAGGAACAGGAAGACGACCACGATCAGGACGAAGGGCAGCAGCGAGAGCAGGACGCCGACGAACGGGTTCTGCTTCGACGGCGAGACGGTGTAGCCGTCCGGGATCTGCTTGTCCTGGAACTTGGTCTGCAGCGTGTTGGCGATGGTCACGCCCTGGTCGCCGATGTAGCTCGCCTGGATCTTCGAGCTGCCCTCGACCTTCTGGCCGCTCTTGAGTGTGACCTTGACGGTCTGCTCGTCACCGGTGGTGAGTTTGGCCGACTCGACCTTGTCGCTGTTGATCGCCGCCACGACCTGGCCTGTGTCCACCGTCTTGTAGCCGCCGGACGAGCCGACGACTTGCATCAACACGACCACGGCAAGGACGGCCAGCACGATCCACATGACCGGCCCACGGAAGTATCGCTTCACGTCCATCCATACGGAGCGGTGCCGCCCCGTCCCTCCTGCCATAGTGAGTTTGATAAGACAGTTCTTCTGACGGTACCCCAGCATTGTTGCCCGAAGCCGCACGGAGCGGTTTCGACGGCTGGCATTCCCGTCTCTGCATGCTCCAACGGCGCGAAACCCGCTGGGGTTCCCGATCGTCTTACAAGGGCTGGCCCGATTGGCTCACACTGGAGCCCGGCCCGGGCTCAGCCGCCGTAGACGTGGGGCGCGAGCGTACCGACGAACGGCAGGTTGCGGTACTTCTCGGCGTAGTCGAGGCCGTAGCCGACGACGAACTCGTTGGGGATGTCGAAGCCGACCCACTCGACCTCGATGGCGACCTTGGCGGCGTCCGGCTTGCGCAGCAGCGTGCACACCTTCAGGGAGGCGGGTTCGCGCGAGCCGAGGTTGTTGATCAGCCAGGACAGGGTCA
This sequence comes from Streptomyces sp. NPDC002676, assembly GCF_053592455.1. Classification (NCBI taxonomy): domain Bacteria; kingdom Bacillati; phylum Actinomycetota; class Actinomycetes; order Kitasatosporales; family Streptomycetaceae; genus Streptomyces; species Streptomyces sp. NPDC002676. Next base: position 584,989 of record NZ_JBSFVT010000003.1, on the reverse strand, counting down.
GGCCGGAGTCGATGATGTCCTCGACGATCAGGACGTGCTTGCCCTTGATGTCGGTGTCGAGGTCCTTGAGGATCCGCACGACACCCGAGGACTGGGTGCCCGCGCCGTAGGAGGACACGGCCATCCAGTCCATGGTGACAGGGGTGGACAGCGCTCGGGCGAGGTCCGCCATGACCATCACGGCGCCCTTCAGCACACCGACGATGAGCAGGTCCTTGCCCGCGTACTCCGCGTCGATCTTCGCGGCCAGCTCGGCCAGCTTCGCGTCGATCTCTTCCTTGGTGATGAGCACCTGCTGGAGGTCGGCACCCATGTCTTTCGCGTCCACCCGCATCACTTTCGGTCGTCCCGCACTTACGGCCACCGGCTACCCGGACAGCCTTCGGAGGGTCTCTCCTGGCGTCGGGATCCAGCCTCGCCGAATCACCACGATTCAGCCTTGCCGAATCACCAGTCTGCCACCCTGACGCTGGGCGACGACTTTGCCCGGGAGATTGATGGCTCCCTGACCGCGCCAGCCGGTGATCAGCCGGTCGACTTCCTCGATGTGGCGGGCGAACAGCGAACCGGCCGGGGCACCGGCCTCGATGGCGGCACGGCGCAGGATGCGGCGGCGCACGGCGGGCGGCAGGGCGTACAGCTTGGCGCACTCCAGCAGGCCCGCCGCGTCGCGCACGGAGGCCTCGGCCTGGCCGGCCCAGGCGTCGAGGGCGTCCGCGTCGTCGCGGGAGAGCTGGGCGGTGCGGGCGAGCGCCTCGATCACACCCTTGCCGAGGGCCTTCTCCAGCGCGGGCAGCCCTTCGTGGCGGAGCCGGGAGCGGGTGTAGGCCGGGTCGGTGTTGTGCGGGTCGTCCCAGACAGGCAGGGACTGGACCATGCAGGCCTTGCGGGCGGTCTGCCGGTCGAGCTGCAGGAAGGGGCGCCGGTAACGGCCGCCGGCCCCCGAGACCGCGGCCATTCCGGACAGGGAGCGGATGCCGGAGCCGCGCGCGAGGCCGAGCAGGACGGTTTCCGCTTGGTCGTCCCGGGTGTGGCCGAGCAGGATCGCGGCGGCGCCATGGCGAACGGCAACGGCGTCGAGGGCGGCGTAGCGGGCGTCCCGGGCGGCGGCCTCGGGGCCGCCTTCGCGGCCTACGGTGACGGCGACGGATTCGGCGGGGGTGAGGCCCAGTTCCCGCAGCCGCAGGACGACCTCGTCGGCGCGCAGGTCGGAGCCGGGCTGGAGGCCGTGGTCGATCGTGATGCCGCCGGCGCGCATGCCGAGCCTGGGCGCTTCGAAGGCGAGGGCGGAGGCCAGCGCCATGGAGTCGGCGCCGCCGGAGCACGCGACGAGCACGAGCGGGGAGGGGGGCCGCTCGGCCGGCCGGTCCGGCTGACCCGGGTGGTTCGGCTGGTCGCCGGAGGTCTGGTGGTCGTTGAGGATGTCGTGGAGGACGCGGCGGACCGCCAGGCGTATCGCCGCGACCGCAGGATGGGGACCCATGTCCGGTTCCCTTCATTCATGAAGTTTTCGGGGGGTGAGCCCGAGCCGGTCACTCAGAGTGTGTCGATGGTGACAGAAGCGGGCCGTTCCCCGAGCATTGCACGCCTACCCATCGCCGACGGTCCCTCGGACGGGTGATTGAAGAGGCGTTCGACTGCCGTCGGCCGGATTCGCTTCACGACCCTTCCGCGCCGTTCACGACTCGGCCTTGCGGTGCACCCGCGCGATCCAGTCCGCCGGTTTGGCGATCTCCGCCTTGGTGGGCAGCGTGTTGGGTGAGGTCCACACGCGGTTGAAGCCGTCGACGCCGACCTGGCCGACGACGGCCCGTACGAAGCGTTCGCCGTCCCGGTACTGCCTGAGTTTGGCATCCAGACCCAGCAGCTTGCGCAGGGCGAGGTCGAGCCGCGAGGCGCCCTTGGCGCGGCGCTGCTGGAACTTCTCGCGGATCTCGGCGACGGTCGGTACGACGCTCGGTCCGACGCCGTCCATGACGTAGTCGGCGTGGCCCTCCAGCAGCGACATCACGGCGGTGAGCCGCCCGAGGATCTCGCGCTGGGCCGGGGTCTGCACGAGCTCCACGAAGGAGCGTCCGCCGTCGTCCTCCTCGCCCTCGGGGCGACCGCCGGCGAGGGACTGGGCGGCGTCCCGGATGCGCTCCAGGAAGGTCATCGGGTCGACGTCGGTCTCCGCCAAGAACGACTGGATTTCGCCCTCGAGGTGGTCCCGCAGCCAGGGCACGGCGGTGAACTGCGTGCGGTGCGTCTCCTCGTGCAGGCACACCCAGAGGCGGAAGTCGTGCGGCTCGACGTCGAGTTCGCGTTCGACGTGGACGATGTTGGGCGCGACGAGCAGCAGCCGGCCGCCGCCGTTCGCCGCGGCGGGCAGGTCGCGGCTGGCCGGGGCGAAGGTCTCGTACTGGCCGAGGACGCGGGAGGACAGGAACGACAGCAGCATGCCGAGTTCGACGCCGGTGACCTTGCCGCCGACGGCGCCGAGGACCGCGCCGCCGGGGGTGCTGCCGCGCCGCTCCTGCATCTTCTCCAGGAGCGGTTTGAGGATCTCCCGGAAGCCGGCGACGTTGGCCCGCACCCAGCCGGGCCGGTCGACGACCAGGACGGGGGTGTCGTGGGTCTCGTCGGTGGCCATACGAGTGAAGCCCCGGACGTGTTCCTCCGAGGCTTTCGCGTGCCGGCGCAGCTCCGCGACGACGGCCCTGGCCTCGTCACGGCTGACTTCGGGGCCCGGCCGTACGAGCCGTGTCGCGGTTGCCACCGCGAGGTTCCAGTCGACCATCCCGGGAGATGTGGCGCCACCGATGCTCGTCATGTGTCAACCGTACGTGAGCAGTCCCACTTGGGGCAGGCCATGTGGGGGTGCTGGGGCCGGGGGTTGGCACACAGTCACCGGCAGCCGCACCCCGCCAACGCCGTCGCCGTCCTGTCCAGGGCCGTCTGGGCCTCCAGACGGTTCGTCGTGCCGTAGGCGAGGAACGCGAAGGCCAGGAGGCGGCCGTCCTGGTCCACGACCGTGCCCGCCAGGGTGTTCACGCCGGTCAGGGTGCCCGTCTTGGCGTGTACGACACCGGCCGCGCCGCCCGTGAAGCGGTCGGTGAGGGTGCCGGTGAAGCCCGCCACGGGGAGGCCGGTGAGGACGGGGCGCAGGCCGGGGCGGGCCGGGTCGCCGGCCTTGACCAGGAGGGCGGTGAGCAGGCCGGCGGTGAGCCGGTCGTCGCGGTCGAGGCCACTGCCGTCGTGGAAGGAGGCGCCGGACACCGGCAGGCCGAGCCCCCGCAGCCGTGCGCCGATGGCCTTGGCGCCGCCGGCGAAGCTCGCCGGCTCGCCGCTCGCGAGGGCGGTCTGACGGGCCAGGGCTTCGGCGATGTCGTTGTCGCTGTAGGTCAGCATGCGCTCGACCACCGCGGACAGCGGCGGCGAGGAGACGGCGGCAAGGCTCTGCGCGCGCGTGGTGGCCTTGGAGGGGCCGGGGGACGTGGTGGTGATCCCGTCGTCCTTGAGGAAGCCCGCGAACTTCCGGGCCGCGTCCGCCGCCGGGTCGGCGACCCGCACGGCCGGGCCCTCGGTCGAGCCGTCGGTACGGCCCTCGTCGGCGGTCAGCGCGCTGACGAGCGCGATGTTGGGGTCGACGCCCATACGGTGCAGTGCGGGCCCGGAGTAGAGCGTGGTGTCGTAGGAGAGGGTGATCTTGCGGATGCCGCGGCCCTGCAGGGCTTTCGCGGTCTGGTCCGCCAGGGTGCGCAGGCTCGCCCAGCTTCCGGCCTTCGGCCGGGCCGTCAGGGTCGGGTCGCCGCCGCCCACCAGAACCAGTTCCCTGGTGTCGGGTTCGAGGACGGCGCGGGTGGTGAAGCGATGGTCGGGGCCGAGGGCGGACAGCGCGGCCACGGCGGTGGCGATCTTGGTGGTGGAGGCGGGGGTGAGGGCCTTCTCCGCGCCGGTGCCGTAGAGGCGCTTGCCGGTGGCGACGTCGACGACGGCCGCCGCGTGGCCGGCGCCGAGCGCGGGGGCGCCCAGGAAGGGCTTCAGGACGTCCGAGAGAGCCTTTTCCCCGGGCGGGGCCTCTTTGGTCGTCACGGGCCCCGTGGCGCCGCCCAGGCCCGCCAGAACGGCCTCGGCGCTCGGCGCGGGGCGCGGCGCCCCCGCGCCCGTGCCAAAGCCGTGATCTGCGCCACCCGTCCGCTCCAGGGCGACCGCCCGGTCCCGCTCGGCCGTACGCTGACCGTTGGCGTCCCAGGGACCTGCCACGGACACCACGCCCGCGGCCAGCGCCAGCCCGGCGGTGGCGGCACCCGCGGTGTAGTGCCAGGTCCTGAGGGTCCGTGGCCGGGGGAGGCGGCCGAGCAGCGGTCGCAGTGCCCCGGTCAGCCGTGCGCTGCGCGGTTTCGCAGCCGTCACGGCGCTCGCCAGACGCGGTCGTACGGCGTTCGCGATCCGCACCACGTGCGGTCTCGCGGCTCGCCAAGGCCTCAGCTCTGGCACGACCACCAGCCCCTTTCGCGATCACACACCTGCGTGAGGGACACTTAATCACCAGAACTATGTGCTGATCATGGAGGAGCCACCGGTGGAGTTCGACGTCACGATCGAGATCCCGAAGGGTTCGCGCAACAAGTACGAGGTGGACCACGAGACCGGTCGGATCCGCCTGGACCGTCGTCTCTTCACCTCGACCGCGTACCCGACCGACTACGGCTTCGTCGAGAACACTCTCGGCGAGGACGGCGACCCGCTGGACGCGCTGGTCATCCTGGACGAGCCGACCTTCCCGGGCTGCCTGATCAAGTGCCGTGCGATCGGCATGTTCCGGATGACGGACGAGGCGGGCGGCGACGACAAGCTGCTCTGCGTTCCGGCCACCGACCCGCGTGTCGAGCACCTGCGCGACATCCACCACGTGTCGGAGTTCGACCGCCTGGAGATCCAGCACTTCTTCGAGGTGTACAAGGACCTGGAGCCCGGCAAGTCGGTCGAGGGCGCCAACTGGGTGGGCCGTACGGACGCCGAGGCCGAGATCGAGCGTTCCTACAAGCGCTTCAAGGAGCAGGGCGGTCACTGATCTCCTTGCATTCCACGGGCCGTACGCACACGCGTGCGGCCCGTTTGCGTACGCATGCGCATACTGAGGCCTACGGAAGGTGTCGTTCAGGGAGCGGTTTGAGGTGACGGAGGCGGAGGCGCAGGACCGTAAGCCCCGGTCGGACGAGGCGCGAGCCGTGTACGACCCGGAGCTGACATCCGAGTTCGCCATTCCCAAGGGCATCGAGGTCCCCGAGGGCGGCGCTGAGCCGGAGACGACGTCCGAGTTCGCGGTGCCACAGGGGCTGGAGACCCCGCACCTGCCGAGCGCCGAACCGGAGGGGTCGGCGTTCACCACGCCGCGCGGCTACAGCGCCCAGCACGCTCCGTCCGCGTTCACCCCGGCGTCCGGGATACCGGTCAGCCTGATCAAGGACGCGCCCTGGCAGGACCGGATGCGGACGATGCTGCGCATGCCGGTGACCGAGCGGCCTGCGCCGGAGCCGGTGCAGCGGGTGGAGGAGGGCGGCCCGGCGATCCCGCGCGTGCTCGACCTGACCCTGCGTATCGGCGAGCTGCTGCTGGCGGGCGGCGAGGGCGCGGAGGACGTGGAGGCCGCGATGTTCGCGGTGTGCCGCTCCTACGGCCTGGACCGCTGCGAGCCGAACGTGACCTTCACGCTGCTGTCGATCTCGCACCAGCCGTCGCTGGTCGAGGACCCGGTGACGGCGTCGAGGACGGTACGGCGGCGGGGCACCGACTACACGCGGCTCGCGGCCGTGTTCCGGCTGGTGGACGACCTGTCCGACCCGGAGACGCATGTCTCCCTGGAGGAGGCCTACCGGCGGCTGGCGGAGATCCGCCGCAACCGGCACCCGTACCCCGGCTGGGCGCTGACCCTGGCCGGCGGACTGCTCGCCGGCGCGGCCTCCGTGCTGGTCGGCGGTGACCTGCTCGTGTTCGTCGCGGCGGCGCTCGGCGCGATGCTCGGCGACCGGCTCGCCTGGCTGTGCGCCGGGCGCGGGCTGCCGGAGTTCTACCAGTTCACGATCGCCGCGATGCCTCCTGCGGCGATCGGGGTGGCCTTCGCGCTGGCGCACGTCGACGTGGCGGCGTCCGCCGTCATCACCGGTGGACTGTTCGCGCTGCTGCCCGGACGGGCGCTGGTGGCGGGCGTGCAGGACGGACTGACGGGCTTTTACATCACCGCATCCGCCCGCCTGCTGGAGGTCATGTACTTCTTCGTCGGCATCGTGATCGGCGTGCTGACCGTCCTGTACTTCGGCGTGAAGGTGGGCGGCAAGCTCAACCCGGACGCGGCACTGAACATCTCCGAACGGCCGCTGCTGCAGATCGCCGCCTCGATGATGCTGTCGCTGACCTTCGCGGTGCTGCTCCAGCAGGAACGATCCACTGTGCTGTGGGTGACGCTCAACGGCGGTGTCGCATGGTCGGTGTACGGCGCGATGCACTACGCGGGCGGCATCTCCCCGGTCGCCTCCACGGCCGTGGCGGCGGGCCTGGTGGGCCTGTTCGGACAGCTGCTGTCGCGCTACCGGTTCGCCTCCGCGCTGCCGTACACGACGGCGGCGATCGGGCCGCTGCTGCCCGGTTCCGCGACGTACTTCGGGCTGCTGTCCATGGCGCAGAACCAGGTGGACAAGGGGCTGGTGTCGCTGGCCAAGGCCGCCTCGCTCGCCATGGCCATCGCCATCGGCGTCAACCTGGGCTCGGAGATCTCCCGGCTGACCCTGCGGATCGGCTCCGCCGGGAAGCGGAGAGCCGCGAAGCGGACTCGCGGTTTCTGAGCGCCTACTGGCTCGGGAGCAGTTCCCCGCGCCCCCTTGCTAGTGCTGGCGGTAGTCGTAGGGGTACTGGTTCTGGTCGTACTGGTTCTGGTCGTACTGGTTCTGGTCGTACTGGTTCTGGTCGTACTGGTTCTGGTCGTACTGGTTCTGGTCGTACTGCTGCGGGTACTGCTGCTGGTCCCAGTGCGGCTGCTGGTCGTAGCCCTGGTTCTGCCGCGGGTCGTACCCCTGGTTCCAGTCCTGCTGCTGGGGCTGGGGCTGGGGCTGCTGGTACGGCTGCTGCGGGTACTGCCGCCCGTGCGGCTGCTGGTACGGCTGCTCCGGCTCGATGCGGCGCAGCTGGGCCGTCGCGTCGTCCATCGGCGGTGCCGGGCGGGCCGCCTGCGGGGCCGCCGGCTCGGTCCGCAGGGCCTTCTTCTCCTTGCTCCGGGCCCGCAGGAACTCGATCGCGATCGGGACCACCGAGACGAGGACGATCAGGATGAGGATCGCCTCGATGTTCTTCTTGACGAAGCCGATGTTGCCGAGCCAGGAGCCGAGCAGCGTGACACCCGCTCCCCACAGGGTGCCGCCGATTATGTTGAAGGTCAGGAAGGAGCGGTACCGCATGCCGCTGACGCCGGCGATGATCGGCGTGAACGTGCGCACGATGGGCACGAAGCGGGCCAGGACCAGGGACTTCGGACCGTACTTCTCGAAGAACTCGTGCGCCTTGGTGACGTTCTCCTGCTTGAACAGGCGCGAGTCGGGCCGGTTGAACAGGGACGGGCCGACCTTCTTGCCGAACATGTAGCCCGCCTGGTCGCCGAGGATCGCGGCGATGCAGATGAGCGCGATGGCGCCCCACAGCGGGAAGTCGAGCTGGTGCGACGTGATCAGCAGGCCGCAGGTGAACAGCAGCGAGTCACCCGGCAGGAAGAAACCGATGAGCAGGCCGGACTCGGCGAAGACGACGAGCAGCAGACCCCAGATGCTGTACGTGTCGAGCAGATAGTTGGGGTCCAGCCAGCTCGGGCCGAGGGCGAGTGTCATCACGGGTCCGGGCTCCTGAGGGGGGACGAGGACGGCTACGACGTCCATGTGGGCCACACGTGGTCGCACAACGCTATCAACGCCAGATGGCCGCCCCAGGTTCCACGGGTGACTCCAGGATGCACTGTGCGACAACCCGGACAAAGCTGTGAGCCATGGGACTCGATGACTACGGCGGCGGCCAGGGGCCCCGGCCGGACGTGCTGGTCGTGACGACGAACGAGGTGCCCGGATACCGGGTGCAGGAAGTACTCGGCGAGGTCTTCGGGCTCACCGTGCGCTCACGGCACCTCGGCAGCCAGATCGGCGCCGGGCTGAAGGCCATGATCGGCGGCGAGCTGAAGGGGCTCACCAAGACGCTCGTGGAGACCCGCAACCAGGCCATGGAGCGGCTGGTGGAGCAGGCACGCGCGCGTGGCGCCAACGGCGTGCTGGCGTTCCGGTTCGACGTGACCGAGACCGCGGACGTGGGCACCGAGGTGTGCGCTTACGGGACGGCCGTGGTGCTGGCCCGGGAGTAGCGCTCCCGGGCCGGGGGGACAGGAGGTCACACCGTGTGCCGGTCGGCGTTCGCGGTGATCGCGTCCCGCAGGTGCTCGGCGAGACCCTCGTGCATGGAGTCGTAGAAGGCCTTGAACCGCTCGTCGGCGATGTACATGTCGCCCAGGCAGCGGTGCATCTCGTACGGGCAGTCGTAGAACCACCTGCTGATGTGCTGCCGGTGCTCCTCGGCCAGCTCCATGGCGGCCTCGCCGGTCGGCGGGTCACCGGCGGCCACCAGGGCGGCGTACCGCGCGCTCCAGTCGTCGACCTCGGCCTGCAGCCGCTTCCAGTCCTCCTTGGTGTAGGTCGCGGCACGGCGCTGCGACTCGGCGTACTGCTCCGTGCCGCCCCAGCGCGCCTCCGCCTCCTCGGCGTACTGCTCGGGGTCCTTGTCCCCGAAGACCTCGAACCGCTCCTCCGGCGTGAGGTTGATGCCCATCTTGCGTGCCTCCATGGCGTGCTCCACGGCCGCGGCCATCTTCTGGAGCCTCTCGATCCGGGCGGTCAGCAGTTCGTGCTGGCGGCGCAGGTGTTCGCGCGGGTCCGCGTCCGGGTCGTCGAGCAGGACCGCGACCTCGTCGAGCGGGAAGCCGAGTTCCCGGTAGAACAGGATCTGCTGGAGCCGGTCGAGGTCGGCGTCGCCGTAGCGCCGGTGACCGGCGTGGGTGCGCTCGCTCGGGACGAGCAGGCCGATCTCGTCGTAGTGGTGCAGGGTGCGCACCGTGACCCCGGCGAACTGCGCGACCTGTCCCACGGAGTAGATCTGTCCTACGGAGTAGCTCACTTTCCGCTCCTTCGGTCGGTACGCGCTCCACGGTGCGGCCTCACGCCACGTGAGGTGCAAGCGTCTCTGATCAGCTAAGCGATCCCATGCAAGAACGTGGCGTCAGGCATGGGTGGTGCCCACCGTGGCGGGGTGGCGTGGGCGTGCAGGTGGAATCCTGCACCCAGTGCCGCTCCTCGTGGCCGGTGTCGGCCGGTGGCGGGTGTGCTGATCGTCGTCACGCCCTGGTGTCGGTGGGCTGCGCGGGGCAGCCTCATCCGGCCCGTGTGAGCGTGTCCCTCCGGACGCTGTCCCGCCGAACCTGTGGGGCTGGTGGGGGAGGGTGCCCTGCGTCGCCTGGGCGCGGGGCGTGTGGTGCGGTGCCGGGTGGGGCCGGTCTTGGACCGGTCCTTCCAGCTGGTCTTCGTGGCCGGGGTGACCATGGCTTGAGTTTCGAGTTCGTCCACCACCGAGCGGATGACCATGGTGCCGGTGGCGCGGTCGGTGACGGTCTTGGTCTGGTGGGCCAGGCCACGCGCGGCGATGCGCTGCCAGGCCCCCATATCGCGGTCGCCTTGCCAGCCACACTCTGGATTCAGGCAGACGGCCCATTTCCAGCCGGGTGTGGTGGGCCGGTCGGGGGCCTTGCGGTGGCGCAGCGGGACGAGACAGTGGGGGCAGTGCCGGGAGGTGTCGCGGGCGGGGACGGTGACGACGGTGATGCCCGCCTCGGCGGCCAGGTGCCGCATCCGGTCCACGATCTGCCCGCGTACCTGCTGGGACAGGCGGGTGTTGAGGGTGCGGCCCATGCCCCGGGCTTCCATCGAGCGAAGGTCTTCGATGTAGATCACGGTCGCACGGGCGGTGATGGCCTGATCGACCGTCCAGCGTGCGGCGGACCAGGCGAGGGCGTCGTTGAGGTGGGAGCGGCGGTCGCAGACGTGCCGGAGCTCCTCGGCGAGCACCTGCTGTTTGACCGTCAGCGGATGCGTGTGGTTTCCGGCGATGAGCCGCTTGTAGTGGCCGGCCTTGGTATGCAGGTGCTCGCTCTCGCGGCGCAGCCGGTGCTGTTTAGCCTGCACACCAGAGGCGCGGAACATGCCACCCGTGCCGAGAGCGGTGATCTTCCCGTCGCCGTGCAGGCGGACCGCGCCCGCGCTGAGCAGGGTGTTCAGCCCCCAGTCCACGCCGAGGGCAATGGTGTGCCCACTGCGCCGGGCCATGGGCACGGCGTGGGTGTAGGCGAGATCCACCCTCACCCGGCCCTGGTGGATGCGCAGGGTAGGCAGGTGCAGCACCGCGCCGAGCGGGACGATCGGCGGCAGCGTGATCGAGCAGGCCACCCAGCTCCAGTCCCGGTAGGAGCGCGGGTTTGGGCGGGTGGGCAACTGCAGTCGCAGCAGCGCCCGGCCCGGATCATCAACACGGGCGATCGACGCCTGCTGCCCGTCACAAGCCGACAGCAGCAGCATCCGCGCCGTGCGGGGTGCGGCCTCCAGCTCGAACACATCGACCGGCAACCGGCCGTGCTTCTTGGCGAAGGCGGCAATCTGCCGGGTCCGGGATCTGATCACGATGGACGGCAGGTGCCGGCCATCGTGAATGGCCGCGCGGACCGCATCCCACTCGGCCGGGGTGCGCTTGCCCGGTTCGGCAGGCCACGTCGCCAGAATCCCGGCGGTCAGGTCGGCCCGCCATTTCACCGATCGCAGCGTGCGCCCGGCGGTTTCCTGGGCCATGCGCACGATCCGGTCATTGACGCGGATGCCCTCGGTCAGGGCGGCACTCCAGCCCAGGCGCCGCAGCGCCATCCACGCGTTCGACGGCAGCGCACGGCCTACCGCGTCCGTACCGGAGGCGAGCGCGCTCACGTCGGTGGCGTTCCAGTGCGCGGCCAGCAGCGAGGTCGCCATGCCGGACACCAGATCAGCCGCCCAGCCCACCCGCTCCGCCAGCACCGCGGCCGACAGCACCTCGCCCGTCTTCTCTACCACCCCCGTACGCAGCAGACCACGGGCACAGGCGGTACCGGCCGCCTCGCCCTCACCCAATCGCAGCCTCCGGCTCACCAGCACCCACTCCCCGCTGTCCGCCCCTCTGTCATCCGATCAACGACATTCCCGCGAAAAGGTCACACATTCGATCTACGAACTCATACACGACACCGACACCCGGCATGAGGCCGAACGACGACACATCACTACGGATCCCGAAGGAAACGCGTGAGCCTGCTTCAATCCAAGCCACGCATCCACTCCGCCGCTGAGGAGGGCAAGCCCATGGCGTTGCACCAAGGTCCGGAGAAACACGACGAGCGGTCGCTGGCGGTCAACCCGTTCTTCGGGGAGGCCAACCCCGTCGGCGGCATGACCGAGGCCCCGCCCACGCACCGGCTCCCGGACGCCCCGATGTCCCCGACGACGGCGTACCAGCTGGTCCACGACGAGCTGATGCTGGACGGCAACTCCCGGCTGAACCTGGCGACCTTCGTCACCACCTGGATGGAGCCGCAGGCCGGGGCGCTGATGCAGGAGTGCCGGGACAAGAACATGATCGACAAGGACGAGTACCCGCGCACGGCCGAGCTGGAGAAGCGCTGCGTGGCGATGCTCGCCGACCTGTGGAACGCGCCGGACCCCTCGGCCGTCGTCGGCTGTTCGACCACCGGGTCCAGCGAGGCGTGCATGCTCGCCGGGATGGCGCTCAAGCGCCGGTGGGCCAAGCGCAACGCCGACCGGTATCCGGGGGCACGGCCCAATCTGGTCATGGGCGTCAACGTCCAGGTCTGCTGGGAGAAGTTCTGCAACTTCTGGGAGGTGGAGGCCCGGCAGGTGCCGATGGAGGGCGACCGTTTCCACCTGGATCCCGAGGCCGCCGCGCAGCTGTGCGACGAGAACACCATCGGGGTCGTCGGCGTCCTCGGCTCCACCTTCGACGGGTCGTACGAGCCCATCGCGGAGCTGTGCGCGGCCCTGGACGTCCTCCAGGAGCGCACCGGGCTCGACATCCCCGTGCACGTCGACGGGGCGTCCGGGGGCATGGTGGCGCCCTTCCTGGACGAGGACCTGGTGTGGGACTTCCGGCTGCCCCGGGTGGCCTCGATCAACACCTCGGGGCACAAGTACGGCCTGGTCTACCCGGGCGTCGGCTGGGCGCTGTGGCGGGACCAGGAAGCGCTGCCCGAGGAGCTGGTCTTCCGGGTCAACTACCTGGGCGGCGACATGCCGACCTTCGCACTCAACTTCTCGCGGCCCGGCGCGCAGGTGGTCGGGCAGTACTACTCGTTCCTGCGGCTGGGCCGGGAGGGCTACCGGCTGGTGCAGCGCTCCACCCGGGAGGTGGCGTGCTCGCTCGCGGAGCGGATCGCGGCGCTCGGTGACTTCCGCCTGCTCACGCGCGGGAGCCAGCTGCCGGTCTTCGCCTTCACCATGGCCGACGGCGTGTCGTCGTACGACGTCTTCGACGTCTCCCGGCGGATGCGCGAGAGCGGCTGGCTGGTGCCCGCGTACACCTTCCCGCCGAACCGGGAGGATCTGTCCGTGCTGCGGGTCGTGTGCCGCAACGGCTTCTCGCACGACCTGGCCGACCTGTTCATGGCCGACCTGACCCGCCTCGTCCCGGAGCTGCGCCGCCAGCCGCACCCCCTGGTCCGGGACAAGGACGCAGCGACCGGCTTCCACCACTAGCGCGTGTCTTCGGGGTGCCGCTCCCCCGTGGCGTAGGGGTTCTCCTGGCCCTCGGCGAGTACGCCGACGAACGGTTCGCCCTCGCCCGCGAAGGTGTAGGCGCCCTTCTCGATGCGTGCGATCAGGCCCTGGGTCCAGGCGGCCTCGCCGTCGGCCGCGTGGACCCACATGTTCATGATCTCGCCGATGTGGCCGAGCTTCTCCGGGCCGTCCTCGGGGATGTAGTGCTCGGTGACGGAGCCGCGCCACTCGGCCAGCCGGCGCAGCCGCTCCCGGAGCAGGGCCACCACCTCGGCGCGTTCCAGGTCGACCATGAAGCCGATGGCCGTGGAGAGCAGGTCGATGCTCCGGTCGCGGGCGGCCAGGGCCTCCCGAAGGAGCGTGAAGTACTCCTCGGTGCCCTGCTCGGTGACCTCGTACTCGGTGCGGGGCGGTCCCCCGGCCGTGGACGGCGCGATCTCGTGCGCGTGCAGCAGTCCCTGCCGGGCCATCTGCTTCAGGGCGTGGTAGATCGAGCCCGGCTTGGCGTTGGACCACTCGTGCGCGCCCCAGTACTCCAGGTCGGCGCGCACCTGGTAGCCGTGGGCCCGCCCGTGCTGGCGGACCGCGCCCAGCACGAGCAGACGGATCGCTGACATGCGGTCCAGGTTAGGCGTGTACGGCTATCCCGCCTGCTCCAGGGCCACCAGCTCGAACGCGGTCTTGCCGTCCAGGGACTCCCGGATGATGTCGGCGTGGCCGGCGTGCCGGGCCGTCTCCCGGATCAGGTGCAGGCAGAGCCAGCGCAGCGAGACGCGGCCCTCCGGCGGGAACCAGGGGTCGGGCGGCAGCGGGAAGGAGTCGTCCAGGCTGGGCGCGGAGCGGATGAACTTCTCCGTCTCCGCGGCGACCTCCTCCCAGTAGGCGAGCTGCCCGGCGACGGTCTCGTCGTCCGTCAGCTGGAAGGACTCGTGCCAGTTCGACTCGTCGCGCTTGACCGCCGCGGCCTCCTGCTTGGCGCGGGCCACCCAGCCCTGCTCGGTCTCGGTGACGTGCTTGAGCAGTCCGCCCAGGGACAGTTCGCTCGCGCTGGGGCGCATGCGGGCCTGTTCCTCGGTCAGCCCCAGCAGCGCCCGGCGGATACCGCCGCGCTGTTCCTCTATAAAGGCGAGCAGCGCCCCGCGCTCGTCGCCCTGTGCCTCCGCGCTCACGTGCGTGACCATGACCGGCCGCCTTTCCTCAAGTCCGTTTCCCTGACACCGAGAAAGCTACGGGCCATTGCGGTCAGGTTCTGTCCGCAATGGCCCGTCGGGCGAAGAGAGCCTCGAAGGAAAACCTGGCTCGAAGGAAACCTAGAACGGGAAGCCGCTGCGGCCGTGCTGCACCGAGATCCACTTGATGGTGGTGAAGGCCTCCATCGTCGTCTCGCCGTTCAGGCGGCCGATGCCGGAGTGCTTCTCGCCGCCGAAGGGTACGAGCGGCTCGTCGTGCACGGTGCCGTCGTTCACGTGGAACATGCCGGTGTCGATCTGCTTCGCGAAGGCCACACCGCGCTCGATGTCACCGGTGTGCACGGCGCCGCTGAGGCCGTAGGGGGTGTCGTTGACGATCCGGACCGCCTCCTCCTCGCCGTCGAACGGGACGAGGAAGACGACCGGGCCGAAGACCTCCTGCTGGAGCAGGCTGGAGCCGGCGGGCACATCGGTCAGCACGGTGGGCTCGACCAGGTTGCCGGAGACGGTGCCCTGCACCAGGGCGGTGGCGCCCTCGGCGAGCGCCTGCTCGATCGCGCCCGAAATCGCGTTGGCCTGGGTGGTGTTGATCACCGGGCCGATGACGGTCTGCGGGTCGCTCGGGTCGCCGACCTTGAGGGTCTTGACCTTGGCGACGAACTTCTCGGTGAACTCGTCGGCTATGGACCGGTCCACGAGGACCCGGTTCGCGGCCATGCAGACCTGGCCCTGGTGGACGAACCGGCTGAAGACCGCCGCGTCCACCGCGTAGTCGATGTCGGCGTCGTCCAGCACCACCAGCGCGCTGTTGCCGCCCAGTTCGAGCACCGCGCGCTTGAAGTTCTTGGCGCACACGGTCGCGACGTGCCGGCCGACCCGGTCGGAACCGGTGAAGGAGATGACCTTGGGGATCGGGTGGTCGATGAAGGCGTCGCCTATCTCGGCTATGTCGGTGACGACGACGTTGAGCAGACCGCCCGGCAGCCCCGCCTCCTCGAAGATCTTCGCGACCAGGGTGCCGCCGGAGATCGGGGTGTTCTGGTGCGGCTTGAGGACCACGCCGTTGCCGAGGGCGAGCGCCGGGGCCACCGACTTCAGCGACAGCAGGAAGGGGAAGTTGAAGGGGCTGATCACGCCGACGACGCCCACCGGAACCCGGTAGACCCGGTTCTCCTTGCCGTCCGTCGGAGAGGGCAGCAGCTTGCCCTCGGGGCGCAGCGCCAGGTGGACCGACTCGCGCAGGAACTCCTTGGCGAGGTGCAGCTCGAAGCCCGCCTTGACGCGCGTGCCGCCCAGCTCCGCGATGATCAGGTCGGCTATCTCCTGCTCGCGCTCCTCGATCAGCCTGAGCGCCCGCTCGAAGACGGTACGGCGGGCGTACGCGTTGGTCGCGGCCCACTGCTTCTGCGCGCGGGCGGCGGCCCGGTAGGCCTGGTCGACCTCGTCGACCGTGGCCACGGTGATGGCGGCCAGCTTCTCGTCGTTGTAGGGGTTGAAGTCGATGACGTCCCAGGAGCCGGTGCCCGGACGCCACTCACCGTCGATGTACTGCAGGGCCAGGTCGGTGAAGTAGGACGACATGTGATCCCTCAATCGCTAGCAGACACCAGATCCACTCACAGTCTGATCACACGTCATCGTACTTGTGTTTCAAGAGAGTTGAAGGAGTCCGCGGAGCAGATCCCGGCTCTCGTCCGGGCCGGGACTGTCCTGCTGCAGCTCCTTCAGCGCCTGCTCGTACTGGGCGACGTCCTCCCGCTTGTCGAGGTAGAGGGCGCTGGTCAGCTGCTCCAGGTAGACCACGTCGGACAGGTCGGACTCGGGGAAGCTGAGGATCGTGAAGGCGCCGCTCTCGCCGGAGTGCCCGCCGAAGCTGAACGGCATGATCTGGAGCCGTACGTTGGGCCGCTCGGAGAGGTCGATCAGGTGCTGGAGCTGTCCGCGCATCACCTCGCGGTCGCCGTACGGACGGCGCAGCGCGGCCTCGTCCAGCACGATGTGGAACTCGGGGGCGTTGTCGTCCAGCAGGTGCTTCTGCCGCTCCAGGCGCAGCGCGACCCGCCGCTCCACGTCGGCCGGGCTCGCGCCCTTCATGCCGCGCCGGACCACCGCGCGGGCGTAGGCCTCGGTCTGGAGCAGGCCGTGCACGAACTGCACCTCGTAGGCGCGGATGAGGGAGGCGGCGCCCTCCAGGCCCACATAGGTGGGGAACCAGCTGGGCAGGACGTCGGTGTAACTGTGCCACCAGCCCGCGACGTTGGCCTCCCGAGCGAGGGAGAGCAGCGACTCGCGCTCCGCCTCGTCGTTGATGCCGTACAGCGTCAGCAGGTCCTCGACGTCTCTGGTCTTGAAGCTGACCCGGCCCAGTTCCATCCGGCTGATCTTCGACTCGGAGGCGCGGATGGAGTACCCCGCCGCCTCGCGCGTGACCCCCCGCGCTTCACGCAGTCGCCTGAGTTGCGAGCCGAGCAGCATGCGCCGCACCACCGATCCGGGCTCTCCCGCGCTCACGTTCGTCGCCTCCCCAACCGTCTTCAGGGGCCGAAGTCTGCCACTAAAACGCTTCGCGCAGTACTCATCCGGTTACGGAAACGGAAAGAGGTCGGCCGCTTGTGCGCAGGATGGAGACGGGTTCGCCACCGCCAACCGCCTAAAGACGACTCCCAGATGGCGGAAAAAATGGCCAAGAAGCGGTACGGGCAGGTTCAATTCGGTCTCGTGCACGTGCATTTGCCCTTGCATCTGCCCTTCCCATCCGAAACCATGGTCCCGCGCCACCGCTGCATCGCAACGACCGCGGAATCCCGGGAGTGCCTCGCATGGGAACGAATGGATCGACCATGCTCAAGCCATTACGGCAGGGCCTTCCTCCACTCGACCCCGCGGCCGTGTCCGATGCCGCCTCCTGCGCACTGCCCGCCCGCTACGAAGCGGTGCGCGAGGCCCGTCGCTTCACCCGGAACACCCTCGACCAGTGGGACGTGGACGACCGCTTCGACGACATATGCCTGGTCGTCTCCGAACTCGTCACCAACGCCCTGCGCCACGCGATGCCGACGGAGCCGGGCCGTGCCGCCGACCACGGACCGTCCGTGCGGCTGCATGTGATGCGCTGGACCGAGCGGTTGGTGTGCGCGGTACGCGACCCGAGCCACGAGACACCTGTCCCGCGCGACTCGGACGACTTCTCGGCGGAGTCGGGGCGCGGCCTGTTCCTGGTCGACTCCTTCAGCGACAGCTGGGGCTGGCACCCGCTCGCGGGCACGCTGAGCGGCAAGGTCGTATGGGCGCTGTTCCGGCTTCAGTCCTCCGACTGAAGCCGGAACGCGGCATTCACGGCCTTCTGCGTTCACGGCCTTCGACGGCGCAGTCTTTCTACGCGCGTTAACTCGTCCGACACCTCTGCAACGACCGGCCCGTTCGCGGCCGGTACTCGTGCGTCAGCTAGTCAGGTGGTCGAACTCGCCGTCCTTGACGCCGAGGAGCATCGCCTCGATCTCCGCGCGTGTGTAGACGAGCGCGGGCCCGTCCGGGAAGCGGGAGTTGCGTACGGCCACATCGCCACCGGGCAGCCGCGCGAACTCCACGCAGGAGCCCTGCGAGTTGCTGTGCCGGCTCTTCTGCCAGGCCACTCCGTCCAGCTGCGTGGCAGCCATGCCGTTGTACACGTCGTACCCCCTGTACACGCTGTCAACGTCGTGGTCCACAGGTCGCTCCCCGGTGCACTGGCTGGTGTGGCCATAGATGCTGTAGTCAACTGACCCGGATCATAGCCCTGTTCACGTGCAGGTGCATGGGCAGATGCACGTGCACGCGGGGTTATCCCTCAGTTACTCCTTTGACGCCTGCTTTACCGAAGCTGGTTGAGCGTCTGCCCCAGAGCGGGCAGGACATGTCCCCTCCAGCCCCCGCCCATGATCTTCCGCGCCATCATCTGAGCCGGATCGTCCGGATCGAATCCCTCGTGTACTAGAAACAGACGCGTTCCGCGCCCTTCCTGTTCCAGGGTCCAGGTGATGGTCCAGTCCGCGGGATTGGCGGGATCGGCGTCCGCCCACCGGAGGGACAGCATCCGCTCGATGTCGTAGGCGAGCACCCGCACCTCGACGACACCGGAGAAGCGGGCGTTGGGACGCGGGACCGAGGTCAGCCGGTACCGGTGGCCGACCTCCAGCCGGAAGTCCTCGGCGCCGGGCATCTGCCAGCGGGCCAGCAGTTCCGGCTCGGTGAGGGCGCGCCAGACCTTGGCGGGCGGGTGCGGGAAGTACTGGGCGACGCGGATGGTCGTGAGGTCGTCATCGGGTTCGGTGCTCATGACCCGTCATCGTCAGGCATACGGTCGAGCAGCTCACCGAGACCTTTCAGCTGCCCACGCCAGAACCGCTCGTACGGATGGAGCCAGTCCTGCAGCTCGGCGAGCGGGGCCGCTTCCAGGCGGTAGATGCGCTGCCGGCCGGAGCGCTGCTCGGAGACGAGGCCGGCCTCCCGGAGCACCTTGAGGTGTTCCGAGAGGCTCGGGCGGCGCATGTCGAAATGGTCGGCCAGGGCCTGGACGGGCTGCGGTCCGCGCTCGCGCAACAGCCGCAGCACCTCTCGGCGGGTGGCGTTCGCCAGCGCGGCGAAGACGCGGTCCTCGGCGGCGGTACCCGTCCCGTTCATGGGGCCGTCAGAAGCCTTCCTTCTCCGTCAGCAGCATCAGACCGTTGCCGTCGGGGTCCGTGAAGGAGGCCATCCGTCCCCAGGGGAGCTCGTCCGGCCCCTGCACGGGGATGCCGGCCGCGGCGAGCCGGGCACAGTCCGCGTCGACGTCGGTCGTGACCAACATGATCCCCCGCGCGGAGCCGGGAGTGAAACCGCCCATGTCCGGCCCCGAGAGCGTGAAGACGGTCTGCGCACCCTCGGGGGCCACCTGGAGCCAGCGCCCCTGGGGCAGCTGCCGGTCGGCGGTGACCTCGAAACCCAGTACGTCCCGGTAGAAGCGCAGGGCACGGTCCTGGTCGGAGACCGGAAGGGTGACGAAGGAGGCGTGCGTGATGTGCGTGGTGTCCATGAGGGCGACAATAGGTAGGAGATTCCCTACGCGTCAATCGTAGGAAAACTCCTACCTGTCTCTCGGGCGGCGTCCGCAGGTCCCTCCAGGGCCTGCTGATAGCTTGCTGCGGGTCCTCCGGCCACGGGCGGCCGGCCGCTACAGCTAGGAGCTTGACGTGACTTGGGCGACTGCAAGGGTGCGCGCCACGGCCGTGGCCGTGGCCGCGGGTCTGACGGGCGCGCTCGCGCTGACGGCGTGCAGCAGCGGGGGCGACGGCTCCAAGGACGACTCCACACAGAGCCCGTCCTCGACGGCCACCGCGGGTTCGGGTGCCCCCACCGGCGCCGCGCCGGGGGCCTCCGGCAAGCTCCAGGGCAGCTGGATCACCACCACGGGCGGCAAGGTCGTGGCGCTGGTGGTCAACGGGAAGAAGGCAGGGCTCTTCGCGACCGGCGGTGCCGTGTGCAGCGGCACGGCGGGCACCGAGGCCGGGATGCAGATGATCCATCTGACCTGCACCGACGGCAGCAAGGACCGGGTGTCCGGCATGGTCGACTCGGTCGACGCGCAGGCCATGAAGGTGACCTGGTCGGGCAAGCTCGGCCAGGAGACGTTCACCCGGGCCGAGGGCGGCAAGCTGCCCTCCGGGCTGCCGACCGGCTTGAAGCAGTGACTCCGGAGGGGTGCGCGTACGAGCCCGGGGCGTAGGCGCCATGATGCTGGGGCACCGTCACCGCCTCGACAGGAACCAGCCCATGCGCGCCATTCCGCTCACGCTCACCGTCCTCGTCTCCGCCCTCGCCCTGACCGCATGCAACAACGGTGGAGGGGGCGGGAGCAAGGGCGCCGCCGGTGGCTGCGCCGTCGGCAAGGCCTCCGTCAACGCCAGTGCCGCGAGCATGGCACCGGCGGCCGGGGACACCGGCGAGGTCGTCGTCGGCATCACCAACCAGAGCGCGCCCTGCACCCTGGACGGCTTTCCGCACGTCGAGCTCGAGCAGGCCGGCCGCGCGGTGACCCTGAAGCCCCAGGCGGGGGCCAAGGCCCAGAAGCTGAAGCTCGCCAAGGGAGACTCCGCGACCTTCACGGTCACCTATGTGCGCGGCAAGGACAGCGACGCGAAGACGCTGAATGCCACGTCGATGCGCCTCACCCTGCCGGGCAGCAAGACCTCCCAGGACTTCCCGTGGAAGTACGGACCGATCGCCGGCCGGACCGGCCAGGGCGACCCGAACGCCTACGTCAGCGCGTTCCAGCGGCCCGGGGACTGACAGCGCCGCCCACGGCCTACGGCAGCCGCGGCCGGGCTCCGACCTGGGCCTGGTCCGCAGCCGCCGCGCCCTCCGTCCAGCCCGCCGCGTCGGTCACCCCGCGCAGCCGGGTCGTGGTCGTCTCCGGGAACATGCGGTCCAGGCGGTCGGTGACGGCTATCGCGCGCGTGGCCAGCACCGGCAGCAGATCCTGGGTGACCTGGGTCTCGGCGGCGGCCCTGAGCCGGTCGCCGACGCGGTGCGCGTAGGCCGCGAAGAAGGACTGCCGGAAGGTCTTGGTGCGCTTGCGGCCGCCGGCTCTCTGCGCGGCCTCCGCCCTGGTCATCGCGTGCATGGCCTGCACCAGCAGCGAGGCGTGGAGCAGCTCGACCGCCTCCAGGTCCGCCTCGAAACCGACGACCGTGGTGAAGCCCAGCGGTTCGTTCCACACCGCGCGGCAGTGGTTGGCCGTGGCGACCGCGTCCAGCAGCACCGCCTTGGACTGCTCGTACGGCGGCTCGACCCCGATCCGGCAGGCGCCGGGCGCGTCCGGCGCGGGCGCGGCGGCGGCGAGCAGCGCCTCGTCCACGCTGTGCCGGGCCATCAGCTCCTGCGCCTTCTCGGTGAGCGCCTCCGCTTCCTCCGGGAACCCGGTGGCCTCGGCCTTGGCGAGCAGGGCGCGGATTCGGGTGAGCATGCGGGAGGCGGCGGGACCGTGCTCCCGGCGGGGCTCCTCCAGGGGTTCGAGCGCGGGCAGCCGCAGCAGCAGGCGGTACAGCTCCAGGACGGCGGTGGCGTGCGAGAAGCGGTCGCCCGCGCGGGCGGGGTCCTGCGGCAGGGCCTCCAGCTGGGCGGCCCAGCGGCCCCCGCGCGGGCGGTCCTGCCCGGCCTGGGCCCGGATCAGCCCGGCGGCCAGGAGTACGTGGAGGTCGTCCAGCTCCCGCCGCACGAGCCGTACGACGTCGGCGGGCTGCCAGCCGCGCCGCCAGGCCGCCGCCACGAACTCCTCGCCCCGCCGCGCGAGTTCCCTGTCCGCGGCGGGGTCGGCCGCGAGGAGGGACGCGCCCGTGTCGAGGCCGGAGTCGGTGTCGTCGTAGAGGGAGGCCTGGAAGGCTTGCTCGACGGTGCTGCTGGTGCTGGTCACGTGTCGATCGTGCCATGCGCCGCCGACAGCGCGGCGCGGTCGTCCACAGGCTGTGGACAACCGGCCTGTGAACGACCGCACACGGCTGTCAGGGCCGCGCCAGTTCCAGCAGTGCCCGGTCGAGGGCGTCCTCGGCCGCGCACGCGATGTCCGGGCGGATGCCGGTGCCCTCCCAGTTGGTGCCGGAGACCGGGTTGATCGAGCGGGCGACCGGGATCGCGACCTCCAGATGCGGGTGGACCGTCCAGCCCTCGCGCGGGTGCGCCCCGCCCCTGGTCGTCTCCCCCACGATCACCGCGCGGCCCAACTGCTGGAGGTTGTACGTCAGTTCCTCGGCGGCGGAGAACGTGTTGCCGCTGGTGAGCACGTAGACCGGCTTGGTGCCGCCGAAGCGGGCACCCGGGACGTGCGGCAGGCTCCAGTACTGGTCGTAGCGCTCCCCCGCGCGCGTGTACTGGGTGTTGAGGTGGGTGCGCTCGTCGAGCAGGTAGCTGCAGACGAAGGCCACCGTCTCCGGGTCGCCGCCGCGGTTGCCCCGCAGGTCCAGGATCAGCACGTCCGCGCGCGCGACCAGCGTGAGCGCGGCCGTGAGCGGTTCGGCGGACCAGGCGAGCGGGAAGAGGGACGGGCCCAGTTCGAGCAGGGCGGTGCCGCCGGTGAGCAGCTCCACGCGCGGAACCCCGCCCAGGGAGGTGTCAAACCGGCGGCGCATCTCGGCCAGCGTGGCCTCGCCCTGCTCCTCGGGGACCCGGTCGGGGTGGTACATCAGGCGCAGGTGCAGATCGCCGTTGTCCGACTGGAGGTCCGCGGTGACCCGGGCGCCCAGTTCCTCGGCGCTCCCGGCGTCGTACGCCCCCTCGGCGAGGCGGCGGCGCAGCAGCGCGGCGATTCGGTCGCCGACCTCCGGGAACACGTACTGCTCGGCGACGAGCCGGGCGGTCTCCTCGATCACGGCGGCCGTGTCGGCGACGGGGGTCTGGGGCGTACCGGGCGTACCGGGCGTCAGGGTGGTCATGATGGGGAGTACAACATCGACTTGCGAAAGCGTCAAGGGAATTAGACGCTTGATGCGCGACCGGACGGGACGACATGCGCGAGCACGAAGACGTACGCGGACAAGAAGACGTACTGGAGATCTCCGCCCCCGAGCAGTTCGCCGCGCTCGCCCACCCGCTGCGCCAGCGGCTGCTCTTCGTGCTGACCCACCAGCCCGCCACGATCAGCCAGTTGGCGGTGCGGCTCGGGGTGGCCAAGGGCAGCGTGGCGCACCACCTCAAGGTGCTGCGCGAGACTGGGCTCGTCCAGGTCGTGGAGACCCGGCAGGTCCGGGGCGGGACGGAGCAGTACTACCGACGGGTCGGCCGGCGCCTGCTGGTCGCGGAGCCACAGGCGGCGGGTACGGCGGCACTGCTGAACGCGGTCGCCCAGGAGCTGGACCGCGCCCCCGGGGACCCGCTGCTCAGCCTCCGGCATCTGCGCCTCTCCCCGGAGCGGGCACGGCGACTGCGCGACACCCTGGCCGAGCTGGTCGACGACGCCGAGGAGGACGCGGGCGATGAGCCGGTGCACGGGGTGCTGGTGGTGATGTACGAGCACGCGGGGTCGTAGCCGGGGGCCGCCGTCGCCGCAACCCCGAGGTGATCTCGACGTCTCCTTTCTCCGGGAGGCTCGCTTCGCTGCCGATGGAGAAGAACGGGCCGGAGCCCGACCGGGAGGACTGCCGCCAGGAAGGCTGAAACCGCAGGTCAGCGCCATTGTCAGACCCGCCTGTCACACTCGCAGTCATGACCGACCGGTGGGCGCTCGCACCGGCCGAGGACGGTGGCGTGGACGTCGCCCCCCTCGGCCCGGACGGGCTGCCCGCCGGGCCGGTGCGGCGGGAGAGCGATCTCGCCGGGGCGGTGCGGAGCCGCCCGGAGGTGACACGCTGGGTGTGGCGGTCGACCCCCGAGGTCTACCCGCGTCTGCTCGCCACGGGGGTGCGAGTCGAGCGGTGTTACGACATCGAGGACGCCGAAACACTGCTGCTGGGCCACGAGGGACGGTACGGCGAGCCGCGCTCGGCCGCCGCCGCCCTGGCCCGCCTCCGCGGCGGCCCCGTACCGCCCGACCCGCCGCAGCGCGCGGCCGAACCGGGCGCCCAGTCCCCGCTGTTCGAGCCCACCGGCACCCGGCTGCCCCTCGACGACCTCCTCGCCGTCTACGCCGACCAGCAGCGGCGGCACGAGAAGACCGCCCACCCCGACCGGATGCGGCTGCTGACCGCCGCCGAGTCGGCGGGGATGCTGGTGGCCGCCGAGATGAACCACACGGGCCTCCCCTGGAGCGCCGAGGTCCACCGCGAGCTGCTGCACGACCTGCTCGGCGAGCGGTACGCGGGCGGTGGCGAGCCGCGCCGCCTCGCCGAGCTGGCCGACGAGGTGTCCGCGGCCTTCGGCCGCCGGGTCCGGCCCGACCTGCCCGCCGACGTGGTCAAGGCCTTCGCCCAGGCCGGGATCAAGGTGAAGTCGACCCGCCGCTGGGAGATCGAATCCCTCGGCCACCCGGCGGTCCAGCCCCTGCTGGAGTACAAGAAGCTGTACCGCATCTGGGTGGCCCACGGCTGGTCCTGGCTGCAGGACTGGGTGCGCGACGGCCGCTTCCGGCCGGAGTTCCTGGCCGGCGGCACGGTCACCGGGCGCTGGGTGACCAACGGCGGGGGCGGACTGCAGATCCCCAAGGTGATCCGCCGGGCCGTGGTCGCCGACCCCGGCTGGCGGCTGGTCGTCGCCGACGCCGACCAGATGGAGCCACGGGTCCTCGCGGCCATCTCCCGCGACCCGGGCCTGATGGAGGTCGCCGGCCGCGAGAGCGACCTCTACCAGTCCGTCTCCGACCGGGCCTTCTCCGGCGACCGCGACCAGGCCAAGCTCGCCGTGCTCGGCGCGGTCTACGGCCAGACCTCCGGCGACGGCCTGAAGAACCTCGCCGCGCTCCGCCGCCGCTTCCCCAAGGCCGTGGCCTACGTCGACGAGGCCGCCCGCGCCGGTGAGGAGGGCCGCCTGGTGCGCACCTGGCTCGGCCGGACCTGCCCGCCGGCCGCCGGGGCGGGCGAGGACGCGGCGGAGGAGGCGGGCATCCCCGTGGGCGACGGCGACGCCGAGAGCCCCGCGGACGGCCAGGCCGACGGGTGGGTCCCCGGCTACGCGTCCACGAACTCCCGCGCGCGGGGCCGCTTCGCGCGGAACTTCGTCGTGCAGGGCAGCGCCGCCGACTGGGCCCTGCTGCTGCTCGCCGCGCTGCGCCGGGCCTGCGCGGACCTCAGGGCCGAGCTGGTCTTCTTCCAGCACGACGAGGTGATCGTGCACTGCCCCGCCGAGGAGGCCGAGACCGTCGTCCAGGCCATCCGGGAGGCGGCCGGCCTCGCCGGGCGGCTGACGTTCGGGGAGACACCGGTGCGGTTCCCGTTCACGACGGCGGTGGTGCAGTGCTATGCCGACGCCAAGTGAACGCGCTCCAGGGGCCCTTCGGCC
This sequence comes from Streptomyces sp. NPDC002676, assembly GCF_053592455.1. Taxonomy (NCBI): domain Bacteria; kingdom Bacillati; phylum Actinomycetota; class Actinomycetes; order Kitasatosporales; family Streptomycetaceae; genus Streptomyces; species Streptomyces sp. NPDC002676. The sequence goes on along the minus strand of NZ_JBSFVT010000003.1, from coordinate 559,992 downwards.
GTCAGGGGCCCTTCGGCCAGTCCGCGAGCAGCGTGCGCAGCTCGGCCGACACCGTCTGCTCGTCGGTGCCGTCCAGCGCCGCAAGAGCCGCGCGCCAGACGTCGTACGCCTCCGCCTCGCGCCCCTGCTCCCGCAGCAGCAGCCCGTGCTGGTGCCGGGCGAGGCCGCCCATGTAGCGGTCGGCGCGGGCGTCGGCGCGGCGCAGCAGCTCGGCGCACTCACGGTCCGCCCGCTCGGAATCGCCCAGCTTCCGCAGCGCGCGGACCAGCCCGAGCCGGGTCTGGGACTCGCCGTGCCAGTCGCCGTGCCCGCCGAGAATGCGCAGGCTCTCCTCGAAGTGCCGAGCGGCGGCGGCCGGTTCGCCGAGCGTGAGGTGGGCGTAACCGATGTTGCAGTGCGCCGAGTGCTGCACGATGACCGCGCCGATCGCGTCCCCGATCGCCAGCGAGTGCCGGTGCTGCTCGATGGCCGCGCGCGGGTCGGTGTGCTCGTAGAGGTTGCCGAGGTGGCTGTGCGTGACGGCCTCGCCGAACGGGTCGTTCAGCTGCCGGGAGTACGCGAGGCTCTGCCGCAGCGCCTCCTCGGACTCCGCGTACCGTCCGAGCCCCTCCAGCAGCAGCCCCCGGTTGTTCAGACAGCGCCGGACCCGGGCGGCGAACGTGCCGAGCCGCTGCCAGATCTCCTGGGCCTGGCCGGTGAGGACCAGGGCGTCCTTGTGCCGGCCGGTCAGGAAGTGCAGCCCCGCGAGGTCACTGAGCGCGTACGCCTCCGCCGGCTCGTCCCCGAGCACCCGCGCGGCGGCGAGCGCGGCCCGGCCCAGGACGTCCATCTCGGCGACCCGGCCGCCACGCTGGACGTACGGGATGAGCAGCCGGACGAGCACGGAGAGATACGCGGCCCGGAGCCTGTCGGAGGTGCCGGTGTTCCGCTCCACCAACGCGACGATGTTCTCCAGCTCCACCTCGCCCCAGGCGAAGGCTTCCTCGGCCGACTCGAACGGCAACAGGGCCGCCACGTCTGCGGCGTGCTCCGCCGGTTCGGCAGCGGTGGGCCGCCGCCGGTCGTCCTGGTCCAGCCCCGGTTCCACGACCGCCATGACCTGCCGCCCGGCCACGGCGGCGTACCAGCGCAGGGCGGCGGTGTCGGGGGCGGGCTCCGTCGGGGACTCCTCGGCCAGTTCGCGGGCGAAGTCGCGGACCAGGTCGTGCGGGGTGTAGCGGCCGTACGCCGTCTCCTCCAGCAGGGCCACGTCGACCAGGCGGTCCAGGGCGGCCTCGGCGCGGCGCTCGTCCGTGCCGGTGAGGAGGGCGACCAGCGGGGCGCCGTACGTCGGCAGGTCGAGGGCGCCGATGCCGCGCAGCACGCGGGCCGCGTCCCGGTCGGCCTCGCGCTCGGCGGCGGCGAGCGCGTCGTGGGCGACGGCCAGCGAACGCCGGACGCTCAGGTCGTCGTACTCCAGCTGACGCAACCTCCCGTCCCTGGCGGCCAGTTGGTGCGCCAGCACATCGGGGGTGAGCGCGCGGCGCGCGGCCAGCCGGGCGGCGACGACGCGCAGCGCCAGCGGGAGCCGTCCGGTCAGCTCGACCAGCGCGTGCCCGGCATCGAGCCCTTCCCGTCCACTCACCGCGCGTAGCAGCGCGGCGCTGTCCTCCCCGGTCAGCGGGCCCAGCGGGAAGCGCCGGGCGCCGTCCAGGGCGGTCAGCGGCGAGCGGCTGGTGACGATGACCGCGCAGCCGGGCCCGGCCGGCAGCAGGGGCCGCACCTGGGCCGCGTTCGCCGCGTCGTCCAGCACGAGCAGGATGCGGGCCGGGGCGAGCAGCGAGCGCAGCAACGCGGCGGCTGCGTCCGGGTGTTCGGGGATGCTCCGGGACTCCGCACCGAGGTCCCGGAGCAGCGCGGCGAGCGCCTGCGTGGAGGTGAGCGGGGTCATGCCCGGGGTGGCGCCGTGCAGGTTGACGTACAACTGGCCGTCGGGGAAGCGTTCCCGCAGCTCGTGCGCCACGTGCAGGGCCAGCGCGCTCTTGCCGACACCGGCCATGCCGCTGATCACCGCGACGGCGGGAGCCGGGGCGGGCGGCGGCTCGGCCAGGGCCCGGCGCAGTTCACGGGACACGTCGGTGCGTCCGGTGAAGTGGGCCGGTGGGGCGGGGAGTTGAGCCGGGCGTGGGGTGTTGCGGGCAGCCGTGGGGGTGGCGTCGCGAGGGGAGGCGGGAGCCGGCGGGGCTAGCTCGCCCGGGGGCAGGGAGGCCGACGGGGGTTCCTCCTGCGGCGACGCGGAAGCCGACCGGGTTTCCTTCCGCGGAGAAGCCTGCGCGGGGACGCGAGCGGGCCGCGTAACCGGGGCATGCTCGCGCCCACGGTCCTCAACAACTGACGTAAGCTCGCCCGCCGTTACTGGGGTGCGCGGCGGGTGCTCCCCTGAGCTCGCGGGGGCGGAGCCGATAGAGCCGCCGGAACCGGAGGCGGCAGTCTCGCCGAAGGCTCCGGAAGCGGTCGGAGCAGTGCCGGCGCCGGCCGCGCCGGAGGCCTGTCCCGTGCCCTCGTTCCCGCGCAGCACCTCGATGTGGGCCGCGCGGACCGCCGCGCCGGGCTCGATGCCGAGGTCCTCGACGAGGCGGGCCCGCAGGTCGCGGTGGACGGCGAGGGCCTCGGCCTGGCGGCCGGTGCGGTGCAGGGCGAGCATCAGCTGACGGTGGTACGCCTCGCGCAGCGGATGCTCGGCGACGAGCGCCGTCAGCTCGGGCACCAGGGCGGCCAACCGGGCGCCGCCGATGGCGAGTTCGGCATCGTAACGCCACTCCAACAGGAGCAGCCTCGCTTCCTCCAGGCGCTGCACCAGGGCGTATCCGCCGAAGTCCGCCTCGGGAGAGAGCCCGCTCAGCGGTGTGCCGCGCCACAGCGCGAGCGCGGCGGTGCAGGCGCGCACGACCCCGGCGCAGTCCCGCCGGGCGTAGGCGGCACGCGCCTCGGCGATCCGGGCATCGAAGACGTGCACGTCCAACTCGCCCTGGTCGACGCGCAGTACGTACCCCGGAGCCACGGCCCTGAGCCGCTCAGGGTCGTCCAGGAGCCGCCGCAGCCGGGCGACATGGTTGTGCAGCGAGGCCTGCGCGGAGACGGGCGGGGCCCCGCCCCACAGGGCGTCCTTCAGCGACTCGACCGAGACGACCCGGCCGGGCTCCAGCAGCAGCGCGGCGAGCAGGGCGCGCACCTTGGGACTGCCGATGGCACGGACGGTGCTGTCGGCGCCGTCCGAAATCCCGTACGGCGGCCGGTCGTACAGAACAGGCGGCCCCAGCAGTCCGAACCGCAGCTCGCACCGCCCCTTCACTTCGCTCCACTGCCTTCCCACGCGGTCGGGGCCGACCGTGCTCCGGGGCGGGCACTCGCCCACTGTCCCCTGGCGGATTTCCATCCTGCCCACAACGGTTTCCCGCCACCTTCTGTCTGCCGTCCCGGCCAGGATCCGCCGGGGTTCCAGGGCGCCTCCACCGGCGTCCGTAGTGTTCCGGCCAGCCGGTCCGGGGCTTGCGAAGGAACCGTTGGCCATATGTTAGCGATCCGTTGGTGGGCCCTGATCTGATCATTCCATCGGATCCGCCCAACGGCGCGCGCGCATAGCGCGTAACTCGGGGGAGTGTCGCCGCAGGCTGGATCCGGGGACGCAGAAGGGCCCCGGTCGGCGGAGGTGAACGACCGGGGCCCCGTCCCGTCCCCTTTGCCGCGCGCTCTCGCGCCCGAAGACAAGGCGCCTCCCTCCCGGATGACGGGCGGACGCCCGAGTCAGATGACGGGCGGACGCCCGAGCCGGGTGAGCCACCGCACCGTCCGCCACCGCATGGGCCGCCGCTCGCCGGCCGGCTCCCGCACCCCCGCCACGAACCCGCCGAACCACGCGCGCAGTCCGGCCAGGGAGCGGGTGCGGGCAAGGGTGAGCAGCGTCCACACGGCGAGGTGCACCGGGACGTTCACCAGGATGTGGACTCAGGTCCGTCGGTTCAGCCCGAACCGCTCACTTGGCCGCCCCCTTACTCCCTTTTATCCACGCCTTTCCAGAAGTCCTGAAAGCCGACGAGGCCCGTTTACGGTGTGCCGGTCGTGTTGAAGCCCCTGTCGAGGTAGGGGTACTGGTCCGGAACGTGGCCGTCCGCTGCGACCAGGCGGGCGATGCCGCCCTCGTCCCGCCAGACCTGCCGGGAGGAGCCGAAGGAGAATCCGCCGAATTCCGGGTGGGCTTCGTTGGTGTAGATCCGGTAGCGCTGGCCGGGCTGGATGACCGTCCCCGCGGGGAAGGGGAAGTCGCGCCCGGTGGGCTTGGATTCCACGACCCAGCCGGTCAGGTCCTGGGGCGCAGCGCCCTGGTTGAAGATCTCGACGTATTCGTCGGCCTGGCCCGGGCCCGTGCCCAGGTAACGCAGGTCGGAGATGATCACGTCTGGTTCTTCGGCGGTGAACATGCAGACGACCTCGGCGAAGTTGACTCCGCCCTCGGGGCTGCGGAACTGCCGGACGATCTGGCCGCCCTGCTTGAACCCGCTGAGGACCGCCCGGTACTGCTTGCCGTCGATCGTGACGGGCTGGGGGTGGATGAACTCCTGCAGGTCGACCAGGTCGTCGTCCACGGGACTGCTGCCGGTGGTGTTGGGGGTTTCGTTGTGATGGAAGCTGAAGTTGAGGTCGGTGGTGCTGCCGTCCTCGAACATGACGTTGATGCTGAGCTGGACGTCGAACTGGCTCGGGCTGACGCTGGTGGGCAGGTTGCGGTGCACGAAGGTGCCGACGACGAACTCGGTACCGTCGAGTTCGACGTCCGCGGCCGAACCGCGGAACTGGTACCCGCTCTGGGAGCCGCTGCTGCCCCACCTGACGTCCGCGGTGCCCAAGCCGTTGATCGGCGAGGCGGCCGGATTGGTGGACGGGAAGACGCCGGTGGTGACGACGGTGGTCATGGTCTGACTCCTGCTCTCTCTGTCCTCGTCCGCTCTCTCAGTCCTCGTCCTCGATGACCTCGGCCTTGAGCTTGGCCGGGGGCGCGGTACCCACCTGTGCGACGCCGTCGGTGAAGCGGCCGGGTCCGGCGCCGTCGACCGCTTCGAGGCCGCAGGTGTAGACGATGCAGTCCTTGTCCTCGCTGTTCGTGTTCAGGTGCACGTGGTAGGTGAAGGTGAGCGTGCGCCCGTCGCCGTTGACCTTGGCCTGGACGGGGGGCAGGTTGCCGCCGGTGGTCTGGTCCATGCGCTTGTACTGGGCGCCCACCATGCCGTTCCAGCGGAAGCCGGTGGGGGCGGTGAAGACGTGCTCGCGTTCGCCGGCGTCGACGGTCTCGCTCCAGTTCGGCGTGCGGACACAGATGTTGATGGTGGTGCCCAGGCCACCAGGGGCGTCCTCGACGCCGCCCTCCTGCCACACCACGAGGTCCAGCTTCTGCGCACGGCCCTGTTCGTAACCCCAGTCGTAGCCGTTCGCGTACTGGTCCTTCTGACCGCGCGTGCCGTCGCGCGGCGGGTCGGCGTGGGGCCGGCCGGCGAGCGCGTCGGCACGCCCCTGTTCCTCTCCCCGTGCGTAGGCTTCTCTCTTTGACTGCACGTCAGTGGCCATTCCGCGTCCTCCTGGACAGTGATCGATGCGTGCGATGAAACGGTGGGGGCTGCGCGTCCGGAAAACGGAACGAGGAAGCCGGCTGCGGCTTCGGACGGGGCATTCGCGCGGCCACTACGGCATGTACCGGGCCGTCATCCCGGTCCATCGTTAGCCCGGACCCGCGGGCGATATGCCACCGTTCGCCCGTTTGGAATGCCGGATCGATTCTGCATCACTTGTTCGAGTGGAGCTGAGGTGCGTAAGGGCGCACGGATGCGGACATCGGGTGGTGCGCTCGGTGCGCTGCTCCCGCGGGGCCGACCCGGCCGGTATGCAGGGGCAATGCCAGCGACCGCTCGGAAGGAGACGGACATGCGGGAGACGAGGTCGTGGAAGTGGAAGGCGCCGGGCACCACGGAGGACCGACCACAGCGGTGCCACGTGGTGACGGCATGACGGCGAAGGCCGCGGCTCGGCGGCAGAAGCAGGTCTCCCCGGACGGGCTCGGCGAGCCGGCCACCGTGGCGGGAAACGGCACGGCCGGATTCTCCGGGGACGGCGGGCCCGCGCCCGAAGGACAGTTGGCCTTCCCCGCAGACGTGGCCGTGGGAGGCGGGGCGGTCCTCATCGCCGACCATGCCAACCACCGGGTCCGCCGGATCGACGGTTCCGGCGTGCTGACGACGGTCGCCGGGGACGGGCTGCGGGGCTTCGCCGGGGACGGCGCGGACGCGGGGCGGGCCCGGCTGGGCTTCCCGTCCGCTCTCGCACTCGCCCCGGACGGAGGCGTGCTCATCGCCGACGAGATGAACCACCGGATCCGCCGGATCGCCCCCTCGGGCGTCATCGACACCATCGCGGGAGACGGCTCCCGGGGCGGCGACGGCGACGGCGGCCCCGCCGGACACGCCCGGCTGGACGCCCCGTGCGCCCTGGCCATGGACAGCGCCGGATCGCTGTACATCGGGGAAGCGGGCAGCCCCAGGGTGCGCAGGGTCGGCGACGACGGCGTCATCAGCACGGTCGTCACGGCATCCGGAGGGTCCGCGGGCTCCGGCGCGGCCGACGCCGGCGAGGCGTTTTTGCCCGCGGGTCTGGCGGTCGACCCGGCCGGACAGCTTTACATCGCCGATCCGGCCGGCCGCCGGGTGCTGCTGCGGGGCAGGGACGGGACGCTCCGGGTACTGGCGGGACCGCCGGGCGCGAGCGACGGCGCCTTGGAGGTCGACTGGAGCGCACCGTGCGCGGTGGCTGTCGACGCCCAGGGGGCCGTCTACGCCGCCGACATGAACGGACACCGGGTGTGGCGGCTGGCCGATGGAGCCGCCCGGGTCGTCGCAGGGCCGGATCCGGCGGCAGTCGAGGCCGCCGAGGCCAAAGGCCCGGCCGAGGCCGCCGTCACATCGCTGGCCTATCCGTGCGGTCTCGCGGTGGACCCGGCCGGGCGACTGCTCGTGGCGGACAACTTCCACCACCGGATCGCCGCACTGCCTCTCACCGCCGCTTCCTCCCAGGCCATCGAGCCTGAACGGGAGAAGAAGCCGGAACCCGAGCGGGAAGGAGAACCCGAACCGGAACGTGGCACCGACCGTGCGCGGGACGGCGACGGGAGTGCCGCGAGCACGACGGCCACGCGACTGCTGGTCCGCCAGGAGGTCGGGGTGGAAGTGCCGCGCGGAGGCAGCGAGTTGATCCATGTGCGGGTCTCGTCCACCGACCCCTGGGTCCCGGGACGGGTGGAGCATCGCTTCACGGCTCCGACCGGTTTCGTCTTCGACGGCCGTGCGACCTGCGCGTACTACCGCGCGGATCGCACGGTGCTCCCCGGCGGGGAGACGACGGCGACAGTACGGGACGGCGGCAGGGAGCTGGCCGTCACGGACGAGCCCCGCCTGAACACCCCGGACCATCCGGCGGCAGCCCTGGTCTACACGCTCGGCATCCGGGCCCTGACAAACACCGGGCCAGGCCGGTACACCGACGGACGGGCGGTCATCGCGGGCCGGCCGGAAGTGCGCTTGAAAGCGAGTGTTCTGGAGGACGACGAGGGCTAGCCGAAACCGGCACGATCCCCCAGAGCCGCCCGTGGTGAACGCTCCACCATGGGCGGCTCTTTGCTTTTTCAAACCCCGAATATGCAAGTAAACGTTTCTTTGGCCCCCACGTCACCCGTGTGAACGTCACAAGTTGTAATCAATGCAATGCAATGCGTTAGCGTTCGAAACGTGTTCGCTCCGTCCCTCCCGAGACTCGGCCCCCCGGGCCCCTTCCCGGGCACTCCGCTCACCCATCCGCTCGACCGGAAGTGGCTGCACTACGCGTTCCTGTCCCGCTGCGGCCGGCAGGCCCTGATCGCCAACCTGTCCGTCCTGGGATCCTCCACCGGAACGGTCTTCGCGGATCCGGGCGCCCCGGCCACCGGACGGCGCAGCGGCACCGGCACGGCCGCCGAGGGGCAGCACATGGCCATCCTTCTCGTCCACGAGGAGGGGCACGGCTGGAGCGCGACGCAGTTCAACGCCGAGCAGCCCGGACTGCCCTGGTCGGCGTTCCGGTTACCGCATCCGCACGGCGAGCCCGGCGCGTTCCGGCTGGCGGCCCGGTCGGCGGCGCCGGCGGCAGACGTACGGCTGACCCGGACCAGCAGGCCGTGCACCTCACAGTGCGCGCCGTTCGGCGAGGACGAGCACCTGCGGTGGCAGTCGGAGCCCGGAGTCCTGGGCACCGGAACCCTGCGGCACGGCGACGGCACAGCCACGGAGACGGACCTGCTGGGCTACCACGAGCGGGTACGCGGCCGGTGGTCCTGGCCCACACTCGGCGGCTGGGTGTTCGGATTCGTCAACGACCCCTCCGGCCCCGCCGACGCCGCCCCGCCCTCGGCGGTCGTCTTCACCCTGATCCAGCCCACGCGTCCGGCGGACGCGGCCAACGGGTCGGTGATGCTGTGGCGCGACGGGCGCATGATCCGTCACTTCCCGCGCCGCAACCTGCATGTGGCGGTCAGCGGCAGCCTGGACCGCGACCGGGTGGCGACGGTGCCGCCGCTGGCGGACATGCTCGGCACCCCGCCGATGGCCGCGGTGCCCGGCCGGCTGCTGATCACGGCGCGCCTCGGCGACGACCGTCTCGTCCTCGACTTCCGCTCACACACGGCGGGCCGGATCGCCAACCCGTCCGAGACCAGCCTGCACCCGTTCAGCGTGCACGAGACCCTCGGTCCGTGCACCGTGGAGGGCCGGGTCGGCGGGCGCAGTATCGGCTTTCGCACCGAGGGCATCGTGGAGTTCGCCGGAGGTGCCCATGACTGAGACCCTGCCCGCGTTCACCGGTGCCCGGCTTCTGGACGAGACCGTCGCCGCCCTGTCCGACCGGGCGCCGGCGATCCTCGCCGCCGCAGCCGAGCAGCTGCGCGGCATCCGGCTCGGCCTGCACTTCAACGACGGCAGTCACGCCACGCTCACCGCGCGGCACAGCCGCATCGTCGTGGGCCAGGACCGCTGCCCGGATCCGGACGTCGAGGTCGCCTTCGACAACCGGGCCATGAACCTGCTGTTCGACCTCCAACGCGCACCCGTCGACCAGGTCCTGCCCGAAAGCCTCGACGTCCGCGGCTCCCGCGACGACACCCTCGCCGTGTGGCGTGCCTTCACGCTGCTGTCCCAGCGCGCGGCCGGCCTGCGCAGCATGCAGGAACTCTGGGGCGCCTACCGCGAACAGGCCCCCCAGCTGTGGGGCACCGCGGTGCCCGCCGCCCGGGAGCCGGCCGCCGACCTGGTCGACTGGACGGCGCTGGACTTCCTCACCCGGCGCTCACCCGAGGACGCCCCCGCACCGCCCGCGCTGATCGGCGACACCACCGTCAGCGCCCCGCGCGTGCTGTGGGACGGCCGCATCAGCACCAGCTGGTCGCTGGGGGAAACCGTCCGCGACGCGGACCTGATGGAGACCATGCGCCGGTGCCGGGCCCGCACCAACGAGGAGATCGAACGGCTCCTGCCGGACCGCGAACCTCGCGCCGAGCTGTACGACCTCATGCGCTCCTACCCCGCCCGGCAGGGCAAGGGCCTGCGGCCCACCCTGACCATCGCGGCCTGCGCCGCCTTCGGGGGGCGCCCCGACGACGCCGTACGCGCCGCCGCCGCGCTGGAGCTGTTCCACAACGGCTTCCTCGTCCACGACGACATCGCCGACGAGTCCACCCACCGGCGCGGCCTGCCGACCATGCACGAGGAACACGGCCTCGGCCTGGCCGTCAACGTCGGCGACGGACTGAACCTGCTCGCCGTCGACGCCGTCCTGTCCAACCTCGAAGCCCTCGGCCTGGCCCGCACCCTCGGCCTCATCCACGAGGCCGTGCACATGTGCCGGGAGTCCATCGAGGGGCAGGCCATGGAACTGGGCTGGATCCGCCACGACGTCGTCCCCGAAGCCGACGACGCCTACTTCACGATGAGCACCAAGAAGACCGGCTGGTACACCTGCATCAGCCCGTGCCGCATCGGCGCGGTCTGCGCGGGTGTCACCGACCCCGCCGTACTGGGCCGGTTCGACGAGGCGTTCCGCCTCATCGGCATCGCCTTCCAGATCCAGGACGACATCCTGAACCTGGTCGGCGAGGAGGCCCTCTACGGCAAGGAGCCCCTCGGGGACCTGCTCGAAGGCAAGCGCACGGTGATGCTGATCCACCTCTTCCGCACGGCATACACCCACGAGCGCCCCCGGCTCTTCGACGTGCTGCGCAGGCGCCGTACCGACAAGACCCAGCAGCATGCCGAGGAACTCCTCGCCGCCATGCGCCGGCACGGCTCCATCGAGTACGCCACCGACCTCGCCGACCGGCTAGCCGCCGAAGGCATCGCCCGCTTCGAAGAAGACCTCCGGATCATCCCCGAGAACGAAGGCAAGGCCGTCCTGCGGCAGATCGCCCACTACGTCACCTCAAGGCCACTGTGACTACGACCACTCCACCCCCGACCGGCCCCGCCGACACCGGCCCGCTGGCCCCGACCGACCTGAGGGCCTTCGCCTTCCTCGGTCAGGTCAACGGCTGTCTGCGCCAGTGCCTGTGCACCCTGGCCCGACACGGCGTGGCCCTGCGCCACCGCGACCCCGAACGCGCCCGCCTGCTCCTCGACGCGGTCCGGCCCTGGCCCCTCTACAAGGGAGGCCAGTTCCTCTTCGACCTCATGGAATGGGAGGACCTCATGGTCGACGGCGACCCGCCGCCGCCGGCGTCCACCGAGCGGATCGTCTCCGCCTGCACCCTGCCCGTCCAGTGGCTCGCCGCCGCCACCGTGGAGGCACCCGCCACAACGAAACTGATCCCCGGCCAGCGCACCGCCGCCGCGCTCGACCTCCCCCTGCGCCTGCTGGCCGCCACCGCCCGCACCGCTTTCCTGGGCGCCGCACAGGACCTCACGGATCTGTTCGGCACGCCTGCTCCCCAGGCCGAGACCGACGACGACACCGGATACGCCACCGCCCCGGAAGCCGACCCGCAGGGCACCGAAACCGAACTGCCGCCCCTGGAAGCAGGTTTCTACCTCTACGAGGACATCGCCCTGGGTGCCCTCGCCGTCCTCGGCCCGCTCCTGGCCGACCACGCACCCACCGACGCAGCCCCCTCCGCCTAGCTCGCGGCGGCCGTCTCCAGTCCCGACGGTGCATGAGCAGGCCCCCCCAAGCCCGCCACCGGCGGATCCGCCCACGCGGAAACCACCCATTCGCAGAAGGGAAACCCATGGCCACCCAGACCCAGGCCCCGGTAGATCCGGGTTCCGAGAACAAGCTCTACATCCTCCAGCAGGGCATCGTCGAGGACGCCCCGGGCGGCGTTCCGGCTCACCTCAGCTTCGGCATCCTCAGCACCGTTCCGGACCCGGTGAACCCCGGCGACATCACCTTCAGCCTGAAGGCGCCCACGGGCTTCGTGTTCACCAGCTGGCTCTCATGGGCCTACCACGACGTCAACACGCTCCAGGCCAAGGGCAACATGAAGACCACCCAGGGCACCCTCGGCGACGGGGGCCGCACGCTGACCTTCACCCACAACCCGTACCTGGCCAGCAACCAGGAGGCCCTCGGCTACGCGGCCCAGGTCACCGCCACGGACGGCGCGACGCCGGGCCGCTACACCGACGGCCAGCTCAAGGTGGGCGCCGCCAACCCGATCAAGCTCAAGGGCCGCGTCCTCGACTCCAACGAGGACTGATCCCCCTGACGGACGGGCCCGTCGGTGGTTCCGCTGAATGAGAAAACCCCAGGTCAGAAACAATCTGACCTGGGGTTTCAGTGGAGCCGCCTTCGGGATTCGAACCGGAGACCTCTGCCTCGTGACGGCTCGTGCCACACCGTCCGCTCACCCATCGCTCACGCAAATGAGAGACCCATCAGTCCCAGTATCAGGCTGTCCAGATCAACGGTGGAACTTCAGTTCTGAGCTCCTTCAAGCGCGCCTCAAGGAACTCCCTCTCGACCTCGTTGTCCGTCATCGAAATTGCTTCGGCGTACGAGTCCAGGGCCTCGTCGATGCGCTCCAGGCGGCGCAGGAAGTCGGCGCGAGCAGCCGCGAAGTAGTGGTATCCGGCCAGTTTGGGATCGTCCGCCAGCTCATCGAGTGCCTCGAGACCGGCGGACGGACCGTGGGCCTGGCCGATCGCGATGGCCCGGTTCAGCAACACCACCGGTGAGGGCCATATGCGCAGGAGGGCGTCATAAAGTCCGACGACTGCGCTCCAGTCGGTCGCCTCCCAGTCGGTGGCTTGGGCGTGCACGGCCGCGATCGCCGCCATCAGCGGGTACCGGGTCGGCGGTCGGTGCCTCATGGCAAAGGAGACAAGCCGCAGCCCCTCCCGGATCTGGGAGGCGTCCCAGAGTGTGCGGTCCTGCTCGGAGAGAGGGACGAGCGAACCATCCGGTCCGGTACGACTGTGCCTGCGCGCATCGGTGAGCAGGATGAGCGCGAGCAGACCCGCCGGACCCGGCTCACCCGGTAGCAACTGGTGCAACATGCGGGCCAGATGTGTGGCACGGCCGACCAGGTCATGGCGCTGAAGCTGATCGCCGGACGGCGCCGTGTGCCCGGTACTGAAGACCAGATGGACCACGTCGAGCACGGCATCCACGCGGCCGGGCAGTTCCTCGGGAGGCGGTTCCCGATACGGAATGCGAGCCGCCTTGATCTTCTTCTTGCCCCGGGTGAGACGCGCCGACATGGTCGGAACCGACACCAGCAAGGCGCGGGCCACCTCGGCTATCGAAAGTCCGCACACCAGACGCAAGGTGAGGCCGACGCGCGTCTCGACATCGAGCAGCGGATTGCAGCAGGTGAAGATGAGCCGCAGCCGGTCATCGGGAATGTCCTGATCGGCGATCGCCTGGTCGGCAGCCGGCGCCGTCTCCTCCTCTGCGAGCAGCGGGAGCTTGCGGCGGAGGGTGCCATGGCGGCGGATTACGTCCATTGCGCGACGCCGGGCGGTGACGGTCAGCCACGCTTCGGGCCGGTCCGGAATACCGTGCGCCTCCCACTGTGTCAGTGCCTGGGTGTAAGCCTCCTGCACGCACTCCTCGGCCAAGTCGAGATCGTGGGTGAGGCGTACGGTGGCGGCGAGCAGGAAACCCCATTGCCGGCGGTGTGCTTCGGCGACAGCGGCTGCGACGGTTGTGCTCATCGGTGCTTCGGTGACCCGGCGTCGGGCGTGGGGCGAATCTCGCGTACCTCGACACCGCCGTGCATTACCGGAATCTGTTCGGCGACTTCGATTGCCGCGTCCAAGTCCTCGGCCTCGATGAGGAAGTAGCCCGCGACGACCTCCTTGGACTCGATGAAGGCGCCGTCGGTGACACTCACTCCACCGTCGGCTTCGCGGCGGACGGAACGGGCCGAAGGGCTCGGCCACAGTCGCTGGCCGCGCTGCACGCTTGACTCGTTTCGCGCCATGAATTCCTGGAAGCGGCCGATGAGAGCCGCGCTGGCCGCCGGCGACATCGCGGCAGTGCGTGTCTCATCCTCGTAGATGAGCACCAAGTACTCTGCCACCGCCCATACCCCCTCGTTCTCGCTCCGCCGGCCGCCTGCAAACGTAATCACCGGCCGGCCACGTTGCACGCTACAGCGTTCTCCCGCCGACTGTCGACGGGACTGATGCGGTACGGGAGTCGACGCCGGCCTGGCGGGCACACCCGGTGCGAGCAGGGCGAATCACCGCGAGATGGCCCCGACTTGGCGGTCTGCGACTTCGAGTGGAGACGCAGGCGGGCCCCGAAGCGTCCGGGGGTGACGCCTCGGGGCCCTGCCTGTTTCCGGTCCCGGCCGATGCGACCGCAATCGAAATCCGGGTGCCGCAACGGCCTCAGGAGGAGGTGGTGCTGCCAACCAGGGTGGCCTCGGGTGCCTCCTCGGTGAGACCGACACGGTCGTGCAGACGCTTGAGGGGGGCGGGCGCCCACCAGTTGAACCTGCCCATGAGCCGCATCATCGCCGGAACGAGGAGGCATCGGACGATGACGGCGTCCACGAGCACGGTCAGGGCGAGTCCCAGACCGAAGAGCTGCATGAACGACACGTTCGAAATGCCCATACCAGTCAGCACGATGGCCATGATGAGAGCCGCCGTGGTGACGATGCGTCCGGTCCTCGAGACACCCATCGCCACCGCGTGGGTGTTGTCCTCGGCGGTCTGCCCCGATGCCAGCCACTCCTCACGCATCCGGGAGAGCAGAAAGACCTCGTAGTCCATGGACAGGCCGAACGCGAGGCAGAACATCAACACGGGAATGGTCGGGATGAGGTACCCGGTCGCGGTGAAGTCCAGAACACCGGACAGGTGCCCCTCCTGGAACACCCAAACCGTCATGCCGAACGCCGCACCGAGCGACAGCGTGTTCATCAGCAGTGCCTTGATCGGCAGTACAACGCTGCCGGTGAAGAGGAACAGCAGTACGAACATGGTGAGCGCCATCAGTGCGATGGCATACGGCATCGGTTCTGACAGTGCGTCGAGGACGTCCTGGTTCTCGGCGGTGGCACCCGCGAACAGCACGTGACCGGGACTCTTCACGTCGCGCAGATGGTTCAGCATCTTGTCGGCCCGGTCCGAGTACGGGTCCAGCCCGGTGCTCACGCGCAGCACGGCTCCCCCGTCGTTGGCGAGTTGCTTGTCCGCCGGTCCGACCCGCGAGCCGTCGACGAAAGCGCCGCTCGAGCTGAGCACATTGGAAGCACCGCCGACCTTGGACAGTTCGCTCGCGTACGCGGCCAACTCCGCGTCACTGCCCTTGAATCCGGGCAGCACGATCGTGACCGAGGCGGCCGGGTCCTGCGTGAACTCCTTGCGCACCAGATCGCCGACCTGCCGGCTCTCCGAGGCGGACTTGGTGATCACCCGGTCGTCGGGGTAACCCCATTGCGCCGAAAGGAAGGGCAGGGCGACGGCGGCCAGGCCGAGTGTGGTCAGCAGCGATACCGGAACGGCCCTGCGGGTGACGGCGTGAACCATGCGATACCAGAAGGTCTGCTGCGGTGCGACCACACGGGGCGGGCCCAGCTTGAACCAACGGCGCATCGGTATACGGATGTCGAGCTTGTCGATGCGCCGCCCGAGCAGGATCAGCGCGGCGGGAAGCACCAGCACCGCCGCCAGCGCGGCGGCCAGCACGACGGCGACCCCCACATAGGCGAAGGACTTGAGGAAGAACATCGGGAAGACGATCAGCGCCGCAAGTGCCAGGGCGACGGTCATCGCCGAGAACACCACGGTGCGCCCTGCCGTCTGGACGGTACGTACCACCGCGTCCTCGATGTCGCGGCCGTCGCGGAGTTCCTCCCGGTATCGGCTGACGAGCAGGAGGCTGTAGTCGATGCCGAGCGCGAGCCCAAGCACGGTCGTCATGTTCAGGGCGTAGATGGACACGTCCGCAAACGTCGTCACCAGACGCAGGATCGCGAGGGTCGCCATGATGGAGACCGCGCCGATGAGCAGCGGCAGGCCGGCCGCGACGAGGCTGCCGAAGACGACCATCAGCACGATGAGCGAGATGGGGAAGGCCACCCCCTCACCGACGGCGGCGTCCTTGGAGACTGTCTTGTTGAGCTCGCCCATCAGCGTGCCGTAGCCGCCGACCTTGACCGTCGCATTGTCCGACCGGGGAAGGCCGTCCTGGATCTGCTCGCCGACCTTCGGCAGGTCGGTCTCTCCTACGTCGATCCGGGCGGTGACCAGTCCGGTGCCGCCGTCCTTGCTGCGCAAGGCCGGTCCGAGTTCCGGGCCTGCGGTCCAGTAGGACTGCAGATTCACAATATCCTTGCGCGAGTTCAGCCACTTTGTGACGTCAGCAGCGGCGCTTCGAGCCGCCTTGCTGTCTACACCGCCATCCGAGGTGATGGCGACGACGAGATTCGGCTGAGCACCACTGAAGTGATCATCGAGAACCTTCATGGCGCGAGTTGATTCGGCATCCGGCGCGGTATACCCACCAGCCTTGAGATGGTCCATCACTGATGAGCCGAGCGCGCCGCAGGCAATGACGAAGATGAGCGCGCTGATGAGGATTGCTTTTGGCCGGTTGATCGCCAGATGGGCAAATCGGGTCAGCATTCTATCCCTTACCGGGTGGTTCCCCTGTTTTGCAGATTGTGAAGACATTCACAATCAGGGTAGTGGCGCCTCCGGCCCATAACCATCTGTGCGTTGCCGCACGCAAAGTCCGCGTGTGGAGCGACAGCCACCGGTTAGGCGACAGGCGTGTGGCCCGCGCGTGGCCCATCCGTGTGGCCGGAACTATTCGGTCATCAGCTGTTTTTGGCCAACCTGGCCGCAATCCGCGGATGGTTGTCGTTCCGGGCACTTGCTCATCCGACGTACTGCTGGATGGCCTCGATCGGAGGCCGCAGCCTACGGGGGCACAGTGACGAGCTCAGCCGAAGTCGTGGTACGAATCCGAACAGGCAGCGCAAGCGCCAACTCCACCTGTGAACAGCGGGCCGGCCACCCGCCCCAAGAACTGGCAGCCGTACCGCCTCTTCCGCATACGGCGCAGGAGCGCCACGCGATGCCGCCGGAGCGGACCACAGCGGCCCCGGCCGAGTCCTCCTCATCGCCTGTCGGGTTCGCGGCGACGCTGGCCGAGCGCAGGGCACTCACCAACAGTTACGCCACACGCTACATTCAGGCGGCAAAGCAGGAGAAAACCCTCATCCTTGACGAGCTGTGCGCGGCGACCGGCTGGCACCGCAGCCATGCCCGCAACGCGATCCTGAACGCCGCGCGTCTCAAGCTCGCCAAGCCGGCGCAGGGCAGGGGCGTCAAGTACGACGCCGACGTCGTTGCCGCGCTGAAGCTGTGCTGGACCATCCTCGACCGGCCGGCGTCCAAGCGTCTGGCACCGATGCTTCGCGATCTGGTTCCGGTCCTGCGCCGCCACAACGAGTTGCGTATCGACGACCGGACAGCCGAACTGCTCATGTCCATGTCTGCAGCGACGATCAGCCGTCGTCTTGCGCCGCTCCGGCGGTCCTGCGGTGCCGATCTGCACCTGCGGCCCGGTTCCAGGCTGCGCAGTGAACTCCCACTCGTCACCTGGACAGAGTGGGACCACAGTCGGCCCGGGTTTTTCGAGATCGCAGTCGTCCACCATGACGGCGGCACGGTGAGCGGCCGTTGTCTGCTGACCGTGGCAGCCACCGACATCGCCACCGGCTGGACCGAGAACCGCACGATCAGGGAAATCGGTCAGCTTCCCCTCGCCTTGAACAAGATTGTCAGGAACCTGCCCTTCCCGGTACTCGGGCTCGATTGCGGAAGTCACGGAACCGAGATCGACGAGGTGCTGCTCCGCTGGTGCCGGCAGAACCGGGTGACCTACACTCATGCCCGCCCGGCCGGCCTGGGCAGTCACCACATCGGCCAGCAGAGCTGGAGGATGCTGCACGCTCTTGCCGGTGAGTACCGCTACGACTCCGCCGATGAGCAGGCGCTCCTCAACGAGATCTGGGCCGCGCTCTCACGGCTCACGAACTATTTCTACCCACAGCAACGTGCGCTGACCGGCGAGGGACAGGACGGCAGTTGGCGCAAGAGGTACGAGACGGCGACGCCTTATTGCCGCACAGAACGCCACAGCTGTGTGTCCCCGGAGGACAAGGCGATCCTCGGCGACACCTATCCGCGCCTCAATCCGGCCGAGCTGTACCGCCAGGTCCAGGCGTCAGCGGCGCGACTGCACCTCATCGCCGAGAGGCGGGCCACATCTCGCGCAACGCGCACAATCAGTCGCGCCTCATGACGAAGTGACGAACGGCTTGCCCTGCAGTGACGGCTCCGGGGCAAGCCGTTCCGCGACTCGCGGCGCGTCAGCGCCGCTCGTAGATGCGCTTGTGCCCGGACAGTGCGGCCAGCCGGTAGGGGCCGTTCGTCTGACGGGGTACGGGATGGTCCCCGCCGTCCGTCGGAAGGGACCGCCCGTGCAGTTCCCGATAGGTGGCGAGGTCAATCGTCCGGCGGCGCTGGATCGCCTCCTGGTGCGCCGCGCTGCGCAGGTGGGCACGGTACCCCGGCACGACACTTCCGGCGAACAACTCCGCCACGCTGCCGGAGCCGTAGCTGAGGAAGCCGATGGTCCGGTCGGTCAGATCCTCTTCGCCGTCGAGCAGCGCGGCGAGGGCGATATAGAGCGAGGCGGTGTAGCTGTTGCCGGTCACGGCGTTGTAGCGGGTGGTGGGCTCCAGCACGCGGGCGATGTCCTCGTCGTCGAGCTGACACCCGGAGTGGTTCAGCAGGTGACGGTGCGCCTTGTAGGCCATCTTGGTGAACGGCTGGTGGTAGCAGAAGGCGTGGAACTCATCCAGCGCGCGGCCTCCTTGGTCGCCGTAGTCCTTCCACACCCCTTCGACCGCCTGTAGATAGGCGGAAATGGACTCCTGACCGTCGACAAGAGCCGTGTCCCGGTAGTTCGGCCGCCAGAAGTCCATGACGTCACTGGTGAACAGGCCCGAGGTCGGCTCGATCCGCACCAGCGAGGGGTCTTCGCCGACCAGCATGGCTACCGCGGCCGCTCCCTGAGTGGCCTCACCCGGGCTGTCCAGGTCGTATTTGGACACGTCGCTCGCGATCACAAGGACCTGTTCGGAGCGGTTGCGGTGCACCAGGCCCATGGCGAACTGCAGTGCCGCCGTGGCCCCGTAACAGGCTTGCTTGAGTTCGACCACCCGCGTGGAGGTGGGCAGTCCGAGCAGCGAATGGACGTAGACCCCGGCCGATTTGGCCTGGTCGATCGACGACTCCGTCGCGAGCACGACCGTCCTGATGCGGTCGGCGCCGTGCCGGGCGACGACCGGAGCGGCAGCGGTCGCGGCCATCGTCACGATGTCCTCATCCGCCGCGGGAACGCTCATCGAGCGCTGTCCGATGCCCAGGTGGTACTTGCCGATCGGGGTGCCGTTGTACTCGGCCAGCTCCGTGTGCGGCAGGACGAATTCCGTTGTGGCAAACGACAGATCGTCGATTCCGATAGTGGGGTTCCCACCGTCTCTGTTCATGCCTGCACCTCGGCCGCCGTCGTCGAGTTACTGCGCTCCAGGTGGACGTGGGCGCGCATGAGTTCACCGGGATTGGTCTGTGCCGCGAGCAGCGAGAGCTCACCGCACAGCACGGTAGCGGCGCACAGGACGGCGAGCCGTCGCGCGTTCTCACCGGGCTCGCGCTCCTCCCGGCATCCGAGCCGCACCAGATTCTCCTCGACGAAGGGGATGCCCTTGCCGTTGCCGACTGTGCCCACGATCAGGTTGGGAAGCGTGCAGGAGAAGTAGAGGTCCCCATCCCGGTCCTCGGCCACCGTCACGCCCTGGGAGCCCTCGACTATGTTGGCCGCATCCTGTCCGGTCGCCAGGTAGAAGCCGAGCAACATGTTGGCGAAGTGCGCGTTGGCCGAACGGATCCCGCCGGCCAGCAGGGTGCCGATCAGATTCTTGCGCACGTTCAGCTTGGCGACCTTCTCAGCCGTCGTGTGCAACCTGCTCTCGACCAGTGCGCGTGGAATCAGGAGTTCGGCGACCACGTTCTTGCCGCGACCGAGGATGCCGTTGATCGCGGTGGCCTTCTTGTCGGTGCAGTAGTTGCCCGAGATCGAGCTGTAGGAGATGCCGGGGATCGTCTGCAGGATATGGGTGAGCAGCGCGTCTGCAGCGAGCGTGGCCATGTTGTGCCCGGAGGCGTCTCCGGTGCTGAACTCGAAGCGGATGAACAGCAGATTGGCGGCTATCTCATGCCGCACAGCGATCAGTTCGGCGAACCTGCTGCAGGTGCGCACGACCTTGCGCAGGTCCTCGAACCGCAGGTCGAGCTGTTGCGTGGCAGCGTACGCGGCCTGGGCATCCTCGGCCTCCACGAGCACCGATCGGGTCATCCGCTCATCGACGAGGGTGCAGACGATGCCACGTTCGGTCAGCATGGAGATCTTGGCGCCACGGCCGACGGACGGCCACAGTGGCGATTCGTAGGTGGCCAGCGGGACCTGTGTCTCGGTGGTGGTGACGTTCCCCGAGACGCGTATCGGCCCCACCCACCTCATCGGGACTCCGGCCGTTTCCGTGACAGTGGTCATCGTGCGTTTCCCGTCGTCGACTGGGTGAGTTCCAGGTGCTCCGATCGCGAGTTGAGCGACCGGGTGTCGATTCCCCGCTCGGCGCAGAACGCGAGCAATTCGCCCTTGATCAACACGTCGCACTCGGCCAGCTCGGCCGGCGTGCGCGCACCCAGTGCGGTCATGAGGGCGGTCAAGTGGTCGAGCCAGGTGGAAATCTGGGTGATCAGCGCCTCGACACCGCCGTCCAGGAGGGTGCGCAGAAAACCGCCGGAGACGCCGGCCGCGGCGGCTCCGAGTGCCAGGCTGCGGGCGACGTCGAGCGGATTGCGAACTCCCCCGGATGCGAGTACCGGGATTTCGGCGGCTTGTGCGTCGAGAAGACACGCGGGAGTGGACAGCCCCCAGTCGTTGAGATAGGCGAAGTCGGACACCGCCCGACGGTCGTTCTCCACCTTGGCGAAGTTCGTACCGCCGCGACCGCCGACGTCGGCGACGCGCACACCCAGCTCCCGCAGGGCGGCGATGGTCCTGCGACTCAGGCCGAAACCGACCTCCTTGACGATCACCGGAACGTCGAGTCCGGCCACGATTCGCTCGATCTGCGGCGCCCAGGCGGAGAAGGAGCGGTCGCCCTCGGGCATTGCCGTCTCCTGGATGACGTTCAAATGGATCTGAAGGGCGTTGGCCTGAAGGAGATCAACGGCTCGCCGCGCTTCGTCGACGGACGCATTGGCGTTGATGTTCCCCATGATGAAGCCGTCGGGGTTCTCTCGACGCATCACACTGAAGGTTCCCGCTGACGACGCGTCCTTGAAGTAGGCGCTCATGGAGCCTGTGGCGATGGCCAGGCCGGTCTCGCGGGCGGCAATGGCCAAGTCCCGGTTGATCACCCCTGTGTTGACGCTGCCGCCGGTCATCGCGTTGATATAGAGAGGGGCCTGCCATTCGAACCCGGCGAATCCCGTGGCCAGGCGAACATCGGAGCGGTCGATACCGGCCAGGGCGTGATGGACGAACGTGACGTCGTCGAACTCGTTCTGCCCACTGTGCCTGCGCTGTTGCTCGACGGTGAGCCGGACGTGATCGTCCTTGCGTTCAGCGATCATTGCGTACGTTCCTTTCACTTGTACTTTCCTCGGCAGGAAGCAGTGGCAGGTGTCTCACCCCTGCGGTGGCCCACCGGTTTCGCAACTCACCTATCCGCGCTTCGACTTCGTCGGGCATCAGGGCGATTCCGCAGTCGCCTCCTCCCGCCCCGGACGGTTTCGCCGCGCCTCCCAGTGCCTCGGCGGCCTCGCACAACGCGGTCAGCTTTGGCGTGAAGATGCCCAGCCCCACCGCTTCGTCGAGCTCGGCGAGTGCTCGGCGGGAACCCCGTATCCGGTGCAGCAAGGTCTCGCGGTCCCCCTGTTCGAGGGCTGTGATCGACGCGTGCACACAGTCGGTCATACGAGCCATGAAGCGCTTGTGCGCGGTGCTGCCCCGCCAATGACGACGGCCGAGTCGTGAGACGAGCGAGTCCGTAGAGACGGGGGTGCCGGTCCAGCCGATCTCGATGCCAAGCCGGGCGGGTGGTGGCAGCCGGCGTACTTCGAAGCCCGGCCATGCCGCGCGTAAGGTCTCGTCGATACCTCTGCGCGCCGCCATTGCGAGAACGGCAGCCCGGTCAGGTGCCCGATAGGCGATCCATCCGCCCCAGGTACTGGCTGCGAGATCAGCGCAGGATGATCGGGTATTGAGCCGCGCCGTGGCGATGAGGGCGAGCCGGAACCGGTCTTCCGGCGACAGGTCCAGGCCGTGGTACGCCGCCAGGGCGTCGACCGTCGCCACCGTTACGGCACCGCTCGAACCGAGACCGAACTTCGTCCCTCGGTCGTGGAGTTCACTGCTGATCGACAGGTGCGCCCCGGATGCGGACCACCCACGCTCGGCCAGCTGGGTGTGCATCACCTCGATCACCGACAGGACGCAGGCCAGACCGCTTCGGGCGCGCTCACCGTCGCCCGGGCCGCACCACACAAGCCCGCCGCCCGCCTGCAGCCGGAAGCGCGCCTCCCCGTCCAGGAGATCGGAGACGATCACGATGTCTGCCCCGGCCGGCTCGGACACGGTGACGCGTACGTATCGGTCAACGGCCATGACGATGGCAGGCGTTCCAGGCTCGATGACGGCGTACTCACCGGAGACGAACAGCTTTCCCGGTGCCTGCCGCGACACCGTACCCTCGGCAGACATCAACTGCCTGCGGAGAGCAGGCGGGCGCCGAGCCCGCTGCGGGCCACTACGACCGAGCCGCTCGGGAGGGCGTCGCGCAGCGCCGCAGCCACCCGGTCGGCGTCCGCGCTGTGGCACAGGACCTTGACGTTGGGGCCCGCGTCCATGGTGCCGTAGGCGGGTGTGCCTCCCTGTCGCAGTTGGAGCACCCGGTCGAGCAGGGTCAGTGTGCCGGGCGACAGGTAGCGCACGGCGGGGCGGGCCGCCAGCATCGTGGCGTGCATGCCAAGCGCATTGCGCTCAGCGATCTCACCCACCGCGTCCAGGTCACCACGCCCCAGTGCGAGGCGCATCTCGATCAGGTCTCTCTCGCTCGAAGCGGCCCAGGGCCGGTAGAACGGCGAGGTGTCGACGGTCCGCCGCATGGCCTCGCGGCTGGACACAGCCTTCGGGCGGCCGTCCACCAGTGCGATCACCAGCGCGGGGTCAAGGCCTCTGACGGGCACCGGCTCGGCGTAGGAACTGCCGTCCGGGTCCTCCTCCCCGCCCGCGTGCCACTGCGAGAAGCCGGCGAAGACCGACCGCGAGGCCGAACCCGAACCGCGCCTGGCGAGGCGGGAGAGCTCGGTGGCGTCGAGGCCGAGGTCGTATGCGGCTGAGGCCGCGACGGCCAGAGCTGCGAAGCCACTCGCCGAGGAGGCGACGCCTGCTGCGGTGGGGGCCGTGTTGTGGCTGTCGACCACCGCCCGCTCGCGTCGCCCGGCCAGCTCGCGGACCAGGTCGAGAAAGTCGAGGACACGCCGCAGCGTCTCTCCGGCAGCATGCCTGCCGTTCAGCGTCACTCGGTCCGCGTCCGCCGCCGGGGCGAGGCGGACAGTGGTGGTCGTCGGGAACACGTCCAGGGTCATCGACAGGCTGCTCGTCCACGGGATGACGAGTCGCTCGTCGCGCTTTCCCCAGTACTTGATCAAGGCGATGTTCGGCTGGGCGACAGCCGTCGCAGCTCCGGCGACTTCCGGGGTACGCGGGCGGGACGGGCTCGTCCGGAGTCCTTCAGTGGGCATGGTCGGTGTTCCTTCCGAGCGGCGCGATCCAGGTACGCGTCGCGCCGGCGTCCTGCAGCCGGGTCTCGATCCGCCGTGCCTGGGCAGGCCCACCCGCGAGCGCGATCATGCAGCCGCCCAGTCCGCCACCGCTGATCTTGGCGCCGAGGCTGCCCGCCGCCAGCGCGGCGTCGACCAGAGCGTCGATCCGTTCCGTGCTGAGGCCCGCCGAACCGAGCAGCGCGTGGTATCCCGTGAGGCTGCTTCCGAAGTCTTCGGCCCGGCCCTCGGCGAGATCGCTCACGGCCGAGCCGGTCAGTTCCGTGGCCCGGCGCACGAAGTCCTCCTGCGCGCCGGGATCGTGGATGAACGCGGACCGCAGGAGCTCCACCGCCGCCTTCGTCTCACCTGCTGCACCGCTGTCCGCGATGACGAGGAAACCGTCGAAGCCGACGCGTAGTTCCCGGGCTGTGCCCCCCCGGAAGCGGATGGGTGCGGGTGCACCCGTGGCGAGCGCATCCACACCGCTTGCCCTGCCATGGGCCATGCTCTCCGCGATCTGCACCAGTTCGAAGATCGCGGACTCGTCGAGTTCGTGGTCGAACAGGTCGGCCAGACCGAGGACGACCGATCGTGCGCACGCCGCGCTGGAGCCGAGGCCACGGCCCAGTGGAATGGCGCAGTCGACCACCACGTCGATGTGTGCCTCGGCGGTGACCTCGACCCGCTCCTTGAACTCCTCCACGAGGCGCTGCAGGCCGTCGGTTGCCTGCAGCGCCACCGTTCCCGACACGGAGCTGGTCACGGAGAAGGAGACCTCACCGGTGCGGTCGTCGGCGCCGGGAAGTCGCGTGACGATCGCCGTCACCGGCAATTGCGGGATCGGCACGGCGAGTGCCTCCGCGCCGTACACGACCGCGTGCTCCCCTATCAGGATGATCTTGCCGTGGGCTCGTCCGATTCCGATACGGCGGGTACCGATCCCGCCCGGCAGGCCTTGTGCCGAGGTCGGCGAAGTCAACGCGCTCATCCCCCTGGTTCTGTGCAGCGCTGTGAGTCGTGTGTCGGAGGGGCGCTTTCGGCGCCCACGTGACCACCACGTGGGCGCCTGGGGCGGTGCCCAGGCCCCGGTGCGAAGTGGCTCAGTTCTGGGCCAGGACTCCGATGCCCACCAGCATCGTCATGCTGCTCATCAGCATGCTGAGGTACGGGCCCACCAGAGACTTCTTCTTGACCGTGGTGACCACGCTCTCGATAGGGGCGTTCGCCGCCTTGGCGAGCGAGAACATGTAGACCTGGCAGACGAGCCAGCCGGCGATGAAGAGGATCATGGCCCAGTTGAACCCGGAGTTCAGGTACACGGACCCGACGATCGTCAACGAACCGACGCACAGGAGTACGGACTGGACGGCAAGTGTCTTCTTGATGCCCAGGGCGCGAACGTATGTCCGCACATCGAACTCCTCATCGTCGAAATAGTCCTCGACCTGGTTGGTCGTGAACAGCGCGACGAGTACGACGGTGAGGGCCGCCGTGGCAACGACGTTGGTCCACTGGAGGTGGTTCTCGAAGGCGCGCAGCACGAAGAGCTGCGGAATCCACACCCACATGTACAGGCCGAACAACTGGCCGACGCCAGCGCTCTTGAGGTGCCACGGGGGAAGCGAGTACTGGGCACCCACGATCCAGCCGGCCGCCACAATCAGCAACAGGTCCCAGTGTCCGGTCCGGATGGCCAGGAAGGCGGCCAGACCCACGTAGACGAGACTTGTCAGGATGATGTCGCCGACGACCCGCTTGACTCCGAGACCGAAGACAGCCGTGGCCAGACGGGACTTGTTCGCCGCGTCCTCCCACCGGTCAGCCAGGGCGTTGATCTGGTCCGCGAGCTGCATGTTGACGATCGCGAACAGCAACGCCATCGCCGCGTTCACCGACAGCAGCTCGTCCCAGCTCGTTGCCCCCAGCACCGCCGGTGCGAGGCCGATGAGGATGTGGCCCGGCAGGAACTCGGGGCGGCGAATGAAGAAGTAGTACTTGAGGCGGGTTCCCAGCGGCGGCCGGACCGGATCGTCCTCGCTGGTATCGGTCAGGATCCGGGTCAACCGTGCACGGGTTGAGGCATCGGCTGTTGACATGCTTTGCTTTTCCTTTTCGTCTCTCTGCGGCACAGCTGGGGTTTGTGACTGCTGAGGCCGAATGCCGGTGGCCTGAGCAGTCGTGAAGCTCGTCGATGGCCGGCGAGGGGCAGGACGAGAGAGATGACGGCACCCCGGTCCCGCGGTCATGCTGCAGTGGGCGGGGGGATGATCTCCCGCGGAACTGGTGTTCCTCGTGGACCCGGAGGGCGGGAACCGCGGTCAGGAGCGGGTGATCGACCGGCCTTCGACGACTTGCCGGTAGTCACTCGCGATGGTTTCCAGCTCGTCGGCCACGTCGCCTACGGCGCCTTCGGCCAAGGTCCGTTCGGAGCGGTCCATGCGGCGGTTGGCCTCGACGATGGCACTGGTGGCCGGCAGCCGGATGCTCTCGTAGCGTTGGAGCGCGGCCGGCACGTCATCGCCGGCGTCGGCGAGTTCGGCGGCCAGCGCGATGCCGTCGAGAATGGCCTGGGTGCCGCCGTTGGCCCCGATCGGGTACATCGGGTGGGCGGCGTCGCCGAGGAGGGTGACCCGGCCCTCGCCCCAGGAGGTCAGTGGGTCGCGGTCGACCATCACGTGGTGCATGAGCTGCGGGCTCGACTCCAGGGTCGCCCGTACGTCGAGCCAGCCGAAGTCCCAGTCGGCGAAGTGCGGCAGCAGGTCCTCAAGCTTTCCAGGACTGAGCTGCGTCTCACCCTGCCAGTCCGGATCCGCCGCCAGGCACACCCAGTTGAAGAGAACCTCGCCGCGCTCGGCGTGCGGCCACGAGCACGGGTAACCGACCATCCGGTTGGCCCGGTCATCGGAAGCGATGATCATCGTCCTGCCGTCGATGAACTCGGGGAGCGTGGTCAGGCCACGCCACATCCGCACGGGGGTCCGGCGCAGAGGTGGCCCGTCGGGGTGAAGCTGCGCCCGGATGGCAGAGTCCACTCCGTCACCGGCGATCAGCACATCGGCCCTGAGGACGGAGTCGCCTGAGGAGGGCGAACTGATGTGAACGCGCACCTCGTTGTCATCCTGATCGAAGCCCCGCACCCGAGTCGCGGTACGGATCGCGTCAGCTCCGAGGCGCGAGCGGACCGCGTCGAGCAGCATCATCTGCAGTTCGCCGCGATGGATGGAGTACTGCGGATGGTCGTGGCCGGCGGCGATGCCCCGAGGCTCGGACCACAGGGTGGTGCCCTTGTGGTCGATGTAGCGGTGCTCGCGGGTGGCGATGCCTGTGGCCGCCAGCCTCTCACCCAGGCCGAGGGTGGTCAGTTCAGCGATCGCTGCGGGTTGGATGTTGATCCCGACACCCAGCGGCCGGATCTCCGGCGCCTTCTCGAGCAGGGTGACGCGCAGTCCACGGGCATGCAGGGCGAGCGCTGCGGCCAGTCCTCCGATCCCGGCCCCTGCGATGACGATGCTCGGGGAAGCTGCCTCGGTCATGACGGCTGTCGCCTTTCTCTACGGATGAGCGTCTGCGGATGAAGGCCAGTGGGGGAAAGTCAGGGAGCCGTGACGACCGAGGCCACCGAGTACACGCCGGGCGCGGGCTTTCCGAGGGCAGCGGCCTTCCTGCCGTACTCCTGCGCGGCGGGATCGGCCATCGTGGCCTCGATGTCCGCGAGGCTGCGCCACTGCGCGACGTTCACGACCCTGCTGCCGTCCTTGCCTGCGAGAATCGTTCCGGACACGAATCCGGGGCGATGCCGGATTACCTTCTCCAAACCCTCGTTGAGGACACCGAGGAGTTCCTTGTGTTTGTCCGGTTCGACTTCGAAGACGTTGATCAGAGTGACGAGATCGTCGGTTGCGCGAAAAGCGAATTCCGTCATGCGGCTGAAGCTAGCAACTGCCCCGCTTTCCGAACCACACTTCCATTGACTCACGAAAATGCTCGCGTCCAGGAAATTCAGTGAAGCGGAAGAACCCGCCCCGGGGGAAAGGACGGGGACAGGTCGGCGAATACCGCTCGGTGCAGCCCTGCCAACAAAAACGAGCACGGCGGGCGGTCACTGTCTCGCCGACCATCGCCGCGAACATCTCACACCGGGGAAACCGTGGCCGACGACGTACCCTCCCCGTCGGCCACGGCATCTGCCCCGATGCCACACCTTCGCCGCGCTGATGTGCCGGGCGGCCTCGGAAGCCGGACTCGACCCCGACCGGCACGTCAGGCCGCGGCCGGCGATCCCTCGTGATCGAGCGTGAAGCCCTCGTAGTCCGCGGCGACGATCTCCCGCAGCTTCTCCCGGTAGGCGGCGATGCCGCCGAAGTAGAAGAGCGTGCGCCGCTTCTTTCCAGGGATGTTCGAGCCGAAGATCCAGGAATCGGTCTGTGCGAACAGACTGTGCTCCGCCATCTCCCGGCACATGGCGGTCCACTCCTCCTCCGCGGCGGCGGTGGCCTCGACCGTGCCGATGCCACGCCGCCGGGCAGCGCCGATGGTCTCCGCGATCCAGTCGACCTGGGTCTGGAGGGCGGGCGGCAGGTTGGAGAAGACGCTGTTGGGGCCGAAGACCGTGAAGAGATTCGGGAATCCGGTCATGGCCACTCCGAGGTAGCTGCTCGGGGCCTCGCCCCAGTGCTCCTTGAGGGTCACACCGCCACGGCCCCGGATGTCGATCCGGTTGTAGCTCCCCTGCATGGCCTCGTAGCCGGTCGCGAAGACCAGGACGTCCAGATCGTGCTGGGTGCCGTCCTCGGTCACCACTCCTGTCGGCGTGATCCGGACGATCGGGTTCTCTTTGGTGGATACCAGCGTGACGTTGTCGCGGTTGTAGGACTCGTAGTAGCCCGTGTTACAGATGGGCCGCTTCGCGTAGAAGTCGGTCGGCATGAGCTTGCGTGCGGTCTCCGGATCCCGCACAATTTTCGCGATCTTGGACCGGATGAATGAGGCGGCGGCCTCGTTGGCCGCCGGATTGAATGCGATGTCCGCAAAGGTGCCGAACATGAAATGGAACCCGTTGCCCTGGTTCCAGCTCTCCTCGAATTTCCGCTCACGCTCTTCGGCGGAGACGTCCATCGCGGAGATCTCGCTCTCCCGGAAGCCACAGGCGACACGCGATTCGAATACCTGCTTCCAGAACTGCTCGTGGTTCTCCCGGTAGTCCTCGATGAACTCGTCGCTGAGCGGCTCGTCGCCGGCCGGGACGACATACTGCGCGGAGCGCTGGAAGACGGTGAGGTGTTCGGCCATCCGGGCGGCGGCGCCGACGAACTGGGTACCGGTCGAGCCGGTACCGATGACTCCGACCTTCTTTCCGGTGATGTCGAGGCCTTCCGGCCAGGCACCGGTGTGCACCTGCGTGCCCGCGAAACTGTCCCGTCCCTCGATGTCGGGGAAGACGGGTGTGGACAGGGGGCCGAGCGCACCGACGACGTACGTGGCGGTGAATTCCTCGCCGCGGTCGGTCCGTGCGGTCCACAGGTTGGAGTCCTCGTCGAAGGTCAACGACTCCACGGTGGTGCCGAGCTGTATGTCCTCGCGCAGGTCGAACCGGTCGACGACGTGCTCCAGATAGGCCAGGATCTCCGGCTGGGTCGCGTAGCGGTTCTTCCAGTTCCAGTCCCGCAGCAGATCGCTGTCGAAGGAATAGCGGTACACGATGCTGTCGACGTCGGCGGCGGCGCCTGGATAGCGGTTCCAGTGCCACGTGCCGCCGATGCCGGTTCCCCGCTCGAAGGCACGTACGTGCACGCCGAGTTCGTTGCGGAGCTTGTGAAGCATGTAGATACCGGCGAATCCGGCCCCTATGACGATCGCGTCGAGATGAGTCGGTTTCCTGGTCATATCAGTCTTTCGGCTCGTGCTGGACAGAAGGAAGGCATCGGTCAGGGAGACGGTGTCGGTCACGGCTGGAGCCTGACGACGTGCCATCCGGCGGAGGTCTTCTCGTACCGCAGGCGATGGTGAAGCCGCGTCTTGGCGGCGGACCAGAATTCGACGCTGTCCGGCGTGAGCCGGTATCCCACGAATCGCTGCGGGCGGGGCAAGGGAGCCGTCGCGGCGGCGTACCGTTGGTTGTCGGCGAGCAGCCGTTGCGGGTCGTCGAGCGTTTCGCTCTGCCGGGACGCCGTGGTCATGGAGTGCAGGCCGGGCTCACGGGCGTACCACAGCCGCTCGTTCTCCGCGTCGTCGAGTCGGACCACCGGGCCCGAAACGCACAGCTGTTGTGCGGTCTCGCGCCAGTAGAACAAGCCGGAGGCCCAGGCGTTCTCGGCCAATTCGCGGCCTTTGCGGCTGGTGCTGTGCGTGGTGAACAGCAGCCCGCCGTCGGCCACTTCGATGACCTGGACGATCCGGTTGGAGACTCGGCCCGCCCGGTCGGCCGTGGCCAGGGACAGTGCCATGGGCTCACGTACGCCGCGCTCGACGGCGTCAGCCGTCCACTGCCTGGCCAACCCCATGGGGGCGGGCGGCGGCGTGTCGTATTCGGGGAAAGGAAGACCGACCGTTCCGGTCAGGGATTCGAGAATGCTGCTCATGGTGCTCCCTCAGACATGGATGATGCCCTCGGCCGCGACCGTGCCGTGGCCGCTGACCCGCACGAGACCCACCTCGCCGCTTTCCGCGAGCGTGGCCATGGCGAACATGACCGAGTCGCGGCCGAGTTGGACGCCTTGGTGGATCTCCACGGTCTTCCCGTACTCCACGCGCCCGTGCCGGGCGAGGTGGACGGCGAGCGAGCCGGCGGCGGATCCCGTGGCCGCGTCCTCGACGACCCCGTAGGCGGGCGAGAACATCCGGAGCTGCCACCGCTCGCCCTCCTGGGCGAAACAGTTGGCGGCCATGTCGGGGAAGGCGGCGAGGGCTCGATGGTCGGGCCGCAGCGCGGCCAGCGCCTCCGCGTCGGGCAGTCCGACGAAGACGTGCCGTGGGCCGTTGCGGTACACCTCCACCGGCAGAGTGGAGGAGGTGATGCCGAGCGCCGCGAGCAGCGCCTCGGCGTGCTCGTACGGCTCCCAGACCGGGATCGGCTGCTCCATGGACACGTAAGCGCTCCTCCCTCCGCACCGGTCGTCGGAGGTGCGGTCGATGCGGAACGGCACGACCCCCATCTGCGTCTCGAAGCGCAGGCGGTCCCTGCGAAGGTCGAGCGCGACCGCGACAGCCGTACCGAGCAGCGGATGCCCGGCAAAGGGGAGCTCGTTGACGGGGGTGAAGATCCGCACCCGCACGTCCGCGTCCTCGACCGTCGGCGGCAGCAGGAAGACCACCTCGGACAGATTCATCTCCTTGGCGATGCGCTGCATCTGACTACTCGTAAGATCCGAGGCGTCGAAGAACACCGCTACCGGGTTGCCACGAAGCGGCTCGGTGGCGAACGCGTCGACGACGACGTACCGGTGCGAGGAGTCGCGGACACCGACGGGGCCCGCGCCTTGTACCACCGCCTGCACCTCGAAGTGGTCCCGGTGCGTGATCGGATAGCCGACCACGGAGGCAGCCAGGTTCTCGGGGAGCGACGGGGGCCGCGAGCCGTCCCAGACGATGACCGCGCCCCAGCGCTTGCCGGCAGGGTCGGCGATCCAGAACTTCTCCCGCAGACCCTCGACGGCCTGCCAGGCCTGGACGACACCGTCCTCATTCAGATGCCGCTCGAGGCTCTCCACTGTGGCGGGGGAACCTTCGAGATCCCACCACGCGATTTCCATCTTCATCGTGTCATAACCCCCTCGAACATGTCAGTGAGGATGCGCGGCCCGTCGACGGTGAGCAGGGACTCTGCATGGAACTGCAGGGACGCGAACCGGTCGCCGCGCAACGCGTGGACACCGCTCGTGACCGGGTCGCGACTGATCTCCACCTGCACACCACCAGCGCTCTTCCAGCGGTCGGTGGTACTGCGGGCCTCGAACGTGTTGTAGAAGCCGACCCGCTCCGCATTGCCGAACAGCTCGATCCGCCGCTGTGTGCCCTGGTTCGGGTGCTCGCGGCGCACCAGGGGCAGGCCGAGCCTGTGGCACAGCACCTGATGACTCAGGCAGACGGCGACGAACGGGCGCCGCTGCGCCAGGAGTTCGCCGACCACCCGGTCCAGGGCGGCGATCTTCGGGTGCGTGGTGTCGCGGGGATCACCTGGGCCCGGTCCGAGCAGGACGACATCGTGATCGCCTGTCTCGAAGGGCTCGTCGAAGCGCCGCACGGTGACGGACAGCCCGAGTGCGTGGAGCTGATGGTCCAGCATCGAGGTGAAGTTGTCCTCGGCATCGATCACCAGCGCCTTGCGCCCGTTCAGGATCCTCGAGGAGACCCCTTGGCCGGCGTCCTGCCCGACCCAGAAGCCCGCGATGCCCTCGTTCCGGCTCCTCAGCGAGGCGAGTACGCTCGGGTCCTGCGCCGGTGATCGGCGGGGTGTGCACTCCCCGAACGCCTCAAGCAGCGCGGTCGCCTTGGCCCTGGTCTCTGCCACCTCGCTCTGCGGATCGGAGTGGCGTACGAGCGTGGAACCGACCGAAATCGACAAGCGCCCGGAGGGTTCAAGGACGGCCGTACGGATGAGAATGGCCGAGTCCAGCGTTCGGCGGCCGGCCTTGTCGGTACCGGCCAGGCCGATGATGCCGCTGTAGTATCCGCGCCCGTCGGGCTCGTAGCGCTCGATCACCCGGGCCGCGCTCTCCACTGGGCTCCCGGTGACCGTGGGCGCGAACATCGTGGCCCGTAGCACTTCGGGGATGTCCCTGTTGGCGGTGCCACAGATGTGGTACTCGGTGTGGGCGACCTTGGCCATCTCCTTGAGATGCGGGCCGCTCACCTGCACCGTGCCCGGCTCGCAGATCCGGCACATCATCTTCAGTTCCTCGTCGACCACCATGTACAGTTCCTCGGCCTCCTTGCGGTCGGCGAGGAACTCGGTCAAACCCTTGAGGGTAGGACCGCCGTCCGGGTAGCGATAGGTACCGCTGATCGGATTCATCGTGGCTACGCCGTCGGCCAGGCTGACGTGCCGTTCCGGCGAGGCGCCGATGAGTGTCACGTCTCGGGTCCGGACCAGAAAGGTCCAGTACGCCCCGCGCTCACGGGAGAGCAGTTCACGGAAGGCCGAGAGCGCCGACTCAGGGCGGTAGTCCGTGATGTCGGCCAGGTAGGTGCGCTTGATGACGAAGTTGGCACCTTGGCCGGTGCCGATCTCGTCGGCGAGCACCGTCTTGACCGTCTCCGCGTACGCCGCGTCATCCGGTTCGAAGTGACCATCGGCCAACCGCACCGTGTGCTGCGGCAGCCTCTCGAGCACGGTGGACAGCGCGTGGTGCTCCTCCTCGGTCACCGCCATCGCGATGAGAGGTGTGCCGTCGTCAGGCGCCGGGTAGCCGCGCTCGGCGAGCTGCCGGTAGGGGACGACGACCAGGACGTCGGTGCTCGCCTCGCCACGCGCGGATCCCGTGGACCCGCCCTGCCCGAGACCGATCGCGTCGAGCGAGGCGGGCTGGCTGACATCGCCTCTGAACACCTGCACGTCGCGGCCGTGTTCGCCGTCCCGGCAGACGATCGCGAAGTTCTCGGCACTGCCGTCGAGAACGGCCTGGAGCAGATCGCTCTCCGCCGGGGCAGGTGGGCTGTGTGGCGCGTGCTTCCTGGGATCGTTGTAGTCGGTCACGTCAGCAGTCCGTCTACGTCCGTCACCTTCGCGCAGCAGCTCGCCGCGTGCCTCAGGGTCATCCGATGGTGGGCCGCGGAGAAGTCGCCGATGGCGTCGCCGACCAGGAAGACCCGGATGTCGTTGGTGTACGCCTCGAGCGCGGTCGTGAGGATCCCGATGTGCCCGTACACACCGGTGATGACCAGCTGGTCACGGCCCTCGGCGCGCATGCGCTGGAGCAGATCGGTACGGAAGAAGGCGCTGTAACGCCACTTCAGCAGGTTCCAGTCCGCGGCCTCGGGGGCCAGTTCGGCCACGATGGAGCGATCGGCCGTGGAGCTGGTCATGCCCGGTCCCCAGAAGTCTCGGAGCAGGCCCCGGTCCTCTTCGGACATCCGCCCCGGCTGGGCGGTGTAGGCGACACGCATTCCGCCGTCCACGCAGCGCTTGCGCAGCGCGGCCGTGTTGTCCACCAGGCGGCTGCGCATTTCCTGTCCCAACGGCTCCAGGAAGTAGTTCTGCATGTCGTGGATGAGCAGGACCGCCCGGTCCGGGCTCACCCGCCAGTCCACACCCCCGGTCGGCAAGTCGCTTCCAGTGGGAAGGTCGTACGGTTCGACGCGAAGAGAGGTGGTCAACGCCTGTACCCCTTACTGAGAGCGGAAGCCGCGGACGCGGCGAGGACGTCCGACCACGCCGAGACCACTTCGGCGGCCTGGTCCGGATCGAGCCGCGGATCGCACAGAGTCGGCATGCCGGCGGCCTGCGTGACGGGCCTCGACCGCGGCACTGAGCCGCCGAGGCATTCGTCGACCGCGTACGGGCTCGCCTCCAGGTGCAGGCCGTGTGCGCGTACGCCCGCGTCACTCAGCTGCTCGAGGAACTGCCGCACCTCGTCGGCGACCACGGCGACGTCACGGCTCTTGGTGCCGTCCGCCAGCTTGCTCGTGTTGCCGTGCATCGGATCGCAGAACCACAGGACGGGGTGGCCTTCGTCCCGGACCGCGCGGACGAGGGCCGGCAGCCGTTCGCCGATCATCTCGGCGCCCATACGCACGATGAGCGTCAGACGGCCCGGTTCACGGTGCGGATCCAGCCGACGGCACAATTCGAGCAGCTCATCGGGTGTCGTCGTCGGGCCGATCTTGCAGGCGACCGGGTTGATGATCCTGGACATCAACTCCACATGGGCTCCGCCCAGTTGTCTGGTCCGTTCGCCGATCCACGGCCAGTGGGTCGAACTGAGCATCCACCGACCGTCGTCGAGCTTGCGGACCTGCGGCTGCTCGTAGTCCATGAGCAAGGCCTCATGACTGGTCCACAACCGGTCCTCGGCGGCTCGCCGGATCCAGTCGCCTGTCCGCCAGCCGAGATGTTGCAGCGCCTCCCGAGCGGCCATGAAGCACATGAGCAGGCGCAGCGGATCGGGCTGCCTGCTGTGCTCGTCGGGCTCGGGAGCGTTGACGATATGCCCCCGGTAGGCGGGCAGGACAAGGCCGTCGACCTCTTCGACCGACTGTGAGCGGGGTTTCGCGAACTGCCCGGCGATCCGCCCGACGCGGAGCACCGGCAGTCCCGCATCGGCGCCGAGCATGTCGGCGAGCTGATGGACAAGCCCGGCCTTCGCGGAGATGTGCGGCTCGCTGCACTCGTCCGGGTGCTCGGCGCAGTCACCGGCCTGAAGAACCAGGGCCTCGCCCCTGGCCACCTTCTCCAGCGCCTGACGCAGCGCGAGGATCTGTTCGGGGCCGACCAGGGAATCGGTTGCCGAAAGAACGTTGCGTACTTGGGCGAGCTGGTGCGGATGTTCCCATTCCGGCTGCTGGGCTGCGGGAAGCCTCAGGTCCAGGAAGCCTGAATTGTTCACTCTATTCTACCCCCGTAGATTTGTAAATAACGAGCCACTCAACTTCCGGCCCGGCTCATGTCGGTATCCCTTCCCGCTTCACCTGCGGCACCTCGATGCCGAGCGCGCGGAATTGCTGACACGGGTTCATGAATTCGCGCTGGAGCCTGATCTTTCCGTTCTCAAAACGGAAGTAATGGATGAAGTGGTTCTCGTAGAACCCCTCCGAGTAGCCCGGGAAAATAATCTTCCCTCGCCCGTTGCACTCGACCCAGAACTGATTCGGGTCCTGCGTGTCAAAGATCTCGATGTCGACCCACGCCCAGTCGGGGAAGCACTTCAGGGACCAGACCGCGTGCTCGCCGAGCCTGTCCCGGCCGCTGATCACGATAGGTTCACCGGTCTCGGTGGTCCAGAGGCCGCCTTGACCGTCTTCGGTGAACAATTCATGCCGCCGCAGACGATCCTGTCCGCGGGTGTTCATGTACTGCTCGACGATCCGGCGATTCGCTTCACGGTCGCCGGTAATTGCGTCGGGTGATACCATTTCCGCTTTGCTCATGTTTATCGACCTCGCGACTTTGGAAAGGAAAGTCGAGTTGTTTCGGAGATTTCCGTGGAATGTTCACTCAGGACGCGTGCAGTTGAGTTTCGGGCAATTTACCGAGGAGTAGCCGACGGTCGCAAATATGCGTTGCCTCATAGACGTGCGCGCGTTGCGCCGTAGCGTGATGAAGTCTTCTCGGTAACGTCTCGTGACGTTCTGTGATATTCGTTCAGGCGGTGCGGCCGTGCTCGAGGTGGAGCAGGACGAGGGCGGCTCGGGCGATGCGGGTGATGGCGGCTGGGTCGAGGCTGACCTGCGCGGGGCCTTGAAAGTGACCGTCCTCGCTCGCTGATGGTGCCCCCGAGTTCCAGAACCAGGGTCTCGGCAGAAAAATCCACGACACCGTGATTACGGGGCGCGCGGAGAACGCAGCAGGAGAGTCGATCCGAGGTGCCTGCCGACCCGACCCGCTCCGGCCCCAGCGGACAGTCCGCCTCTGCACGGGAGCCCCGCGCCGCTTCCGACAGCCGCCCATCATCGTCAGGGGAAAGAAAAAGTCCCAGGTCAGAAGCATTTGACCTGGGACTTGAGAAGAGCCGCCTTCGGGATTCGAACCCGAGACCTACGCATTACGAGTGCGTTGCTCTGGCCATCTGAGCTAAGGCGGCGCGCCGTCCACACTATGGTGCGATCAGCAACGTCGGTAAGTCTACACAGTTTCCGGGGGTGCTTCGTACCGGCCCCGGAGCGGGGGGCTTCGGGGTCGGTCGCAGGGGCTATGAGCAGCGCTTTCCGGCGGGTGGCGGGGTGCCCTGGAGGAGGTAGGTGTCGATCGCCGAGTCGATGCAGGTGCTGCCGCGGCCGTAGGCGGTGTGGCCGTCGCCGACGTACGTCAGGAGGCGGGCCGAGGAGAGCTGCCGGGCGAGGGACTGGGCCCAGGGGTAGGGGGTCGCCGGGTCGCGGGTGGTGCCGACCACGACGACGGGAGCCGCGCCCTTCGCCAGGATCCGGTGCGGTTCGCCCGTGGCCTTCACCGGCCAGTACGCGCAGTTCAGCGAGGCCCAGGCCAGGCCCTCACCGAACACCGGGGAGGCCTTCTCGAACGCCGGCAGGTCCTTCTCCACCTGCTCGGGGCTGGTGAACGCGGCCGGTAGGTCTAGGCAGTTCACGGCGGCGTTGGCCATCATCAGGTTGCTGTAGTGGCCCCCCGCGCCGCGTTCGTAGTAGCTGTCGGAGAGGGCGAGCAGGCCCGCGCCGTCGTTCTCCTTCATCGCCGAGGACAGGGCCTCGCGCAGCTGCTCCCACGTGCCCTGGTCGTACATCGCCGCGATCACCCCGGTGGTGGCCAGCGCCTCGCCGACCTGTCGGCCGTCCTTGTCGCCGGCCGGGACGGGGTGGGCGTCCAGCTTGCGGAAGAAGGCCTTGAGGTGGTCGCCGACCTGGGCGCGTGTCGTGCCCCGGCCGCCGAGCGGGCAGTCCGGCTGGCGTACGCAGTCCTCGGCGAACGCCTGGAACGCCGTCTCGAAGCCCGCCGTCTGACCCAGGTTCATCCTGCGCGCGCCGAGGGCCGGGTCCATCGCGCCGTCCAGGACCAGGCGGCCCGTCCGCTGCGGGAACAGCCCGGCGTAGGTCGCCCCGAGGAAGGTGCCGTACGACGCGCCCACGTAGTTCAGCTTCGGTTCGCCGAGGACCGCCCGCAGGATGTCCATGTCCCGCGCGGCCTCGACCGTGGACACGTGCCGCAGCAGCCGCGCGGAGTGGGCCCCGCAGCTCTCCGCGAACTTCCTGTACGCCGTGACCAGCGCGTTCGTCTCCCTCTGGTCGTCGGGCGTGCTGTCCGTCTCGGTGTACGCGTCCATCTGGCGGCCGTCGAGGCACTCGACGGGCTCGCTGCGGGCGACGCCCCGCGGGTCCATGGCGACCATGTCGTAGCGGGCGCGGATCCCGGCCGGGTAGCCGACGCCCGCGTAACTCTGGAGATAGGCGATCGCCGAGCCCCCCGGACCGCCCGGGTTGACCAGCAGCGAGCCGAGCGGCTTGCCCGTCCCGGTGGCCTGCTTGCGGGTGACGGCGAGCCGGACGTCACCCGAGCCCGGCTCGGCGTAGTCCAGCGGGGCCTTCATCGTCGCGCACTGGAACCCGGAGACACCGCAGTTGCGCCACTGCAGCCGCTGTCCGTAGTACGGCGCCAGCGCGGACGGCGTCGCGCGCGGCAGCGCGGCCAGCGTCGCGTCCGCCGACTCTCCGACGGACGAGCTCGAACTCCCGGGGGAACAGGCGGACGCGAGCAGCGCGGCGGACACGAGCAGCGTGGTCGTGAGGCGGGCGACCGTGGTTCGGGTGCGGTGGGGGGACCGGGCTCGGGTCCGGCGGAGGGAGGGCCTGGTGTGCATCATCCGAGCGTAACGCTGCGCAATAGCCTGGGTGCGCTGCGTGTGCAGCGTGGCTCGTACGGGGGACGCCGTCAACGCCCGGGTGCCCCGCTCACCCCGGTCACCCCGCCCGCAGTGCCATCGTCATCGCCTCGACCGCCAGCAGCGGGGCCACGTTGCGGTCCAGGGCCTCGCGGCAGGCGGCGACCGCCTCGATGCGGCGGAGGGTGGACTCGGGGGTGCTGCCGCGGGCCAGGCGCTCCAGGGCGTCCTCGGTGTCGGCGTTGGCGATCGCCACGCGGGAGCCGAGCTGGAGGGCGAGGACGTCGCGGTAGAAGCCGGTGAGGTCGCCGAGGGCGATGTCGAGGCTGTCGCGCTGCGTGCGGGTTCTGCGGCGCTTCTGCATGTCCTCGAGGTCCTTGATCACGCCCGCCGTGCCGCGCGGCAGCCGACCGCCCTGCGCCGCGCCGAGCGCCGCCTTCAGCTCCTCCGTCTCCTTGCCGTCCATCTCCTCGGCGAGCTGCTTGGCGTCCTCGGCGGCGGCGTCGACCAGCTCCTGGGCGGCTCTGAGGCACGCCCCGACCTCGTCCAGGCGCAGCGGCAGCTTCAGGACGGCGGCGCGGCGCTCGCGGGCCGCCGGGTCGGTGGCCAGGCGGCGGGCCCGGTCGACGTGTCCCTGGGTGGCGCGGGCGGCGGAGGCGGCGACGGCGGGCTCGATGCCGTCGCGGCGTACGAGCATGTCGGCGACGGCGTCGACCGAGGGCGTGCGCAGGTTCAGGTGGCGGCAGCGGGAGCGGATGGTCGGCAGGACGTCCTCGACGGAGGGGGCGCACAGCAGCCAGACCGTGCGGGGGGCGGGCTCCTCGACGGCCTTGAGGACGGCGTTGGCCGACTTCTCGTTGAGCCGCTCGGCGTCCTCGACCAGGATGATCTGCCAGCGGCCGTTCGCCGGGGCGGTGAACGACTTGCGGACCGTGTCCCGCATGTCCTTCACCAGGATCTCGGCGCCGACGGCGGCGACGGTGGTGACATCCGCGTGGGTGCCGAGCAGCGCGGTGTGGCAGCCGTCGCAGAAGCCGCAGCCGGGCGTTCCGCCGAGGGCACGGTCGGGGCTCACGCACTGCAGGGCCGCAGCGAAGGCCCGCGCCGCCTGGTTCCGGCCCGCTCCGGGCGGGCCCGTGAACAGCCAGGCGTGGGTCATCTTCGACGCCTCGGGCAGCGGCCGGTCCGCCGCTGCGGCGGTGACGAGGGCGTCGGCGTCCCGCGCGGCTGCGTCGAGCACCGCGCTCACCTTCTCCTGCCCGACGAGGTCGTCCCACACGGTCATGGGTCACGCCGCCCTTCCGTCACACTCCGCATTCCTGAATCCATTGTGCGGGTCGGCACTGACAACGAGGGGCGGCGCCCATCGGAACCCCGACGGACGCCGCCCCGGTGAGACCTAGTTCAGCCGCGTCGGCCACGGCCCCGGCGGCCCTGGCCCTCGCCGGGTTCGCCGTACTCCTGCTCGTCGTACGAACCCAGCAGCTCGTCCGCCAGCGACGGCAGGTCGTCCAGCGGGGTCTCCTCGGCCCATTCGGGGCGCGGCCGGCGGCGCGGCCGGCCGTCGGCGTCGAGCTGGGGCATCTCGCGCGTGCGGTCCTCGGAGCCGTCGGGGCCCGCGGCGGGCCGCTCGTCCCGGAAGAAGCCGGGCGGCACCCGGTCCGCCGGGTCACCACCGCGCACGGAAGGCAGTACGGCGGTCTCGTCGGCCGGTCCTGGGGAGACCGCCGGCAGGACCGCGGTCTCGTCGGCGGCGCCCGGCGTCACCTGGGGCAGCACGGTCGTCTCGTCCGCCGTCCCGGGATCCGACGGCTGCGGCAGCTCGGCCGTCACCTCGGAATCGGCCGCCTCGGCGGAGCGGGCGTCGCCCTCCGCGCGCGCGTCCTCGCGTACGGGCCGCAGCACCGCCGTCTCGTCCGCACCCGGCGACACGACCGGATTCGGAACCGTCTCCTCGACGCCCGGCGACGCCACCGGTGTCGGCACGGTCACCGCGTCGGGCGTCACACTCGGGGCCGTCGGGCGCGGCGCGCTGGGCTTGCGCGCGGCCACGTCGGCCGCCGCCGCGGCCTCGGCCGCCTCGCGGCGGGCCGCCTCGGCCAGCAGCAGCGCCTCCTCGGCCTTCCGCTGCTTCTCCTGGCGGCGCGCCTCAGCCTCCGCGCGCAGCCGCGCCTCTTCCTCGGCCTGCTTGCGGCGCCGCTCCTCCTCGGCCCGGCGGCGGGCCTCCGCCTCGGCGCGGGCCTTCTCCTCCGCGAGGAGCCGCTGCCGCTCCTCCTCGGCCCGGCGGCGCGCTTCCTCGGCCCGCTGCCGGGCCTCCTCCGCCTGCCGTTCGGCCTCGCGGCGCTGCGCCTCCTCCAGCTCGCGGCGCTTGCGCTCCTCCTCCTCGGCGCGCAGCCGGGCCAGCTCCTCCTGGCGCTCGCGCTCCAGGCGCTCCTCCTCGGCCTTGCGCGCGGCCTCTTCCTCGGCCTTGCGGCGCGCTTCCTCCTCGGCCTGCCTGCGCGCCTCCTCCTTGGCCTTGATCTCGGCCTCGGACAGCGGCAGCACGGTGTCGAGCCGGTGCCGGATCACCGTGGTGACGGCCTCGGGCTCCTGTCCGGCGTCCACGACCAGATAGCGGCCCGGGTCGGAGGCGGCGAGCGTGAGGAAACCGGCCCGCACGCGCGCGTGGAACTCGGCGGGCTCCGACTCCAGCCGGTCGGGGGCCTCCGTGAACCGCTCGCGCGCGGTCTCCGGGGGGACATCCAGCAGGACGGTGAGGTGCGGGACGAGTCCGGCGGTCGCCCAGCGGTTGATGCGGGCGATCTCGGTCGGGGACAGGTCGCGGCCGGCGCCCTGGTAGGCGACGGACGAGTCGATGTAGCGGTCGGAGATGACCACCGCGCCGCGCTCCAGGGCGGGGCGTACGACGGTGTCGACGTGCTCGGCCCGGTCGGCGGCGTACAACAGCGCCTCCGCGCGGTGCGACAGGCCCGCCGAGGACACGTCCAGCAGGATCGAGCGCAGCCGCTTGCCCACGGGGGTGGCTCCCGGCTCGCGGGTGAGCACGACCTCGTGGCCCTTGGCGCGGATCCACTCGGCGAGAGCCTCGGCCTGGGTGGACTTCCCGGCGCCGTCGCCGCCCTCCAAGGCGATGAAGAAGCCGTTCGTCGCGGGGGCCTGGACCGGGTCGTCGCCACCGAGCAGCGCGTCCTTGAGGTCCTGCCGCAGCGGCACGCCGGAGCGGTCGTCGACCTTGGCGAGCACCAGCGCGGCCACCGGCAGCAGCAGCGCGCCGACCAGTATCAGCGTGAAGGCGGCACCGCCGTGCGCGAAGACGAACCGGCCGTGCTCCAGGTGGTGCGGCCCGATGAGCGCCGCGACCAGGGGCGCGATCAGCGCACCGAGCGCTATGAAGACCCGGACCACCGCGTGCAGGTGCTCGGTGGTGCGCGCCCGGCGGTATTCCTCGGTCTCCTGGTCCAGCAGGGTGTGCCCGGTGTTGGCGGCCACGCCCGCGCCGGTACCGGCCAGCGTAACGATCAGCAGCACCGTGGTGACGTCCGGGACGAGACCGGCGGCCAGCAGGGCGACACCGCTGAAGGCGATCGCGAGGGCGAGGAGCCGGCGGCGCGAGAGCGAGGGCAGCAGCGCGGGCGCCGTACGGACGCCGACGGCGACGCCGCCGGTCAGGCCGAGCACCAGCAGGCCGTACAGGACCGGGCCGCCGCCCAGGTCCTTGGCGTGCAGCACGCACACGGCGACGGCGGCCGAGATCGCGCCCGCCACGGCGGCGCAGGCCAGGACGAGCAGCGGAATGGCTCCCGTACGGCCCTTGTCCACACCCGTGCCGGTGCGCGGGCGGCGCAGGCCCTCCAGCGGGGACCGCGGGCGCGGGGTGCGCGTGCCGGGCAGCTCCAGGAAGGTCAGCACGGACAGGGAGGCGGCGAACAGGCCGGCCGCCACATACGCCCCGAGGGCCGCGTGGTGCTGGTCGAACCAAGAGACGCCGGTGCCCAGCAGGTTGTTCAGCAGAGCGGCCACGACGAGCGCCGCCGCGGCCAGTGGGACCGCCAGGAAGCTGGTGCGCAGCGCGAGGCGGCGCAGGGCGTCCAGGTGGTCCGGCAGCGGCCGTACCGTCGCCCCCTCCGGGGGCGGGGCGGGCAGCAGGGCGGGGGCCGCGCTCTCCCGGCACACCGTCCACAGCCGCTCGGCGACGCCGGTGACGAAGGCGGTGACCAGCAGGACGGCGAGTGCGTTGTCCGGGGTCCAGTCGATCCACAGGGGCGCGACGATCAGCAGCGCGGCGCGCAGGCCGTCGGCGCCGACCATGGTCCAGCGCCGGTCGAGCGGGCCTTCCTGCCCGGTGAGCGAGGTCAGCGGGCCGAGGAGGACCGCGCCGAAGAGCAGGGTCGCGAGGATCCGGGCTCCGAAGACGGTCGCCACTGCGAACGCCACGCCCCGGTAACCACCGCCGAACGAGCCCTGGGCGATGGCCGCCTGAAGAGCGAGGACGACCAGCACGAGCAGCGCGAGGGTGTCGCCGACACCGCTGACGAGCTGCGCGCTCCACAGTCGCCTCAGCTCGGGTCGGCGCAGCAGGGAACGGACGGCGCGCTCACGGGAGTCCGCGACGAGGGCGTCGTCGGGCGCCGTGGCGTCGTCCGGTGCTGTGGGGTGGGCCGTTGGCTGCTCGGCTCGCGTCATGCTTTCAGCCTATCGGCAGCCACCGACAGCCTGCCCCGGCCGCCCGGAGTTGCGCAGGCGCCGACACCGAAGCGATGCCAAGGCGTTCTCTTCGCGAACCCGAGCGAACGAGTCCGGACACGGCGAAGGCGGCCCTCTGTCGTCGAGGGCCGCCCCCACCACCTGTCACTTCTCCGCGCCCGAAGAACCTGATGAACCCGGAGAACCCGGAGAACCCGGAGAACCGGAAGGAACCGTCAGTCCTCCGCGCCGGAAGCCGTCGACTCGGAAGCCGCCGACTTCTTCGCGGTGGTCTTCTTGGCGGTCGTCTTCTTCGCGGCAGCCGTCGTCTTCTTCGCCGCCGTCTTCTTGGCGGCGGTCTTCTTCGCCGGGGCCGCCTTCTTCGCGGGGGCCTTCTTCGCCGTCTTCTTGGCGGGCCCCTTCGCGCGCTTCTCGGCGAGCAGCTCGAAGCCGCGCTCCGGGGTGATCGTCTCGACACTGTCGCCGGAGCGCAGGGTCGCGTTGGTCTCGCCGTCGGTGACGTACGGGCCGAAGCGGCCGTCCTTGACCACGACCGGCTTGCCGGAGACCGGGTCCTCGCCCAGCTCCTTCAGCGGCGGCTTGGCGGCGGCCCGCCCACGCTGCTTCGGCTGGGCGTAGATCGCCTGGGCCTCCTCCAGCGTGATCGTGAAGATCTGGTCCTCGGACTGCAGCGAACGCGAGTCCGTGCCCTTCTTCAGGTACGGGCCGTAGCGGCCGTTCTGCGCGGTGATCTCGACACCGTCGGCGTCGGTGCCGACGACGCGCGGCAGCGACATAAGCCTGAGCGCGTCCTCCAGGGTCACCGTGTCCAGCGACATGGACTTGAAGAGCGAGGCGGTGCGCGGCTTGACCGCGTTCTTCCCCGTCTTCGGCGTGCCCTCGGGGAGGATCTCCGTGACGTACGGGCCGTAGCGGCCGTCCTTGGCGACGATCTGGTGGCCGCTCTCCGGGTCGGTGCCCAGCTCGAAGTCACCGCTCGGCTTGGCCAGCAGTTCCTCGGCCAGCTCGACGGTCAGCTCGTCCGGCGCCAGGTCGGCCGGGATGTCGGCGCGCTGGTGCTCCTCGGTGTCCTTCTCGCCGCGCTCGATGTAGGGGCCGTAGCGGCCGACCCGCAGCACGATGTCGTTGCCCACCGGGAACGACGACACCTCGCGCGCGTCGATCGCGCCCAGGTCCGTCACCAGCTCCTTGAGACCGCCGAGGTGGTCGCCGTCGCCGTTGCCGGCCTCGGCGGCGCCCGTCGCCTCGCCCTCGCCGAAGTAGAAACGCTTCAGCCACGGCACGGCCTGGGCCTCGCCGCGGGCGATGCGGTCGAGGTCGTCCTCCATCTTGGCGGTGAAGTCGTAGTCGACGAGCCGCCCGAAGTGCTTCTCCAGAAGGTTGACGACGGCGAAGGACAGGAAGGACGGCACCAGGGCCGTGCCCTTCTTGAACACGTAGCCGCGGTCGAGGATCGTGCCGATGATCGACGCGTACGTCGACGGGCGGCCGATCTCGCGCTCTTCCAGCTCCTTGACCAGGGAGGCCTCGGTGTAGCGGGCCGGGGACTTGGTGGCGTGGCCGTCGACGGTGATCTCCTCGGCGGACAGCGCGTCCCCCTCGGCGACCTGCGGCAGCCGGCGCTCGCGGTCGTCCAGCTCGGCGTTCGGGTCGTCGGCACCCTCGACGTA
Organism: Streptomyces sp. NPDC002676; assembly: GCF_053592455.1. Classification (NCBI taxonomy): domain Bacteria; kingdom Bacillati; phylum Actinomycetota; class Actinomycetes; order Kitasatosporales; family Streptomycetaceae; genus Streptomyces; species Streptomyces sp. NPDC002676. The sequence goes on along the minus strand of NZ_JBSFVT010000003.1, from coordinate 515,676 downwards.
GGCCTTCAGGAAGCCGTGGAAGGTGATCGTCTTGCCCGAGGCGCTGAACTCGACGTCGCGGCCGTCGGCGGCGGCACCGCCGATCTTCACGGTCACGCTGTTGCCGGTCGCGTCCTTCATCTGGGAGGCGACGGTCCGCTTCCAGATCAGCTCGTAGAGCTTGAACTGGTCGCCGGTCAGGCCGGTCTCGGCGGGAGTGCGGAAACGATCACCCGAGGGGCGGATCGCCTCGTGGGCCTCCTGGGCGTTCTTGACCTTGGCGGCGTACGTGCGCGGCTGCGGCGGCAGGTAGTCGGCGCCGTACAGCTGCGTGACCTGGGCGCGGGCCGCGGTGATCGCGGTGTCGCTCAGCGTCGTGGAGTCCGTACGCATGTACGTGATGTAGCCGTTCTCGTACAGCTTCTGCGCGACCTGCATCGTGGCCTTGGCGCCGAAGCCGAGCTTGCGGCTGGCTTCCTGCTGCAGCGTCGTCGTACGGAACGGGGCGTACGGCGAGCGGCGGTACGGCTTGGACTCCACGGAGCGCACGGAGAAGCGGGTGTTCTCCAGGGCGGCGGCGAGGGCGCGGGCGGTCGCCTCGTCGAGGTGGAGGATGTTCGCGCTCTTGAGCTGTCCCAGGGAGTCGAAGTCGCGGCCCTGCGCGATCCGCCTGCCGTCGACGGTCTGCAGGCGGGCGACCAGCGACGACGGGTCCGAGGAGTCCCCCGCGCGGCCGGTCGCGAAGGTGCCCGTCAGGTCCCAGTACTCGGCAGAGCGGAAGGCGATGCGCTCGCGTTCCCGCTCGACGACCAGACGCGTCGCCACGGACTGCACGCGGCCGGCGGACAGCCGGGGCATGACCTTCTTCCACAGGACCGGCGAGACCTCGTAGCCGTAAAGGCGGTCGAGGATGCGGCGGGTCTCCTGGGCGTCGACCAGCTTCTGGTTGAGCTGGCGCGGGTTGGCCACGGCCTCGCGGATCGCGTCCTTGGTGATCTCGTGGAACACCATGCGCTTGACGGGGATCTTCGGCTTGAGGACCTCCTGGAGGTGCCAGGCGATGGCCTCGCCCTCCCGGTCCTCATCGGTGGCCAGGAACAGCTCGTCGGAGTCCTTCAGGAGGTCCTTGAGCTTCTTGACCTGGGCCTTCTTATCGGCGTTGACCACATAGATCGGCTGGAAGTCATGTTCGACATCCACACCGAGGCGGCGGACCTCGCCGGTGTACTTCTCCGGCACCTCGGCGGCGCCGTTGGGAAGGTCACGGATGTGCCCGACGCTCGCTTCGACTACGTAGCCGGGGCCGAGGTAGCCCTTGATCGTCTTCGCCTTGGCAGGCGACTCGACGATGACAAGTCGGCGGCCGCCCTGTGCGGTCTCGCTGGTCGGGGACAACTTGGCTCTTCTCTCCGGTCGACGCTGGGGCCTCCCCAGGCCTTCGTCCCGGGGTCGCGGCGTACTGCTGGCACGTGTGACGCTGCGGAGTGTGACGGTACATCCCGCCCCCGTGTCAAACGGGAAAAGCCCACAACGGCCACTCGAACGGTAACCCGACTACCGGCATTCCTGCCGCCCGGAGTGACCGGTACCCCTTCGCCCCCTGTCCGGAGCGTGCTGCTCCCCTTACTCTCGCGACACCCCCGTGACCCTGCCCACGCCGACGTCAGAGGCGGGTGAGGCAGTACACGCCGAGCCCCAGCGCGACGAGCGAGACGGCGCCCGCGAGGGTCGCCGATGCGACCTGGTTCACACCGTGGGCGACCTGCTCCCGGCGTCGCACCCGGGTGACCGTCCACCCCAGCAGGGCGCCCCCGAACAGGGCGAACACCGCTCCCGTGAAGATCGCCGGTCCGCTCTCCATGGCCCCGCCCACCCCTTCCGTACCGCCCGTCCGCCCAGCGCGGGGAGAGTGGCACGCGTGGGAGGCGAGCGGGCGACATCGGGGTGAACCGAGGGTCAACGAGCTACCGAACGCACGATCGAACGATGCCCGGGCGGGCCCGACCAGGGCCGCGCCGCGTAATTTTCCAGCCGTTTTACGACGCCCGCGTGCTCCCGCCACGGCAGCAGCGCGCTCCCGGCCCGTGCCACCGGCATACGGCGACGGTCCGGAAGCGGGCTACGGCGGCCTGCGCAGCCCGCGTACGACAGCCCGCCCGGCCGTCGGGCCCGGCTCAGCGCACCGGGTCCAGGAACCCCTGTTCCACCAGCAGCCGGATCTGCGCGGGCGTGCGGTCGCGGAGCGACACCGGGTCCTCGCCGACCAGCTGGGCGATGGCGTCCAGGATGACGCCTGCGCTCAGCGTGCCGTCGCACACGCCCGCGAAGCCGGCGCCGACCGTGTCCACCTTCGTGGCCCGGCGCATGCCGCGGTGCTGGCGCAGCACCACGTGCTCCGGGTCCTCGGCGCCGGGCAGCCCCACCTGCTCCTGGACCACCTCGGCGGCGAGCTTGAAGTGGCTTTCGAGCAGCGCCGCGTCGTCGTGCTCCCGGAGGTAGTCGATGCGGTCGAAGTGCGCCCGGATGGTGTCCCCGAGGGGCTGTTCGACCGGGTGCGGCCACTCCTCCACGGTGATCGTGGGCTCGGCCGCGCCAGTCCTGCGCAGGGTGATCCAGCCGAAGCCGACCGCCCTGACCTTGCGCGCCTCGAACTCGTCGAGCCAGGCGTCGTAGCGCGCCTGGTACTCCGCCGGGTCCTGGCGGTGGTCACCGGCGTCCCTCAGCCACAGCTCGGCGTACTGCGTGATGTCCTGCACCTCGCGCTGCACGATCCAGGCATCGCACCCGCGCGGCACCCATGACCTGAGCCTGTCCTGCCAGTCCTCCCCTGCCACGTGCTGCCAGTTGGCGAGGAACTGCGCGAACCCGCCCTCGTTCAGCCGTTCCCCCGCCTGCTGAACGAGCGAGCGGCACAGATCGTCCCCGCCCATTCCGCCGTCGCGGTACGTCAGCCGGGTGCCGGGAGAGATGACGAAGGGCGGGTTGGACACGATGAGGTCGAACTTCTCGTCGTCCCGCACCGGTTCGAAGAGCGAGCCCTCGCGCAGCTCGGCGGCGGGCGCGCCGGAGAGCGCGAGGGTGAGCGCGGTGATGTGCAGCGCGCGCGGGTTGAGGTCGGTGGCGGTCACGCGCGTGACGTGCTGGGCGGCGTGCAGCGCCTGGATGCCGGAGCCGGTGCCCAGATCGAGGGCGGCGGCGACGGGCGTGCGCACGGTGATGCCGGCCAGCGTCGTGGAGGCGCCGCCGACACCCAGCACGACGCTCTCGTCGCGCTGCCCGATGCCTCCCGCGCCGCCCACCGCGCAGCCCAGGTCGGACACGATGAACCAGTCCTCGCCGCCGGGACCGCCGTACGGCCGTACGTCCACGGTCGCGGCCACCTCGTCGTCGGCCACGCGGGTGAGCCAACCGGCCTCCAGGGCTTCCTCGACCGGCAGAACGGCCGCCACGCGTGCGTGGGGCACCGGTTGCTGGAGCAGGAACAGCCGTACGAGGGTCTCCAGCGGCGTGTCGCCGCGGGTGGCGCGCAGGGCGGGCACGGTCTCGCTGCGGGCCAGCGCCGCGTACGCGGGGGCGCCGAGCAGATCGAGCAGGCCGTCGGCGGTGAAGGAGGCGGCGAGCAGCGCCTCGCGCAGCCGGGCGGCGGCTGCGGGGCGGTCGGAGGCGGGCAGGGGGGCGAGTCCGGAGTCAGTCACGCCCCCCATTGTGGCCCGCGAAGGCGGCCTCAGCCGGTCGTCGCGGGCGCCTCCGAGCCCAGCTTCTTGCAGCTGGGCTGCTGGGCGATCGCGTTCTGGACGTCGCCCTGCTCCAGGTTCTTGAGCGCCTCGGTGCCGCTCTTGTTCTTGGTCTCCAGCTCCGTCATCTGCGCCGCCACGTCGTGCAGGCCCTTGGCGAATTTCGCCTGGTCCTTGGTGTTGAGCGCGTCGACCTTCTTCTTCAGGTCGGCGTACGAGGTGGAGAGGCCGTTGAGGTTCCTGACCACGTCCTGCTGCCGCTTGGCGCCGCCCTCGATCCCGGGGGGCGCGCCGGCGTTGCTGATGGCAGCGGCAAGCGCCTTGTAACCGTCGGCCATGTCCTGGAAGGCCTTCGAGTCCGTCTTCTGGATGGTCGCGGGCGGGTTGGTGGTGTCCGCGGCCGTCTTGGCGATCGCGGCGTTCGCGGCCTTGATCTTCGCGTCCTGTGCGGGCACCGCGTCGCACACCGTCTTGGCCCAGGCCACCATCTTGGGGTCGGGCCCGCTGTCCTTGCTGCTGCTGGTGCATCCCGACAGCGCTGCCACTACCAGTACCGCACCGCCGGACAGTGCGGCCGCGAGCTTCTTGTTCACCGGATCGGTCCCTTCCATGCTCTCGGCCCCCGGAATCTACACGGCGGACCGAGTCCCTCCACCTTCCGAACGCCCCCTAAGGAACCTTTTGTGACTCTTTGCACCAAGAGAGAGAAGGCTCACGACGTGGCCGAGGCCACACACGACGACGGGCGGGCGGCGCGTCAGCACGCGCCACCCGCCCGCCCGTTGAGCAGGCCTTCTCCGGACGGCCTATGAAACCACCGCGGGATCGGTCGAGTTGGCGACCCGCTCCGTGCTCCCCTCTTCGTCGCCCACGGCGATGCCGCGCCGCTTGGAGACGTAGACCGCGCTCACGATCACCACGAGCGCGAGGACCGCGATCGCGATCCGTACGCCGATGTTCTTGTCCTCGCCGTAGGAGAACTTGATCACCGCGGGCGCGATGAGCAGCGAGACCAGGTTCATGACCTTCAGCAGCGGGTTGATCGCCGGTCCGGCGGTGTCCTTGAAGGGGTCGCCGACCGTGTCGCCGATCACCGTGGCCGCGTGGGCCTCGCTGCCCTTGCCGCCGTGATGACCGTCCTCCACCAGCTTCTTGGCGTTGTCCCAGGCGCCACCGGAGTTGGCGAGGAACACGGCCATGAGCGTGCCCGCGCCGATCGCGCCGGCGAGGTAGGAGCCGAGCGCGCCGACGCCGAGCGTGAACCCGACGAAGATCGGCGCCATGACGGCGAGCAGTCCGGGTGTGGCCAGCTCCCGCAGGGCGTCCTTGGTGCAGATGTCGACGACCTTGCCGTATTCGGGCGTCTCCGTGAAGTCCATGATCCCGGGCTTCTCGCGGAACTGCCGCCGCACCTCGAACACCACCGAACCGGCCGACCGGGACACGGCGTTGATCGCGAGTCCGGAGAAGAGGAAGACGACCGCTGCGCCCGCGACGAGACCGACCAGGTTGTTGGGCTGCGAGATGTCCAGCGACAGGCTCAGCGGCGCGCCCGGCCCGGTGAGCTTCACGCCCACGTCCTGCACGTTGGTGGTGATCGCGTCCCGGTAGGACCCGAACAGCGCCGACGCCGCGAGGACGGCGGTGGCGATCGCGATGCCCTTGGTGATGGCCTTGGTGGTGTTGCCGACCGCGTCCAGGTTGGTGAGCACCTGCGCGCCCGCGCCCTGGACGTCGCCGGACATCTCGGCGATGCCCTGCGCGTTGTCGGAGACCGGCCCGAAGGTGTCCATGGCGACGATCACGCCGACCGTGGTGAGCAGGCCGGTGCCGGCCAGGGCGACCGCGAACAGCGCCAGCATGATCGACGTACCGCCGAGCAGGAACGCGCCGTACACGCTGAGCCCGATGAGCAGGGCGGTGTAGACGGCCGACTCCAGGCCGACCGAGACGCCGGCGAGGACGACGGTGGCCGGACCCGTGAGGGAGGTCTTGCCGATGTCCCTGACCGGGCGCCGGTTGGTCTCGGTGAAGTAGCCGGTCAGCTGCTGGATGACGGCGGCGAGCAGGATGCCGATGGCCACCGCGATCAGGGCGAGGATCCGCGGGTCGCCGCTCTTGGCCCGGATCGCCGCATCCGTGACGCCGTCGAGCTTGTGGTACGACGACGGCAGGTAGACGAAGACCGCGATCGCGACCAGCGCCAGCGAGATCACCGCGGAGATGAAGAAGCCGCGGTTGATCGCGGTCATGCCGCTGCGGTCGCTGCGGCGCGGGGCGACCGCGAAGATGCCGATCATCGCGGTGAGGACGCCGATCGCGGGCACCAGCAGCGGGAAGGCGAGCCCGGAGTCGCCGAACGCGGCCTTGCCGAGGATCAGCGCGGCCACCAGGGTCACGGCGTACGACTCGAAGAGGTCGGCCGCCATGCCCGCACAGTCGCCGACGTTGTCGCCCACGTTGTCGGCGATGGTCGCGGCATTGCGCGGGTCGTCCTCCGGAATGCCCTGCTCGACCTTGCCGACCAGGTCGGCGCCGACGTCGGCGGCCTTGGTGAAGATGCCGCCGCCCACACGCATGAACATGGCGATCAGGGCGGCGCCGAGGCCGAAGCCCTCCAGCACCTTCGGCGCGTCGGCCGCGTACACCAGCACCACACAGGAGGCGCCCAGCAGGCCGAGCCCCACCGTGAACATGCCGACGACGCCGCCCGTGCGAAATGCGATCTTCATCGCGGTGTGCGAGACGGTGGTGAGATCCTTTGCCGGCTCGCCTTCGGCCGGGGTGGCTTCCCGCGCCGCGGCGGCGACGCGCACATTGCTGCGCACGGCGAGCCACATGCCGATATAACCGGTGGCCGCCGAGAACACGGCACCGATCAGGAAGAACACCGATCGTCCGGCCCGCTGATTCCAGTCGTCCGCGGGCAGCAGCATGAGCAGGAAGAACACCACGACGGCGAATACGCCGAGCGTGCGCAACTGCCGGGCCAGATAGGCGTTGGCGCCTTCCTGGACCGCCGCCGCGATCTTCTTCATGCTGTCGGTGCCCTCGCCCGCCGCGAGCACCTGACGGACCAGGATCCCGGCGACCACGAGCGCCGCCAGTGCGACGGCGGCGATGACCACCACCAGGACGCGGTTGTCGTGGGTCAGGACCGCGGCCGCGAGAGTTGTGGGATGACCCAACTGATGAGGGGTAGAAAGCCCCGCCATTCGTCCTCCTTGACGCTTGGGCTGAGCTCAAGATGTGGACGGATTGTAGGTACCCCGGAGTGATCTAAACAGGGCACGGTAAACAGAATTGGCTGTGACGTGCTCTTCAGCAAACCCGAACGAGGTAATGCCTCAAAGGCATTGACGGCCGCATTGACGCTTGATCGAATTATCGGGCTATTGATCGTGAATTTCTTCACGAATTCGGAGTGCCGCGGGAAACAGCCGGTGGAAACACGACAAGGGCCCTGCTCAGCAGGGCCCTTGCGAGGTGGCGGGGTGACTCAGACGAGCGCGGCGGCAGGCGGTGCGGTCGGCCAGGTCATGCGGATCAGCCCGCCGTTCTCCCCGGCGGTGACCTTCACGTCGTCGACGAGGCCGCTGATGACCGCGAGGCCCATCTCGTCCTCCTCGGCCTCCGCCTCGGCCTCCGGGCCGGCCGCGCCGTCACCGGGGACGGCGTGCCGGGCCTCGTCGCCGACCTCGATGGAGAACTGCTTCTCCTCCTCGATCAGCGCCACCTTCACGGGCGCGGTGATACCGCTGCTCTGGTGCAGTCCGACGGCGCGGGAGCAGGCCTCACCCACGGCGAGCCGGACCTCGTCCAGGACGGCCTCGTCCACCCCGGCCCTGCGCGCCACCGCTGCCGCCACCAGCCGGGCGGTACGGACGTGCTCGGGCAGCGCGCTGAAGCGGAGTTCGACGGTGGCCATGCATCCCCCTCGCGACTACGGGCGGGCGTCCGAGGGCCGGGCCGCCGAGAGCCCGGCCCCCCTGATGAACTTCTGTGCCCCGGCCGGACAGGCCCGAGGCGGACCGGGCCTGCCGACGTCCGGGCCGGGCGGCCCGGGGTCGGCGGATGGCCCGGAGGGTCAGTCGGTGGCCGCCACCGCTTCCTCGACCGAGGTGTGGATCGGGAACACCTTGGTGAGACCGGTGATACGGAAGATCTTGAGAATGCGCTCCTGGTTGCAGACCAGGCGCAGCGAGCCTTCATGGGCACGCACCCGCTTCAGGCCGCCCACCAGCACGCCGAGCCCGGTGGAGTCGAGGAAGTCGACGCCCTCCATGTCGACGACGAGGTGGAAATTCCCGTCGTTGACCAGCTCGACCAGCTGCTCACGCAACTTGGGCGCGGTATATACGTCGATTTCGCCACCGACCTCGACGACCGTGCGATCGCCGACGGTACGGGTCGACAGGGACAGGTCCACGGATCCTCCAGCACCTTGCTATCGAGCGGTTCGCCCCTCGGGACACCTCGGCTTGCGGCCCCCGGGGCGCTTCGCCAGCCGCGATGGCATTCAATCACTTACGGCAGGCGTGCACGACGCCTTGGCCCCATTGTCCGTCACGCCAGTGACACACTCGGTGCCGATGGCCAAGAATCACCGATCCGATCGATCCCCGGCGGACCCGGCTTCCCGCCCGTCTCCGGGCGCGGTCCTGCACCGGCTCGCCTCCGGGCCGAGCCGGGCTGCGCGCATCACTCATACGGAGCACTTGCCCCCGCGGGCGGGCCGCCATGCCGTCTGGCCTGACCGGATTCGGTCCGAGGTGATCGCGGCCGTCCAGGCGCGCGGCATCGAGCACCCCTGGGCGCACCAGGCACTGGCCGCCGAGCACGCCCTGGACGGGGACTCGGTGGTCGTCGCCACCGGCACCGCCTCCGGCAAGTCCCTCGCCTACCTCGTGCCCGTCCTGTCCACCCTCCTGGAGGGCTCACAGGCCCCCAACGGCCGTGGCGCCACCGCCCTCTACCTCGCGCCCACCAAAGCGCTCGCGGCGGATCAGTGCCGGTCGGTGAAGGAACTTTCACAACCCCTGGGCACCGCCGTACGCCCGGCCGTGTACGACGGCGACACCCCGTTCGAGGAACGCGAGTGGATCCGCCAGTACGCCAACTACGTCCTCACCAACCCCGACATGCTCCACCGGGGCATATTGCCTTCCCACCCCCGCTGGTCCTCCTTCCTGAAGTCGCTCAAGTACGTCGTGATCGACGAGTGCCACACCTACCGGGGTGTCTTCGGCTCGCACGTCGCCCAGGTGCTGCGCCGGCTGCGCCGCCTGTGCGCGCGCTACGGCGCCTCGCCCGTCTTCCTGCTGGCCTCCGCGACCGCGGCCGAGCCCGCCGTCGCCGCCGGCCGGCTGACCGGCCTGCCGGTGGTCGAGGTCGCCGACGACGCCTCCCCGCGCGGGGAACTCGTCTTCGCCCTCTGGGAGCCCCCGCTCACCGAGCTGCACGGCGAGAAGGGTGCGCCCGTACGGCGTACCGCCACCGCCGAGACCGCCGACCTGCTGACCGACCTCACGGTGCAGGGCGTGCGCTCGGTCGCCTTCGTGCGCTCCCGGCGTGGCGCCGAGCTGATCTCGGTGATCGCCCAGGAGAAACTGGCCGAGGTGGACCGCTCCCTGGTCCGGCGTGTCGCGGCCTACCGCGGCGGCTACCTCCCCGAGGAGCGCCGCGCCCTGGAGCGCGCCCTGCACTCCGGCGAGCTCCTCGGCCTGGCCGCCACCACGGCCCTGGAGCTGGGCGTGGACGTCTCCGGCCTGGACGCCGTGGTGATCGCCGGGTATCCGGGCACACGCGCCTCCCTGTGGCAGCAGGCGGGCCGCGCGGGCCGCTCCGGACAGGGCGCCCTGGCGGTCCTGGTCGCCCGCGACGACCCCCTGGACACCTTCCTCGTCCACCACCCCGAGGCCCTGTTCGACCGACCGGTGGAATCGACGGTCCTCGACCCCGACAACCCCTACGTCCTCGCCCCGCACCTGTGCGCCGCCGCCGCGGAGCTCCCGCTGACCGAGGAGGACCTGGACCTCTTCGGCCCCGCCTGCGCGGAGCTGCTGCCGCAGCTGGAGGCGGCGAAGCTGCTGCGCCGCCGGACCAGGGCCTGGCACTGGACACGCCGGGAGCGGGCCGCCGACCTGACCGACATCCGCGGCGCGGGCGGGCGCCCGGTCCAGGTCGTGGAGTCCGGCACGGGACGCCTGCTGGGCACGGTCGACGCCGGTGCCGCGCACTCCACGGTGCACGAGGGCGCGGTGCACCTGCACCAGGGCCGCACCTATCTGGTGCGCTCCCTCGACCTGGAGGACTCGGTGGCCCTGGTCGAGCAGGCCGACCCGCCGTACTCGACGGTCGCCCGCGACACGACCTCGATCGCCGTCCTGGAGACGGACACCGAGATCCCCTGGGGCACCGGCCGCCTGTGCTACGGCTCCGTCGAGGTCACCAACCAGGTCGTCTCCTTCCTCCGCCGGCGCCTGATCACGGGCGAAGTACTGGGCGAGACGAAACTCGACCTCCCTCCTCGTACGCTGCGCACACGCGCGGTGTGGTGGACGGTCACGGAGGACCAGCTGGACGAGGCCCGGATCGACCCGGAGATCCTCGGCGGCTCCCTGCACGCCGCCGAGCACGCCTCGATCGGCATGCTGCCCCTCTTCGCGACCTGCGACCGCTGGGACATCGGCGGCGTCTCCGTGCCGCTCCACCCCGACACCCTCCTTCCCACGGTCTTCGTCTACGACGGCCACCCCGGCGGCGCGGGCTTCGCCGAGCGCGCCTTCCACACCGCCCGCGCCTGGCTGGCCGCCACCCGCGAGGCCATCGGCTCCTGCGAGTGCGAGGCCGGCTGCCCGTCCTGCATCCAGTCCCCCAAGTGCGGCAACGGCAACGAGCCGCTGCACAAGAGGGGCGCGGTACGACTCCTCACGGTCCTGCTGCGAGGGGCGCCGGAGCAGCCGGAGCCTTCGGCTCGGCAGCCGCGGGAGGATTCGGCGGCGGGTTAGGCCGTTCGGGTGAGAGGGCGAGGGTGGGGCGGGGCGGAAATGGCTCCCGGAGGCTGCCGGGCGCCCCGGCCGGAGGCTGCGACGCCACCGGACCCGCCGGGCCCGCTCTCGCCCTGACCTCCGCCGCGAAGGGCCCCCGGCCCGAGGCCGCGGTCACGTCCGAGGTCTCGCCCACGATCGCGCACCGCACCAGCCGCACGCCCTGGGCCGCGGCCACCCGACTCGCGCGGGCACAGGCCTCCGTGCCGCCCTCCGCCCAGTGGTCCGCCGCCGCGAGCGCTGCCAGATCCGCCCCGCCGGCCGCCCGGTGCCGGACGACGACGGCCTGCCCGAGGGCGAGCACGACGCCGAACACCACACACAGCAGGGCGATTGCCCCGAGGCTCCAGACGGTCGCGGAGCCCCGGTCGGAGCCGCAGCCGCGCGAGCCGTCCCCGCACCCGCGCCGCATGACCCGCCTCATGGCCCCGCCCCCTTCGTCCCCACGGTCTCCTCGGCCAGCGCCACGGCCTCCTCCCGTACCTCGAACGGCAGTCCGCTCAGCACCGGCGGCCTGGCCACCACCGTCACCCGGACCTGGTCGCCCTCGCGCCCGACGGTCACCCGCGCCCCGCGCGGTGCCGCGTCCCGGGTCACCCGCAGCACCGCCTCGGCCGGGTCCTGGCGGGCAGCGGACCGGGCGCCCGCGCGGGCGGCGTCCACGCACTGGATCTGGGCGGCCACCACGAGCAGCCCCCAGACCAGCGCCATGGTGAACGCCACCAGCACGGACAGCACCACGGCCGCCTCGGCGGTCACGAACCCCCGGTCCCCCGCTCGCTCACATCCGCGCACTGAGGGCTCGCTTCACGATCGCCTGCAGCTCCGCCTTCACCTGGCCGCTCGTGACGACCTCGTAGAGCAGCAACGCGAACCCGACCGCCGCGATGATCCCCATCGCGTACTCGGACGTCACCATCCCCGCGTCCCGTCCCGCGCCCCGGCGGCACGTCTCCCGCAGCCACGCCGCGGCTGCCCTGACCGCCGTACTCACCCTGCCCGTCCTGCTGATCTTCGTGCTCATCTCAACCCCCATGAGGTTCGGTCCTGTTGTTCTTCTCTGCTGTTCTTCGTGTTCACGTGTGCTCGGCCGTCCTCGCTCGTCTCACCTCCCTCCCACCACGCCGCCCGCGAGCCCGATCACGACGGGCAGCACGCCGATCGCGATGAAGGCGGGCAGGAAGCACAGCCCCACCGGCGCGGAGACCAGCACGGCCGCCCGGCGCGCCCGGGCCGTGGCGGTGCGGGACCACTCCGCGCGCGCGTCCGAGGCGAGGCGGGCGGCCGGTCCGGCCGCCGGGAGCCCGGACTCGTCGGCCCGGCGCAGCAGCCGCGCCAGCGCCCCGGCACCCGGCAGCTCGGCCAACCGCCGCCAGGCGTCCGCCGGTTCGCCGCCGAGCCGCACCTCCGCCGCGCCCCGCGCCAGCTCCTCGCCGACGGGTCCGCCGAGTGCCTCCCCCACCGCCTGGGCGGCGATCACCGGGCCGGCACCGGCGGCGATGCATGCCGCCAGCAGGTCGGCGGCGAGAGGGAGTTGGCGTGCGGCCCGCGCAGTGTCGACCTCCGCCACGCGGTTCCCCTCCGGTTGGTGCCGACGCCACCGCCACAGCGCCGCGCCGGTGACCAGCCCCAGCAGGGCCCCGGTGAACCCGCCGACCAGCACCCAGGCTCCGCACACCGCCCCGGCCGGGGGCAGCCATCGCCGTACGGCGCCCGCGAGGCCGTAGGACTGCCTGGGTGTCACCGCGAAGTGCGCGGCCAGCAGCTCGGCCACCCGACGCCGCGCCCGGCGTCGGCGCCGGACCAGGTCCAGCCGGTGGACCGACCAGCCCAGGGCCGTCACCACGGCCACCGCCACCCCCAGCCTGTGGACGACTTCCCCGCTCATACCGCCTCCGCTCCCCGCACGATCCGGGCGGCCCACCACACCCCTGCCGCCTCGAACGCCGCCCCGGCCACGAGGCAGCCCAGCCCGGCCCCGGTGTGCAGCAGGACCCGCAGCGGGTGGGCACCCATCGCCGCGCCGAGCAGCAGCCCGAGGGCGGGCAACGCGGCGAGCAACAGTGCCGTGGTCCTCGCACCCGCCAGCTGGGCGCGCAGGTCGGCTCGTTGGTCCCGTTCGGTACGCAGGGCCCCGTCCAGCCGGTCCAGGCCGGCCGCGAGTCCGGCGCCCTGGTCCACGGCCACCCGCCAGCACGCGGCGAGCCCCAGCAGACCTTCGGCGCCCGGTTGCCGGGCCGCCGCGGCGAGTGTGCCGGGCACGTCTCCGCCGAACCGGGCCGCGGCGGCCACCGCCGGCTGCGCGTCCCCCAGGCCGCCGGAGTCCCGCGCGGCCCGCAGCAGCGCCTCGCCGGGCTGCCGTCCGGCACGCACCTCCCCGGCGAGGGCACCGCACAGGGCGATCACCGCGTCCGCCCGCCGCTCCCGGGCCCGCCGGGCCTGCCCTGCCAGCCGCACCCGGCGCAGCACCGGCACTCCGGCCGCCCCCGCGAGGGCCGGGATCACCGAGGCGCCCACCAGTGCGAGCAGCAGCCCGGCGGCGAGCGACCACCACTCGGCACCCAACCGGTCGTACCGCCGCCGGAGTTCGCCGAGGGCCTGTTCCCAGGAGGGCGGTCCGGTGGCCACCACTCCGCCGCCTGCGAGCAACAACCGCGCCCGCCGCGTCCCGTAGTGCCGCCCGCCGAGCACCCACACCGCGCCCCCGAGGCACACCGCAGCCGCCACCCACATCTCGCCCATCCCCGTCTCACCCATCGCTTCGGTCACTCCGATCACTCCCGAACCCGCCCGTTCCGCCGAGCAGTCGCCGCAGCCGCTCCCAGCCGCACTCCCTGGCGAAGGCCCGATCGCCCCAGCGCAGCGCGGGTACCGTCCGCACCAGCCCCGTGGACTCCCGCTCCAGCACGTGGACTTCGGCGATCCGGCGCCGCCCGGACCGGTCCCGTACGAGGTGGAGCACCACGGAGACCGCCGCCGCCAGCTGGCTGTGCAGCGCGGCCCGGTCCAGCCCGGCCGCCGTGCCGAGCGCCTCCAGGCGGGCCGGTACGTCCGCGGCGGCATTGGCGTGGACAGTTCCGCAGCCGCCCTCGTGGCCGGTGTTGAGCGCGGCCAGCAGGTGCACCACCTCGGGGCCGCGCACCTCCCCGACGACCAGCCGGTCGGGCCGCATCCGCAGCGCCTGCCGGACGAGGTCCTCCAGGGTGACCAGGCCCGCGCCCTCCTGGTTGGCGGGCCGGGTCTCCAGCCGTACGACGTGCGGGTGGTCCGGTCTCAGCTCGGCCGAGTCCTCGGCGAGCACGATCCGTTCGCCCGGTCCGACCAGGCCGAGCAGGGCGCTCAGCAGGGTCGTCTTGCCGCTGCCGGTGCCGCCACTCACCAGGAAGCTCAGCCGGGCCGCCAGCAGCGCGCGCAGGATCCGGTCGCCGCCGGGCGGCACGGTGCCGGCCGTGACGAGTTCGTCGAGGGTGAACGCCCGGGGCCGTACGACCCGCAGGGACAGGCAGGTGCAACCGACGGCCACCGGGGGCAGCACGGCGTGCAGCCGGGTCCCGTCGGGCAGCCGTGCGTCCGCCCAGGGCCGTGCGTCGTCCAGCCGGCGTCCGGCCACGGAGGCCAGGCGCTGCGCGAGGCGCCGTACGGCGGCGGCGTCGGGGAAGGCGACCGATGTCAGTTCCAGGCCGCCGCCCCGGTCGACCCAGACCCGGTCCGGGGCGGACACCAGGACGTCGGTGACGTCCTGGTCGGCGAGCAACGGCTCCAGGGGACCGGTGCCGACGAGTTCGGACCTCAGGTGTTCGGCCGCGCCGAGCACTTCGGCGTCGCCGAGCACGCGGCCCTGTTCGCGCAGTGCCTGGGCCACCCGCGCGGGGGTGGGTTCGGCGCCGCTTTCCGCCAGCCGGCGCCGGACGCCGTCGAGCAGGGCCGCGCCGTCGGTCCGGCCGAGTCCGGGAAAGGTGCCGGGAGGGGTCATCGCGCGTCTCCCGCCTCGACCAGGGTCCGCTCCCAGAAGTTCGCGCAGAAGCGGGCCAGGGGGCCGCGTCCGGTCGCGGCGGGCGGTTTCGCCCCGCCCTGCGGGCGGAGCAGCGCCGGTTCGACGGGAACCTGGCCGGCCAGCGGCAGGCCGAGCAGCCTGGCCACCTCCCGGTCGTCGAAGCCGGGCGCGTACGGCCCGCGCACCGCCACCCGCAGGTCGCGTACGACCATGCCGACGGCGGCGGCGACGCGTCCCGCGGCGGCGACCGCCCGCAGTTCGGCGGGGACGACCAGCAGCGCCAGGTCGAGCTGGGCGAGGGCTTCGGCGACTCCGTCGTCCAGGCGGCGGGGCAGGTCGACCACGACGGTGCCGCCGCGCCGCCGGGCGGCGGCGAGCACCGCGCGGACGGCCTGGTGCGGGACGGCGACGCAGTCGCCGCGGTCCCAGCTGAGCACCCGCAGCGCGTGCAGTTCGGGCAGCGACTCCTCCAGGGCGCCGCCGCCGACCCGGCCGCGCGAGGCGGCGAAGGCGGGCCAGCGCAGTCCCTCGGTGCTCTCGCCGCCGAGGAGTACGTCGAGTCCGCCGCCGAGCGGATCGGCGTCCACGAGCAGAGTGCGCAGTCCCTCGCGCGCGGAGGTGACAGCGAGCGCGCAGGCGAGGGTGGACGCGCCGGCCCCGCCCCGGCCGCCGATCACCCCGACGGTGAGGGCCGGGCGGCCGACACCCTCGGCGACGTCGGCGATCCGGTCGACCAGCCACTGCTCGCCGTCGGGCAGCATCAGGACGTGGTCGGCACCGATCTCGACGGCCCTTCGCCACACCCCTGAGTCGTCCTGGTCGCGGCCGACCAGCACCACTCCGCGCCGACGGCCGGCTCCGCTCACCCGGCGGGCGGCGTCGTCGCCGACCAGGACGAGCGGGGCCGTTTCCCAGCCGCCGCCGCGTTCCGGAACGCCGTGGTGGACCTCGGGCGTGGCACCGGCCGCCGCGCACAGGCGCAGCAGATCATCCAGCAGTTCGGCGTCCTCGGTGACGATGAGCGGCCGACCGGGCCTGCTTGCCCCGGCGGGCGGCGGGTCATGGGTGACGGTTCCGGTCACGTGTGCTCCCCCTTCGCTGCGTGTTCCGCGCGGACCCCTGCGGCCACGCGATTCCCAGACATGTGAAGAACCGGCATGCGGCCTCCATATGAGCGGCCGGCGGAAACCGGCCATACGCGCTCCGGCAATGGGAACCGGCCATGAACTCGCCGGCTCGGACCGCGCTGGAATCACGATGGGGCGAAGCTCGAAATCATGTGGATCTTGGTGGAAATCTGTGGACAACTCAGCGGCTGTGAATATCGATGTCACCCATACCGGTGACCCCTGTACTGATCCCTGTACGACTTCCGCAGAGCAGCCCACTGATTACCCTGAGTAACAGATCATGGGCATGGCGAAAGCGGCGGCCGAAGCCGCCGGTCCGGAGCCTCACGACTCCACAGAGAAGAGAAAACCCACCCGGACATGCGACGACCCCCGCCGGGGGGGAGAGCGGGGGTCGTCCCCACGGCCGACTCGGGGGGGGAGGAGTCGGACCGGGTTAGCACGGTCGCGAACGATCCGTGACTTCCATGGTGTACCCGAGAGCCCTCTCAGGCAAACCCACGCGCCCCACCTTACGCCGAATGGTGGGCGCCTATGCTCTGGGTCGTGGAAAACCACTCCTTGCCCCGCGCAGCAGCCTTCTTTGACCTGGACAAGACGGTCATTGCGAAGTCGAGCACGCTCACCTTCAGCAAGTCCTTCTACCAAGGCGGACTGATCAACCGCAGGGCCGCACTGCGTACCGCATACGCCCAGTTCGTCTTCCTGGTCGGCGGCATGGACCACGACCAGATGGAGCGCATGCGCGAGTACCTGTCGACGCTGTGCCGCGGCTGGAACGTCCAGCAGGTGCGCGAGATCGTCGCCGAGACGCTGCACGACCTGATCGACCCGATCATCTACGACGAGGCCGCCTCCCTCATCGAGGAGCACCACGCGGCCGGACGCGACGTCGTGATCGTGTCCACCTCGGGCGCGGAGGTGGTCGAGCCGATCGGCGAGCTGCTGGGCGCGGACCGGGTGGTGGCCACGCGCATGGTCGTCGGCCCCGACGGCTGCTTCACCGGGGAGGTGGAGTACTACGCCTACGGCCCGACCAAGGCCGAGGCGGTCCGGGAACTGGCCGCCTCCGAGGGGTACGACCTCGACCGCTGTTACGCCTACAGCGACTCCGCGACCGACCTGCCGATGCTCAAGGAGGTCGGGCACCCGCACGCCGTGAACCCGGACCGCGCGCTGCGCCGGGAGGCACTCGCGCGCGAGTGGCCGGTTCTGGAGTTCCGCCGGCCCGTGCGCCTGAAGCAGCGGCTGCCCGCACTGTCCGTGCCGCCGCGCCCGGCCCTGGTCGCGGCGGCGGCCATAGGCGCAGCCGCCGCGACCGCGGGCCTCGTCTGGTACACCAACCGGCGCCGCGGCACGGTGTCCTGACCGGCCTCCCGGCCGGCCTCGCGGCCGGTTTCCCGGCTGCCTCCCCGGCCACCTTTCCGGCCGATTCGACCCGTTTTGAGCCTGAAAATAAAGATGTGGAGGCAGGGGTACCGCTTGCCCCTGGCGTGCAGTACAAAGGATTTAAGGCCCGCGAGACCACAGGACATCCGAGAGGATCACCTACTACTACGCAGTCGGCCCCACGGACCCTTGCATGAACATCGGGCACCCACGCGACGTCGACCCGTCGATTACGGGCCAGCCGCACCAGGTGACGGGCAAAGCACCCCGGCCTGATGGGCAGATATCGAGGACGCCTGGTAACCGGGTGAACATGCCAGCGGCGGTACGAGGATTCGTACCGCCGCAACCCGTTCAGGGGGCGTTTCTCAGGCCGCGCCGCGCTGCAGCGCCTCGCACACCGCCGTCGACTCGCGCACACCCAGCTCGACAGCCTTGCCGCAGTGCGCGATCCAGGCCGCCATGCCCTCGGGGGTCCCGGAGACGTACCCGTCCAGTGCGGCCAGGTAGGAGGCGCGCCCGAGTTCGGCGTACCCCACCTCGGCCGGGCAGACCGACTTGGGGTCCAGGCCGCTCCCGACCAGCACGATCCGCTCGGCCGTGCGCGCGACCAGGCCGTTGTGGGAGACGAAGGGGCGCAGCGCCAGCAGCTCGCCGTGCACCACGGCGGCCGTCACCAGCGCGGGCGCCGAGCTTCCCGCGATGATCAGGTCCGCCAGGCCCTCCAGCCTGCCGGACACCTCCTGGGCATCCGGCAGCGGCAGCTCGACCAGCGGCTCGTCGACCGCCTCGCCCGCCTGGCGCGGTCGGCCGACCTCGTCGCCCTGGGTCGCGGCGGCCACCAGATGCAGCCGGGCCAGCACCCTGAGGGGCGACTGCCGCCAGACGGAGAGCAGCTGGCCCGCCTCCGCGGTCAACCGCAGGGCCGCGCCCATGACGCGCGCCTCGGGGTCGCCACTGAAGTCCGTGCGCCGGCGCACCTCCTCCAGCGCCCAGTCGGCGCCGGACAGCGCCGCGGAGCCGCGGGCGCCGCGCAGCGCCGCCTCGGAGGTGATCTCGTTGCTGCGGCGCCGCATGACCCGGTGCCCGTAGACCCGGTCCACGGCCTTGCGCACGGACTCCACGGACTCGGCCACGCCGGGCAGGGAGCCCAGGGCTGCGAGCGGATCGGCGGTCGCGCCTGTCGTACTCATGAGTACGACAGTAGCCACCCCACCGCCCCACCCCACGATGGAGTGGTCTTCTTCACTCGGATTGACACGCACAGCTATCACCCGACTACCGTTGGTGAACATGAAAATTGCTTTCGTCGGGAAGGGCGGCAGCGGCAAGACCACGCTCTCCTCCCTCTTCATCCGCCACCTCGCGGCTGCCGGCGCCCCGGTGGTCGCCATCGACGCGGACATCAACCAGCATCTCGGCCCCGCACTCGGCCTCGACGAGGGGGAGGCCGCCGCGCTGCCCGCCATGGGCGAGCGGCTGCCGCTGATCAAGGACCACCTGCGCGGCGGCAATCCGCGCATCGCGTCCGCCGCGACGATGATCAAGACGACCCCGCCCGGCGCGGGCTCGCGGCTCGTCCGGGTGCGGGAGCCCAACGCGATCTACGACGCCTGCGCGCGTCCGGTGGAACTCGACGGCGGTGCCGTCCGTTTGATGGTCACGGGCCCCTTCACGGACGCCGACCTGGGGGTCGCCTGCTACCACTCCAAGACGGGAGCGGTGGAGCTGTACCTGAACCACCTCGTCGACGGCCCCGACGAGTACGTCGTGGTCGACATGACGGCGGGTTCGGACTCCTTCGCCTCCGGCATGTTCACCCGCTTCGACATGACGTTCCTCGTCGCCGAGCCGACCCAGAAGGGGGTCTCCGTCTACCGCCAGTACAAGGAGTACGCCCGCGACTTCGGGGTCGCCCTGAAGGTCGTCGGCAACAAGGTCCAGGCGCAGGACGACATCGACTTCCTCCGCGCGGAGGTCGGGGACGACCTGCTCGTGACGGTCGGGCACTCGGACTGGGTGCGCGCCATGGAGAAGGGCCGCCCGCCCCGGTTCGACCTCCTGGAAGAGACCAACTCCCATGCCCTGCAAGTCCTTCGGGCCGCCGCCGATGCCATGTACGAGCTGCGGGACTGGGAGCGCTACACCCGCCAGATGGTGCACTTCCACCTGAAGAACGCCGAGGCGTGGGGCAACGAGCGCACCGGGGCCGACCTGGCGGCGCAGATCGACCCCGGGTTCGTGCTCGGCGAGAACATCGACGAGGGTGTGGCGGCCCCCGCCTGACGGCCGCCGCTCGCCGCCTACTGCCTGACCGCCGGCGCCCCGGGCACGCCCTTCGGTGCCGGGGCCGGGCGGCCGGAGAGGAAGGACGCCCAGCCCTGCCTGGGGGCCTCGCCCACGTTCAGGGTGCGCATCTTCTGAAGGACCTGCGGGTCCTGGGCGTCCAGCCAGTCGACGAGCTGATGGAAGGAGACGCACCGCACGTCCGGCTTGTTGCACACCTCCTTCACCACGTCCTCGACGGCGCGCATATAGGTGCCGCCGTTCCAGGACTCGAAGTGGTTGCCGATGATCAGGGGCGCGCGGTTGCCGTCGTAGGCCCGGTAGAAGCCCTTGATCAGACCGTCCCGCATCTGATCGCCCCAGTAGGCGAACTTGTCGGGGTCGCCCTGGGTCTTGGTGCCGGACTGGTTGACCATGAAGTTGTAGTCCATGGTCAACTGCTCATAGGTGTGCCCGGGGAAAGGCACCAGCTGCATCGACAGGTCCCACAAGCCGTCCTTCTTCTTGGGCCAGACCTGGTTGTTGACGCCACTGGAGTCATAGCGGAAGCCGAGCTGGCGGGCCGCCTTCATGAAGTTCTTCTGCCCTTCCAGGCAGGGGGTGCGGGCGCCGATCAGCTCCCTGTCGTAGTCGAAGGGCAGCGGCGACGACTTCTTCATGCCGGTGTTGGTCTTCCAGGACTTCACGAACTGCTTGGCCTGGGCGATCTCGCTCTTCCACTCGTCCACCGACCAGGTGCCGACCCCGCCGTCGGGGCCGCAGAAGTGGCCGTTGAAGTGGGTGCCGATCTCGTTGCCCTCCAGCCAGGCCAGCCGTACCTGCTTGAGGGTGTCGGCGATGCCCTGCTCGTCGTTGAAGCCGATGTCGGAACGGCCCGGCGAGTGCTGCGGCGGCCTGTACAGGTCGCGTTTCTCCTCCGGCAGCATGTACACACCGCTGAGGAAGTACGTCATGGTCGCGTGGTTCTCCTTGGCGACCTTGCGGAAGTGCGAGAACAGCTTCTGGCTGTCCTCGCCCGCCCCGTCCCAGGAGAACACCACGAACTGCGGCGGCTTCTGACCGGACTTGAGCCGCTCCGGTCCGGGCAGATGCGGCTGCGCGCCGGTGTACGAGGTGGACCCGTCGCCGATCAGCCGGACGACACTGTTCTTCTGCGGGCCCGGCGCCCCTTCCCTGGAGCCGTCGCCGCTCGCGCAGCTGGCGAGCGGCGCGGCACAGGCCGCGGCGGCCATGGCGCCGACGGCGATCCTCTTGGTGGCGGCCATGTTCCGCCCACCTACTTCCTTCTCTCAGACAAACGCTGACGAGGGCCTTTTCTGGTGATGTGCCGGGTTGTGCCGACAGTGCCGTCAAGGTCGCACGAGACCGAGAAGGAATTAGTACGACAAGCCGATAAAATTACTAGTTCATCCATCTGAGGGAATGACTACGCCTTTTGCGATGAAAAGCCATACGTGACCTTTACTCCGCATTGCGAGTCATTTACTGAATGGCCGACATGGGGACAGCGAGCGGCTCTGCTGCGGACAGGTCTACACCAATTTCCCGGCCGCCCTTGTCACCGGCCCCCGCGTCTGATGAGCTGTGGCCTGGGACACAACGGACACCCCAGGAACACAACGGACACCCTTGGAAAGGGAGATGTCGTGAGCAACGAGAGCCTGGCCAACCTGCTCAAGGAAGAACGCAGGTTCGCGCCGCCCGCTGACCTGGCCGCGCATGCCAACGTCACCGCGGAGGCGTACGAGCAGGCCGAGGCTGACAGGCTCGGCTTCTGGGCGGAGCAGGCCCGGCGGCTGACGTGGGCCAAGGAACCGACCGAGACGCTGGACTGGTCGAACCCGCCCTTCGCGAAGTGGTTCAAGGACGGCGAGCTGAACGTCGCCTACAACTGCGTGGACCGGCATGTGGAGGCCGGGCACGGGGACCGCGTCGCCATCCACTTCGAGGGCGAGCCCGGCGACAGCCGCGCCATCACCTACGCGGAGCTGAAGGACGAGGTCTCCAAGGCCGCCAACGCCCTGCTGGAGCTGGGAGTTCGCAAGGGCGACCGGGTCGCGATCTACATGCCGATGATCCCCGAGACCGCGATCGCGATGCTGGCCTCGGCCCGGATCGGCGCCGCGCACTCGGTCGTCTTCGGCGGCTTCTCGGCGGACGCGCTCGCGACCCGTATCGAGGACGCGGACGCCAAGGTCGTCATCACCTCCGACGGCGGCTACCGGCGCGGCAAGCCGTCCGCGCTGAAGCCCGCCGTGGACGAGGCGATCGAGAAGGTCGACAACGTCGAGCACGTGCTCGTGGTGCGCCGTACCGGGCAGGACGTGGCCTGGACCGAGGGGCGGGACTTCTGGTGGCACGACCTGGTCGAGCGCCAGTCGGCCGAGCACACCCCCGAGGCGTTCGAGGCGGAGCACCCGCTGTTCATCCTCTACACCTCCGGTACGACGGGTAAGCCGAAGGGCATCCTGCACACCTCCGGCGGCTACCTCACGCAGGCGGCGTACACGCACTGGGCGGTGTTCGACCTCAAGCCCGAGACGGACGTGTTCTGGTGCACGGCCGACGTCGGCTGGGTCACCGGACACTCGTACATCGTCTACGGGCCGCTGGCCAACGGCGCGACCCAGGTGATGTACGAGGGCACGCCGGACACCCCGCACCAGGGCCGGTTCTGGGAGATCGTGCAGAAGTACAAGGTCACGATCCTCTACACCGCGCCGACCGCGATCCGGACGTTCATGAAGTGGGGCGACGACATCCCCGCGAAGTTCGACCTGAGCAGCCTGCGCGTCCTGGGTTCCGTCGGCGAGCCCATCAACCCCGAGGCGTGGATCTGGTATCGCAAGCACATCGGCGCCGACAGGACGCCGATCGTGGACACCTGGTGGCAGACCGAGACCGGCGCGATGATGATCTCGCCGCTGCCCGGTGCCACCGAGACCAAGCCCGGCTCGGCCCAGCGCCCGCTGCCCGGCATCAGCGCCACCGTCGTCGACGACGAGGCGAACGAGGTGCCCAACGGCGGCGGCGGTTACCTCGTCCTGACCGAGCCGTGGCCGTCGATGCTGCGCACCATCTGGGGCGACGACCAGCGCTTCCTCGACACGTACTGGTCGCGCTTCGAGGGCAAGTACTTCGCCGGCGACGGCGCGAAGAAGGACGACGACGGGGACATCTGGCTGCTGGGCCGCGTGGACGACGTGATGCTCGTGTCCGGGCACAACATCTCCACCACCGAGGTGGAGTCGGCGCTCGTCTCGCACCCGTCGGTCGCCGAGGCGGCCGTCGTCGGTGCCGCCGACGAGACCACCGGCCAGGCGATCGTCGCCTTCGTCATCCTGCGCGGCACGGCCTCGGAGGACGACAGCCTGATCGCGTCCCTGCGCGACCACGTCGGCGCCACGCTCGGCCCGATCGCCAAGCCCAAGCGGATCCTGCCGGTGGCGGAGCTGCCGAAGACCCGCTCCGGCAAGATCATGCGCCGCCTGCTGCGGGACGTGGCCGAGAACCGGCAGCTCGGTGACGTCACCACGCTGACCGACTCCACGGTCATGGACCTCATCCAGACCAAGCTCCCGGCGGCGCCGAGCGAGGACTAGGGCCTACGGCAGGACCAGGGCGTACGACAGAAGGGGCGCCCGGCGTAGAACACGCCGGGCGCCCTTTTTGCGCATAACGTACGGATAACCGGATGCATCCCCCGGCAACCTTAGGTAAACTAAGCAAAGCCCGACGTGAAGGGCCCTCAAGGTGTGCCGGGAAGTCTGGTCGGCAAGCGTTCCGCCCTGCCCACCGACCCGGAGGTCCCCGCCGTGGCCGCGCCCCGCACCCCCGCCCCCACCCGCAAGGTCCTCGGACGCCTGTCGCTGCCCGAGCGGACCTTCGTGGCGGACGCGCTGCGCACCGAGACCGTCGGCGGCGTCCTGCTGCTCGTCGCCGCCGTCGCGGCACTGATCTGGGCGAACGTCCCCGCCATGCGAGGCAGCTACGAGACCGTCAGCCACCTCCACTTCGGCCCGGACGCCCTCGGCCTGCGCCTGTCCGCCGCCCACTGGGCCGCCGACGGGCTCCTCGCCGTGTTCTTCTTCGTCGCCGGCATCGAGCTGAAGCGTGAGCTGGTCGCCGGTGACCTGCGCAACCCCAGGGCCGCCGCGCTGCCCGTGGTGGCGGCGCTGTGCGGCATGGCCGTACCGGCGCTCGTCTACACCCTCACCAACCTCACCGGGCACGGCTCCGGGCAGGGCTGGGCGGTGCCCACCGCGACCGACATCGCCTTCGCGCTCGCCGTCCTCGCGGTCATCGGCACCTCGCTGCCCAGCGCCCTGCGCGCCTTCCTGCTGACGCTCGCGGTCGTCGACGACCTGTTCGCGATCCTGATCATCGCGGTGTTCTTCACCGACCGGATCCACTTCGCCGCGCTCGGCGGGGCCGCCGCCGGGCTGCTGGTCTTCTGGCTGCTGCTGCGCAAGGGCGTGCGCGGCTGGTACGTCTACGTGCCGCTGGCCCTGGTGATCTGGGCGCTGATGTACAACAGCGGCGTGCACGCCACCATCGCGGGCGTCGCCATGGGCCTGATGCTGCGCTGCACCACCCGGGAGGGCGAGGAGCACTCGCCGGGCGAGCACGTCGAGCATCTGGTCCGCCCGCTGTCGGCCGGGCTGGCCGTCCCGCTGTTCGCGCTGTTCAGCGCGGGGGTGTCGGTCTCCGGCGGGGCGCTCGCGGACGTGGTCACGAAGCCGGAGACGCTCGGCGTGGTGCTCGGCCTGGTCGTCGGCAAGGCGGTCGGCATCTTCGGTGGCACCTGGCTGACCGCCCGCTTCACCCACGCCGAGCTCAGTGAGGAACTGGAGTGGGCCGACATCTTCGCGGTGGCGACCCTCTCCGGTATCGGCTTCACCGTCTCGCTGCTCATCGGCGAACTGGCCTTCGAGGGCGACGCGGTCCTGACCGGCGAGGTGAAGGCGGCCGTGCTCACCGGCTCACTGATCGCGGCCGTGGGCGCGACGGTGCTGCTGAAGATACGTAACGGCAAGTACCGCCGGCTGTGCGCGGATGAGGAGCGCGACGAGGACCACGACGGCATTCCGGACGTCTACGAGCAGGACGACCCGGCGTACCACCTGCGCATGGCCGAGATCCATGAGCGCAAGGCCGCCGAACACCGGCGCATCGCCGCCGGGCAGGCCGCCGCGGCCCGCCACGGGCTTGCGGAAGTGCCGGGCGGGGCAGGCGAGGAGAACGGCCGTCCGGCATGATCTGACGAGACGGTACAGAACAAGACGGCACACATACGGCACGAGAGACCTCTTAGGGAGAACGCGATGAGCGCACCCGACGGCAGCCCGGTCGGCGCCGAACGCAGCATCGGCCAGCTGTTCGCCTCGGCGACGACCGACTTGTCGGCACTGGTGCACGACGAGATCGCGCTGGCCAAGGCCCAGCTCAAGCAGGACGTGAAGCGCGGCGCGATGAGCGGCGGCACCTTCACGATGGCCGGTGCGGTACTGGTGTTCTCCCTGCCGATGCTCAACTTCGCGCTGGCGTACGGCATCCGGACCTGGACCCACTGGAACCTGGCGGTCTGCTTCGTCCTGTCCTTCGCCGCCAACGTGCTCGTCGCCCTCCTTCTCGGGCTCATCGGCGTGGTGTTCGCGAAGAAGGCCAAGAAGGGCAAGGGCCCGCAGAAGGTGGCCGCGTCGATGAAGGAGACGGCGGGCGTCCTGCAGAACGCCAGGCCGCACCCGCGCCCGGCGCTGGCGGAGGACAAAGCCCGCGAAGCCATCGAGGCTGTGGCACGCTCGTCGTCATGACGGACCCCACCGCCCCCTCGGTCGTACGCATCGACATTCCCGGTGGGCACAAGGTGACGCACCGGGACGTCGCAGCCAACGGCGCCCGCTTCCACATCGCCGAACTCGGCGACGGCCCCCTGGTGCTGCTGCTGCACGGGTTCCCGCAGTTCTGGTGGACGTGGCGGCACCAGCTGGTCGCGCTCGCCGACGCCGGCTACCGGGCGGTGGCGATGGACCTGCGTGGCGTCGGCGGCAGCGACCGCACCCCGCGCGGGTACGACCCCGCCAACCTCGCCCTGGACGTCACCGGCGTGATCCGCTCCCTCGGCGAGCCGGACGCCGCGCTGGTCGGCCATGACCTCGGCGGTTACCTGGCGTGGACGGCCGCGGCGATGCGGCCCAAGCTCGTACGGCGGCTCGCGGTCGTCTCGATGCCGCATCCGCGGCGCTGGCGAGCCGCGATGCTGCGGGACGCCCGGCAGACGGCCGCCAGCTCCTACATCTGGGGCTTCCAGCGCCCGTGGATCCCGGAGCGGCAGCTGACCGCCGACGGCGGCGCGCTGGTGGGCCGGCTGATCCGGGAGTGGTCCGGGCCGGGGGCGCCGGAGGACGAGGCGGTGGAGGCGTACCAGCGGGCCATGTGCATCCCGTCCACCGCGCACTGCTCGATCGAGCCGTACCGCTGGCTGGTGCGTTCGCTGGCCCGCCCCGACGGCTTCCAGTTCAACCGCAGGATGAAGCGGCCGGTGCGGGTGCCCACGCTGCATCTGCACGGCTCCCTCGATCCGGTGACCCGGACGCGCAGCGCGGCCGGCTCGGGCGAGTACGTCGAAGCCCCGTACCGCTGGCGGCTGTTCGACGGCCTGGGCCACTTCCCGCACGAGGAGGACCCGGTGGCGTTCTCCACGGAACTCACCAACTGGCTGAAGGACCCCGAGCCCGACAGGTGAGCCGCCGCTGGCCCGAGCCCGGCCGGGGGTCCGGGGTTGTCCCCCGGGAAAGCACAGCCCGCACGACGAGGACCCGGTGGCGTTCTCCACGGAACTCACCAACTGGCTGAAAGACCCCGAGCCCGACAGGTGAGCCGCCGCTGGCCCGAGCCCGGCCGGGGGTCCGGGGTTGTCCCCCGGGAAAGCACAGCCCGCACGAGGAGGACCCGGTGGCGTTCTCCACGGAACTCGTCAACTGGCTGAAAGACCCCGAGCCCGACAGGTGAGCCGCCGGCCGCCCGAACCCGGCCGGGGGTCCGGGGGTTGTCCGTCAACTGGCTGAAGGATCCCCAGCCTGACAGGTGACCGGTTGAATGCGTGGAGTTCCCGGTTCCTGGACAGTTGTCCCTCGAACGGCCACATGCCTGCCGCATAGGCCAATTGGGGGGTCCGGAGGCGGTTATCGACCTTGGGGCAGGGGCAGACGTCGGGGTATGGGCTGGACGCACGACTACAGTGACGCACCCCGCAACCGCCGCTCGGCCTCGGGTCTGAGCATGTCTCAGCGAGGCACCCCGCAGCTCGCGGACGGCGACCTGCGGGTGGGAATTTCGCGCATCCTGCGGCGCCGGGCCCGCTGGGTCTCGGTGCGCCTGCGTCACCCACGCGGCTGAACCGGCGCCGACCGTCCCACCCCCGCACCCCGCTTACAGGGCGCAGCTGTCGGTGCCCACCTGCTCGTCGGCCGTGCGCCCGCGGTCGGCGTCCGACCGGATCTCGTCCGCCGTCAGGGCGTAGCCGGTCTGGGCGTCGTCGAGGGACTTGGCGAACACCACGCCGTACACCTTGCCGTCGGGCGTGAGCAGCGGGCCGCCGGAGTTGCCCTGGCGGACGGTCGTGTACAGGGAGTAGACGTCGCGGCGGACGGTGCCGCGGTGGTAGATGTCCGGGCCGTTGGCCGTGATGCGCTGGCGCACGCGCGCGGCGCGCACGTCGTACCCGCCGTTCTCCGGGAAGCCCGCGACGATCGCGCCGTCGCCGCCGGTCGCGTCCCGCGGGGCGAACTTGAGGGCGCGTGTCTTCAGGTCCGGTACATCGAGGACGGCGATGTCGCGCTTCCAGTCGTACAGGACGACCTTGGCGTCGTACCTGCGGCCGATGCCGCCTATCTGCACGGTGGGCTCGTCGACGCCGCCGACGACGTGCGCGTTGGTCATGACGCGGTGGTCGGCGAAGACGAACCCGGTGCCCTCCAGGACCTTGCCGCAGCTCTGCGCGGTGCCGGTGACCTTGACGATGGAGCGCTGGGCGCGGGCGGCGACCGGGCTGCCGGCGAGGGCCGGGTCGGGCGGCCGGACGTCGGTGATCGGCTCGTTGGCGAAGGGGCTGAAGACCTGCGGGAAGCCGTTCTGCGCGAGGACCGAGGAGAAGTCGGCGAACCACGTGTTGGCCTGCGCGGGCAGCACCCGGGAGACGCCGAGGAGCACCTTGGAGCCGCGGACCTCCTTGCCGAGCGTCGGCAGGGTCGTGCCCGCGAGGGCCGAGCCGATCAGCCAGGCCACCAGGAGCATCGCCACGACGTTGACCAGCGCGCCGCCGGTGGCGTCCAGGGCGCGGGCCGGGGACCAGGTGATGTAGCGGCGCAGTTTGTTGCCGAGGTGGGTGGTCAGGGCCTGCCCGACGGAGGCGCAGACGATGACGACGACCACGGCGACGATCGCGGCGGTGGTGCCGACCTCCGCGTTGTCGGTCACGGCGTCCCAGATGACGGGCAGCGTGTACACGGCGACCAGGCCGCCGCCCATGAAGCCGATCACCGACAGGATGCCGACGACGAAGCCCTGGCGGTATCCGACGACCGCGAACCAGGCAGCCGCGACCAGCAGCAGGATGTCCAGCACGTTCACGGGTTCACCCTGTCATGAGCGCCAGTCGATGGGGACCTGCTTCTCCCTGTCCCAGGGGCGCTCCCAGCCCGCGAAATGCAGCAGGCGGTCGATCACTCCGGCCGTGAAGCCCCACACCAGTGCCGATTCGACCAGGAATGCCGGACCTCGGTGGCCGCCGGGGGAGACGGTGGTGGCGCGGTTGCCGGGGTCCGTGAGATCCGCCACGGGGACCGTGAAGACCCGGGCGGTCTCGTTCGGGTCGACGACGCCGACCGGGCTGGGCTCTCTCCACCAGCCGAGCACGGGGGTGACGACGAATCCGCTGACCGGGATGTACAGGGCGGGCAGGACGCCGAAGAGCTGGACGCCGGCCGGGTCGAGCCCGGTCTCCTCCTCCGCCTCGCGCAGGGCGGCCCTGAGCGGCCCGTCGCCGTTCGGATCGCCGTCCTCGGGGTCGAGGGCGCCGCCGGGGAAGGAAGGCTGGCCGGCGTGGGAGCGCAGGGAGCCGGCGCGCTCCATGAGCAGCAGCTCGGGGCCGCTCTCGCCCTCGCCGAACAGGATCAGCACCGCCGACAGCCGCCCGGAGCCGTTCTTGGGCGGCAGGAAGCGGCTGAGCTGTATCGGCTCGACGGTCTCCACCGCCTGCACGACCGGGTCCAGCCAGCCCGGCAGCCCCTCCTTGCTGAGTGCCACCGAACCGCGCTGCTCGCCACTCGTACGGCCCGTGCCCGCATGGCCCGTGCCCGTCTGGCTCGTGTGCGTCATGGCCACCCCCGTCCTGCCGTGTCCAACGCCCGAGGGCATCGAGATCGTTCCGTCACGCGGCCCCCAGTGGCGGCGCCGCCCTGCCGCCCGCGTCGAGGTAGGCCTGCGGCGGGTTCAGCCGCTGGCCGGGGTAGCCGCCCTTCTCGTACTTGAGGAGCTTCTTCGCCTTCTCCGGGTCCGTCTCCCCCTCGCCGTAGGCGGGGCAGAGCGGGGCGATGGGGCAGGCGCCGCAGGCGGGCTTGCGGGCGTGGCAGATCCGGCGGCCGTGCCAGATCACGTGGTGGGACAGGTCGGTCCAGTCGCTCTTCGGGAACAGCGCGCCGACGGCCGCCTCGATCTTGTCCGGCTCGGTCTCGTCGGTCCACTGCCAGCGCCGTACGAGCCGCTGGAAGTGCGTGTCGACGGTGATCCCGGGCCGCCCGAAGGCGTTGCCGAGCACGACGAAGGCGGTCTTGCGGCCGACGCCGGGCAGCTTGACCAGGTCCTCCAGCCTGCCGGGGACCTCACCGCCGAAGTCCTCGGTGAGGGCCTTGGAGAGCCCTATCACCGACCTCGTCTTGGCCCGGAAGAACCCGCACGGGCGGAGGATCTCCTCGACCTCCTCCGGGTTGGCGGCGGCCAGGTCCTCGGGGGTGGGGTACTTCACGAAGAGCGCCGGGGTCGTCTGGTTGACCCGCAGGTCGGTGGTCTGCGCCGAGAGGACGGTGGCGATCAGCAGCTGGAAGGGGTTCTCGAAGTCCAGCTCGGGGTGGGCGTAGGGATACACCTCGGCGAGTTCGCGGTTGATCCGGCGGGCACGGCGGACCAGGGCGGTGCGGGACTCGTTGGCAGCCGGCTTTTTGCGAGGTACCTTTTGTTCAGATTTCAGACTTTTATTACTTTCGCTGGAGCCTTGTTCGCCCACAGCGGAATCACGACGTACAGCCACCCGCCCAGCCCCCTTGGCCTGTGTTCTCACCGGCGATTTGGACACCCGGCCAGCCTAAAGCCCGGCACCGACATCCGCCCCGGACCCGGAAGATCAGCCCCCGATTGGACCCCTGCCGCTTACCCCGCGACACCTGTACGGCATCCTTGTGACAGATCACACTGTTTGGACCGTCCGGCAAAATGGGGAACACGGTCCCCTGGTACCAAGGGGGAGCAAGATCCCCTGAGCAGGTCGACAAGGAGAGAACTCGTGGACGACGTTCTGCGGCGCAACCCGCTCTTCGCGGCTCTCGACGACGAGCAGTCCGCGGAGCTTCGCGCCTCCATGAGTGAGGTGACCCTCGCACGTGGCGACTCCCTGTTCCACGAGGGCGACCCGGGCGACCGGCTCTACGTCGTCACCGAGGGCAAGGTCAAGCTGCACCGGACCTCCCCCGACGGCCGCGAGAACATGCTCGCCGTCGTCGGCCCCGGCGAGCTGATCGGCGAGCTGTCCCTCTTCGACCCGGGCCCGCGCACGGCGACCGCCACCGCGCTGACCGAGGTCAAGCTGCTGGGCCTGGGCCACGGCGACCTCCAGCCCTGGCTGAACGCCCGCCCCGAGGTGGCCACCGCGCTGCTGCGCGCCGTCGCCCGCCGGCTGCGCAAGACCAACGACGCCATGTCCGACCTGGTCTTCTCCGATGTCCCCGGCCGCGTGGCCCGCGCCCTGCTGGACCTGTCGCGCCGCTTCGGCGTGCAGTCCGAGGAGGGCATCCACGTCGTCCACGACCTCACGCAGGAGGAGCTGGCCCAGCTGGTCGGCGCGTCCCGCGAGACCGTGAACAAGGCGCTGGCGGACTTCGCCCAGCGCGGGTGGCTCCGCCTGGAGGCGCGAGCGGTCATCCTGCTGGACGTGGAGCGGCTGGCCAAGCGGTCCCGCTGACCCCGGTCCTGGCCGTACGAGCTGTTCGACGCGGACCGGCGCCGAAAATGCGCCGTGCTTCCGCGTCACACAGGGCACAGTGAGCGCATGCCCGCACCCCCCGTCCCGCACGGCCTCGACGACCAGGGCTTCATCGAGCGCGAAGGCTCCCTCGCGCGCGTGCCACCCGTTTTCCGCCCCGTCGTGGCCACCGCGCGCGACCGGGTGCTGGACACCTTCGGGGCGCGGCTGCACAGCGCGTACCTCTACGGATCGATTCCGCGCGGCACCGCACGCGTGGGACGCAGCGACCTGGATCTGTTCGTCGTGCTGCACGAGGAGCCGGGCGAAGCCGACCGGGAGACCGTCCGCGCCCTCGGCGAGGCGCTCGACAGGGAATTCCCGCAGATCGACGGCGTCGGCACCCTGCTGTACGGCCGGGACCGGCTGCTGAGCGAGCTGGAGCGCTACGACCTCGGCTGGTTCCTCGCCTGCCTGTGCACCCCGCTGCTCGGGGACGACCTCGCCGAGTACCTGCCCCGCTACCGCCCCGACTCCCTGCTCGCCCGCGAGACCAACGGTGACCTCGCGCGGTGGCTGCCTCGCTGGCGGGAGCGGATCGCGGCGGCCGAGGACACCGAGGAGGCCCGGCGCCCGCTCGTGCGCTTCATGTCCCGCCACCTCGTCCGCACCGGCTTCACCCTGGTCATGCCCCGCTGGAACGGCTGGACGAGCGATCTGCGCGAGATGGCCGAGGCCTTCGGCGCGTACTACCCGCAGCGGGCCGCGCAGCTGCGTACGGCGGCGGAGTACGGCCACGAGCCCGTCGGCGACCCGGACGTCCTGCGGTCGTACGTCGACGACCTGGGCCCCTGGCTCGCGACGGAGTACGCGCGCGTGCACGGCGTGAAGGCCCCGCGCCCGGAGGACCAGCCCTAGGCCCTGTCGGCAAATTCCCGCCTGCCCTTCGGGCGGACGACGGGAATTTGACGACAGGATCTAGAGGCTTCCGGGCCCGCTCAGTACACGCCCGCGCGCGCGGCGGCGAGGGCGGCTGCGGCGGCGCGGTCGGCCGCTGCCTCGTCCAGGGGCCCGCCCGTGGTGAGCAGGGCGTAGTAGAGCGGCGCCGAGACCGCGCCGACGACCGCCTTCGGGTCGGTGCCCTCGGGGACCTCCCCACGCGCGATGGCGTCGGTGACGCACCCGGCCCACTCCTCGATGCGGACGGCGTAGAAGCGATGCAGCGCCTCGGTGGTCTGCGTGTCGCACAGCGAGGCCGCGATCAGGGCGCGGAAGAGGCGGCCCTGGCGGGAGTCCGTGAGGGTCCCGACGACGAGGCGGGCGTTTTCGCGCAGGTCTTCTTCGAGGCTGCCGGTGCGGGAGCGCGGGACGGACTGCGCGGCCATATCGTCCAGCAGGTCGGCGGCGAGCGCGGCGGGGGTGCCCCAGCGGCGGTAGACGGTGGTCTTGCCGACGCCTGCCCGCCGGGCGACGTCGGCCAGATCGAGCCCCTCGAAGCCCAGCTCGGCCAGCACATCTCCGGCCGCTTCCAGGACGGCTTCGCGGACACGGGCGGTACGGCCGCCGGGGCGCACGGTGCCCGGGGAGGGGGACACGTCAGACATCTTATCGGGACTCCAGTTCCATTACAGCCTGATGCGATGCTACGGTCTCCATCGTAATGGAACCGCAGACCCATTTAAGGGGCTTCCATGTCCACGACCGAGGCTTCCGCGTCCACACCATGCGCGTCTCCCGCCCTCGGCGCCGCCCCCGAGCAGCGCCTCACCGGCCGTCTGAAACTCGTCCTCGTCGTCCTCCTCGTCGCCCAGTTCATGCTGGCCGTCGACTTCTCGATCCTGAACGTCGCGCTGCCCGAGATCGGTGACGGGCTCGGCTTCTCCCTCGCCGACCTCCAGTGGATCGCCACGCCCTTCGCCCTGTGCGCGGCGGGCTTCACGCTCTTCTTCGGGCGCATCGGCGACCTGGTCGGCCGCAAGCGGATCTTCCTCGTGGGCCTCGCCGTCCTCGGGGCGGCCTCCCTCGCCGGCGGACTGGCCACCTCGCCGACCATGCTGATCGTCGCCCGTATCGCCCAGGGCCTGGCCACCGCCGCGGTCACCCCGGCCGGCCTGTCGCTGCTCACCACCTCCTTCCCGGAGGGTCCACTGCGAGAGAAGGCGCTCGGCCTCAACGGCGCCCTGATGTCGGCCGGTTTCACCACCGGCGCGGTCCTCGGCGGCGTCCTGACCGACCTGCTCTCCTGGCGCTGGTCCTTCTTCGTCAACGTGCCGGTCGCCCTCGCGGTCCTGCTCGTCGCCCCGGCCGTGATCAAGGAGTCGCGCCCCGCGCAGCGCCCGCGTCTCGACCTGCCCGGCGCCCTGAGCGTCACCCTGGGGCTGCTCGGCATCGTCTACGGCCTCACGCAGGCGGGTGAGCACGGCTGGACCGACGGTTCCGCCCTGACCGGCCTCGTCGCCGGTGCGGCGCTGCTGGGCGTCTTCTACGCCGTCGAGCGCAGAGTCACCCAGCCTCTGGTGCCGCTGCACGTACTGGGACGGCGGAACGTGGCCTGGGGCAACGTGCTCGGCCTGCTGGCCTTCGTCACCGAGACCTCGCTGGTCTACCTGCTCACCCTGTACATGCAGAAGACGCTCGGCTTCTCCGCGCTGACCGCCGGCGTCTCCTTCGGCGTGCTGGGCCTCGGCACCGTGACCGGCGGTCTGCTCGCCCCCAGGGTGATCGCCCGCCGCTCCACGCTCACCGCCCTCGTCGCCGGCGGTCTGGTCCAGACGGTGTTCACCGCGGTCCTGCTGCTGCTCGGCGACGGCACGGGCTGGATGGGGCTGCTGCTGCCCGCCACCTTCTTCGGCGGCGTCGGGAACATGCTCGTGATCGTCGGCTTCATGGTCACCGCCACCTCCGGGCTGCCCGACCGCGAGCAGGGCCTGGCGACGGGTCTGGCCACCATGTCCCAGCAGATCGGCATCACCATGGGCACCCCGGTCATGTCGGCGGTCGTCACCGGTACGGCGGGAGCGACGGCCGCCGGAGCCGCGGGCGCCGCCGGAACGATCCTGCACGGCGTCACCGTCGCCATCGCCGTCAACGCGGCTCTGGTCCTGCTGGGCGTCCTGATCGCCGCAACGTTCCTGCGCGGGGACCGGACCAAGTAGACCGCTAGATCAGCCCGTGCTCGCGCAGATAGTCCAGCTGGGCCCGGACCGACAGCTCCGCCGCCGGCCACAGGGAGCGGTCCACGTCGGCGTACACATGGGCGACGACCTGGGCCGGGGTGCGGTAGCCGTCCTCGACGGCCGTCTCGACCTGGGCCAGGCGGTGGGCGCGGTGGGCGAGGTAGAACTCGACCGCACCCTGGGCGTCCTCCAGGACCGGCCCGTGGCCCGGCAGGACGGTGTGGACGCCGTCGTCGACCGTCAGGGAACGCAGACGGCGCAGGGAGTCCAGATAGTCGCCGAGACGGCCGTCCGGGTGCGCCACGACCGTCGTACCGCGGCCGAGGATGGTGTCGCCGGTCAGCACCGCCCGGTCGGCCGGGAGATGGAAGCACAGCGAGTCCGCGGTGTGCCCGGGGGTCCGTACGACCCTCAGCTCCAGGCCGCCGACCGTGACCACGTCCCCGGCGGCGAGGCCCTCGTCGCCGAGCCGCAGCGCGGGATCGAGGGCACGCACGCGCGTGCCGGTCAGTTCGGCGAAACGGGCGGCGCCCTCCGCGTGGTCGGGGTGGCCGTGGGTGAGCAGGGTGAGGGCCACGCGCCTGCCGGCCTTCTCCGCCGTCGCGACGACATGGCGCAGGTGGCCGTCGTCCAGCGGGCCCGGGTCGATCACCACGGCCAGCTCGGAGTCGGGCTCGGCGACTATCCAGGTGTTGGTGCCGTCCAGGGTCATCGCGGAGGCGTTGGGGGCCAGCACGTTGACGGACCGTTCAGTGGCGGGACCGGAGAGGACGCCGCCCCGGGGCTGGCCGGGGAGGGCTGCTGCGTCGGTCATGCGGGGCCACCCCCGGTCGTCGGAGCACCTGTCGCCGGAGCGGTCGGGACGTGCTTGGTGAACTCGTCGTGCCCCGGCCAGGACAGCACGATCTCTCCGTCCGCGAGGCGGGCCTGCGCGAGCACCGGCGTCATGTCGCGCGCGGGCGCGGCGGCGAGGGCCTCGGCGGCCGTCGGGTACGGCAGCAGCTGGCGCAGCGTGGCGATGGTGGGCGGCATCATCAGCAGCTCGCCCTTGTCGTACCCGGCGGCGGCCTCCTCGGGGCGGATCCACACCGTGCGGTCGGCCTCCGTGGAGACGTTGCGGGTGCGCTGCCCCTCGGGGAGCACGGCGACGAAGAACCAGGTGTCGTAGCGGCGGGACTCGAACTCCGGGGTGATCCAGCGGGTCCAGGCGCCCAGCAGGTCCGAGCGCAGCACCAGGCCCCGGCGGTCCAGGAACTCGGCGAAGGACAGCTCGCGCGCGACCAGGGCGGCCCGGTCGGCCTCCCAGTCGTCCCCGGTGGTGTCGCCGACCACCGAGTCGGGGTCGGGTCCGGCGAGCAGGACGCCCGCCTCCTCGTAGGTCTCCCGCACGGCCGCGCAGACGATCGCCTGGGCACCGGTCTCGTCGACGCCCAGGCGTTCTGCCCACCACGCGCGCGTGGGGCCCGCCCAGCGGACCTGGCGTTCGTCGTCGCGCGGGTCGACACCACCGCCGGGATACGCGTACGCGCCTCCGGCGAAGGCCATGGAGGCGCGTCTGCGCAGCATGTGGATGACAGGGCCGGCCGGGGTGTCCTTCAGGAGCAGCACCGTGGCCGCGCGCTTGGGGGACACCGGGGTGAGGGTGCCGTCCGCGAGCGCGCGGATGCGCTCGGGCCACTCCTGGGGGTACCACTGCCCATTCGCCATGGCCGGAGGCTATCCCGTATAGGGCGAATGTTCGAGAGGTGCCCGAGGTCGGTGGGGCTTCAGTGAGCGAGCGGGCTACTGGGCCAGCTCGACCTGGATCTCGACCTCCACCGGCGCGTCCAGCGGGAGCACCGCGACGCCCACCGCGCTGCGGGCGTGCACGCCCTTGTCGCCGAGGACCTCGCCGAGCAGCTCGCTGGCGCCGTTGACGACACCGGGCTGCCCGATGAAGTCGGACGCCGAGGCGACGAAGCCGACGACCTTCACCACGCGCGCGATGCGGTCCAGGTCGCCGACGACGGACTTCACGGCGGCCAGTGCGTTCAGCGCGCAGGTGCGGGCCAGCTCCTTGGCCTCCTCCGGCGTGACCTCTGCGCCCACCTTGCCGGTGACCGGCAGCTTGCCCTCCACCATCGGCAGTTGGCCGGCGGTGTACACGTACACGCCGGACTGCACGGCCGGCTGGTACGCGGCCAGCGGCGGCACCACCTCCGGCAGGGTCAGGCCCAGTTCGGCCAGCTTCTCCTCGACCGCGCTCATGCCTGCTTCTCCCGCTTCAGGTAGGCCACGAGCTGCTCCGGGTTCGGCCCGGGCACGACCTGGACGAGCTCCCAGCCGTCCTCGCCCCAGGTGTCCAGAATCTGCTTCGTGGCATGGACGAGCAGCGGCACGGTTGCGTATTCCCACTTGGTCATGGGGCTGACTGTAGCCGCTGTCGTCCACCGGGCATGTGTCGGACATGTGGCCGGTCACATGCGTGGTTGTGCCGT
Organism: Streptomyces sp. NPDC002676; assembly: GCF_053592455.1. Classification (NCBI taxonomy): domain Bacteria; kingdom Bacillati; phylum Actinomycetota; class Actinomycetes; order Kitasatosporales; family Streptomycetaceae; genus Streptomyces; species Streptomyces sp. NPDC002676. The sequence goes on along the minus strand of NZ_JBSFVT010000003.1, from coordinate 479,229 downwards.
GGCCGGGCTGCCGTTGTGTGGCGGTTGCTCCCCGCTTGTCCCGCAGTTGTCCACAGCCTCCGGCACGGCCGTCGGCCGGACTGGTTAGGCTCGAAGACGTGAGCAGGCTCCAGGTCGTCAGCGGCAAGGGCGGGACCGGAAAGACGACGGTCGCCGCCGCCCTCGCGCTGGCCCTCGCGACCGAGGGGAAGCGGACGCTTCTCGTGGAGGTCGAGGGCCGGCAGGGCATCGCACAACTTTTCGAAACCGACGCACTGCCCTACGAGGAGCGGAAGATCGCCGTCGCTCCCGGGGGCGGCGAGGTGTACGCGCTGGCCATCGATCCCGAACTGGCCCTTCTGGACTACCTCCAGATGTTCTACAAGCTCGGCGGCGCGGGCCGGGCCCTCAAGAAGCTCGGTGCCATCGACTTCGCCACCACCATCGCGCCCGGCCTGCGGGACGTCCTGCTCACCGGCAAGGCGTGCGAGGCGGTGCGCCGCAAGGACAAGCGCGGGCGGTTCGCGTACGACTACGTCGTCATGGACGCCCCGCCGACCGGCCGGGTCACCCGCTTCCTCAACGTCAACGACGAGGTGGCGGGGCTCGCGAAGATCGGCCCGATACACAATCAGGCGCAGGCCGTGATGCGGGTGCTGAAGTCGCCGGAGACGGCGGTGCACCTGGTGACGCTGCTGGAGGAGATGCCGGTCCAGGAGACCGCCGACGGCATCGCCGAACTCCACGCGGCACGGCTGCCGGTGGGCCGCGTCATCGTGAACATGGTCCGGCCCCAGGTGTTGGACGCGGCCGACCTGGAACTCGTACGGACCGTGGAGCGTTCCTCTGTCGCACGGGCTCTGTCGGCGGCCGGTCTGGGCGGGGCCCGGCGCGGCGGGCACGCGGAGCGGCTGGTGGACCCGCTGCTGGAGCAGGCCGCCGAGTACGCCGAGCGGCACGCGCTGGAGCAGGAACAGCGCGCGGTCCTCGGCGAGCTGGACCTGCCACTGCACGAACTGCCGCTGTTCTCGGAGGGCATGGACCTGGCGGGCCTGTACGAGCTCGCCATCGAGCTGCGGAAGCAGGGGTTGTCATGAGCGCGGACGAGACCACGGCGGAGGAAACCGCCCGCCCCCACCTCTCCCCCGCGCGCGTGCTCGACGTCGACGCACTGCTGGACGACCCGAAGACCCGGATCGTGGTGTGCTGCGGCTCGGGCGGGGTGGGCAAGACGACGACCGCGGCGGCCCTGGGGCTGCGGGCGGCCGAGCGGGGCCGCAAGGTGGTCGTGCTCACCATCGACCCGGCCAAGCGGCTCGCCCAGTCGATGGGCATCGACTCCCTGGACAACGTGCCACGCCGGGTGAAGGGCACCGACGGCAACGGCGAGCTGCACGCCATGATGCTCGACATGAAGCGCACCTTCGACGAGGTCGTGGAGGCGCACGCGGACGCCGAGCGGGCGGCGGCGATCCTGGCCAACCCCTTCTACCAGTCGCTCTCGGCGGGCTTCGCGGGCACGCAGGAGTACATGGCGATGGAGAAGCTGGGGCAGCTGCGGGCGAAGGACGAGTGGGACCTGATCATCGTCGACACCCCGCCGTCCCGCTCGGCGCTGGACTTCCTGGACGCGCCCAAGCGGCTCGGCTCCTTCCTGGACGGCCGCCTCATCCGCCTCCTGACGGCCCCGGCGAAGCTGGGCGGACGCGCGGGTATGGCGTTCCTCAACGTCGGCATGTCGATGATGACCGGCACGCTGGGCAAGCTGCTGGGCGGTCAGCTCCTGAAGGACGTCCAGACGTTCGTGGCCGCGATGGACACCACGTTCGGCGGCTTCCGCACGCGCGCGGACGCCACGTACAAGCTGCTTCAGGCGCCCGGTACGGCGTTCCTGGTGGTGGCCGCCCCGGAGCGGGACGCGCTGCGCGAGGCGGCGTACTTCGTGGAGCGGCTGGCCGCGGAGGACATGCCGCTGGTGGGGCTGGTACTCAACCGGGTGCACGGCAGCGGCGCGGGCCGGCTGTCGGCCGAGCGGGCGCTCGCCGCCGCGGAAAATCTTGAGGACCCCCGCATTGTGGATCAGAGGGACGGGAAAGCTGGACTTCGTAACTCTCCCGACACGTACGGCAGTTCACAATCTCCAGCACCTGGCTCCGCAGCCGGGGACACAGCCGAGGCCACGGCTCCCGAGGAAGGCTCCCCCGCCGACACGGAGCACTCCGTGCCTCCTCGCTCCGTGGACCAGCTCGCCGCGGGCCTGCTCAGGCTGCACGCCGAGCGCATGCAGCTGCTCTCGCGCGAGCAGCGCACCCGCGACCGCTTCACCGCCCGCCACCCCGAGGTGGCGGTGGTCGAAGTACCCGCACTGCCCGGCGACGTACACGACCTCACCGGCCTGCGCGACATCGGAACCCGGCTCGCGGCCGGGCGGCCGGAGCTGCCGTAGGCGCGGGCAGAGTTGCCGTAGGCACAGGCGGACCGGCGTTTCCCGAGGGCGTTGCCCTCAGCTCACCGCCGCGTAGTTCTCGTACACCTCGTCGCTGTCGAGGGGCACGATCCCGGCGCCCCGCTCGTACTCCGAGCGGGCCGTCTCCAGCAGCCTGCGCCAGGAGCTCACCGTGGGCCGCCTGCGCAGCAGCGCGCGGCGCTCCCGCTCCGTCATGCCTCCCCACACGCCGAACTCGACGCGATTGTCCAGCGCGTCGGCCAGGCACTCGGTGCGTACCGGACATCCGGTGCACACCGCCTTGGCCCTGTTCTGCGCTGCTCCCTGAACGAACAGTTCATCCGGATCAGTAGTGCGGCAGGCAGCCTGCGCACTCCAGTCGGTTACCCAGCCCATACCGGCGCCGTCCTCTCCCGAATCGAGGCTCCCCCACGGCGGCAGCGGCATATTCACCGCCGCCAGTTGAGGACGTTACGGAAGGTGGGCACAGCGCAACACCCCCTTCGGGCCCAATCTTGAATGGCCCGAACGGACTATGGGTAAGCGGCAGATCACCCGCGGGAGTGAGCTGACGACATGCGCGACTTTCCCGGCAAAGCGGGACAGCTGCGATGCGCCATACCGGACGCCAGATGACACAGCAGGCGGATTCGGACACGCCCCTCGGAAACCGGCCCGGTAACCGGTTCCCGAACCCGGGGTAGTCCGGAACGATTCGGGGCCGCCGGACGTATAGATGACGTAGCGATGACGTGACCGCACTGCTGTGACAGTTGAGAGCAGCTTAGGCCAAGGCCTGTGCGCGTGTCCGGCGAATACGAAGCCCGCCCGTTCCCGTTTGCCGAGCCGTGACGCGGTCGCTTATACGGAATGTTCACAAGTACGGATTAGGCTGCCCCCCATGCCAAAGAAGCGCTCGGGTGGTGGTCTGTCGCCAACGCAGCAGGCCGCCAAGTTCGTCGGTGTCAGTGTGCTCGCGGGAGCCGTCATGGCCGGCATCGCGCTGCCCGCGGCCGGAGCGCTGGGCCTCGCGGCCAAGGGCTCGGTCCAGGGCTTCGACGACATCCCGGCCAACCTCAAGAGCCCCCAGCTCAGCCAGCGCACGACAATACTGGACAATCAGGGCGGCCAGATCGCGACCGTCTACTCCCGTGACCGCACGGTGGTGGAGCTCAAGGACATCTCGCCGTACATGCAGAAGGCGATCGTCGCGATCGAGGACGCGCGGTTCTACAAGCACGGCGCGATCGACCTCAAGGGCGTGCTGCGCGCGCTGAACAAGAACGCGCAGAGCGGTGGGGTCGCCGAGGGTGCCTCCACGCTCACCCAGCAGCTGGTGAAGAACTACTTCATCGAGGAGGCCGGCGACGACCCGACGAAGGTCGCCGAGGCCACCCAGCAGACCCTGGGCCGCAAGGTCCGCGAGCTGAAGTACGCGATCCAGATCGAGCAGAAGCTCGGCAAGAAGAAGATCCTGGAGAACTACCTCAACATCACCTTCTTCGGCGAGCAGGCCTACGGCGTCGAGGCCGCCGCCCAGCGCTACTTCTCCAAGCCCGCCAAGCAGCTGAACCTCCAGGAAGCCGCCCTGCTGGCCGGCATCGTGCAGTCCCCGAGCCGCTACGACCCGGTCAACGACGAGGCCGAGGCCACCAAGCGGCGCAACACCGTCCTGCAGCGCATGGCCGAGGTCGGCGACATCCCCCAGGCGGAGGCGGACAAGGCCAAGAAGCAGCCGCTCGGCCTGCACGTCAGCCAGCCCAAGAACGGCTGCATCACGGCCACCAAGAATTCCGCGTTCTTCTGCAAGTACGTCGAGAACGTCTTCCTCACCGACCCGGCCTTCGGCAAGACCCGCGAGGAGCGCGCCAAGCTCTGGAACCGCGGCGGCCTGACGATCCGTACGACCCTGGACCCGCAGGCCCAGGATTCGGTCCAGGGCTCCCTGAAGCAGCACGTCTACCAGTCCGACCGGGTCGCCGCCGCCGCCACGCTGGTCGAGCCCGGCACCGGCAAGATCCTGGCGATGGGCCAGTCACGGCCGTACGGCTACGGCAAGAACGAGACCGAGTACAACTACTCGGTCGACCGGGCCATGGGCGGCTCCAACTTCGGTTTCCCGACCGGTTCGACGTTCAAGCCGTTCGTGGCCGCCGCCGCGATCGAGGGCGGCAAGTCGGCGACACAGAGGTACCGGTCGCCGTACAAGATGACGTACCCGAGCCCGGTCCAGACGTGCGGCAGCAAGCCGTGGCTGAACGACCGCAACTACACGGTGGAGAACGAGAACGACTCGGAGCGCGGCCCGTACCGCATGAAGGAGGCGATGGCCAAGTCCATCAACACCTACTTCGTGGAGCTCATCTCCGACATCGGCCTGTGCCCGGTGGTGAAGATGACCGACGCGCTGCACGTCGTGCAGGGCAACGGCGACAAGCTCCCGCAGAACCCCTCCATCGCACTCGGCGCGATCGGCCTCTCGCCGCTGACCATGGCGAACGCGTACGCCACCTTCGCCGCCCGCGGCATGTACTGCACGCCGGTCGCGATCGAGTCGATCAGCCAGCAGGTCGGCAACGAACAGAAGTCGATCCCCGTGCCCAAGTCGACCTGCTCACGCGCGATGAGCGAGAAGACCGCCGACACGGTCAACACCCTGCTGCGCGGCGTGGTCGACTCCGGTACGGGCCGGCAGGCGGGCCTGACGGACCGGGAGAGCGCGGGCAAGACGGGTACGACGGACTCCCGCAAGAACGCCTGGTTCGTCGGCTACACGCCCAACATGGCCGGCGCGGTCTGGGTCGGCGGCCCCACCCAGGACGTGCTGATGACCAACATCACCATCGGCGGCGTCTTCCACAACGAGGTCTACGGCGGTCAGGTCCCGGGCCCGATCTGGAAGGACGCCATGACCGGCGCCCTGGCGGGCAAGCCCGCCCCCGGCTTCAACCTGATCTACATCCCCGACGACGACGGTGAGGGGAAAGACCGGGGAAAAGGCCGAGGCAGGGACGACGGGAACACCGGAGGCGGTGACAACGGGGGCGGAGCGACCGGCGGCCTGATCGGCGGCCTGACGGGCGGCGCCACCGCGGGCGACACGGCCGGCGGCGCCACCGGCGGCACCTTCCCGACCCCGACGATCTCCCTGCCGGGCAACCTCATCCAGGGCCAGAGCAACGGCGGGCCGAACGGGAACGGGATCGGGGGCCGGCGAGGCTGAGTCCCGGTTCCGCCCGGACACGACGACGGGGCCGCACCTCCTGAGTGGGGTGCGGCCCCGCTGTCGTAAGCCGGAATCAGTCCGTGCTCAGCCCTGGAGGAGCTTCTTCACGACGGCGGCGACGCGTCCGCCCTCGGCCTGGCCGGCCACCTTCGGGTTCACGAGCTTCATGACGGCACCCATGGCCCGCGGCCCCTCGGCGCCGGCGGCCTTCGCCTCCTCGACGGCCTGGGCGACGATCGCCTCCAGCTCCTCGTCGGACAGCTGCTTGGGCAGGTACGTGGCGAGGAGCTCGCCCTCGGCCTTCTCCCGCTCGGCCTGCTCGGCACGGCCGCCCTGCGCGAAGGCGTCCGCGGCCTCGCGACGCTTCTTCGCCTCACGGGTGATCACCTTGAGGACCTCGTCGTCGGACAGCTCGCGCTTCTCCTTGCCGGCGACCTCCTCCTTGGTGATCGCGGCGAGGGTCAGCCGGAGCGTCGAGGAGCGAAGCTCGTCGCGCTCCTTGATCGCGGCGTTGAGGTCGTCGTGCAGCTTCGACTTGAGCGTGGTGGTCATGGGGTCGATTGTCGCAGGTGTCCGGGCCCGAACGCCCGCTGATTAAACGGCGGCCGGTCTCACGGCGGAGGCGGGGTCTGACACGATGGTCGTATGCGCGCTCGATACGGAGTACCCCTGGGAATCATGGCGGCAGGCGCCGCCGGACTGGCGTACGCGGCGGGCTTCGAGGCCCGCTCCTTCCGCCTCCGACGGGTGACGGTCCCGGTCCTCCCGCCGGGCATGCGCCCGCTGCGCGTGCTCCAGGTCTCCGACATTCACATGGTCGGCGGCCAGCGCAAGAAGCAGCGTTGGCTGCAGTCGCTGGCGGGCCTGCGCCCCGACTTCGTGATCAACACGGGCGACAACCTGTCGGACCCGGAGGGCGTGCCGGAGGTCCTGGACGCGCTCGGCCCGCTGATGGAGTTCCCGGGGGCGTACGTCTTCGGCTCCAACGACTACTACGGACCCAAACTCCGCAACCCCGCCCGCTACTTGCTGGAGAAGACGAGCGGCAGGCACGGCCTGAACGGCAACGCGCCGACCGTGGGGGCCATCCACAACCCGTGGGAGGACCTGCGGGACGGCTTCGACGCGGCGGGCTGGCTGAACCTGACGAACACCCGGGGTGTGCTGAAGGTCGAGGGCGTCTCGATCGAGCTGACGGGCCTGGACGACCCTCACATCAAGCGGGACCGCTACCGGCAGGTGGCAGGCGGCCCGTCCGGGACGTCCGACTTCTCGTTCGGCGTGGTCCACGCCCCGTACCTGCGCGTCCTGGACTCCTTCACGGCGGACGGCTACCCCCTGGTCCTGGCCGGCCACACCCACGGCGGCCAGCTCTGCATCCCCTTCTACGGCGCCCTGGTCACCAACTGCGACCTGGACACGGACCGGGTGAAGGGCCTCTCGACGCACACGGCGGAGGGCCGCACGTCGTACCTCCACGTCTCGGCGGGCTGCGGCACCAACCGCTACACCCCGGTCCGCTTCGCCTGCCCGCCGGAGGCGACGCTGCTGACGCTGACGGCGCGGGAGTAACCCACTCGGACGCCCCCAAATGGCCCCATGACTGCCCTCTCCCTAGCGTGAGGGCATGACCGCACCGATACCCAGGGACATCCCGGACCTGCCCGCGGTCCCGGGCCCTCCCCTGCTGCTGCCCGCACCGGTCCCGGCCATGGCGGTGACAGGCCCGACGCGCCGCCCCCTGGCGGCGGTGTTCCGTCTCCTGACCGCCCTGGCGGCGGCTGCCGCGGTGGCCCTGGAACTCCTGCTGGGCTCCCCGGCCCGGACGCTGAGCTACTTCAGCGTCCAGGCCAACATCCTGGTGGCCGTAGTCATGCTGATGTCGGCATCCAGGGCCTGGCGGGCCCGCCGCCCGGTGCCCGCGTCCGTGACAGGTGCCACACTCCTCTACGCGGTGGTCACTGCGCTGGTCTACCACCTGCTCCTGGACCACACGACGCCTCCGTTCTCGATGACGGACGCGACCACGGCCCCGGTGCGCTGGCACGCCCAGTGGGGGGTCCTGCAGCTCCTCCACACGGCCGTCCCGGCAGCGGTCGTCCTGGACTGGCTCCTCCTCACCCCCGCGGCCCGCCTCCGCCTCCGCCCCGCCGCGGCCTGGCTCCTCTACCCCCTGGCCTACCTGGTCTTCTACCTGACCCGAGCGGCCTTCCTGTCCCCCTCCACCCCGTCCCGCTACCTCTACCCCTTCCTGGACGCAGCGGCCCACGGCTACCGCAGCACCCTGGCCAACGCCCTCCTGCTGGGCCTCGCCATCTACGCCCTGGGGGTCCTCCTGGTGGCCCTGGACCACACCCGCCCGACCCCGACCCGCCGCCGCTTCTGAACCGGATTTCGTCTCCAGCCACCTGTGGGCTAAAGTAAACGACGTCGCCGCGACAAGCAGCGACATCGGGGTGTAGCGCAGCTTGGCAGCGCGCTTCGTTCGGGACGAAGAGGTCGTGGGTTCAAATCCCGCCACCCCGACAGCCGTAACACCAAATCAGGCCCGGTGCTGAGAGATCAGCACCGGGCCTGATTTGTTGTATGCCTCCGCTTTGGGAGCAGCCTCTTGCCCCAACTCGCGCGCCTGGACGCCGAGATCCACAAGCCCTCCCCCACCGAGTGCCGCTTCACCGGCCCGCAGCAGCTGACAGGCGCAGGGGTGGAGGCCACCGACATCCGCACAGGGTCCGCCCTGCTCATCGCCGGCCTCACCGCTCGCGGCGTGGCGGCCTCGAACAGCTCCGGCGCGGCCATGCTGACCTGCCCACCAAGCTGCACGCCCTCGGCGCCGACATCTGCGAGGTCAACCCGTGAGCCGACAGCTCCGGCGGATCATCGCCTGCCTTGCCGGTCTCCGGCGAGCAGCAGCCGGAGAGCGCGGCGTGCCTAGCCAGGGCATTCGAGGAGACGTGCGGACCTCGACCGTGCCCTCAGCGGGAGGGCCCTGGCGCGCCCTCGGCGCAGCCGCTTCCGGTTGCGGCCGACGTACGGTTGAAGTACCGAGGGCATCACGCACTCCGGCTGCCACGCCGGGTCGTCCTCGGCGAGAGACGAGTCCGGGCCGCCCCAATCGTCGGCGCGGAGACGGGTCGGCATCATGTCCGCCGCGGTCGAAGCAACTCCGCGCGAGGTCGTCATGGCTGGGGCCGCGCTGAGCACCCGCGCGGGTCCGCGCCCCCACCAAGGGGAGGCGTGATGACCCTTTCCCGGCTGGACATTCATAGGCGGAACCGAGGGGAGCGGACGTTCGTCACGCTTGCCGGTGACATCGGGCCGGCCACGACGCCGCTGCTGCGGGCCGCGTTGGAGCAGTGTCTGCTGGACGGTGTCACCGTGATCGACATCGACCTGACCACGGTCGGCTCATGCGACGCGGGGGGCCTGGATGTCCTCCGATCGGCATCACTGCGCGCCGGCCGGGTCCACGCCTGCCTGAGGCTGCAGCACCCGTGCGCGCAGATCACCCGGCTCCTCGATGTCACCGGATCCACTTCGCTGCTCCTTACGGCCCCCGTGAGCCCCGTCGCATCCGGCGACCTCATGAGTACCGCGACGCGGACGCTCGGGGACCCCGCTCGTCGGGGGCCGGGTCAGCCGGTCCTCAAGGACGGGATCCGGCTTCGCCGGCTGACCCGCTGGCAGGCCGAAGACATGCGCGAGGACATCGCGGACCTGGCTGCGGAATCCGTCGCGGGCACCCCCGGTGAGGCATACCACGACCGTGGAGACTTCCTGCACCGCCTGGCGGTCACCGCCCACCGCCCCGGCTTCGCCGTGCTGGTCGCAGAGACGACGGTGCTGGTCGGTTGCGCCTTCGGTTTTCCGGTGGGTCCTGACGGTTCCGGCCGGCGGGGGTTCGACGGAACGCTCCAGGGGATCATCCATCGGCTCACCTCCCGCGCACGGTTCGTCGTCCTCACCCAGGTGGTGGCCCATCCGCACGCTCAGCACCGCGATATCGCCCGCCGCCTGCAGCAGCGTCTGCTCACAGACCTGCACTCCTGCCTCGGGGTCACCCTGCTGCATCCTGCCGACCAGGCAGGACAAGCCGCCTTCTCGTCCTGGGGTTGGCAGAACATGGGTGAGGTCGTCGGGCTGCCCGGCGCCGTCGCCCCCTGTGTGCTGACCCTGTCCGTCGAAGGGCTGGCCTTGGCACGCCGATGATTTGGCAGAGGGGCGATGAGCCGGCGGTCGTACCGGCCGGCTGTCTGCCTCTCCGCGATGGCTGCGCACCAGGCCGCCCGCCACGGCCGGGAGTAGCCTGACACGTACCGAGAGCTTTCGGGCGCACGACCACGGCGGCGCCGTTCCCGGCGAGTGGCAGACACGGGCGGCCGGAAGCCGCCCGGAACGGGATCGCACGATGAACGCCATCACAGAGCCCGCCGAAGGTACGGCACCAGATGAAGGCCGCTCCTACCGGATGCCCTTGCCCCGGCTGCGCCTCACGGCGGGCGTCAGCCATGGCCCGCTGGACGGCGCGTGGTGGCCGCGCTGCGACGCACTGGAACTGGAGCTGCCCGCGCTGGTCGGCTCCTTGGATCCGAGCGTCGGCACCGTCACCCGCGTCACCGTGGGGACCGCCACCTGGCCCGATGCCCCGCAGGAGGTGATGGCGCCCGGCCATGTGATCGAGGTGGTCCTGACCGATCTTGCCACCGAGGTGCATGCCATCACCGTGGACTGCGGCACCGTGGGACGCTGGGAACTGCTGGTGATCCCCCCGGACGAGCCGGCCGGAGCCGCCACCCGACTGCTGACCGCTGCCGCCGACCCCGGGAACCCACTGTCGGCTCCGCGCCTGCTGGCACTCGTCGAGAGCGGCCTCGACGGACAAGACACATGGGAGTCGGAAGGAGGGTCCGGACTCAGGTGAGAGGCCCGATCCGGACGGACCCGGGTGACGGGGCCAGTCCCGGGGCATCTACGACCCGTCGATGGAGCGATGACACTGGCAGACCCTGCACCGTCCCAGCCCGCCGCTCCGATCGACTCGGATCATGGCGGGTGAGGGGATGACGGCCGGACAGCGCGCGGACCGCTCCGAGAGCTTCGGGGAAGCTCTGCTGGGAGAGGTCCTCGATCGCGCGCATGAACTGCCGCCCCATCTCATCGGGCCATTGGTCGCTGACGTGGTGGAGCGGCTCGGGGGTCGCCGGCCGCAGGTGCTGCTGCAGGACTACGGCCAACTGCTGCTCGTCCCCCTGCCCGGCGACGGCCTCACGGACGGGGAACCGCAGGTGATCGACGACTCCGAGGCGGGCCGCTGCTTTCTCGACGCTCACCCCGTCGAGCTGCCCGAGGACGACGGCGTGCGAATCCTGCTGCCGCTGCTGGACGGCGGCGATCAGGTCGGAGTCATGGCAGTGACGTTGGACGGCGTCGATGACCAGGACCGCCGCATGCTGCGCAGGCTCGCCGGCCTGGTGGCCGACCTACTGGTGACCAAGCACGGCTACTCCGACCTCTTCTTCGGTGTCCGACGCAGCGAACCGATGAGCGTCGCCGCCGAGATCCAGTGGGCCCTGCTGCCACCGCTGGCGATGATCATGCCTCGGATCGCCGTGGCCGGGATCCTGGAACCCGCCTATGACGTAGCGGGTGACAGCTTCGACTACGCCCTCAACGGAGACGTCCTCCACGTGGCCATGATCGACGCGATGGGACACGGCCTGGACGCGGCCACGATGGCGACCGTGGCCATCGGCGCCTACCGCCACGCCCGCCGCGCCGGCACCGGACTGCCGGAGATCTACGCCTTCATGGACCGCGCAGTGGCGGACCAGTTCGGCCCCGAGCACTTCGTCACGGCGCAGATGCTGCAGCTGGACACCACGACGGGGCATCTTCAGTGGGTCAACGCCGGGCACCCGTCACCGATGCTCGTCCGTGATCACCGCGTCACACTCCGGCTGACCGGTCCGACGACCCTCCCTGTCGGCTTCGGGGGTCCGCAGCCGCAGACGAGCGAGATGAAGCTGGAGCCGGGGGACCGCCTCCTCTGCTTCACCGACGGACTGATCGAGGAGCACGATGCCGGGGAGGAGGAGTTCGGGGAGGACCAGATGATCGACTGGGTGAACCAGTTGGAGAGAACCGGCCGCGGAATCCGGGCGATGGCGCGCTCCCTGTCCCACACGCTCAAGCGGGCGCGGGGCGGACACACCACGGATGACGCGACGCTGCTCCTGGTGGAGTGGCGCGGCTGACCTCACTCCGGCGGCACCTGCGCGCTTCGGGTGTCGATGAGGATCTGATTCGCCTGGGTGACGTTGTCCGCCCGGACGGCCTGGGCCATCGCGGCGCGGGCGGCCTCGGGTGCTGTGTCCGGCGGAACCACCAGCAGCGAGAAGATGTCCTGGTCGCCTCGGGTGATCAGTACAGTGTCGTCGCCCAGCGGAAAGCAGTCGATGTGCACCACCCGCTCGTCGACGACGATCCGCGTCGGAAGCCCTTCCCAGGCCGTGGCGTCCAGCCCGACGCGCGTGAGGGGGCCGAGATGGCCGGTGAGGGCGCTGAGCAGCGCGGGCAGCTCGGCGGCGATGTCGCGCGACCGCGGCCACCACGCACCGTCGAGGACACCTTCGCGCGACTCCGTGGTCTCCAGCCGGAGCAACGCATACCCCGGCTGCACGGCCTCGTGAACACCGCTGGGCAGATGCCGGGAAACAGGCCGTGCATCGGAGCCGGTCATAAGGATCACCCGTCTTCGGGAATCGGGGCGATCACAGGACTCGCCTCGCCTTTTACACGCTACTCCTCGTGCCACGGGCGCCGACCTGCTGGGCACGGGGTCAGCTCGGTCGGGGTGAGGTGCTTCTGTCCGAGGAGCCTGAGCCGGGCATGGCGGGTGCGGTCATGTCGAGCAGAAGCAGGGCGTCGTGGTCGGGAGTTCCGGGTTCGGCGGTGTAGACACCGATGCGCTGGCCTGGGGTGCCCTCGACGTGCAGGGACTGGGCTCACCCAGCGCGGCGTCATCGCCATCCCCAAGTCCGTGCGGCCCGAGCGCATGGCCGAGAACATCGACATCTTCGACTTCGAGCTCACCGACGACCAGATGGCCCAGATCGCCACCCTCGACACCGGCGGCTCCCTGTTCTTCGACCACCACGACCCCGAGATCGTCACCTGGCTCGCGGGGCGCCGCCTCGACGCCTGAACCGGACAGACCCCGAACAGAGCCAGCCCGCACAGGGCAGCAGAACTGGGAGCCATCTGGGAGCCAACCCGCTCCCCAAGCCCCTTCGAGACCATCCGAGACCACCGCACCCCAACGCCCTGACCAGGCAAAACAGCAAACCGCCCGGTGGCGGTCATGACCGAACCTCATTCGGGACGAAGAGGTCGTGGGTTCAAATCCCGCCACCCCGACAGAGAAACACCAGGTCAGGCCCGGTGCTGAGAGATCAGCACCGGGCCTGATCTGCTGTATGGCCCCGGTTTGGGAGCCATTTGGGAGCCGACTTCGGAAACCGGCTCCCAGGGCCCGTCTGCCGACGAGCACGCAGGAACTGTGCGGTCAGAGCCAGTCCCAGTGCTTGAAAGCGAAGTACAGCGTCAGAGAGACAACGACGATGACGGCGCTGGAAACGATGAAACCCGACTGGTGTCCGAAGCCGGGGTAGGGAAGGTTCTGTCCGTAGAAGCCAGTGATCGCCGTGGGCACGGCGATGATCGCGGCCCAGCTCGTCACCTTCTTCATGATCAGGTTCATCCGGTTCGCCTGCACCGACAAGTTGGTCTCCATCACCGAGGCCACCAGGTCGCGCAGCGACTCCGTCCATTCGCCGGCACGCAGCACGTGGTCGTACACATCTCGGTAGTACGGCAGCAAGGGGCCGTCGACGACGTCGAGGTCGGGGCGCATGAGGGCATTGACGACCTCCCGCATGGGCAGGACCACGCGACGGAGCCGGACCAGTGATTTCCGCAGGGCGTAGGACTGGCGCTGTACGGTCTGGATCTGCCGGCCGCCTTCGTCGAAGAGCAGATCGTCCAGTTCCTCGATACGTTCGTCGAGTTGCCGTACCGCGGCGAAGTGCCCGTCGACGACATGGTCGAGCAGGCCGTGGAGCAGAAAGGCGACCCCGTGCGCTGCCAGAGCCGGGGTACGGTCCCACCGGGCGACCAGCTCGTCGAGGGCGAACGCGGCGTCCTTGCGGACCGTGATCAGCGCCTGTGGCGTGAGGATGACCGCGAGCTCGCTCATCGTGAGTCCTGCGCCGTCCGGATCGACGGCGACCGCGTAGACACTGAGGAAGTGATGGGTGCGGTAGTTGTCGAGTTTCGCCCGCTGTCCCTCGTGCAGCGCGTCCTCGAGAGCCAGCTCGTGGAGACCGAGTTCCTCTCCGACCGTCGTGAACTCGGCGCGGTTCGGGCGGTACAGGTCCAACCACACAGTCGAAGACGGATCCGCCAGATGCCGGGAGATGTCCCGGACCGGGAAGTCTTCCTCGACCAGGGAGCCGTCGCGGTACAGCCGAGTACGGGCCATGTCGCGCACCCTAACGGCGTCGGCGGAACATCAGCGGACACCACTACCGGGCATCCACTCCGACGGGCGGCACCGCCTCGATCGCCTTGAAACAGGCGCCGCCCGGCAAAGACGCCCTACGGGCGCCCGGACCTCCAGACGTCATTCCTCGGGCTCGTGGCGCTCCTCGCCGGTCCGAGAGCCCTCCGCAGGAATCGGGTATGCCTGATGGGTGCCGGTGTCGATGAGGATCTGTGCGGCATGGGTGACGTTGTCGGCCCGGACGGCCCTGGCCATCGCGGCACGGGCGGCGTCGGGTGTCGCGTGCGGCGGGACCACGAGAAGGGAGAAGTGGTCCTGGTCGCCCCGAGTGATCAGGACGGTGTCATCACCGACCGGGAAGGAGTCGATATGGACGACCTGGTCGTCGACGACCAGGCGCGTGGGAAGTCCATCCCATGCGGTGGCGTCCAGGCCGACGCGCGTGATGGGGCCGAGGTGCCCGGTCAGCACGTGGATGAGGTCGGGCAGCTCCGCGCCGATGTCGCGGGAACGCGGCCACCACGCGCCGTCGAGGTTGCCTTCCCGAAAATGTGTCGTCTCCAGCCGCAGCAGAACTGTCCCGGGCTTCGCGGCCCGATGGATCGCGTCCGGCAGGAGCCCGGGGGCGCGAGGGATGTCGGATTCGGTCATGGTGTGTCCGCCTGTCTGCGGGATTCGGTGTCGCCGCCGAACGCGGGACCTCGTCCTCTCACCGTAAGTCGTGCGCCGCCGCACCGGCTGCGCTCGTCGGCGGTTCCGGACTCGTTGTCTCTCGGTGAAATGCCTGCTCACGCGCACGTTCCGGGGCTTCGGAGCGGCGTAGAGTGAAAGCACCGGGAGTACTTCGCACACCGGCCGCCATGTCGGTGTCGTTTCTGGCGAACAACAACACCGGCCTCCAAGAGGAGGCTCGGGGACAGGTCCGCGTCATGACCGCGACCACCGAACCTACGATCATCAAAGAGCGCCTGCCCTCGGCGTCGGCCCGGCTGTCCCTGACCCCGACCGGCTCGGTTCCAGGTCTTCTGGACGGTGCCTGGTGGCCCCGCTCCCGTGATCTCTTCCGGGAGATCCCCACTCTGACGGACGCGCTGGACGCGTGCTGGGGCCGGATCACCCACGTCACCGTGAACCCGGCCCACTGGCCCGTCATCCCGCGCAAGGTCCCCGTCACGGGGCACACGGTGCATGTCGGCTGGTTCGCCGACGAGCAGGACCCGAACAAAGTGATGCTCCTCTCCTACACGGTGGGCCGCCTGGACCTGCTGGTGATCCCTCCGGAGACGGAGCCGGCCGCCGCCGCCCGGCTGATGGCAGCAGCAACCGTTCCGGGAGGTGTCCGCACCGCCAGCGGTCTGATGGCCGACGAGGCCATCAGTCACGACGCGGCAGAGGCTCAAACCCGGGAAGAGGAATGGGAGACCGACGGCGGAGCCGCTTCGGCGGCCGGAGCCGCGATCGGGATCTCGAGTTCCGCCCCGAGGAGGTGAGGACGTGGAGACCGCCGTCACCGTCGCCGTGATCATCTTCGTGATCATCGCGGGAATGTTCCTGATCCACCGGCTCAACGCGCAGCATGACGAAAGGATCGGGGCGTTCCGCTACAGCGACGCCCTACCGGGAATCGGTCGGCGGACCCGTAAGAGCCCACGTGCCACCGTGCCGAAGGGTCCTCCCGCCGATACCACACGCCGTGAGCATCGAGAGGGGAGCCGCTGATGACGCCGACCTGCTTCCAGCCAGGGTGGGGGTGGGGCGAACGGCCGTCACACCTACCGGCACGTCGCCCCTGATGCACGTCGTCCTTAGTGAGCAAGGGATCACCATGAAGTCACCGGAACTGCCGTCGGCCGGGCACGCGGAGGTTCGTATCGTCGCCGCGGACCCGGAGACGGCTCGCCATGTCGCGGAGGCTCTCCGCCGTTGTTTCGCCGCCACCGAAGCGCGCAGCTACCCCGCAGGCACCGACGGCGGAACACGCCTCCACCTCACCGTGGACACCACGCGCATGGCGGAGCCGGTGCGCTCCTGGCTGTTGACCAGCCAGTCCTCCCGGGACGATCACACACAGCCGGACGAAATCTGAGGAGGATGCCCCTCAGCGGGGAAGGAGGACACCGCCCCAGACGTACGGGTTTCCGTCAGCGCCGGCACGAGAGGCAGGCGACCATGGCGACGTTGCACGAGCGGCAGCACTACCGCGAGGCGATCATGAAGACCCTGTACGAGGCCATCGAAGGCAATCGCCTCCTCGGCCTCACCGGGGCGCAGCTGCGCGAGGGCCTCGCCATGCCCGAGGAGGACCTGGCCGCCGCCTGCACGTACCTGGCGGCCGAGGGACTGATCCAGGTCGACTGGGCGCGAGGAAACACACCCGCGATGGTCACACTGCTGCACAAGGGGATCCGGCTCATGGAGACCGAGGAGAAGGACAGTGACTGACACGGCGCACACCGCCCTCAGGGCTCCGGCCAGCCACATGACAGCCATGTCCTCCCCATATGACCGAAATGGCATCCCGGGCATACCCTGGTGAGTGGGCCGGTGCACTCTCACGTGCAACGACCCGGAAGGGCGGCCCCGGTGTGTATACGCCGGGGCCGTTGCGCCACCGGCTAGACGGTGAGGGCCCCATCGCTCAGGCAGCCGACCTCGGATGGCGGGTCTTCGCCTCAGCACCCCTGTTCGGCGGCGAACTGCCCCAACTGGGCACGTGTGAACCCACCGCGCTGCTGAACCCGGAACTCACCGCCGCCCAGGCATGCCTGCTCGCAGCAGCCTCCTGCCCCGGGGTGACGCGGATTCTGCTCTCCGCCTCCAGCCCGGCTCACTGGGCCGAGGCGCAAGCGGCTCTGTGAAGCCTGGCCATCCCGGTCCCCACCGAGACGCCGCTTGCTCTTGCGCGACACATCGCCGGGCTCGGGGCCCCGGCGGACTGGGCCGAGGCCGCCGGTTACTGCAGTACAGGTCAGGGGCCTGATCCGCGAGAGCGGGTCGGGCCCCTGACTCGTTTCCTGGGGCTCTTGGGAGCCATTCGGAATCCGGTGCGTGCGCTCCATCAGTGTTCTGAGCTTGGCTCGGCAGTGCCGTCTGAGGTTGTTTCGGGTTTTGTGAGGAGGACCTCGCGGGCCTGTTCCGCGGCGCGGGTCATGGTCTCGCTGATGAAGTCGATGTAGCGGGCGATGTTTTCGAGGCGGGTGGCGGCCGGGGTGGCGGAGCCGAGGATGGTGACGCCCTGCCGTGCGGTCTCGGCGAGTTGGGCCTGGGAGCGGGCGGCGGCGAGCGTCCCCTGGTAGAAGAGTTCGTTGTCGACGGCGTAGCGGTCGCGACGGCGTTCGTCGCGTTCCCTGCGGATGAGGTCCTGGCCTTCGAGGAACGTGACCGCTTTGGAGATGGAGGCCGGGCTGACCTGGAGGTGCCGGGCGAGTTCGGCCGCGGTGAGGCTGCCCGCGTCGGTGATGTAGAGGCAGGTCAGGACCCGGGACATCATCTTGGGCAGGCCTTGCTGCATGAGGAGCGTGGTGAACGCCTCCTCGTACTCGCGCACCGCCTCGGGGTCGCGTCCGTGGACCTGCGGGGGTGTCGTCGATTCCCGGGGTGCGGTCTGCCTGCGGCGGTGGGCGCGGCGTTCGGTGGCGCGGTGGGCCAGGTCGGCGCGGTAGGCGGTGGGGCCGCCGTTGCGCATCACCTCGCGTGTGATGGTCGAGGTGGGGCGGTCGAGGCGTCTGGCGATCTCCGCGTAGGCGAGGCCGTCGGCCAGTCCCAGCGCGATCTGCTGGCGTTCCGACTGGGTGAGTCTGCCTCCCGGCATCGCGGTCTCCTTCGTGGTCCGTGGTGTCTCCAGCATAGCGTTCACTCTCAATTCATTGCAACGAACAGAGTAGGTTTGTTGCGTTAGATTCAGATCCATTGCAACGATTTCTCGGCCTCTACCTGCGACAATGCAAGTTGCACGCAACGAGCACGTTGCCTAGTTCATGAACGCAACGTAGCTTTTCCAATGTCGGAAACAACGAGCCGAAGGAGAGCACGATGCAGAAGTTCAGCACCACCACCCCGGTGACCACCGTCCTCGACATCCCCGCCGGACGCGTCCAGTTCATCGGCGCCGACCGGGCCGACACCACGGTCGAGGTCCTGCCGTTCAACGCCGCCAAGAGCCGCGACGTGAAGGCGGCGGAGCAGATCGAGGTCACGTACAGCGACGGCGTCCTGCGGATCGTGGCCCCGGAGGCGAAGAACCAGCTCTTCGGCCCCTCCGGATCCGTCGAGGTGACGGTCCAGCTGCCCGCCGGCTCCCGTATCGAGGGCAAGGCCGCCAGTGCCGAGTTCCGCGGCGTCGGCCGCCTCGGCGACGTCGTCTTCGACGGCGCGTACCGCCAGATCAAGATCGACGAGGCCGCGAGCGTCCGCCTCACCGCGATCGACGGCGACGTCGAGGTCGGCCGGCTGGGCGGCCCCGCGGAGATCAGCACCGCAAGGGGCGACATCCGGATCAGCGAGGCCGTGCGCGGCACGGTCGTGCTCCGCACCCAGTCCGGCGACATTTCGGTCGTCGCCGCCGCCGGCGTCTCGGCCGCCCTGGACGCCGGCACCAGCTACGGCCGCATCAGCAACGCCCTCAAGAACGATGGCACCGCCGAACTCGACATCCGCGCCACCACCTCCCAGGGCGACATCACCGCCCGCAGCCTGTAGACACCCGCAGCCACTAAAAGGGGGGCACCTCTCATGACCGACCTGGCCATCGCGGCGAACGGGCTGCGCAAGTCCTACGGCGACAAGACCGTCCTGGACGGCGTCGACCTGGCCGTCGGGGAAGGAACGATCTTCTCCCTGCTCGGCCCGAACGGCGCCGGCAAGACCACCGCCGTCAAGATCCTCTCCACCCTCATCTCCCCCGACCCCGCCAGTGGTCAGATCCGCGTCGGCGGTCACGACCTCGCCACCGACCCGCAGGCCGTGCGCGCCGCGATCGGCGTCACCGGGCAGTTCTCCGCCGTGGACGGCCTCATCACCGGCGAGGAGAACATGCTCCTCATGGCGGACCTGCACCACCTCTCCAAGCGCGAGGGACGGCAGGTCACCGCCGGACTGCTGGAGCGCTTCGACCTCACCGAGGCCGCGAAGAAGCCCGCCTCCACCTACTCCGGCGGCATGAAGCGCCGCCTCGACATCGCCATGACCCTGGTCGGCAACCCTCGGATCATCTTCCTCGACGAGCCGACCACCGGTCTCGACCCGCGCTCGCGGCACAACATGTGGCAGATCATCCGCGAGCTCGTCTCCGACGGCGTCACCGTCTTCCTCACCACCCAGTACCTGGAGGAGGCCGACGAGCTCGCCGACCGCATCGCCGTGCTCCACGACGGCAGGATCGCCGCCCAGGGCACCGCCGAGGAACTGAAGCGGATCGTCCCCGGCGGGCACGTCCGGCTCCGCTTCACCGACCCGGCCGCGTACCGGAGCGCCGCCTCCGCCCTGAGCGAGGCCTCCCGGGACGACGCGTCCCTCGCCCTGCAGCTCCCCAGCGACGGCACCCAGCGCGAGCTGCGCTCCATCCTCGACTGGCTGGACGCGGCCGGCGTCGAGGCCGACGAGCTGACCGTGCACACCCCCGACCTCGACGACGTCTTCTTCGCCCTGACCGGCGGCACCGGTATCCCCAACCAGTCCAAGGAGACTGCCCGATGAGCTCCCTTTCTCTGGCCGTACGCGACGCCTCCACGATGCTGCGCCGCAACCTCCTGCACGCCCGGCGCTACCCGTCGCTCACGCTGAACCTGCTGCTCACCCCGATCATGCTGTTGCTGCTCTTCGTCTACATCTTCGGCGACACCATGAGCGCGGGCATCGGCGGCGGCGATCCGGACCGCTCCAGGTACATCGCCTACATCGTCCCGGGGCTCCTGCTGATGACCATCGGCAGCACCACGATCGGCACCGCGGTCTCCGTCTCCAACGACATGACCGAGGGCATCATCGCCCGCTTCCGCACGATGGCGATCCACCGCGGTTCCGTGCTCATCGGACACGTCATCGGCAGCGTGCTGCAGTCGATCGCCAGCGTGGTCCTCGTCGGCGCCGTCGCCGTGGCCATCGGCTTCCGTTCCACCGATGCCGGTGTCCTGGAGTGGCTCGCGGCGTTCGGACTGCTCGTGCTCTTCGCCACGGCGCTCACCTGGATCGCGGTCGGCATGGGCCTGGTCAGCCCGAACGCCGAGGCCGCCAGCAACAACGCCATGCCCCTGATCCTGCTGCCGCTCCTGTCCAGCGCCTTCGTCCCCCTCCACTCGATGCCGGGCTGGTTCCAGCCGATCGCCGAGTACCAGCCGTTCACGCCCGCCATCGAGACCCTGCGCGGCCTGCTGCTCGGCACCGAGATCGGCCACAACGGCTGGCTCGCCGTCGCCTGGTGCCTGGGCCTCGCGGTACTCGGCTACTTCTGGTCGACCTCGAAGTTCAACGCCGACCCGAAGTAACCGCCATGACAACGCGGGGCCACCTCCCGCAACTCGTCCCACCCGAGGGCGGCGTACACCGACAACCGTCGGCGTACGCCGCCCCGTTCGTGTGCGCTCAGGGCTGTGTGCGTGACCTGCCGGCTTGCGGTGGGCTACTCGTTGACCAGTACGGGGATGGAGACGACCGCGGCGGCCGGGGTGCCGGTGAGGTGCTTGGCGGGGACGGTGAAGTCGATGCCGTCGCCCACGGCGCGCGGGCCCTTGTGCTGGTCGTTGCCCTGCGCGTCCTCGCCTTCCTCCTGGTACTGGAAGGTGCCGGTGCCCAGCAGGCGGCCGTGGGCGTCGTAGTAGGCGGCGCGGAGTTCCAGCGCGAGGACGTCGCTGACGTCGGAGGTGATGGTCAGGTGGCCGGTGACCGCGGGCTTGTCCGTGAGCGTCAGGCTCTTGAGGCGCAGCCGGTCGGTGAACGGGCCGTCCTCGATGCGGACTTCACCCTTGCGCGGGGCCGGGGAGAGCGTGGGCGCCGGGGCCGGCTCGGTGCGCGGGGCGGGCAGGGCGACTCCGGCGGCGGAGGCGCGCGGCTTCGGGTCGCCCGGGTGGTCCGAGTGGCCGCTGCAGCCGGTGAGCGCCACCAGGGCGGGGACGAGGAGGCCGAGCGCGGCGGCCTTGGTGCGGGTGAGCGGGCTCATCGGGCTTACTCCCGGGGCGTCGTCGGCGTCCGGAACGGTCCGTGCGGTCCGTGACGTCGGTCCATGCGGTACGTCGGTACGGGCGCGGGGCCGGGCGTGGGACGTGTGCCCGGCCCCGCGAGTGGCGTCAGCTGGTGCGCGGAGCCATGCCGAACAGGGAGCGGTACATCTTGCCGTACAGCTCGATGTTGTTCTGGCTGGTGGCGAAGCGCTTGCCGCCGGGGCCGTACGCGTAGATCGGCACGTCGGCGCCGGTGTGGTTGCCGGAGAGGTAGGACAGCCAGAGGCTGGCCTCAGGGCTGCCGTCCTTGACGTCCGCCGGGTCGTCGGGCGTACGGAACGTGGCGGGGCCGAAGTTCTTCGCGTCGCCCGCGCCGCCGCCGTTGACGATGCCCGAGGAGCGGGCCGGGTCCTTGACGTTGGCCGCGGCCGAACGCGACGGGGCCGAGTTGTTGGCCGGGTTGCCCGCGTCGGTGTTGGCCGGCGGGGCCGCCGCCTCGGCGTTGGTGAAGGAGCCCTTCTCGATGATGTTGAAGCCTGCGCACTCGTGGTCCGCCGTCACGACGACCAGGGTGTGGCCGTCCTTCTTGGCGAAGTCGACCGCGGCCTTCACGGCGTCGTCGAACGCCTTGACCTCGGCGAGGGTCTGCGCGGCGTCGTTGGCGTGCGAGCGCTTGTCGATCTGGGCGCCCTCGACCTGGAGCAGGAAGCCCTTCCTGGAACGGCCGTTGAGAAGGGAGATCGACTTCTGGGTCATCTCCGCCAGGGTCGGCTCCTGCTGCTGCGGGGCGTCCGCGGGCAGCTGGGCCTTGGCCTGCTCGACGGTCAGGTTGCCGCGGTTGAACAGGCCGACGACCTTGCCGCTCTTGACGTTCGCCAGGTCCGCCTTGGTGGCGACCTTCTGGCTGGCGGCGGTCTGCGCGGGCAGCGACGGGTCACCGAAGCTGCCGAGCACCTGGTAGCCCTGCGACTGCAGCGCCTTCTGGTCGTCCGGCTCGAAGCGGGCCAGGCCGCCGCCGAGGATCACGTCGGCGGTGCCGTTGCGGGCGATCTGCTCGGCGATCGGCGTGATCAGGGTCTGGTCGGCGGGCTTGTCCTCGAGGCTGCCGTCGGCCTTCTTGGGCAGGCAGGAGGCGTCCGAGTAGACCGGGCCCTGGCAGCCGCGCAGCAGCGCGTGGCTGAACTGGGCGGCCGGGGTCGCGTCGGTGATCTCGGCGGTGGAGACGTTGCCGGTGGCGAAGCCCGCAGTGTGGGCCTGCTCCATCAGCGTCGTCACCTTCTTCTCGTTGGTGTCGACACCGATGGCGGCGTTGTACGTCTTCACGCCGGACGACCAGGCGGTGGCCGAGCTGGCGGAGTCGGTCACCAGCGACGGCTGGCTGGTGCCCTTCTCCACGGCGTACGTGGCGACGGCGCCGTAGTTCGGCAGCTGCTCCATGTTCAGCTTGCCGTTCGCACCGTAGTAGCGCTCCCGGGCTGCGGTGACATGGGTGCGGCCCATGCCGTCGCCGAGCAGGTAGATGACGTTGTGGATCTCGTGGTCCTGACCCCCCTGCTGAGGCGTCGAGTTGGCCGCCACGGCCGTACCGGCGGCGAGCGCGCCGGTCGTGGCGAGGACCGTCAGGAGTCTGACGGATCTGCGCATGCGGATGCTCCTAGGAGGCTGGGCGCCACGACCCGACCCCCCTGTTGCGTGCCGGTCGCGAGCGCGCCCGGACTGGCCGGGCGGAGCGAAGGTAAGAGCAGGGTATGAACACGCCGCGATCTCGACGTGTCGTCGAAGAGAACACGTTGACGGTCGGCGGCGATCAGCGGCTGCCCGCCAGGAGCCCGCGCGGCTCGATCTCGTCCCGGATCGGCCGGACCGGAGCGCGTGAGCCGCCGGCCGCGCCAGGGCGCCCACCGTCTGCCGGAAGACGGTGGGCGCCCTGGGCGCGGCCGTGGTTCAGCGGTCGGTGGCCCGGAAGCGGCGCAGGCGCAGGCTGTTGCCGACGACGAAGACCGAGGAGAAGGCCATCGCGGCGCCCGCGATCATCGGGTTGAGCAGTCCGGCAGCGGCCAGCGGCAGAGCGGCGATGTTGTAGACGAAGGCCCAGAACAGGTTGGAGCGGATGGTGCCGAGGGTCTTGCGGGCGAGCCGGATGGCGTCGGCCGCGACCCTCAGGTCCCCGCGGACCAGGGTCAGGTCGCCGGCCTCGATCGCCGCGTCCGTGCCGGTGCCCATCGCCAGGCCCAGGTCGGCCTGGGCGAGAGCCGCCGCGTCGTTGACGCCGTCGCCGACCATGGCGACCGAACGCCCCTCGCCCTGAAGGCGCTTGACAACGTCGACCTTGTCCTGCGGCAGGACCTCGGCGATCACGTGCTCGGGGGCGATGCCCACCTCGGCGGCGACGGCCTCGGCGACCGCCCGGTTGTCTCCGGTCAGCAGCACCGGGGTCAGGCCGAGGGCGCGCAGCCGGCGGATGGCCTCGGGGCTGGTCTCCTTGATGGCGTCGGCGACTTCGAGGACCGCGCGGGCCTGGCCGTCCCAGGCGACCGCGATGGCCGTACGACCGGCGGCCTCGGCGGCGGACTCGGCCCGCTTGAGTTCGTCCGGCAGGGACATCGCCCACTCCGCCAGCAACTGCTCCCGGCCGACGAGGACGGCGTGTCCGTCGACGACGCCCTGGACGCCGAGGCCGGGGATGTTGGCGAAGTCCTCCGGGGCGGGCAGGGTGCCGACGCGGGCGGCGGCTCCGGTGGCGACGGCCTGGGCGATGGGGTGCTCGGAAGAGTGCTCCAGGGCGCCGGCCAGGCGCAGGACGTCCTTCTCCGCGGTGCCTTCGGCGGTGTGCACGGCCAGCAGGGTCATCTTGCCGGTGGTGACGGTGCCGGTCTTGTCCAGGACGATGGTGTCGACCTTGCGCGTGCTCTCCAGCACCTCGGGGCCCTTGATGAGGATGCCGAGCTGGGCGCCGCGTCCGGTGCCGACCATCAGCGCGGTCGGCGTGGCGAGGCCCAGGGCGCAGGGGCAGGCGATGATCAGGACGGCGACCGCGGCGGTGAAGGCGGCGGTCAGCCCCGCGCCGTTGCCGAGCCAGAAGCCCAGGGTGGCGATGGCCAGGGCGATCACGACGGGGACGAAGACCCCGGAGATCCTGTCGGCGAGGCGCTGGGCGGCGGCCTTGCCGTTCTGCGCGTCCTCCACCAGCTTCGCCATCCGGGCGAGCTGGGTGTCCGCGCCGACCCGGGTGACCTCCACGACCAGCCGGCCGCCGGCGTTCAGGGTGGCACCGGTGACCGCGTCGCCGACGCTCACCTCGACGGGCACGGACTCGCCGGTGAGCATGGAGGCGTCCACGGCCGAGGAGCCCTCGACGACCGTGCCGTCGGTGGCGATCTTCTCGCCGGGACGGACGAGGAAGCGGTCACCGGCCTTCAACTCCGCGACGGGCACGAGTTCTTCGCGGTCGCCGCGCAGTACGGTGACCTCCTTGGCGCCCAGTTCCAGCAGGGCCTTGAGCGCCGCGCCGGCCCTTCGCTTGGAGCGGGCTTCGAAGTACCGGCCGGCCAGGATGAAGGCGGTCACTCCGGCCGCCGCCTCCAGGTAGATGTTCCCGGCACCGTCGCTGCGGGCGATGGTCAGCTCGAAGGAGTGCGTCATGCCGGGCATGCCGGCCGTCCCGAAGAACAGCGCCCACAGCGACCACAGGAACGCGGCCGACGTACCGACCGAGATCAGCGTGTCCATGGTGGCGGCGCCGTGCCGGGCGTTGGTCCAGGCGGCCTTGTGGAAGGGCCAGGCGGCGTACGTCACCACGGGCGCCGCCAGCGTCAGCGACAGCCACTGCCAGTACTCGAACTGCAGCGCCGGGACCATCGCCATCGCGATCACCGGCACGGCGAGCACCACCGCGGTGATCAGCCGCTCCCGCAGAGGCCGCAGCTCGTCGGCCTCCGTCCCGGCGGAACCGCCGCCGGACTCCGCCGCGGTGCGGGCGGCGGGCTGGGGCTCGCGGGCGGTGTAGCCGGTGGCCTCGACGGTCGCGATCAGGTCGGCGACGGCTATGTCCTCGCGGAAGGTGACCTTGGCCTTCTCGGTCGCGTAGTTGACGGTGGCCTCGACGCCGTCCATGCGGTTGAGCTTCTTCTCGATGCGGGCGGCACAGGAGGCGCAGGTCATGCCGCCGATGGCGAGTTCGACCTCGGCGGCACCGGGTGTCGTGGTGGTGGTCATGTCTGCTCCTCGCGTCGGTCTCGGACCGGACGGACTCAAATACCCATGGGGGGTATCTGGCGAACGATTCCATGTATACCCCCCAGCCGTATGCGGCGCAAGGGAATCGCAGACTTGACTTAGTACCCCCTGGGGGTATGTTGAAGTGCGTCGAGCCGCCAGCGGACGGCCGAGAGGCCAAGAGACGAGGAGCGCCCCATGAACACCGGACTGCGGATCGCCGTCTTCACCGCCGCGCTCGCCGCCACCTTCGGCACCGCCTACGGCGTGGGCAACGGCGTCGGAGAGATCAACACCCAGAGCAGGCACGCGGCACACGGGAAGCACGCACACGGTGAACACGGCGAGCACGATGCCCACGGTGAACACGGCGGAGGCCACACCTCAGCCGCGCTCCCCGGAGGCCTCCAGATCTCCGACGGCGGCTACACCCTCGACCTGAAGACCCCCACCCTCAAGCCGGGTAAGACCACCGACCTGCGTTTCACGATCACCCAGGACGCCACCGGCCGCGCACTCACCGCCTACCAGCGCGAGCACACCAAGGAACTGCACCTGATCGTCGCCTCACGCGACCTGACCTTCTACCGCCACCTGCACCCCACCCGCGCCGCCGACGGCACATGGTCCACCCCCGTGAACCTCCCCAAGGCCGGCACCTACCGCGTCCTCACCGACTTCGCCCCCCGCGGCGGCACAGACCTCACCCTCGGCGCCGACCTCACCGCGGCAGGCACCTACACCCCCGCCCAGCTCCCCCCGGCCAAGTCCACGGCCGAGGTGGACGGATACGAGGTCACCCTCCGCGGACACCTCACCCCCACCCAGGCCGGCCGGCTGACCCTGACCGTGACCCGCAACGGCAACCCCGTCCACGACCTCCAGCCCTACCTCGGCGCCTACGGCCACCTCGTCGCCCTGCGCGCCGGAGACCTCGCCTACCTCCACGTCCACCCCACCGGCGAACCCGGCGACGGCACCACCACCCCCGGCCCGGACATCACCTTCACCACCACCGCACCCAGCACCGGGACCTACCGGCTCTTCCTCGACTTCAAGCACGCCGGCAAGGTCCACACCGCAGCCTTCACGGTCCAGGCGAACGGGACGGCGGCGCACACCAGTTGACCGCCTCAGCGCCTACAGGCCCACGTCGCGGCTGCGCAGGCCCTCCAGGGACTCCCGGCGGATCAGCGAGGTGGTAGGCGCCGGCGACGGGGACGGCAAGCAGGTCGCCCGGGTGTACGTCGGCGGGGAGCGCCACGTCCGCCGCGAGGACGTCGCCCGCCTCGCAGTGCCGGCCCACCACGGTCACCCGGGCCGGGGCGGCGGCAGAGTGCCAGTCCAGAAGTCGGGGGGTCCGGAGGTCCGGAGGTCCGGAGGTCCGGAAGTCCGGAAGGCCCCGGACGCGGGGAGGCTGACCGGGGCTCGCCTTCGACGCTATCCCCGCTGCCCCCGGTTCCCGGCCGGCCCCTGACGAGACGCTGACGGCGACCCGTACGACCTTGACGGGACGCTGACGGGGCCGCCCCGGTGCTCAGTTCGCCACCCCCGACGTGGAGCGGTCCGGCCGGTCCGGGGCGGGGGTGCGTTGCGGGGCCGTCGGGACGCTGAGGACCATCGTGAGGCCGCCGCCGGGTGTGTCCTCGGCGTGCAGGGTGCCCCGCATGGCCTCCGCGAAGCCGCGCGCCACGGCCAGACCCAGCCCGACACCGGCGCCGCGCGGCGAGTCGCCGTACCGCTGGAAGGGCTCGAAGATGCGGTCCTTGGCCTCGTCGGGGACGCCCGGCCCGCGGTCCACCACCCGGACCTCCACGCGCTCGGCTATCGCGCTCGCGGACACCAGCACGGTCGTGCCGGCCGGGCTGTACTTGACCGCGTTCTCCACGACGTTGGCGACCGAGCGTTCCAGCAGGCCCCGGTCCACGGCGACCATCGGCAGAGTCTCCGGGACGTCGAGGTCCACGCTGTCCTCCGGTACGCCCCCGAGCGCCATCGGGATCACCTCGTCGAGGTCGGTCTCGCGGATGATCGGGGTGACGGTGCCGGTCTGGAGGCGGGACATGTCGAGCAGGTTGCCCACCAGGTGGTCGAGCCGGTCGGCGCCGTCCTCGATGGCCGCCAGGAACTCCGCCTGGTCCTCCTCGGACCAGGCGACGTCGTCGGAGCGCAACGAGGTCACGGCGGCCTTGATGCCGGCGAGCGGGGTGCGCAGGTCGTGACTGACGGCGGCGAGCAGGGCAGTGCGGATGCGGTTGCCCTCGGCCAGCTCCTTGGCCTCGTCCGCCTTCTGCTGCAGGCGCCGGCGGTCCAGGACGACGGCGGCCTGGGCCGCGAAGGCGGCGAGCACCCTGCGGTCCTCGGCGGGCAGCACCCGGCCCGACAGGGCGAGGGAGAGGCGGTCGCCGACCGGCACCTCGACGTCCGCGTCCTCGGGCGCGGCGCAGGGGCGGGGGCCGACGCTGCCCGCACAGGTCCAGGGCGCGACGTCGCTCTCGCGCTCCAGCAGGGCCGCCGACTCCATGCCGAAGGTCTCCCGGACCCGCTCCAGCAGCGCCTCCAGGCTGGTCTCGCCGCGCAGCACGTTGCCCGCGAGGAGGCCGAGGATCTCCGACTCGGCGCGCAGCCGGGCCGCCTGGTGGGTGCGCCGGGCCGCCAGACCGACCACGGAGGCGACCGACACGGCGACCCCGAAGAAGATCGCTATGGCGACCATGTTCCGGGGGTCGGCGATGGTCAGCCTGTGGATGGGAGGCGTGAAGTACCAGTTCAGCAGCAGGGACCCGAAGGCCGCCGAGGCCAGCGCGGGCAGCAGGCCGCCGAGCAGCGCCGCGGCCACCGTCAGCGCCAGGTACAGCAGCATGTCGTTGGCGAGGCCGACGTCCGGGAACGTGCTGTTCAGCAGCCAGGTCAGCAGTGCGGGCCCGGCGAGGCCGGCGAGCCAGCCCCAGACGATCCGGGACCGGTCGAGCCGCGTGCCCCGGGCCACGGGCAGCCCGCGGCCCTTGCCCGCCTCGTCGTGCGTGATGAGGTGGACGTCGAGGTCGGGGCCCGAGTCCCGGGCGACCGTGGCACCGACGCCGGGCCCGAAGACGTACTGCCAGTCCTTGCGGCGGGAGACGCCGAGGACGATCTGGGTGGCGTTCACGCCGCGCGCGAAGTCCAGCAGCGCGGCCGGGATGTCGTCGCCGACGACGTGGTGGAAGGTGCCGCCCAGGTCCTCCACGAGGGTGCGCTGGACGGCGAGTTCCTTCGGGGAGGCGGCGGTCAGGCCGTCGCTGCGGGAGATGTAGACGGCCAGTACCTCGCCGCCGGCGCCCTTCTCCGCCAGGCGGGCGGCGCGGCGGATCAGGGTCCGCCCCTCCGGACCGCCGGTCAGACCGACCACGATCCGCTCGCGCGAACCCCAGATGGTGGAGACCCGGTGCTCGGTGCGGTACTCCTGGAGGTAGGCGTCGACCCGGTCGGCCACCCACAGCAGCGCCAACTCCCGCAGGGCGGTGAGGTTGCCGGGCCGGAAATAGTTGGACAGGGCCGCGTCGACCTTGTCCGGCTTGTAGATGTTGCCGTGCGCCATACGGCGGCGCAGGGCCTGGGGCGACATGTCGACCAGTTCGATCTGGTCGGCGCGGCGGACGATCTCGTCGGGAACGGTCTCGCGCTGCCGCACCCCGGTGATCGACTCCACGACGTCGCCGAGCGACTCCAGGTGCTGGATGTTGACCGTCGAGATCACGTCGATCCCGGCGGCCAGCAGCTCCTCGACGTCCTGCCAGCGCTTGGTGTTGCGGGAGCCGGGGACGTTGGTGTGCGCCAGCTCGTCGACGAGGGCCACCTGGGGGCGCCGGGCGAGCACCGCGTCGACGTCCATCTCGGTGAACGTGCTCTCCCGGTACGCCAGTTCCGCCCGCGGCACCTGCTCCAGGCCGTGCAGCATCACCTCGGTGCGCGGCCGGCTGTGGTGCTCCACGAAGGCCACGACACAGTCGGTGCCCCGCTCCACCCGGCGGTGCGCCTCGGAGAGCATGGCGTAGGTCTTGCCGACGCCGGGTGCCGCGCCGAGGTAGATCCGGAGCTTGCCGCGTGCCATGTTCATCCTTCGAAGCGGTAGCCCATGCCGGGCTCGGTGATCAGATAGCGGGGGTGCGAGGGGTCCGCTTCCAACTTGCGGCGCAGCTGGGCCATGTAAACCCGTAGGTAGTTGGACTTGTTGCTCTGGGAGACGCCCCACACCTCGTGCAGCAGGTGTTTCTGGGTGATCAGGCGGCCGGGGTTGGTCACGAGGATCTCCAGCAGGTGCCATTCGGTCGGGGTCAGGCGGACGTCCCGCCCGGCCCGTACGACCTTCTTGGCGAGCAGGTCGATGGTGAAGTCGTCCGTCTTCACGTGGGTCGTCTCGGGCGCGAGCGGGGTGGCCTCGGTGCGGCGGACGGCCGCGCGCAGCCGGGCGAGCAGTTCGTCCATGCTGAACGGCTTGGTGACGTAGTCGTCGGCGCCGGCGTCGAGCGCGGCCACCTTCTCGTCGGACGACTGGCGGGCGGACAGGACCAGCACCGGGACGCGGGTCCAGCCGCGCAGGGCCTTGATGACGTCGACGCCGTCCATGTCGGGCAGGCCCAGGTCGAGCATCACCACGTCGGGCTGGCGGGCGGCGGCCAGGCGGAGCGCGGTGGCCCCGTCGGGCGCCGCGTCGACGCCGTACCGACGGGCCTGCAGGTTGATCACGAGGGCCCGTACGAGCTGCGGGTCGTCCTCCACCACGAGCACCCTGGTCATGGGTGTGTGCCTTTCCTGTCGTACGGCGGACCATCGGGGAGGCTGGGGAGTGGGCAACGGATGTCATGACTGCGGGAGCCGGCGGTCCGGGATGGTTCCCGGACCGCCGGCTCCCGCGTGTGTCGCGTAACCCCATCAGTGCTTCGCCGCGAGGTCCTTGAGCGCGATGTTGAGCTCCAGGACGTTCACGCGGGGCTCACCGATGAAGCCGAGGGTGCGGCCGGTCGTGTGGTCCTTGACCAGCTTCTCCACCTGGGCGACCGACAGGCCGTTCTTGGCGGCGACCCGGTGGGCCTGGAGGTCGGCGTAGTCCGTGGAGATGTCCGGGTCCAGGCCGGAGCCGGAGGAGGTCACCGCGTCGGCGGGGACGTCCGAGGGCTTGACCGTGTAGCCGGGGACGGAGTTGTCCTTGACCACGGCGGCCTGGGCGGCGACGACCTGGGCGCAGAGCGTGCCGTCCTCGGGCTTGTCGGGGCACTTGCCCTTCACCGCGCCGCTGTCGGCGGCGAGGTTGGTGGCGCCGGACAGGATCAGCTTGTACTGCGTGTTCACGCTGTTGCTGCCGAGCCCGTTGGCCGGGCGGCCCTGGAACCACTTCAGGTCCGCGTCCGGGGTGTCCTGGCCCTTCTTCAGCGGCAGGTTGTACGACTGCCCGATCAGGGAGGAGCCGACGACCTTGCCGTCCGACTTGATCTCCGAGCCGTTCGCCTCGTCGTGGAACAGACCCTGGGCGATCCCGGTGACGACCAGTGGATAGATGACGCCCGTCACCAGGGTCAGGACCAGCAGGGCCCGCAGGCCCGCTCCCAGCAACCGGGCTGTGTTCACAAAGGAGTTGTTCATGGCGATCAGCCGATTCCGGGGATGAGGGAGATGAGCAGGTCGATGATCTTGATGCCGATGAACGGGGCGATCAGGCCGCCGATGCCGTAGATCCCGAGGTTGCGGCGCAGCATCTTGTCCGCGCTCATCGGCCGGTACTGCACGCCCTTCAGGGACAGCGGCACCAGGGCGATGATGATCAGCGCGTTGAAGATGACGGCCGACAGGATCGCGGAGTCGGGCGAGGACAGGTGCATGATGTTCAGCTTGTCCAGGCCCGGGTAGACCGCCGCGAACAGCGCCGGGATGATCGCGAAGTACTTCGCGACGTCGTTGGCGATGGAGAACGTGGTCAGCGCACCGCGCGTGATCAGCAGCTGCTTGCCGATCTCCACGATCTCGATGAGCTTGGTCGGGTTGGAGTCGAGGTCGACCATGTTGCCGGCCTCCTTGGCGGCCGACGTACCGGTGTTCATCGCCACGCCGACGTCCGCCTGCGCGAGGGCCGGGGCGTCGTTCGTGCCGTCACCCGTCATCGCGACCAGCTTGCCGCCCGCCTGCTCCCGCTTGATGAGGGCCATCTTGTCCTCGGGAGTGGCCTCGGCGAGGAAGTCGTCGACGCCCGCCTCCTCGGCGATCGCCTTGGCGGTCAGCGGGTTGTCACCCGTGATCATGACCGTCTTGATGCCCATGCGGCGCAGTTCCTCGAACCGCTCCCGCATGCCGTCCTTGACGACGTCCTTGAGGTAGATGACGCCCAGAACGCGGGCGCCCTTCTCGTCGTCGACAGCGACCAGCAGCGGGGTGCCACCGGCCTCGGAGATCCGGCCTGCGACGGCGTCGGCGTCCTTGGCGACCGTGCCGCCCTGCTCCTCCACCCAGGCGATGACCGAGGCGGTGGCACCCTTGCGGACCTTGCGGCCGTCGACGTCCACACCCGACATACGGGTCTGGGCGGTGAAGGCGATCCACTCGGCGTGCGCCAGCTCGCCCTGGTGGCGCTCGCGCAGCCCGTACTGCTCCTTCGCCAGGACGACGATGGAGCGGCCCTCGGGCGTCTCGTCGGCCAGCGACGACAGCTGGGCGGCGTCCGCGACCTCGGCCTCCGTGGTGCCCTTGACCGGGACGAACTCGGCGGCCTGGCGGTTGCCGAGCGTGATGGTGCCGGTCTTGTCGAGCAGCAGCGTGGAGACGTCACCGGCCGCCTCGACCGCGCGCCCGGACATGGCGAGCACGTTGCGCTGCACCAGGCGGTCCATGCCCGCGATGCCGATCGCGGAGAGCAGGGCGCCGATGGTGGTCGGGATGAGGCAGACCAGCAGGGCGACCAGCACGATCATCGTCAGGTGCGTGCCGGCGTAGTCCGCGAACGGCGGCAGCGTGGCCACCGCCAGCAGGAAGACGATCGTCAGCGACGCGAGCAGGATGTTCAGCGCGATCTCGTTCGGCGTCTTCTGCCGGGCCGCGCCCTCGACCAGGTTGATCATCCGGTCGATGAAGGTCTCGCCGGGCTTCGTCGTGATCTTGATGACGATGCGGTCGGAGAGTACCTTCGTACCGCCCGTCACCGCGCACCGGTCACCGCCGGACTCACGGATGACCGGAGCCGACTCACCGGTGATCGCCGACTCGTCGACCGAGGCGACACCCTCGACGACGTCACCGTCACCGGGGATGATGTCGCCGGCCTCGCAGACCACCAGGTCACCGATGGTCAGCGCGGTGCCGGGCACCTGCTCCTCGGAGCCGTCCTCCAGCAGCCGGCGCGCGACCGTGTCGGTCTTGGCCTTGCGCAGGGTGTCCGCCTGGGCCTTGCCGCGGCCCTCGGCGACCGCCTCCGCGAGGTTGGCGAAGATCACGGTCAGCCACAGCCAGGCGCTGATCGTCCAGCCGAACCAGTCGCTCGGGTCCTTGAAGGAGAAGACGGTGGTCAGGACGGAGCCGATCCACACGACGAACATCACGGGGGACTTGACCATCACCCGCGGGTCGAGCTTGCGGAAGGCGTCCGGCAGGGACTTGACCAGCGCCTTGGGGTCGAAGAGGCCCGCACCGACGCGGCCCTCGGCCGGCTTGTGCCCGGTGGGGACGTCGCTGTGCGGCGCCCGGGTCGGAGTGGCTGTGGACATGGAGTCCTCTGACTTCTCTATGCGGGTGGTCATCACGCCAGCCCCTCGGCGAGCGGACCCAGCGCCAGCGCCGGGAAGTACGTGAGACCGGTGATGATCAGGATCGCGCCCACCAGCAGGCCGGTGAACAGCGGCTTCTCGGTGCGCAGGGTGCCCGCCGTGACCGGCACCGGCTTCTGCTCGGCGAGCGAGCCGGCCAGCGCCAGCACGAACACCATCGGCAGGAAGCGGCCCAGCAGCATCGCGAGACCGGTCATGGTGTTGAACCAGTCGGTGTTCGCGTTCAGGCCGGCGAAGGCCGAGCCGTTGTTGTTCGACGCGGAGGTGAATGCGTACAGGACTTCGGAGAAGCCGTGCGCCCCGGAGTTCAGCATCGAGTTCGGCGGGGTCGGCAGCGCCATGGAGGCCGCGGTGAAGACCAGGACCAGCGCGGGGGTGATCAGGATGTAGCAGGCCGCGAGCTTCATCTCGCGGGCGCCGATCTTCTTGCCCAGGTACTCGGGCGTACGGCCGACCATCAGACCGGCGATGAACACCGCGATGATCGCCATGATCAGCATGCCGTAGAGGCCGGAGCCGGTACCACCGGGGGCGATCTCGCCCAGCATCATGCTGAGCATGGTGATCCCGCCGCCGAGGCCGGTGAAGGAGGAGTGGAAGGAGTCCACCGCACCGGTCGAGGTGAGGGTCGTCGAGGTCGCGAAGATCGACGAGGAGCCGACGCCGAAGCGGACCTCCTTGCCCTCCATCGCCCCGCCCGCAGCCTGGAGCGCCGCGCCGTGGTGCGCGAACTCGGTCCACATCATCAGCGCGGTGAAGCCGAGCCAGATGGTGAACATCGCGGCGAGGATCGCATAACCCTGCTTCACGTTCCCGACCATCACACCGAAGGTGCGGGTCAGCGAGAACGGGATCACCAGGATCAGGAAGATCTCGAAGAGGTTGGTGAACGGGGTGGGGTTCTCGAAGGGATGGGCGGAGTTGGCGTTGAAGTAGCCACCGCCGTTGGTGCCCACCTCCTTGATCGCCTCCTGCGAGGCCACCGCGCCGCCGTTCCACTGCTGCGAGCCGCCCATGAACTGACCGACCTCGTGGATGCCGGAGAAGTTCTGGATGACACCGCAGGCGACCAGGATCACCGCGGCGACGGCTGCGAGCGGCACCAGGATCCGAAACGTGCCGCGCACCAGGTCGGACCAGAAGTTGCCCAGCTCACCGGTGCGCGAGCGCGCGAAGCCGCGCACCAGCGCCACCGCGACGGCGATACCGACGGCCGCCGAGACGAAGTTCTGCACGGCCAGACCGGCGGTCTGCACGACGTGACCCATGGTCTGCTCGCCGTAGTACGACTGCCAGTTCGTGTTGGTCACGAAGGAGACGGCCGTGTTGAACGACTGCGCCGGGTTGACCGCGTCGAAGCCCATCGAGCCGGGCAGGACACCCTGGAGCCGCTGGAGCAGGTAGAGGAAGAGGACGCTGACGGCCGAGAAGGCGAGGATGCCGCGCAGGTACGCGGGCCAGGTCATCTCGACGTCGGGGTTGGCTCCGATGGCCTTGTAGGCCCACTTCTCGACACGCAGGTGCTTGTCAGAGGAGTAGACCTTGGCCATGTAGTTGCCAAGGGGGACGTAGGCGAGCGCCAGTGCGCCTATCAGGGCGACGAGCTGGAGCACGCCGGCAAGTTCGGGACCCATGTCTGCTCTCAGAACCTCTCCGGGAAGATCAGGGCGAGGACGAGATAGCCCAGCAGGGCGACGGCCACGACCAGGCCGACGACGTTTTCGGCGGTCACAGCTTCGTCACCCCCTTGGCGACGAGGGCCACCAGCGCGAAACCCGCGAGCACGGTGACGACGAAGGCCAGATCGGCCATCGTGAACTCCTGGATGAGGTTCGGGGGAAGCGGACGGTTCGAGGAAAGCGCGTCCATGGCCGAATTCGAGCCCCGTTGATGGCTCTCTTACGGCGGCCTGTGCACCCTTGACGGGGTTCATACGCCTGACGACAGATTGATCACAGCAGCCGGAAGCGCAGCCGGCAGATCACCGCGTCCGTCTCCCGGCGCACGGCGTGCGCGACGACGGCGCCCCGCTGGTTCTGCAGGAGCCGCTGCCACAGCCGCTCCGGTTCGGTCTCCGGGATCAGCACCGTGACCTGGGTGGCCGGCTCGGCGGCGGCGACCTCACGGACGTAGGCGGCGATCGGGCGGCCCAGGCTGCGCCGCTCGCAGGACAGCCGCACCAGGGGCACGCCCGGGTCCCACTCGGCCCAGGCGCGCTCCAGGGCGTGCAGTGCGGCGCGGTCCTCCGGGTCCGGGTAGCAGACGGTGACCGCGCGGACCTCGTCGCCCAGGGAGGCGGCGGCAGTCAGGGCCTCGGAGGTGAGCCGGGACAGGGAGGACACCGGCACGATCACCAGCGAGCGCTCGCGGTGCGGCGGCTCCGGGATCCGGCCGAGGCCGAGCCGCTCGCCGATCCGGCCGTAGGCGCGGTGGACGGCGATGAACGCGGCGACCATCAGCGGCAGGGCCACCACGATCAGCCAGGCGCCCTCGGTGAACTTGCTCGCCGTGACGACGACGGTCGCCACGCCGGTCAGCAGCGCGCCGAAGCCGTTCAGCAGCGCCTTGCCGCGCCAGCCCGTACCGCGTTCCAGAAGCCAGTGCCGGACCATGCCGACCTGGGCGATGGTGAAGCCGACGAAGACGCCGATGGCGAACAGCGGCACGAGGGTGTTGGTGTCGCCGCCGGAGAAGACGAGCAGCGCGGCGGAGACCAGGGCAAGGGCGAGCACGCCGTGCCGGTGCACCTGGCGGTCGGCCTTCAGGGCGAAGACGTGCGGCAGGTAGTTGTCGCGGGCGAGCAGCTTCAGCAGGACGGGCAGCCCGCCGAAGGAGGTGTTCGCGGACAGGGCCAGCAGGATCATCGTCGCGAACTGGATGACGTAGAAAGCCCAGTTGTGGCCGAGCGAGGCGTCCGCGAGCTGGGCGAGGACCGTGACGCCCTCGACCGGCTGGAGGTGGAATCGGCCGATCAGAACCGACAGGCCGATCAGCATCAGGCCGAGGACGGCACCGAGGGCGACCTCCGCGCGCTGGGCGCGCCGAGCGCGCGGGACGCGGAAGGAGGGGACGGCGTTGGCAATGGCCTCGACGCCGGTCAGCGCGGAGCACCCGGAGGCGAAGGCCTTCAGCAGGAGCAGGATGCCGACGGAGGTGGCGTTGTCCGCGACCACGGAGGCGTGTCCGGCCGCGGTGGCCGTACTGACGGGGGCGGACCGGAAGAGGCCGACCGCGATCAGCACGAAGATCGAGCCGACGAAGACGACCGTGGGCACGATGAACGCCTTGGCCGACTCCACGATGCCGCGCAGGTTGACGGCCGTGATGAGCACGAGCACCACCAGGCACAGCCACAGCCGGTCGCCGTACAGGCCCGGGAAGGCGGAGGTCAGGGCGGCCACGCCGGCCGTGACGGCGACGGCCACGTTGAGCACGTAGTCCAGCACCAGGGAGGCCGCCGCCACCAGGCTCGTGCGCGCGCCCAGGTGCGTCCTGGCCACGGCGTAGGAGCCGCCGCCGTCCGGGAAGGCCGCGATCACCTGCCGGTAGGAGGCGACCAGCACCGCCAGCAGGGCCGCGATGGCGAGGGTGACGGGCAGCGTGTAGCCGAGACCGTGGGCGCC
The DNA here is from genome assembly GCF_053592455.1 of Streptomyces sp. NPDC002676. NCBI lineage: Bacteria > Bacillati > Actinomycetota > Actinomycetes > Kitasatosporales > Streptomycetaceae > Streptomyces > Streptomyces sp. NPDC002676. The sequence continues at coordinate 442,239 of NZ_JBSFVT010000003.1, read as the reverse complement.
GGCGGCGGCCAGCACGAGGACGATCGCCTCCGGGCCGTACGCCACCGACGCCATCGCGTCCAGCGACAGTGCCGCGAGTCCGGTGACGGCGGTGAGCCGGTGGCGTTCGCCGGTATCCGGGGGTTCCTCGCCGGCGGGGACGGCGTCCGGTTCGGTGGTCAGGACGGACATGCTTGCGTGCTCCTTCGTCAAGAGCCGCGCATCGGGGCTGGCATCGGTGCCGGGTGATGCGCGGTCCCCTCAGGTTCTGTCCGCCGCCGACCGTCCCTGACTGTTCCTGGCGGCATCTTCGCGCCCAAACGGCCGACCTTGATGAGATCTTGACGGGTGCCGCCCGTCAGAGTCGTATCAGGACGGCCGGAACGGGTGCTCGGAGTCGGTACCGTCGCAGGCATGGGACGCCCCGACCACGCGCAGAGGTCACCGGCCGACGCTCGTGCGCAGACACCCGCCGCGGACGCCGTGCACGACCGGCACTGGGCGCGGGAAGCCAGGGTCTCCGTCTACTGCGCCGGCGCGCTGCTCGCCCTGCTCCTGCTCATCGACACGGGCGCGGGCAGGCTCACCCCGTGGCGCGGCGCCCTGTGGCTGCTGCTCGCCGTCCTGCTGTTCCTCGTGCTCTGTCCCGCCCGCGTCTCGGCCGGACCGGGCTGGCTGGCCTCGCGCCGGCTGCTGCGCGAGCGCCGGGTCCGCACCGATCTGCTGGTGTCCGTCCGCTGCCTGGACGGCGTCTCCCAGCGACTCCTGCTGCGCGACGCGTACGGCGCATGCGTCGAGATCGACCCCGACGTGCTGCTGCGCACCCCCCCGCTCTGGCACCGTCTGGAGGAAGGCGCCCGCCAGTCGGCGGCCGACGGCCTGCTCCTGTGCGGCCAGACCGCCCTGCGCCGCCTCGCGGCCCGCGTGAACCGGGAGGCGGCGCAGGCGGTGTTCAGGGTGTCCGGACTCGACTGACAGGACCTATAGGGGGTGTCGGCTCAGTCCCGCCGCCCCGGGGGATGCGGCTGGACGCCCGTCATCAGGATGTCCAGCCCCCGCCGCGTGGTCGCCAGCACCACCCGGTCGCCCGCCCGCAGCACCCGGCCCTGTGCCGGATGCCAGTCGAAGCCGGACCGCTCCGGCCGGAGCCCGGTGAGGGTGTCCATGGACGACGCGTCGGCAGCCGGGCCGGCGGCGCCGACGGCGAGCACCCGCCACTCGTTCTCCCGGAACGCCTCGTGCACGGAGCGCCCCTCCAGCTCGGGGTGCCCGGCCACGTCCACGCAGGTGAACAGCAGCGAGCCCCGCTCCACCGGCATCACGCCCAGTACATGACGGCCCATCATGGCGGCGGCGAAGGACGGCGCTGCCAGTGCGGAAACGCTTCGGCTGCGGGTCAGCGCGTCCGGGTAGGAGGCGCGCAGGGTGCGCTGGACGGTCGCCGCGAAGTCGTCGTCGTACAGCCGCATGACCACACGGACCTGCGGATTGCTCTCCCGGACCGCCATGACGATGTCGAGGTTCTGGCCGTCGTCGCGGGTCAGCACCAGCAGCGAGCCGCTGGCGCGGACCCGGGCCAGTTCGAGCACGCCGGAGTCGGTGGCGTCCTGCAGGATCAGCGGCACGCCGAGTTCGCGGGCGAGCGCAACTCCCCGCGCGTGCGGGTCGCGTTCGACGACCACGACCTGATGACCCGTGGTGCGCAGCCGGACCAACACTCGGGTGCCGACCTTGCCGAGACCGACGAGGACTATGTGGCCGCTCGTGTCCTCGTCCGGCGGATGGCTCGCGGAGGCGGTGCGGAACGCCTCGGTGGCGTTCAGCGTCGCGGCCACCACGAGCGGCAGCACCGCCAGGCCCACGAAACCGGCGATCAGCTGGAGGACGCGGCGGGCGACCGACTCGTTGGTGGCCGGGTCGCCCATGGTGAAGATGTCCAGCATCGGCAGGTACAGGTTCTTCCACCAGGGATGCTCGTCCGCGAACAGCGCGGTGGCGGCTGCCAGGGCGAGTTCCATCGCGCCGAGCGCCCCGTAGACGGCCGTGACCTCGCGGGACAGGAAGACCTTCCATGGCAGGTGCGCGAGCTTGGCCCGCAGCCAGGCGCTGGTCCGGTGGCCGGGCCGGCCGCGCTGGGCCTCTTCCGGCGCGTGATGGTGGGTGACCTCCTCCAGCATCAGCCGCCCGTGCGTGAACTGGCGGTGGTAGGAGGTCCTGGTGTCCGGCAGCAGCTGCGTGCCGTCCTCGCCGGGCGTCTCCGGGCTGTCCTCGCTCGCCGGGTCGTCCTGGTGGGCGCCGGACAGCACGGCGAGCGTGGCCAGGTCGGTGGCCTGCGACGGCATCCCGGCCGGGCGTACGACACCACGGAACACCTTGCCCTCGACCTGGAGCGTGTGGCCGTGTCCCATGGCGGCTGCGGCCACGAGTTCGGGTACGGCGGTGTCGGCGTCCGACAGCACCGTGGTGGACGTGTCCTGCGCCGGATCCTCGGCCCGCCCCGCGGCACGGTCCAGCAGCCGCTCCAGGTGCCGGCCGCGCTCGCGGTGGAACATCCGCACCACCAGCCGCACGGACGGGTTGAGGGTGCGGGCCAGCAGGGCGGCGGTCATGTTGACCTGGTCGTCGCGGTAGGTCAGGGCGAGCGCTGCGGCCCGCTCGACCCCGGCGGCCCGCAGCGTCCGCTCGTCGGGGCGCGCGGAGACGAGCAGCTCCACCGGCGAGCGCGGGTCGTCGTGCAGCGCCGCAATCCCGGCGCCGTACTCGTCGTCGCGGGAGGGCAGCACCACGGTGACGACCTCGCCGCACACCGCGTCCAGTTCGAGGGCGAGCCGGTGCGCGAGGCCGTCGTCGCCGCAGATCACCATGTGCTGGGAGCGCTGGCCACGGTCCGGGCGGAGATGGAGAGTTGACGTCACACCGGAAGGAAACGGCGGGACGGGCGGTGCCGTTCCGTCCCGCCGCCGATCCGAGGTAAGGATCACGTGAGGGAACGCGTCGGGACTACCCGCGCACCGGCCCCGCCGTGTCCAGCGCCGCCCCCGTCTGGTCCGCCAGGGTCACCGCGACCAGGCGGGCCTGGAGCGGAGGTACGTCACCGGGGCCCGGAGTGAGCAGGAAGCGGCCCAGGTAGTGGCCGTTGCCGAACGCCCACAGTTCGATCTCGCCCTCGGGCCGGCCGTCGGTGTCCGGGTTCCAGGTGCGGCGGCCCACCGTCACGCTGCCGTCCTGCTCCAGCCGCGGCAGCCGGCCCAGAAGGGTGCCGTACTCGAAGCGGCAGGCGCGCAGGCCGAGCAGGCCGGTCAGTTCGCCGCGGACGTGGTCGACCACGGTGTCGGCGGAGTTGGCGGACTGGACGAGGGCCGCCGTGCGGTGGATCCGGGCCAGGTGGTCCGCGTCCGTCACCGTCAGCACCTTCAGACGGCGGGCGCGGGCCGCGAGCTGGGAGACGATCAGGCCGACCGCCAGCAGCAGCACCGCCGTCCCGATGTCCGCGGACGCCGAGATGGCGAAGGTCTCGTACGGCCGGGTGAGGAAGAAGTCGAACCAGGCCGCCGCCGACAGCGCGCCCACGGCGCCCGCCGTACGGCTGCCCAGCGCGGCCACCGCCACGACCACCACGACGAGGACCAGCGCGGCGTTCGTGTGCGACAGGCCGGTACGGAACGGGACGAGCGCGAGGGCCACCAGGAACGGGGCGAGCAGCCCCGCGGCCAGGGCGAGCCGGTCGCGCCGCGGCCAGCCCGGGGCCTTGGCGCGGGCCGGACGTCCGTGGTGCGCCCTCCAGATGCCGGTTTCGGTACTCATCACGTACCTCCTACACGGTGTGCTCCGTCGGTTCGGTGGGGACGGTCTGCCGGGTCGGCCCGGCCTGGTCCGCGAACGGCAGCGACACCACCATGGTCAGCCCGCCGCCCGGTGTGTCCTCCGGGGTCAGCGTGCCGCTCATCGCCTCGGTCAGGCCCCGGGCGAGGGCCAGGCCCAGGCCCAGACCGGTGGTGTTGTCGGTGTCGCCGAGCCGCTGGAAGGGCTCGAAGAGGCGGTCCCGGCCGGTCGGCGGGAGGCCGGGGCCGCGGTCCACGACGCGCAGCTCCACCCGGCCCGCCAGCGCGCTGGCGCCGACCAGCACCTGCCGGCCGGGCGGGGTGTGGCGGGCGGCGTTGCCGACGAGGTTGGCGATCACCCGTTCCAGCAGCGGCGGGTCGGCGAGCACCGCCGGGATCTCCTCCAGGTCCGCCACCTCGACGACCTCCGGTACGTCCGACAGTGCCATCGGCAGCACCTCTTCCAGCGAGGTCGCTCGCAGGTTCAGGGTGAGGACGCCCGCCTCCAGACGGCTCAGGTCGAGGAGGTTCTCCACGAGCCGGTTCAGCTTGGCCATGGACTCGTCGGCGCTGGCGAGCAGTTCGTCGCGGTCGGCGGCGGAGAACTCGACGTCGCGGCTGCGCAGGGAGGTGACCGCGGCCCAGCCCGCCGCGAGCGGAGTGCGCAGGTCGTGGCCGACGGCCCGCAGCAGCGCCGTACGCATCCGGTCGGCGGCCTTGACGGGCTCCACCTCGGCCGCCGCCTCGGCCAGCCGGGTCCGCTCGACCGCGGAGCCGACGTGCGCGGCGAAGGCGGCCAGCACCCGGCGCTCGGAGGAGGACAGGGTCCGGCCGCGCAGCACCAGGTACGCGCCCGGACCGGCCGGCACGGACGTGGTGCCGTCGGCGGTGACCGCGCCGGCCGTGGTGCCGTCGGTGTCCGGCGGCTCGTCCGCCAGCTCCGCCGACGCCATGCCGAAGGTCTCGCGGGTGCGCTCCAGCAGGGCCGGTATCGTCGCCTCGCCCCGCACGATCGTGCCGGCCAGGGACGACATGGTCTCGGCCTCGGCGGTGGCACGGGCCGAGCGCCGGGACAGCCGCAGCGAGCGGTCGACGACCGCGGCCACGGTGGCCGCCACGACCGCGAACACGCCCAGCGCCACCAGCGCATTGGGATCGTTCAGGGTGAAGGCGCCGATGGGCGGTATGAACCAGTAGTTCAGCAGCAGCGACGCCGTCACCGACGCGATCACCGCGGAGGCGACCCCGCCTATGCAGGCCACCCCCACCACGGCGAGCAGGAAAAGCAGCGCCTCGCTGGTGAGGTCCAGCGTGCCGCGCACCTGGGCGAGGGCGGCCGTCAGCATGACCGGCAGCACCAGTCCGGCCACCGGGCCCGCGATCCGGCGGGCCGTGGACAGCGTGCGGCGCCGAGAGGGCAGCAGGGTGCCGCGCCCGGCCCGCTCGTGAGTGACCCGGTGGACGTCGATGTCGCCGGACAGCTCGGTCACGGTCTCCCCCGTGCCGGGCCCGCTCAGGAACCGGGCCAGCCGGCCGCGGCGGCTGGTGCCGAGGACCAGCTGGGTGGCGTTCTCGGCGCGGGCGAACTCCACCAGGTTGGTCGCCACGTCGTCGCCGACCACCGAGTGGTAGCTGCCGCCGAGGTCCTCCACGAGCCGTCGCTGCCGGGCGAGCGAGGCGGCCGAGACACCGCCGGCCAGTCCGTCGCTGCGGGCCACGTGCACGGCCAGCAGGTCGCCGCCGGCGGACCTGTCGGCGATCCGGGCGGCCCGCCGCACGAGCGTGTCGCCCTCGGGCCCGCCGGTCAGGGCGACCACGACCCGCTCTCGGGTCTCCCACACCCCGCCGATGCCGTGCTGCGAGCGGTACTCCTGGAGTGCCTCGTCCACCCGGTCGGCCACCCACAGCAGCGCCAGCTGACGCAGCGCGGTCAGGTTGCCGGGTCGGAAGTAGTTGGCGAGGGCCGCGTCGATCTTCTCGGGGGCGTAGATGTTGCCGTGCGCCATGCGGCGGCGCAGCCCCTCGGGCGGCATGTCCACCAGCTCGATCTGCCAGGCCCGGCGGACGACCTCGTCGGGGACCGTCTCGTGCTGCGGGACCTGGGTGATCTTCTCGACCACGTCGTTGAGGGACTCCAGGTGCTGGATGTTCAGCGCGGTGACGACGTCGACACCGGCGGCGAGCAGCTCCTCGACGTCCTGCCAGCGCTTGGCGTTGCGGCCCGCGCCGGGGACGTTGCTGTGGGCCAGCTCGTCGATGATCGCGACCTGCGGGCGGCGCTCCAGCACCGCGGCCAGGTCCATCTCCTCGAAGTCCCCGCCGCGATAGGTGCAGCGGGCGCGTGGCACGGTCTCCAGGCCGTCGAGCATCTCCTGCGTGTGCCGGCGTCCGTGGCACTCCACGAAACCGACCACCACATCAGCCCCGCGGGCGGCGCGGCGCCGCGCCTCGTCGAGCATCCGGTAGGTCTTGCCGACCCCCGGAGCCGCCCCGAGGTAGACCTTCAGCCGTCCGGGCCGTACGTCACTCATCGCCGTCGATGCGCTCCGCTCACATGGTCAACTCCCCTTTCCGCAAGGGGGACTGCTCCTAAGGAAGCCCCTCCGCGGGCCGTCGCGTTCCTGCGTTAGCGGATCCTTTGCGCCGCTCACGAGGACCTTGACACTGTCTTGACGTGACCTGGGCCGATAGGGTGAAGGCGGTGTGCCGGGAAGTCTGGTCGGCGGGGGAGCCAGGGTGGCTCCCTCTGTACCCCAGGGGGACGGCATGCGCAGCGTCGGCACGGTACTCGCGTTGGTCATCCTGGCCACCGTGGTGGCCACCTTCGCGCGCCGGTGGCGCATTCCCGCCCCCTCGCTGCTGGTCGTCGCCGGCCTCGCCGTGGCACTGCTGCCGGGCACCCCGCAGATCGAGATCAGCCCGGAGATCATCGGCCTCGTCGTCCTGCCGCCCCTGCTGTACGCGAGCGCGGAGGAAATGCCCTGGCGGGAGCTGCGAGCGGTGTGGAAACCGGTCGGGATACTCGCCATCGGCCTGGTCCTGGCATCCGCCGCGGCCGTCGCCGCGGTGGCCGTGGCGGTGACCCCGCTGCCGTGGCAGATGGCGTTCGTGCTGGGCGCGGTGCTGGCCAGCACCGACCCGGTGGCGGTGACCGCGCTCGGCCGCAGGCTCGCCCTGCCGCCGAAGGTGCAGGTCCTGGTACAGGCGGAGAGCCTGTTCAACGACGCGACCTCGCTGGTGCTGGTCAGGGTGGCGGCGGGCATCGCCGCCGCGTCGGCGGCGGCGGACTGGGGCTCGGCAGGCACCAAGTTCCTGGTCCTCGCCGGCGGCGGCACGGTGATCGGGGCCGCCGTGGCCGGTGTGGTGGCGCTGATCCGGCGGCGCACCGAGGAGCCGGTGCTGGAGACGGTGATCGCCCTGGTCACGCCGTACGCCGCGTATCTGCTGGCGGAGGCCGCGCACACCTCCGGGGTGACGTCGTGCGTGGTGGCCGGGGTGGTCCTCGGCGGCCGGGGCGACCGGCTCACCAACGCCCGCATACGGCTCCAGCTGCACGCGGTCTACGGCACGGTCGTCTTCCTGCTGGAGAGCGTGGTCTTCTCCCTCATAGGGCTGGCGCTGCCCGCGCAGGTCCGGGCGCTGGCCGACGGCGACGGGTCCTGGCCGCTGTACGCCCTCGCCGTGGCCGCCACGCTCGTCGCCGTACGACTGCTGTGGCTCGCGCCGCTGTCGGCCGTCGTACAGCGCAAGGGCGGGATCGGCCGGCTGAACTGGCGCATCCCGGTGGTGCTGACCTGGGCGGGCACCCGGGGCGTCATGCCGCTGGCCGCCGCGCTGTCCATCCCGGAGGTCACCCGGAGCGGCACCGACCTGGCCGACCGTCCCCTGGTCCTCGTCCTGACCACGTCCGTGGTGGTCGTGACGCTCGTCGTCCAGGGCTTCACGCTGGCCCCGGTGGTGCGCGCCTCCGGCATCGCCCTGGAGCCCGCGCACACCGAACGCGAGGAGTTCGAGGCCCGCTCCCGTCTCGCCCACGCCGGACTCGCCCGGCTGGAGGAGCTGGCGGAGCTGGAGGCCGTACCGGACGTCGTCCTGGACCGGCTGCGGCGCGGCCTGAACGCCCGCCTGGAGGACGCCCGCGACCGCCTCGCCGAGAACGACGGCGCCGCCGTGGCCACCGAGTCCGCCGACCTGGTCTACCGCCAGCTGCGCCGCGACCTGATAGCGGTGGAGACGGTGGAACTGCAGCGCCTGTACGACGGCCACCGCATCAGCGACACGACCCGCCGCCGCCTCCAGCGCTCCCTGGACCTGGAGGAGGCGCGGCTCTCGGACGCGTAGGAGGACGTAGCCGGTCAAGGGCGCCTGGACCGGGCCCGCGCGGCTCCAGCTCTTCGCGCACGCCCTGGCACCGCTGGCCGACCTGCCCGTGCTGGAGATCGTCTCGGCCGGCCACCTCCTCACCGACCTCACACTCGGCCGCGCCGAGGTCGTCCACGACTACCTGGCCGCCGGCTAACGGAACTCGGCGAGCCGGGGCCGCAGACCGAGCGCGGTGAGGAGCATCGCCGCGAGCAGCAGGCCGCACGCCCACGGCAGCAGGACGCGTATTGACGAACGACCGTCCGCCGCCGAGGAGTCGAAGTGGGCGCGGTTGATGTCCGTCACCTTGTCCAGGGCGGCCATCCACTCCCCGAAGTGCGCGTTGGAGGTGTCCGGCTTCCAGTCCATGCAGAACTCCACCGCCTGCCGCTCCTTCCCGGCCGCGAGCAGCGCCCGGACCTTGCGGTCGTCGCGCTCGTAGACGGCGTACGTGTCCACGGTCCGCTCGGCGGCGGCACGTTCGCCCGGGAAGGTGATGTTGTCCAGCTCGCGCCGGAACTCGCCGGTGAAGCCCAGGTGTCGGTGGTCGGTGCTGTAGGCGCGCCAGGTGGTGGCGAGCTTCTCGTCGTACGTCGACAGGGTCGCGCCGTCGAGGCCGTACAGCTTCTGCGACTTGTCGAGGAAGGAGCGCGCGTACTGGTCGCGGCGGGCGGGGTCGAGGAGGAAGCGGCTCTCGTCGGCGTTGGCGTCGTGGGCGATGGCGCGGGCACGGGAGAGGGCGACGACGGAGTCGAAGGCGTCGTGGCGGGCCACACGCAGGTCGTCGGTGGTGGTGCCGAGCAGCTGCGCGCCCAGGATCACCGCGAGCAGGGTGCAGACGGTGGCGCCCAGCACGCCGGGGTTGAGGATCCGCCGGAAGCGGCGGGTCAGGTACCACTGGAGGACGCCCAGCGCGGCGAGCAGCAGCACGCCGAGGGCGATGACGGCGGCGAGCCGGGCGGACAGAGCGGAGTCGGCCGCGCGGTACTGCTCCTCGAAGTTGGCGTCGTTGGCCGACACCAGTGTGCGCGCGGCGGGCAGGAGCCTGGTCTGGAGGAGGTCGGTCGCCTTGCGGTAGTCGACCAGGGCGGCGGGCTTGCCGCCGGTGTGGGCGTCGTTCTCCAGGGCGCGGCCGACGATTTCCTGGTAGGCGGCGAAGTCGTCGGTGAGGCTCTCCACCGTCTTCTCGGCGGACCGGTCGCCCTGCGCCGCGACGGCGAGGGTGCGCAGGTCGTGGCTGATCTCGCGGCGCGCGTCGCCGTAGAACCCGACGGCCTTGTCGTACGGGGTCTCAAGCCGGTCCTTGCCCGCGTTGCCGCTGGACAGCAGGACGTTGGCGACCTGCGCGTCCATGTCGTTGAGGGCGAGGTTGAGGTCGGCGGCGCTCGTGGTGCGCGGTGCGTCCCGGCCGGTCACGTCGGACCAGGTGCCGTTCGCGGACAGTCCGGCGACGAGCAGCAGCACGGCGACGGCGGTGGTCAGCAGGAGCGTGGCCGCGCGCAGGAGGCGCAGCCGTGCGGGCACGGTGGCCCAGAAACGGCGGCGCAGAGCGGCCCGCACGGCCACGACCTGCCGGCGCGGGTGCAGCCCCGGATCCGGATCGCCCGTCCGCGAACCCCCGTGCCCTCGCGGACCGGGGCTGCTGCCCGCCGGGGCGACCGTCGTCTGCTGTGGCGGCGTCTCCCCCTCGGTCGCAGGACCCTGTGTTGATCCGGCCGTGATGGCCACGGTCCCTCCAACGTCACGCCACGGACGGTCGCCCGTCCCCCGTTGCCGATCAGTCTGCGACCGAATTCGGCCAGCATTGGCCTGCGTTGACGCGTTCCTGACGGCTGCTCAGCATTGTTTGACGCCTCTTTGACGGCCCCTCGGGCCAGGCCGTATGAGTGCCGCAAATTCCCCCCGGATCAGGGAGGTTGGGACCTAATAGGCGGTTAGGTTCCCTTGTCCCGTCCACCCGCCCAGACACGAAGGTGTCCATGCTTCCCGCTGCCCCCGAGCAGGCCCCGCCGACCCGCCCCCAGCGCACCACCCGGACCGGACCGGAGGGAAGGGGGAAGCGTCGCGCTCCGGGCGGACTGTTCGACCCCGCCCAGCTCGTCCGCTCGCTCCCCGAGGCCCTGCGGAAACTGCATCCGCGCGCCCTGGTCCGCAACCCGGTCCTGTTCGTCGTGTCCGTCGGTGCGGCGCTGACCACCCTGTCGGCACTGCTCCACCCGGCCGTCTTCACCTGGGTGATCAGCCTCTGGCTGTGGCTGACGGTGGTCTTCGCCAACCTCGCCGAGGCGGTCGCCGAGGGCCGCGGCAAGGCGCAGGCCGAGTCGCTGCGCCGGGCCCGCACGGACACGGTGGCGCTGCGCCTGCTCGACTGGCGCTACGGCACCGACGCACGCTCCGCCCGCACCGAGGCCGTCGCCGCCACCGCGCTCAAGCCGCTGGACGTCGTGGTGGTCGAGGCGGGCGAGATGATCCCGGCGGACGGCGATGTCATCGACGGCGTCGCCGCCGTGGACGAGTCCGCCGTCACCGGCGAGTCGGCGCCCGTCATCCGTGAGGCGGGCGGCGACCGCAGCGGAGTCACCGGCGGTACCACGGTGCTGTCCGACCGGATCGTCGTCCGGGTCAGCGCGCGCCCCGGCCACAGCTTCCTGGACCGGATGATCGCCCTGGTCGAGGGCGCCTCCCGGCAGAAGACGCCCAACGAGATCGCGCTGAACATCCTGCTGGCCTCCTTGACGATCATCTTCCTGCTGGTCGTGGTCGCCCTCCAGCCGATGGCCGAGTACGCCGACGCCGCCCAGTCCACGACCGTGCTGGTCGCCCTCCTGGTCACGCTCATCCCGACCACGATCGGCGCCCTGCTCTCCGCGATCGGCATCGCCGGCATGGACCGCCTGGTCCAGCGCAACGTCCTCGCCATGTCCGGCCGCGCGGTCGAGGCGGCCGGCGACGTCAACACCCTGCTGCTCGACAAGACCGGCACCATCACCCTCGGCAACCGCGAGGCCGCCGCCTTCGTCCCGCTGCCCGGCATCGACGAACGGCAGCTCGCCGACGCCGCCCAGCTCTCCTCGCTGGCCGACGAGACCCCGGAGGGCCGGTCCGTCGTCGTGCTCGCCAAGAACCGGTACGGGCTGCGGGCGCCCGCCGAGGGCGAGTTGGCGAACGCCCGCTGGGTGGCCTTCAGCGCGCAGACCCGGATGAGCGGTGTCGACCTGCGCTGGGACAACGGGGCCGTGTGCGCCATCCGCAAGGGCGCCGCCCAGCAGGTGATCGAGTGGGTGCAGATGTACGGCGGTCAGGTCCCGCCCGAGGCACGGACCTACGCCGATGCCGTGGCCACGGCAGGGGGGACACCGCTGCTGGTGGCCGTGCACGACTGGGACGGGCCGCGCGTGCTCGGTCTGATCCAGCTGAAGGACGTGGTCAAGGACGGCATCCGGGAACGCTTCGCGGAGCTGCGCCGCATGGGCATCCGCACGGTCATGGTCACCGGTGACAACCCGCTCACCGCCCGCGCCATCGCCCAGGAGGCGGGCGTGGACGACTACTTGGCGGAGGCGACCCCCGAGGACAAACTCGCGCTGATCCGGCGGGAACAGGCGGGCGGCAAGCTCGTCGCGATGACCGGTGACGGCACCAACGACGCCCCGGCCCTCGCCCAGGCGGACGTCGGCGTGGCGATGAACACCGGTACGTCGGCCGCCAAGGAGGCCGGCAACATGGTCGACCTCGACTCCAACCCGACCAAGCTCATCGAGATCGTCGAGATCGGGAAACAACTCCTCATCACTCGGGGCGCGTTGACCACGTTCTCCATCACGAACGACGTCGCGAAGTACTTCGCGATCATCCCGGCCATGTTCGCGGGCTCGTACCCGGGCCTGGAGTCCCTGAACGTGATGGGCCTGCACAGCCCCACGTCCGCGATCACCTCGGCGATCATCTTCAACGCGCTGATCATCGTCGCGCTGATCCCGCTCGCCCTGCGCGGCGTGCGCTACACCCCCTCCTCCGCGCACGACCTGCTCCGCCGCAACCTGCTCGTCTACGGACTCGGCGGCCTGGTGCTGCCGTTCGCCGGCATCAAGCTGATCGACCTGCTGATCGCGCAGGTGCCCGGCCTTGGCTGAGCCCCGCCAGGTCACCTGGCTCGCTCGTCAAGGAGCCGTATGCGCACGTCAAACCCACGTCAGGGAGGGCGTTTCGGGCTTGCCCGGGGCGTGCGGCACGGCTTCCATGGATGTCGTGAACAGCGCCTGCCTCCTGGCCTGGAACGTCGGCTTCCGTCTGGTCCGCGAGTACGTGCACTACGCGGTCGGCGGCCCGGTGGCGAGCCGTCACCTCGGCGCGTAGCAGAGAGGGTCAGACGTGCAGCCGGTAGGGCAGCATGCAGACCACGACGTCGGTGCGGGCCCGCAGCACGGTCGCCAGCAGCAGACCCCGCTGGTTCTGCAGGATCTCGTAGCGCCGGTGCCGGGGTTCGACCTCGGGGATCAGCACCGCGACCTGCCGTCCGTCCCGGGCCGCGTGCTGCACGTAGTCGACCATCGGCTGGACGAGTGAGCGGTGCGGGCTGTCGATGACCTCCAGGCGCACCCCCGGGTTCCAGCGCGCCCACGCCTCCTGAAGGGCCCGGGTCTTGTCCGGGTCGTTGTGGACGGCGACGGCGACCACCTCGTCGCCCAGCGCGAGGGCGGCGCCGATGGCGTGCCGGGCGAGTCTGCTGACGTCGCCGATCGGGACGATCACCAGGCTGCCGGGGCGCGGGGCGGGCGGGCCGGGGATGCGGCCGAGGCCGAGTTCCTTGCCGACTTCCGTGTAGTAGCGCTGGATGCGGGAGAACAGCAGCATCAGCAGCGGTACGGCGATCACGACCACCCAGGCGCCCTCCAGGAACTTGGTGAACAGGAGGATGAGCCCGGCCAGGGTGGTGAGCACCGCCCCGGTGCCGTTGATGAGCGCACGGCGCTTCCAGCCCCGGGGCCGCTGGGTGGCCCAGTGCCGGACGAGACCGAGCTGGCTGAGGGTGAAGCCGATGAACACACCGATCGCGAAGAGCGGGATCAGCCGGTGGGTGTCGGCATCGGAGGCGATGAGCAGCAGCGCGGCCAGCAGAGCCAGCGCCACCACCCCGTACCGGTAGACGGGCCGTTCGGCACGCAGCCCGAACAGGTGGGGCAGCCGGTGGTCGCGGGCCAGCAGGCTCATCAGCACCGGCAGCCCGCCGAAACTGGTGTTCGCCGCGAGCAGCAGGACCAGGGTGACGATCAGGTTGGTCGCGTAGTACGCCCAGCCGTCGCCGTAGGCGCCTGCGGTGAGCTGGGCCAGGACGGTGACGTCCGAGCGCGGGGCGACGTGGTCGCGCCGGATCAGCACAGCGATGCCGATCAGCATCAGGCCCAGCAGCGCGCCCAGCATGAACTCGGTGCGCTGGGCACGTCTGACCCTCGGGGTGCGGAAGGTCGGCACGGCGTTGGCGATGGCCTCCACTCCCGTCAGCGCCGAGCAGCCGGACGAGAACGCCTTGAGGACGAGCAGCACGCCCAGCGCCTCATGCGCCTGGACGGGCTGCGCGCCGCCCACCACGGCCGCCGGATGGGAGCGGAGGAGGCCGACGGCGACGATGCCGAGGATGGCCACGATGAACAGCACGGTCGGGAGCATCAGCACCCGGGCGCTCTCGGTCACGCCGCGCAGGTTGACGGCCGTCAGTAGCGCGAGACCGCCCAGGCACACCAGCAGCTTGTCGTGGGCCAGGGCGGGAAAGGCGGAGGCCAGGGCGTCGGCGCCGGCGGTGACGCTGACGCAGACCGTGAGGACGTAGTCGACGACCAGACTGGCCGCGGCGAGCAGGCTGGGGGCCGCCCCCAGGTCCTTCTTGGCCACCGCGTAGGCGCCTCCGCCGTCCGGGTGTACGGCGATGACCTGGGCATACGACACGACGAGCGCCGCGAGCAGGAACGTGATGGCCAGCGTGATCGGCAGGGTGGCGGTCAGCGCGCCGGTCCCGGCGGCCACCAGGGCCAGCACGATGGCCTCGGGGCCGTACGCGACCGAGCTGAGCGCGTCCAGCGACAGCGCGGCCAGCCCTTCCAGGCTGGTGAGGTGGTGCTTCTCCCCTTCGCCCGGGCGCAGCGGGACCCGCGGTTCCACCTCACGGCGTGCCAGGCCATACGCCATCGGGACCTCACCATGGACGGCAGCACGGTCGCGACCAGTGTCTCCGGGAGACGGCCGTACGGCTTCCCGGGATCGGCCGGCCGCGTGGACGGCAGCCCGTCCACCCTCGCACGCGTATGGAACCCGTCAGGATCCGCCATCCGGGTGTCAGAAGCCCGTCAGGAACACTGGCCGGGCGTCGTACGGCGCCTAGCGTCGCTGCCATGCGACGGAGCGGACCGGCAGGACCGGCCGGTGACCGCCACTGGCGTGGCAGCGCCCGGCTCGCGGTGGGCTGTGCCCTGGCGTTCTGCGTCCTGAGCATCCTCGTCGACTGGGACGCGGGAAGCCTGACGCCGCTGCGCGCGCTCCTCTGGGTCACCCTGTCGGCCACGGTGTGCACCGTCCTGCTGCCGCAGCGGGTGAGTGCGGGCCCCGGCTGGCTGGCCGTCCGCACCCCCTGGCGCCGGGTCGTGGTGCACACGGACGCGCTGGCTGCCGTACGGCAGTACGACGGCGTCTCCTCCCACCTCGTCCTGCGCGACATCCACGGCCACCGCCTGGAACTCGACCCCCGGGTCCTCGTCGCCAACCCGCTGCTCTGGCACGCCCTCGACACCGGCGTGCGCCGCTCCCTGGAGCGCGGCACGCTCCGCCAGGGAGCGGACGTCCTCGACCGCCTCGGCCGCCTCATCGACGACGAGACCATTCAGGCGGTTCTGCGGGCCTCCGGGCTCTCCTGAACGCGCGGTCCGAACGACGCGAGGTCCGCCAGGAATTCGTGCAGGAGCGTCACACACGCTGCACACAGCCTTTCGAATGCCTCGTTAGCGTGACTGACCGCTCGATCTCCTGTGCGGGCGTGTCCAGGCCGTGGCCCCGGTGGGCCGACGGCGCAGTCGAGGCAGGAAGACCCCGAAGATCCCGATGGACTACTGCTCCTCGTGTCGTAGGCACCTCAACGGCGCTCTGGTGTGCCCCGGGTGCGGCGCCTACGCCCCGGACATCGCTCCGCCCAGCACGGCGAACCGCACGGCGGACCGCATGGATCACGGCCTGGGTGACGGCCTGGGTGACGGTCTGGACGACGGCCTGGACGACGGCCTGGGCCCGGACCTCTCCGCGGAAACCGCCGGTGTGGCGGTCGCCTCGGAAGGGCGCGCGGCCCGGCGCCGGCAGCGGGCGCGCTGGAAGAAGAACCAGCGGCGGGCCGTGGTCGCGACCGCCGTCGCGCTGGTCGGCGGCGGCCTGACCGTCGCCTCGCTGGACCGGCACTCCCACGACAAGGCTCAGGCCGCCGCCGTGCCGGACGACCGGCCCATGGGTGACACCACCCTGGCGCCGGGTCCCGCGGGCGGCCGTACGGACTCGACGCCGCCGCCCGCCGCTCATCGGGCGACGCCCACCGCGTCCCGGACGCAGGACCCGACGGGTGCCGCCCCGACCGGGCGGCACCGCAGGGCGAGCATCCCGGAGGCACCCTCCATGACCCGCCCGGACGCCGTCGCGCCACCCCGCCCGGTCACCCCGGCGACCCTGCACACGCACACCACCGTCCCGTCCGTCCCCGACAACAGCACCGGCAGCACGGGCACAGGCACGGGTACGGCGACGAAGCAGCCCGCCCCGGCCCCGAGCACGGGTACGGGCACGGGCACGGGCACCGGCTCACACTCCAGCCCGAGTTCGGCACCGGCCACCAGCCCCTCCACCCCGACGGCGACCTCCCCGAACCCGAACCAGATCTGCCTGGTCCTGCTCTGCCTGGGCTGACAGGCCCGTTCCTGGAACCACCGGTCTCCTTGGGGCAGTCTTTTCCGTCGTGGGGAGCGTTCCGAATCAAAGCGGGCCCGGCGCACCGCCGGCGCACATGATCGTCTGCGGTGACGACGGGCTCGCGCACCGGCTGGCCGCCGAACTGCGCGGCGTCTACGGCGAACAGGTCATCCTCGTCGTACCGCCCAACGAGCGCACGGCCCGGCCCCCGGTGGTCGGCCGGGCGCGCGGCGCGACCGCGCTGCTCGACCGGATGGTCAGCGCCGCCGTCGGCCGGACCGGCGGGAACGGCGGCAGCAGCGGGAACGGCGGGGCAGTGCACCCGCCCGGCAACGGCGGCAACACCCACCGAGCCGACACTGAGCGCGTGTTGGAGGCCGTCGAGGTCACCGAGGCCATGCTCGCCGAGGCCGGTGTGGAGCGGGCCGCCGCGCTCGCCCTCGTGTACGACGACGACGAGACCAACATCCGCGCCGCGCTGACCGCCCGCCGCCTCAACCCGAGACTCCGGCTCGTACTGCGCCTCTACAACCGGCGGTTGGGCCAGCACATCGAGGAACTCCTCGATCAGGCAGCCGCGTTGGCGATCGGGGACGGCCTGGACGGGGCCGTGGACGTCTCCACGACCGTGCTGTCCGACGCCGACACCGCCGCCCCCGCGCTGGCCGCCTCCGCGGTCGCCGGCACCAGCAAGGTCATCCAGACCGACGGGCTGCTGCTGCGGGCCGTGGAACGGCTGCCCGCAGGGGTCGGACAGATCGCCGATCCCGGGCTGTGCACGCTGGCCCTGCTCTCCGCGACCAGCACCGATCCCGCCGGGGCCGACGGGTCCGAGGGCAGCGGGGAGCACGGGCCCCGGCTGCTCCCGGACGACGACGAGGTACGGCGGGCCGCCGGGCGGGCGGCCGTGGTGCTGGAGCAGGTGTCGTCCGCGGCCGAGCCGGGGTCACCCCTGGCGGGGCGCGGAGCAGGGGGCGTGGTGGCGCTCGGCTCGCTGTTCTCACGACGGCTACGGTGGTCGCTCGCGGGGATCGTGGGCTGTGTGCTGGCGCTGGCCGTCGCGCTGTGGGTGGTGACGGGCATCCATCCGCTGCGGGCCTTCTACCTCACGCTGCTGGACATGTTCGCGATCGACGACCCCGCCATAGGCGAGTCCCTCGGCCGGCAGATCCTGCAACTGCTGTCCGGGCTCGTCGGGTTGCTGCTCCTTCCGGTGCTGCTGGCCGCCGTACTGGAGGCGCTGGGCACGTTCCGCACCACGTCCGCGCTGCGCAAGCCACCGCGCGGCCTGGGCGGGCACGTGGTGCTGCTCGGCCTCGGGAAGATCGGCACCCGGGTGCTGACCCGGCTGCGGGAGCTGCAGATCCCGGTGGTGTGCGTGGAGTCCGACCCGGAGGCCAGGGGGCTGGCGACCGCGCGGCGGCTGCGCGTGCCCGTGGTGCTCGGTGATGTGACCCAGGAGGGCGTCCTGGAGGCCGCGAAGATCCACCGGGCGCACGTCCTGCTGGCGGTGACCAGCGCGGACACGACCAACCTGGAGGCGGTGCTGTACGCGCGGTCCGTCCGCCCGGACCTCCGGGTGGTCCTGCGCCTGTACGACGACGACTTCGCCACCGCCGTCTACCGCACCCTGCGCGCCGCCCACCCGCACGCCCGCACCCGGAGCCGCAGCGTCACGCACCTCGCCGCACCGGCGTTCGCGGGCGCGATGCTCGGCCGGCAGATCCTCGGCGCGATCCCCGTGGAACGGCGCGTCCTGCTGTTCGCCGCGGTGGACGTGGCCGGCCACCCGGAGCTGGAGGGCCGGACCGTGGCCCAGGCCTTCCGGGCCGGGGCCTGGCGGGTCCTGGCCCTGGAGGGCCACACCGATGTCCCGCCCGACCGCGTGCTCCAGAAGGAGGACCGTGTGGTGGTGGCCGCCACCCGAAGGGGCCTGGCCGAACTGGGCTGAGCCCCCGAAGGGGGCTCCCGCCCGAAGAGCCCTCTTACGCCCGGCCCAAGTGCCGCTCCGCGAACTCGATCTCGAGGCGGACCTGCTTGATGCGCTCGTCCACGACCAGCGACCCGTGCCCGGCGTCGTAGCGGTACACCTGGTGGACCGCGCCCCGGGACTCCAGTCTCTTGACGTAGTTGTCGATCTGGCGGATCGGGCAGCGGGGGTCGTTGACGCCCGCCGAGATGTAGACGGGGGCCTTGACCTCGTCCACGTAGGTCAGCGGGGAGGACGCCTCGAAGCGTTCCGGGACCTCTTCCGGGGTGCCGCCCAGGAGGGTGCGGTCCATGGCCTTCAGGGACTCCATCTCGTCGTGGTAGGCCGTGACGTAGTCCGCGACCGGCACCACCGCGACGCCCACCGCCCACGCCTCGGGCTGGGTGCCGACGCCGAGGAGGGTGAGGTAGCCGCCCCAGGAGCCGCCGGTGAGGACCAGCCGGGCCGGGTCGGCGAGGCCCGAGGCGACCGCCCACTCGCGGACGGCGGCGACGTCCTCCAGCTCGATCAGGCCGACCCGGTGCTTGAGCGCGTCCGTCCAGGCGCGGCCATAACCCGTGGAGCCGCGGTAGTTGACGCGGACCACCGCGTAGCCGTGGTCGACCCAGGCCGCCGGGCCCGCGGCGAAGGAGTCGCTGTCGTGCCAGGTCGGGCCGCCGTGCAGGTCGAAGACCGTGGGCAGGGGGCCCGTGGCACCCGCCGGCTTCTGGATCAGGGCGTGGATACGGCCGCCGGGACCCTCCACCCACGCGTCCTCCACGGCCACCGAGGGCGGGCACTTCATGCCGGGCGGGTCCAGGACGATCCCGCCCGCCGTGGAGCGGACCACGGGCGGGTGCGCGGCCGACGACCACAGGTACTCCACGCTGCCGTCGGGCCGGGCCGTCGCCCCGGAGACCGTGCCGGGCGGGGTGGGGATGCGGGTCAGCTCGTGGGTCGCCAGGTCGTAGCGGAACAGTTCGCCGCGGGCCTCGAAGCCGTGGTCGACGAGCAGGGCCGAGCCGTCCGGGTACCACTCGGCGCCGACGTCGCCCGGGAGGTCCAGGGCCAGGGCCGTCTCCTCGCCCGTGGCCACGTCCCACACCATCGGTTCCCAGCGGCCCCGGCGCTGGTGGCCGATGAGCAGGCGGGTGTCGCCGGCGACCGGGGCGAAGCCCATCACCTCCAGGCCCAGCTCCTCGGTGCCGCCCTTGGTGTCGTCCAGCTCGGCGACCGTCGTGCCGTCCGGGCGCAGCACGCGCAGCGCCGCGTGCATGGCGTCGCCGTGCTCGGTGTGCTCGATGGCGATCAGGGAGCCGTCGTACGAGAGGTCGCCGACGCCGGCCGACTCGCGGTGCCGGTAGATCTCGGCCGGCGCCTCGCCCTCGCGGGCCAGGTGGATCGTCGTGCCCTCCTCGTCCGTGGAGCGGCCCACCACCGCCGTGCGGCCGTCGCGGGCCAGGGCCAGGCCGGAGGGGTAGGAGGGGTCCAGGCCGGGGACGGCCGCCTCGTCCGCGCCCCCGCCGAAGGGCTGGCGGCGCCAGACGCCGAACTCGTCGCCGTCCTTGTCGTCGAACCACCAGATCCAGGCGCCGTCCGGGGAGAGCACGCCGTCCGTCGTGCCGTTCGGGCGGCGCGTGGCCTGGCGCTGCTCGCCCGTCGTACGGTCCCAGGCGTACAGCTCGTACGTGCCCGTCGCGTTCGACACGAACAGGGAGCGGTGCGGCGCGTCCAGCGCCCAGTCGGGCAGGGACACCCGGGGCGCCCGGAAGCGCCGCTCCCACTCCGGCATCTCGGGCGCGGCGGGCGCGCCCCCCGCGTCAGGCTCGTCCGCCGCGTCACGCACGTCCGGCTTGCTGCTCTCGCTCATGGCCCCAGTCATGCGCCCATACTGCCTGGCCGCACCGACAATCGGTGTCGTTCATGCGCAGGCTGTGGACAACTTCGCGTAACTCGGCGAACCCCGGGCCCGGCCGCCCCGCACCGGCGCCGTACCGTGGGAGGCGTGTACCGGTTTCTGCTGACACCCCGCTGGTGGGGCATCAACGTCTTCGTGCTGCTCGCCATCCCGTTCTGCATCTTCATGGGGTCGTGGCAGCTGAGCCGGTTCGAGTCGCGGATGCAGGACCACCGCACCGCGACCGAGCGGGTCGACTCCGGCAGGCACGAGGCCGCCCGGCCGCTGGCCGGGCTGCTGCCCGTCGACAAGAGCACGTCGGGCCGGCGGGCCACCGCGAGCGGCCGGTACGGCAAGCAGCTCCTGGTGCCCGACCGGCAGCTGGACGGCAAGCGCGGCTTCTACGTCCTCACCCTCCTGTGCACCGACTCCGGCAAGGCCCTGCCCGTCGTACGCGGCTGGCTGCCCGGCACGGCCGACCCGGCGAAGGCGCCCGCCGCGCCGGCCGGCGAGGTCACCGTCACCGGCGCGCTCCAGGCGTCCGAGACCCCCGGGGACAACGGGGTCAGCTCCCGCGGCGGGCTGCCCGCCGGGCAGACGGCGGCGATCAGCTCGGCTTCGCTGGTGAACCTGGTGCCGTACCGGCTGTACGACGCCTGGGTCACCCTGGACAAGGCCGACGCGGGGATGAAGGCCGTACCGGCGACCGCGCCGAACGACACCGGGCTCGACCTGAAGGCCTTCCAGAACCTCGGTTACACCGGTGAGTGGTTCGTCTTCGCAGGCTTCGTCGTCTTCATGTGGTTCCGGCTGCTGCGCCGCGAGGTGGAGTTCGTCCGGGACGCGGCACTGGGACTGGTGCCGGAGCCGGAGATTCCGGGTCAGGAGACCCCGGAGCAGGCCGCCGTCTGAGACCAAGGGTGGGGGTCTGCGACGGCCACGGGCGAGGACCTACGACGCCGCCAGCACCCCGGTGTAGTACACGGTCCCGGCGCACGCGTCGGACACCGTCGCCGTCGCCGTCGAACCGGTCTGGCTGGTGTGGGTGACCACGACGCTGCCGTCGGCCTCGCCGTCCCCGGTGACGAGCTGGGTGGTGGTGCCCCCCGAACCGCCCGTGTCCGTGCCGGTGGTGGTGCCGGGGTCCTGGGTGGCGGACGGGTCGGGCGAGGGGCCGCCGGTGGCCGAGCCGGTGGTGCCGCCGGTTACGGGACAGTTCTCCGAGGGCACGAAGACGAACTTCTCCTCGTAGGCCGAGCCGGGCTGCAGCACCAGTCCGGAGACCTCCTGGGAGGGGTCGGGCAGGCCGGCCGCCGCGTCCCCGGCCGCATGCCGCACGGCGCTGACCTTGGCCGGGTCGGCGGCGCCCTGCGGCGTCACGCCCACCGTGCCGGCGCCGCCGACCGTGCAGGCGGAGCGGGAGACGTTGGTGACGCGGAAGCTGCCGTAGACGGCGCCCGCGGAGTCGGGGGCCTGGGCGCTGCCGGTCGGGGTGCCCAGTTGGTCCGCCGTGCACACCGGAGCCGCCGACACCAGGGTGGCGGACGGGTCGGCGCCGTCGGTGGAGCCGGTCTCGGTGCCGGCGTTCTGGCCGTGGCCGTCGCCGCTGCTGCCGGGCTTCCTGCCGGGCTGCTCGGCCCGGCCGCCGGAGTCGTCGTGCCGGGTGCCGGAACCGCCGCCGTGGGTCTTGGCCCGGCCCTTTCCGTTGTGGGCCTCGGAGGACTGGCCGGCCATGCCGGTGTTGAGGTCGGGGCTGCCGGAGTCGGTGACGTGCACGAGCGCGGGGATCGCGGTGCCGATGAACAGCGCGGCGGCGGCCATGCCGACGACGGCCTGCCGCTTGCGGGCCCGCCGGGCGGGGACGGCACGGCGCAGATGGTTCAGCGTGCCGGTGCGCGGTTCGAGGTCGTCGACCACGGAGTGCAGCATCCGGCGCAGGGCCTGCTCCTCCGGGGCGAGCCCGGCGAGGGCCGGGTCCCGCTCCTCGGGGCCCTTTTCGTCGGGGCTGTGGTTCACAGTTCCGTTCCCAGCGTGCGATTGCGTGTGCTCTTGCTCGTGCCGCTTCGTCGGCTCGTGCCAGGCGTAGGGCTCATGGCGCTCGTGCGAATGGCGTTCATGGGAGTCGCCTCCCCCGGAAGCCGAACCGGCATGTGAATCGCCCCCTTCGGCGTCGTCGCTCATGCGGGCGCCTCCATGGCCACGCGCAGGGCGGCGATGCCCCGCGAGCCGTAGGCCTTGACCGAGCCCAGGGATATCCCGAGGGTCTCGGCGACCTGGGCCTCGGTCATGTCCGCGAAGTAGCGCAGCACGAGGACCTCGCGCTGACGGCGCTGGAGCCCCTTCATGGCCTTGATGAGGTCGCGGCGCTCCAGCTGGTCGTAGGCGCCCTCCTCGGCGCTCGCCATGTCGGGCATCGGCTTGGCGAGCAGCTTCAGGCCGAGGATGCGGCGGCGCAGGGTGGAGCGGGAGAGGTTGACGACCGTCTGTCTCAGGTAGGCGAGGGTCTTCTCGGGGTCGCGGACGCGCTTGCGCGCGGAGTGGACCCGGATGAAGGCCTCCTGGACGACGTCCTCGCAGGAGGCGGTGTCGTCGAGCAGGAGCGCCGCGAGACCCAGCAGTGAGCGGTAGTGCGCACGGTAGGTCTCGGTGAGGTGGTCGACGGTGGTGCCGGCGGCCGCGGGCTGTGCGACCGCGGCGGCGTCCTCGGAGTCGTCACGCTGGCTGGGTATGCGGGCGGGCCGCGCTGCGGGCATGGGCGCGATCACCGGCATGCCGCCGGCCATGCGGGGCGGCCGGAGCGCCGCCCGGGGCGGCCGGAGGGCGGCCGTGCCGCGGGCCGCTGAGAGTTCGAGTACCTCTGCCACGCCAGTTGGACACGTTTCCCCCCGAGAGGGTTGTACGTGCCGGGCGTCACATGTACGACAACCGGCCGTGCCTCAAGTGCCGTCATGCGCCCCGCTCTTCTCATATGTCCCATGTGAACGGGCGTCCCCACGCCCGGAGCCCGGCGTCCCCACGCCGGATTCCTCTACGTCCCCACCGCCCCCGCAGGGGTGACCGCAAAGACGCGCCCCGCCTCGCGCGTGGTTGCACGGGGCGGGGAGGAAATTCTTACCCGGATCCTATAAAGCTGTCAGTCGCAAATATCTGCGAGGCACCGTTCAGCGAGGCAACCGCCGCTGTCAGGCGCGGCCGTTCGCTTCGGACGCCACCAGCTCGGCGATCTGCGCGGTGTTGAGCGCGGCCCCCTTGCGCAGGTTGTCGCCGCACACGAAGAGTTCGAGCGCGGTCGGGTCGTCCAGGGCGCGCCGGACCCGGCCGACCCAGGTGGGGTCGGTGCCGACGACGTCGGCGGGGGTGGGGAACTCACCGGCGTCCGGGTCGTCGTAGAGGACGACGCCGGGGGCGGTGGCGAGGATCTCGCGGGCGCCGTCCACCGTGACCTCGCCCTGGAAGCGGGCGTGGACGGTGAGGGAGTGGCCGGTGACCACCGGCACCCGGACGCAGGTGACGGCGACCGGCAGCGCCGGCAGTCCGAGGATCTTGCGGGACTCGTCCCGCACCTTCATCTCCTCCGACGACCAGCCGTCGGCCCTCAGGGATCCGGCCCAGGGGACGACGTTCAGCGCGACCGGCTCCGGGAACGGCCCGGTGTCGTCCCCGACGGCCCGCCGTACGTCACCGGGCTTGGTGCCCAGTTCGGTGTCGGCGACCAGGGCCAGCTGGGCCCGCAGCGCGTCCACACCGGCCCGCCCGGCCCCGCTCACCGCCTGGTACGACGACACGACCAGCTCGCGCAGCCCGAACTCGGCGTGCAGCGCGCCCAGGGCGACGATCATCGACAGGGTCGTGCAGTTGGGGTTGGCGATGATGCCGCGAGGCCGGTACCGGGCCGCGTGCGGATTGACCTCGGGCACCACGAGGGGCACCTCAGGGTCCATCCGGAAGGCGCCCGAGTTGTCCACGACGACCGCGCCGTGCGCGGCGGCGATGGGCGCCCACTGGGCGGAGACCTCGTCGGGCACGTCGAACATCGCGATGTCGACCCCGTCGAAGGCCTCTTCGGTGAGGGCGACCACTTCGACCTCCTCCCCGCGCACGGCCAGCTTGCGGCCGGCCGAGCGCGGGGAGGCGATCAGACGGATCTCGCCCCAGATGTCCGCGTGCTGGGACAGGATCTGGAGCATGACCGCGCCGACGGCCCCGGTCGCTCCCACGACCGCGAGTGTCGGCCTCCCGGTCGCCGCCATCAGCGGCCCGTGCCTCCGTAGACGACCGCCTCGTCGGTGTCGGAGTCGAGCCCGAAGGCGGTGTGCACGGCGCGCACGGCCTCCGGCACGTCGTCGGCGCGGGTGACGACCGAGATGCGGATCTCGGAGGTGGAGATCAGCTCGATGTTCACGCCCGCGTCGGACAGCGCCTCGAAGAAGGAGGCGGTGACGCCCGGGTTGGTCTTCATGCCGGCGCCGACGAGGGAGATCTTGCCGATCTGGTCGTCGTAGCGCAGCGAGTCGAAGCCGATGCCCGGCCGGTTCTTCTCCAGCGCGTCGATGGCCTTGCGGCCCTCGGTCTTGGGCAGCGTGAAGGAGATGTCCGTCAGCCCCGTGGAGGCGGCGGAGACGTTCTGCACGACCATGTCGATGTTGATCTCGGCATCGGCGATGGTCCGGAAGATCGCGGCGGCCTCACCCGGCTTGTCCGGAACGCCGACGACCGTGATCTTGGCCTCGGAGGTGTCGTGCGCGACACCGGAGATGATGGCCTGCTCCACCTTCTGGTCCCCAATCGGCTCACTGCTGACCCACGTGCCCTGCAGCCCGCTGAAGCTGGACCGGACGTGGATCGGGATGTTGTAGCGGCGGGCGTACTCCACACAGCGGTGGAGCAGCACCTTGGAGCCGGAGGCCGCGAGCTCCAGCATGTCCTCGAAGGAGATCCAGTCGATCTTCTTCGCCTTCTTCACCACGCGCGGGTCGGCGGTGAACACGCCGTCGACGTCGGTGTAGATCTCGCAGACCTCGGCGTCGAGCGCGGCGGCAAGCGCCACGGCCGTCGTGTCGGAACCGCCACGACCGAGCGTGGTGATGTCCTTCTTGTCGGCGCTGACGCCCTGGAACCCGGCGACGATGGCGATGTTGCCCTTGTCCAGCGACTCCCGGATCCGGCCCGGCGTGACGTCGATGATCCGGGCCTTGTTGTGGACCGAGTCGGTGATGACGCCTGCCTGGCTGCCGGTGAACGACTGGGCCTCGTGGCCCAGGTTTTTGATCGCCATGGCCAGCAGGGCCATGGAGATACGCTCTCCGGCGGTCAGCAGCATGTCGAACTCACGCCCGGCAGGCATCGGCGATACCTGCTCGGCGAGATCGATCAGCTCGTCCGTCGTGTCGCCCATCGCGGAAACGACGACAACCACCTGGTTGCCGTTCCTCTTGGCTTCCACGATCCGCTTGGCGACGCGCTTGATGCCTTCGGCATCGGCTACGGAGGAGCCTCCGTACTTCTGCACGACAAGGCCCACGTGCGCTCCTCGCTCGGTTCGTTTGTGTCGGCTAAGTCTATCGAGCGTCCGAATTCCGCTTCCCTGCTCCCGCATGGTGAGACGTCGGACGCGCGCCGCGCGGACATCCATGTCGTCCGCACGACGTCCGTACGGCCTCATGCCCGGCCGAAGCCGGAACACGCGGAAAGTGCCCCGGGTCACAGTGCCGGACCTGAGTATCACGCCATGCGGAACCTGAGTACCCGCACGCTGCCGTCCGCCCCGCCCGGCGCGATGGACTCGGGGCATGAACGCGACACCGACGAGCCAGACGCCACGGGAGAGCCGGACGGCCCCGTGGTGGACCGTCCCGGCCCTCTTCACCCCGCTCGCCCTCCTGCTGGCGCTGTGGGGCCAGCGGACCACCCCGCTCCCCCCGGGCTGGGGCCTGTACGTGGTGATACCGCTGGGCGTGGTGGCCGCCTCCTGGAGACGCACGCTGCGGCAGAGCCGGCGCCTGTGGCTCGCGATCAGCGGTGCCGTGCTGACGTTCCTGTACACCAAGGCCGTGCTGTACCTGGTGATGTTCCCGCTGGCGCTCGTGCTGTGGCTGCTGTACGGGCACGACTGAGCGCCCCCGAAGCCGCCCGCCGGCTACTTGGCCGGGCGCAGACCCAGCGGGCCGCCGATCTCCTCGGCCATGACGCGGCCCGCCTCGAACTCCAGGGTCTCGTCACCCATGTCGGACTGGTCGGTGTCGAGGCCGTCCAGTTCCTCCAGGGGCTGGTTCAGGCGGACGTGGGCGACCAGGGACTGGAGGGCGCGCAGGGCGGCGGAGGCGGTGCCGCCCCAGTTGGAGAAGTAGGAGAACTGCCACCACCACAGGGCCTCGACGGTGCGGCCCGCGCGGTAGTGGGCCATGCCGTGGCGCAGGTCGGTGACGACATCGGCGAGGTCGTCGGAGATCCGGGCCGGGACGGGCGCCTTGCGGGGCTCGTAGGGGTCGAAGACCTCGGAGTAGACGTCCACGGGGTCCAGGAGGCGGGCGAGGTTCTCGCGGAGCTGGTCCACGTCCTGCTCCGGGCCGAGGTCGGGCTCGTAGCGCTCGTCGGGAACGATGTCCTCGTGCGCGCCGAGACGGCCGCCGGCCAGCAGCAGCTGGGAGACCTCCAGGAGGAGGAAGGGCACCGCCGAGTCGGGCTCGTCGCCCCTCGCGACCTCGGTGACCGCCACCAGGAAGCTCTCGATCTGGTCCGCGATCTGGACCGCGAAGTCGTCCGGGTTCTGCGCGGTGGCGTGCAGCGTGGCGTCAGACATCTAGGAGTCGTCTCCCCTCGAAGGCGCGGCCGAGGGTGACCTCGTCCGCGTATTCCAGGTCGCCACCCACCGGGAGGCCGCTGGCCAGGCGGGTGACCTTCAGGCCCATGGGCTTGATCATGCGGGCGAGGTACGTCGCCGTCGCCTCGCCTTCCAGATTCGGGTCCGTGGCCAGGATCAGCTCCGTGACCGTTCCGTCGGCCAGCCTCGCGAGAAGTTCTCGTATCCGCAGATCGTCGGGGCCCACGCCCTCGATCGGGCTGATCGCGCCGCCGAGGACGTGGTAGCGCCCGCGGAACTCCCGGGTGCGCTCGATGGCGACGACGTCCTTCGGCTCCTCCACGACACAGATGACCGAGGGGTCGCGCCGGGCGTCACGGCAGATGTTGCACAGCTCCTCCTGTGCGACATTGCCGCAGGTCGCGCAGAAGCGGACCTTCGCCTTGACCTCCAGCAGCGCCTGCGCGAGCCGCTTCACGTCCGTCGGCTCGGCCTGCAGGATGTGGAAGGCGATCCGCTGCGCGCTCTTGGGACCGACGCCGGGCAGCCGCCCCAGCTCGTCGATGAGGTCCTGGACCACGCCTTCGTACAACGGACTGCCCTCCTGGAGACCTTTCGGTACGTACGGTAGTTGGCTGCCGCCTGTCCTAGGAAGGCGGTACGGGTGTCGCCCGCGTGGCGAACACCAGAACGGTCAGCGGATCAGAACGGTCAGCGGATCAGAACGGCAGACCGGGGATGCCGCTGCCGCCGCCCAGGCCCTGCGCCAGCGGGCCGAGCTTCTGCTGCTGGAGGGCCTGCGCGTTCTCGTTGGCCGCCTGTACGGCCGCCACGATCAGGTCGGCGAGGGTCTCCGTGTCCTCGGGGTCGACCGCCTTCGGGTCGATCTTCAGCGCGCGCAGCTCACCCGCGCCGGTCACGGTCGCCTTCACCAGCCCGCCGCCCGCCTGCCCGTCGACCTCCGTGTTCGCCAGTTCCTCCTGCGCCCGCTGGAGGTCCTGCTGCATCTTCTGGGCCTGCTGGAGCAACTGCTGCATGTTGGGCTGGCCACCACCGGGAATCACGATCAGCTCCTGGATTCGTCGTTTCCTCCGTTGTGCACGAGCCTACGTGGTCCACGCGGCCATCGCCCCGCCACTCTTTCGAGTGAGAACAAGGCGCGCCCTATACCTGATCACGACGCTCTTCTGGGCGGAAAAGGTGGGAAAGCCACCTCTTCGTTACCCATTGGGCGGTAGGAAGGGGACCGTGTGACAGCGTGCAATGTCACGCAATGTAACCGTTCATAAGGAGTGCCGGGTGGGTCAGCCGGAGATGCAGCCCGAGGGTCCGCCTCAGGACGGGCGGGGCGAGGGTGCGGCCGGACTGCGGCCGGGCGATCTGACCGGGCGGGAGTTCCCGCTCGGGGACTGGGGGGAGCCGGCGGAACGGCTGGACGAGCTGTACCGCTGGGTGGAGCGCGGGGCGCTGGACACGGCGGCCTGGTATCTGGCGGACCGGGTGTGGAAACGGCGCGGGGCACGGGCGCTGCGCGTCGGGGCCGCCACGGGCGCGGTGACCGGCGCCGCCCTCCCCCTCCTGGACCTGACCGGGATGCTGGGCGGCGTGGCCCCCTGGGGCTATCTGGCTCTGCTGCTCGCGGTCTCCTGCATCGGCGCGGACCGCTTCTTCGGCGTCACCTCGGGCTGGATAAGGGACGTGGCCACCGCGCAGGCCGTGCACCGGCGGCTCCAGGCGCTCCAGTTCGACTGGGCGTCGGAGAGCGTCCGGGAGGTGCTGGGCCCGACGGAGGGCACGGCCAGCGAGGCCACCGAGCGCTGTCTGGCCGTACTGCGCCGCTTCTCGGAGGACGTCACGGACCTGGTCCGCACGGAGACGGCCGACTGGATGGTGGAGTTCCGCACCGGCCCGACCCCCCTCGGCATCCAGACGGCGGTGGCCTCCGGCGCCCGGGCCGAGTCCGCGAGCGCGGTCGGCAGATTCCCCCTCCCCCCGCCGAACGGCACCCGCCCGAACATGCCCCGCCAGCGCCCTCCGGAGCCGCGCTGAGGATTCCGGCGGGCAACGGCCGATGAGTTTTTCCGGCGCCCCCGGTCAAAGATCCCGCAAGCTAGGCACAAGACACCGAGACCAGGCACGGAACCCCGAGGAGCCCCCGATGCGCACTCTGATCAGCACCGCCTTCATCTCGCTCGACGGCGTCGTGGAGGCCCCGGGCGGCGAGCCCGGTTACCGCAACTCCGGGTGGACCTTCAAGGACGTCGAGTTCCTCCCCGAGGCGTTCGAGATCAAGGGCCGGGAGCAGAAGGAAGCCACCGCGATACTGATGGGCAGGGTCAGCTACGAGGCGTTCAGCCCGGTGTGGCCGGACATGCCGGAGTTCGCCGACTACAAGGTGATGCCGAAGTACGTCGTCTCCACCACCCTCACCGAGGACGACCTGGTGTCCAACTGGGGCGAGACCACGATCCTGCGCTCCCTCGACGAGGTCGCCGCGCTCAAGGAGACCGAGGGCGGCCCGATCATCGTCCACGGCAGCGCCTGCCTGAACCAGGCCCTCTCGGACGCCGGCCTGATCGACCGCTACCACCTGCTCGTCTTCCCGCTCCTGCTCGGCGCCGGCAAGCGTCTGTTCAGCGCCACCGACAAGGACGCCCAGAAGCTGAAGCTGGTCGAGCACGAGGCCTACGCCAACGGCCTGCAGAAGCAGGTCTTCGACGTCGTCCGCTGACCGCGTTCAACTACCCCGCAGGCCGGGCAAGTTCACGCCTCATCCGGCCTATTCCTTGCTGTAGGTCAGGCTCTCCCCGCCGCTCCTCTTCGCGCGCTTGAGCCGCCCGTCCGGCAGCAGCGTGACCTCGGTGGCCTCGCCCGGGTTGCAGGACGAGACCGGCTCGCCACTGGTGACCGTGGACGGCCCCAGCTCCAACGGCCCGTCGGTGCCGGGTTCTTCGGTGAGCGTGGCCTCGAAGACACAGTGATAGGTGCCGCCGGTGTCGGTGGGCCCGTCGGCGACGAGGTCCAGCACGGTGTCGCCCACCTTGCCCTGGCGGATGGTGAGTTCGCGGCTGCTGGAGCCGCTGGAGGTGTCGATGGAAGTGCGCCACGTGCCCAGGTACCCCTCCGGGATCACCCCGTCCGCGGAGGCGGAGGGGGACGGCGCCGAGGCGGACGGGCTGGGCGCGCCGGACGTGGTCGCCGAGGGCGGTGGCGCGCCCGTGGTGACGGCGGTGGGCGCGGGGCCGGCGGCACCACCCCCCTTGTCATCGCCGCCGCCCTTGTTCATCAGCGCGTAAACCGAGCCCCCGGCGCCGAGCGCGACGATCAGCGCGACGACGACGAGCAGCACGGTGGACCGCCCACTCCGCCGCGCGGGTTCCTGCGGAGCTTCGACGGGGGACGGCCCGTAGGACGGCATTCCGTACAACTGCTGCGGGTGCTGCGGGTGCTGCGGGTGCTGCTGTGGATACCCGTACGCCGGCGCCCCGAACGACTGCTGCGGATACCCGTACGCCCCGCCGGGCGCACCGTACGCGGGCGGCGGCGGCATCGAAGGGGGTCCGGGCGGCTGCGCGGGCCCGGAAACCACGGTCGGCACATGATCAGCAACAGGAGGCCCGGAAACCCCGTCCCCCACAGCGGCATGCTCGCCGGAGCCGACACCGGGCCCACCGGCGCCAGGCCCGCCGGGGCCACCCACACCCGCGCCCGCATCCACGCCCGGCGACGGAAGCTGCACAGGTGGTGCGGGCGGGAGACCGGACCCGGCCGAAGGCCGGGGTCCGGACTCCGGATCCTCCGCGTCCAGCAGTTGCACCGCATGCCGGCCCAGCTGCGCGACCAGCGCCCCCGGCAGCCAGGGATCCCGGGAGCGGCCCTCGGCCACCGTGTCCTCCGCCCCGGTCCGCTCCAGGATCGTCGCCAGGCCCGGCCGCGCCGCCGGATCCTTCCGCAGGCATCCCCGCACCAGGTCGGCGATCCCCTCGGGCACCCCCGACAGGTCCGGCTCCTCCTGTGCGATCCGGAACATCAGCGCGTGCGCCCCGCTGTCGGCATCCCCGAAGGGCATCGCACCGGTGGCCGCGTAGGCCAGCACGGACCCCAGGCAGAAGACGTCGCACGCGGGCGTGATCCGGTCCCCCCGCACCTGTTCCGGCGCCATGAACCCCGGCGACCCGACCAGCGACCCGGTACGCGTGAGCCCGTCCCCGGCCAGCGTCTCCATCGCCCGCGCGATCCCGAAGTCGATGACGCGCGGCCCGTCGATGGTCACGAGCACGTTGGACGGCTTGAGGTCCCGGTGGACGATCCCGGCCGCATGGATGTCCTGGAGCGCGTGCGCGAGCCCGGCCGCGAGGATCCGTACCGACCGCTCGGGCAGCGCCCCGTGGTCATGGCCCACGACCTGTTGCAGGCTCGGCCCGGCCACGTACCCGGTCGCCACCCACGGCACGGCCGCCTCGGTGTCCGCATCCAGCACGGGCGCGGTCCAGTGCCCCCCGACCCGCCGCGCGGCCTCCACCTCCTGCCGGAACCGCGCCCGGAACTCCTCCTGCTGGGCCAGCTCCTCGCGGACCAGTTTCACGGCGACGGTACGACCCCGGTCCGACCGGGCGACGTACACCTGCCCCATACCGCCCGCACCCAGCCGCGCCAGCAGCCGGTACCCCCCGATCCGCTGCGGGTCCCCCGTTCGCAGCTTCTCCATCGCAGCCCCGCCCTCCCCCACGCCTGTACAACGCACCGAGAATAGTGCGGCCGTACGGGGCGTCGGGTGGGCGTGTCTCTACGGTTCGGTAACAGCGGTCAGAGGTCCCGCGTGACCCACTCGACCTGTAGATCCACGTCCACCTCGTACGGCATCTCGATGCGCCGTCCCCCGGTACCGGAGAACACCCCGACACCGGGCTGCCGGATGACCTTCCAGGTCAGCTTGATCTCGATCGACGAGCGCGGTGGCACCTCGGCCGCCACGGACTTCGTGCGGGAGAGCTTGGTGCGCGTCGTCACCGCGTACATGCTGCTGACCTCGGTGGTGAGCGTCCTGCCGAGGGCGGCGAGCCCGGCGAAGGTCAGCCTCCCGTCCGTGCCCTGGATCGTGGCCTTCCGGTCCTCGACGGTGACCGTGCGGTCCACGGACCACGAGAACTCCTCCGTGTCGGTCACGGTGGCCGTGCTGTCGTTGCGCAGCACCTTCCGCTCGGAGCGGCTGACGACCTCGACGGGGCGACCCTCCGTGACACCGGCGAAGCGGAACTTGTCCGGGGTGAGAGCCCTCGGCGCCGCGGGCAGCTCCACTTTCAACTTCGCTTGTACGCGCACATTCCAGCTCTTGCTGCAGAAGTGGCAGGTGAGCGTGTTGGGGTGGGTGAAGGTCACCGGCGCGCTCGACGGGGCGAGCCGCAGCCGCTCGAAGACGGTCAGACCGCTGCCCGCAGCCGGGAGCCTCGTCGTCCCGCCGAGCCCCAGGAGCGCGAGGCTAAGGATCGGCTGCCGGCAGTGCGGGCACCGCCCCGTGCTCATGTACTGCGACATCTCCGGGCTGACGATGCGGAACGGCATGCAGCACCCTCCGATACCGCCCTCACCCGAGGGCCTGATCCAAGAGTACGGAAATGCCCCGATTCAGGTCTCGGCCATCCGAGCCGTACGACAACCTGTCGCAGAAAGTCTCTGTCCACAGACAGGACGCCGATATCCATTCCGCATCGCGGACATTTACGCTCGCCCGCATGACCCCTCAGCCCAATCCCGAAGCCGGCGCCGCAGTGAAGGCCGCGGACCGTGCGCACGTCTTCCACTCCTGGTCCGCCCAGGACCTCATCGACCCGCTCGCCGTCGCCGGCGCCGAGGGGTCGTACTTCTGGGACTACGACGGCAACCGGTACCTGGACTTCACCAGCGGGCTCGTCTTCACGAACATCGGCTACCAGCACCCCAAGGTCGTCGCCGCGATCCAGGAGCAGGCGGCGAAGATGACGACCTTCGCGCCCGCGTTCGCCGTCGAGGCGCGCTCGGAGGCGGCCCGGCTGATCGCCGAGCGGACCCCCGGCGACCTGGACAAGATCTTCTTCACCAACGGCGGCGCCGACGCCGTCGAGCACGCGGTGCGCATGGCCCGGCTGCACACGGGCCGCCCGAAGGTGCTCTCGGCCTACCGCTCGTACCACGGCGGCACCCAGCAGGCCGTGAACATCACCGGCGACCCGCGCCGCTGGCCCTCCGACAGCGGCACCGCCGGTGTCGTCCACTTCTGGGCGCCCTTCCTCTACCGCTCCCGCTTCTACGCCGAGACCGAGGAGCAGGAGACCGCGCGGGCCCTGGAGCACCTGGAGACGACGATCGCCTTCGAGGGGCCGGGCACCATCGCCGCGATCATCCTGGAGACCGTCCCCGGCACGGCCGGGATCATGGTCCCGCCGCCGGGCTACCTGGCCGGGGTCCGGGAGCTCTGCGACAAGTACGGGATCGTGTTCGTCCTGGACGAGGTCATGGCCGGGTTCGGCCGCACGGGTGAGTGGTTCGCCGCCGACCTCTTCGGGGTCGTCCCGGACCTGATGACCTTCGCCAAGGGCGTGAACAGCGGTTACGTTCCGCTCGGCGGTGTCGCGATCTCCCAGAAGATCGCCGAGACCTTCGGCAAGCGGCCGTACCCCGGCGGCCTCACCTACTCCGGCCACCCGCTGGCCTGCGCCGCCGCCGTCGCCACGATCAACGTGATGGCGCAGGAGGGCGTCGTCGAGAACGCCAAGCGCCTCGGCGGGACCGTCCTCGCCCCCGCCCTCGCCGAGCTGGCCGAGCGGCACCCGAGCGTCGGCGAGGTCCGCGGCACCGGCATGTTCTGGGCGCTGGACCTGGTGAAGAACAAGGAGACCCGCGAGCCGCTGGTGCCGTACAACGCGGCCGGCGAGGCGAACACCCCCATGGCCCGCTTCACCGCCACCGCCAAGCAGCACGGCCTGTGGCCCTTCGTGAACATGAACCGCACGCACGTCGTGCCTCCGTGCAACGTGACCGAGGCCGA
The DNA here is from genome assembly GCF_053592455.1 of Streptomyces sp. NPDC002676. NCBI lineage: Bacteria > Bacillati > Actinomycetota > Actinomycetes > Kitasatosporales > Streptomycetaceae > Streptomyces > Streptomyces sp. NPDC002676. The sequence goes on along the minus strand of NZ_JBSFVT010000003.1, from coordinate 408,450 downwards.
GCTGAAGGAGGGCCTGGCCGCGCTGGACGCCGCGCTCACCGTGGCCGACGAGTACACGGCGTAACGGAACCACCGCTGCCGCCGGAGGCTCGAACGCGTAAGGTGGCGTGCTCGTAAGAGATCTCGAAAGAGATACGCGAGTACGCCATCTACGCGCGAGGAGAGACTCCGACCATGCCCGGCAACGGCGCCGTGACGCGCAGCACCCTGCGCCAGCAGATCGCGGACGCGCTCCGCGACGAGGTGCTGGCGGGGCGGCTGCGACCGGGCCGGGCGTTCACCGTGAAGGAGATCGCCGAGCAGTACGGCGTCTCCGCCACCCCTGTCCGTGAGGCGCTGGTCGACCTGTCCGCGCAGGGCATCCTGGAGGCCGACCAGCACCGCGGCTTCAGCATCCCGGAGTACTCGCTCTCCGACTACCGAAACATGATCGAGGCCCGCAGCCTGGTCACCGACGGCATGTTCCAGGCGCTCACCGCCGGCCACCCGGCCTTCCGCACCCCGCCCGAGGACCCGCGCACGGCCGCTTCCCTGGCCACCGTGCGCCGCCGCGGGGAGGAGGCCGCGCGGGCCGCCGCGGCCGGCGACCTCACCGTCCTCATCGGCTACGACCTGCGCTTCTGGCGCGAGCTGAGCGCCCTGTTCGGCAACCCCTACCTCGGCGACTTCCTGCACCGGCTGCGCGTCCAGTCCTGGGTCTGCGCGGTCCAGCACCTGCTCCGCCTGCCCGACCTGCGCGGACACCTGTGGTCCGGGCACACCGAGCTGGTCGACGCGCTGGCCCGCCGCGACGCGGAGGAGGCCCGTGCGGTCGTCGCCGCCGCCAACGCCCACTCCCTGGCGCTGCTGGAACGCCTGACCGGAAAGTAGCCGACCGATACGGCCCGCACGAGGGGAGTTGCTCCGGCTCCGCACCGATTACCCTTCCCTGACCACCTTCTGTGTGTGAGGAGCCCCCTTTGGCCTGTGACCTGTGGCTGGTACCGCTCGTCGACGTCTTGTGCCACACCCCGGACAACCCGTTCGCCGAGGAACTCGCGCACTACAACGAGGCGCTGGCAGCAGCCGGGCTCCCACCGGTGCCCGTGTACCAGTACATGCCGGGCCTGTCCGGCGAGGTCGCGCCCGTGGCCGGCTTCGACTACGACGCGCTGCACTTCCTGCGCCGGGCCTACCTGCTCCAGGTCTGCGGCCTGCCGGTGACGCCGGTGGACGAACTGGGCGGCGACTACGAGCAGTTGCTGGAGATGTTCGAGTCCACGGCCCAGCAGTCCCATCTGGTCTGGCACTACGACCACGCGGGCGCGTACGTCCCGGTCGACTTCCCGCACCCGCTCTCGAACGACGAACTCCTCGCGGGCGGCGGCCCCTTGGGCTCGTCCCAGGCGCTCCTGCGCGAGCTGGAGTACGTCGCCCCCTCGATCGGCATCGACCCGGCCAACCCGCCGGCCGCCCCGGCCCCGCCGACGGCCCCCACGGAACTCGAGGAACCGGCCGTCCCGGCGCCGTACGACCCCAGCCCCTTCTCCCGTGAACGCCACGTGTGGCTCGGCCTGCACGCGGCAGCTACCCGCTCGCTGGCCCAGGGCTCGATGATCGTGTTCAGCTGAGCCTGGATGTCCGGCAGGACGGCGCGAGGGGCGGCCGATGCGTGACCGCCCCCCGCCGACCGGTCAGAAGACCGGCGTACCGTCCTGCGTCAGCTTCCAGTTGGAGTCCGCGAAGTCGGCCGGGTCCAGCGTCTTCTTCGCCGTGACGTAGTCGATCATCAGCTGGCGGATCTCGTTGGTGGAGCTGTAGGCGATGTCGGCCGTGGCGATGTGCGGGTAGCCCGAACCGCCGTTCGCCCGGTAGTTGTTGACGGCCACCACGAAGACCTGGCTGTCGGAGATCGGGGCACCGTTGTACGTGAGGTTCTTGATCCGCGAACCCTCCGGCTGGGCGATGTCGATCTCGTAGTCGACGCCCGCCGCCGTGTCGTACATGTAGTCCCAGAACTTGTTGGCGTTCGTGAGGGTCGCGGTGTCGACCTTCGTGCCGGACGGGACCTGGTGGTAGTACTTCGCCGCGTACTCCAGGTAGTCCTTGAGCTGGGCGCCCGTCAGCTTCTTGCCGTACAGGGTGTTGTCGTAGATGTAGAGGCCGGCGATGTCCTTGATGGTGACGCTGCCCTGCGGGATGTCGGCCGTGCGGCTGAAGGGGGCCGCGACCGAGATGAGCGGGAGGGCCGCGTCGGCCGTCGAGAGGCCCGACTTCACGCTCTCCATCTGCACCTTGTGGATGAAGTCCATGATCGGCACGTCCTTCCAGCAGGAGTCCGCCGCCGAGAGGTCCTGCGTGCAGGTGCCGACCGCCGTGTTGACGTACTTCACGACCAGCTCGTGGTCGGCCTCCAGGAGCTTCTTGATCTCCGCGTCCTCTTCCACGTCCTTCGGGTTGAGGGTCTGGGCCTTCTTGCTGGTGACCTTCCACTGCCCGTGGTGGAGTTCGAGCTCGAAGTCGAAGACGCTCAGGCGGAAGCCCCAGCAGTACGGCTCGGAGAGGAGCACGTCCTGGCCCGTCTGCGCGTTCTTGACGGTGTAGGACGGGACTTCGACATGGGTGTGGCCGACGAGGATCGCGTCGATGCCCGGGACCTGCTCGGCGACGAGGTTGGAGGCGTTCTCCACGTAGGGGAGCGAGTCGCCCCAGGACGAGGAGCCGTCCATGCCGGAGTGGTCGGTGAGGAAGACGACGTCACAGCCGAGGGCGCGCAGGCGCGGGACGTACTTCTTCGCCTGCTCCACCAGGCCCGGGAACACCAGCTTCCCGCTGACGTTGTCCTTGTCCCACAGGGCGATGCCGGGGTTGGTGAGGCCGAGGATGCCGACCGTGATGTCGGGGGCGTCCGGCACGCAGATGCGCTTCACGGTGTACGGCCGGAAGGCGGGGCGCAGCGTCTTCGCGTCGAGCGCGTTGGCACCGAGGAGCGGGAAGCGGCACTGGCGCTCGAACTTGCGCAGGGTGTCGATGCCGTAGTTGAACTCGTGGTTGCCGAGGGCGGCGGCGTCGTAGCGCATGTGGTTCATGGCGACGGCCATCGGGTGCTTGGGGCCGTCCTCGCCGTCGGTGCCCGTGATCGGGTCGACGCGGGCGAAGTAGTAGGCCAGGGAGGTGCCCTGGATGATGTCGCCGGCGTCGACGAGCAGGACCCGCTCCTCGCCCTTCGCCTCGCGCTGCTGCTTGATGAGGGTGGCGACCCGGGCCACGCCACAGGAGTTGCCGGCCTTGTCGGTGTAGGGCTGGTCCTTGTAGTAGTCCCAGTCGAAGACATGGCTGTGCAGGTCGGTGGTGCCCAGGATGGAGAACGAATAGGTGCGCGGCGCCTTTTCGTTCTGCTGGTCGTCCGCGTGGGCGGGGGTCGCCGCGACGGTCCCCGCGGCGGCGACGGCCGCGCCGGTGACGGCCGACTTCTTCACGAACTCCCGGCGGTTCATGGGACTGACGGGCATACGAGGCTCCTGGGAGGGCTGGATTTGCGGAGGTTCCGTGCGAGTGCCGTACGGGGGCTACCCGCGTAGATGCTTGCCTCGCCTTGTTCTCTCCGGAACCACGAGAAACCCAAGGGAAGGTCAAGGAATTTCATGTCCATGACCGGCCCTGGGCGGATTCACCAAGCCCTCAACAGCTGTACCGCCGGAGTTGGTTGCCGTCTGGGACGCAAACAGCCCGCACGGAACGCGGAACCGCCCGCCGGTCGCGCCCGGAGGCGGAGCGGCGGGCGGTCGAGGCGCCCGTGGAGGGGAGTACGTCCTTGCGGTCGGCGCGGGATCAGCGCGGGTCGACGTCGCCGAAGTTCCAGATGAGGACGTCCGTACCGGTCGGCTGCTGGATGTGCAGGGTGAGGTTGTGGAAGGTCGCCGAGATCAGGTGCACCCTCCAGTTGCCGTTCGGGCAGACGTCACGCGAGGAGGGGTTGGGCGGCGACTGGAGCGAGGTCGTGAACGTGATCTGGCCCGCGTGCGGGGTGATGTCCTGGGTCGGGCCCTGAAGGAACTGGAAGAACGCGGGGTGACCGTTGACCACCCTGCCGTTTCCGGGGTTGGTGCAGACGTACTGGGTCTCGACCTGGTCCGCCGTCAGGAAGACCCTCGCGGGACCGGTGCCAAGTCCAGCGGCCTTGCCGCTGCACTCGGCAGTCGCACGGTTGTTGCTGATCGTCTTGGTGCAGGTGGGCTCCCCGATGAAGTGCGGGTTGGCCGCCAGCGCGGGCGTCACCCCGATACCGAGGGCCATCAGCGTCATGGCGAGAAGCCTGAGGACTCGACGCACGTGCGTCTCCACTTCGTATGGTCGACTGTGTCATCCCCCTGAGAGGACGTCAGAGTCATACCGCACATACACCCCAATACATCCAGAAATACTCCGAATGCCGACATAAATGGTCCCCGCCGGAATTCATCCGACGGGGACCGAAAGCGCACCGAGCAGGGGCGGTCTACAGGAACGAGTTGATCTCGATCGTCTCGTCCCGGCCCGGGCCCACGCCGATCGCGGAGATCGGGGCGCCGGACATCTCCTCCAGCGCCTTGACGTAGCCCTGCGCGTTCTTCGGCAGGTCGGAGAAGGACTTCGCCTTGGTGATGTCCTCGGACCAGCCCGGCAGCATCTCGTAGACGGGCTTCGCGTGGTGGAAGTCGGTCTGCGAGTAGGGCAGCTCCTCGACGCGCTTGCCGTCGATCTCGTAGGCCACGCAGACCGGGATCTGCTCCCAGCCGGTGAGGACGTCGAGCTTGGTGAGGAAGAAGTCCGTCAGACCGTTCACGCGGGTCGCGTAGCGGGCGATCACCGCGTCGAACCAGCCGCAGCGGCGGTCACGGCCGGTGGTCACGCCCCGCTCGCCGCCGATGCGGCGCAGCGCCTCGCCGTCCTCGTCGAACAGCTCCGTCGGGAACGGGCCGGCGCCGACGCGGGTCGTGTACGCCTTCAGGATGCCGATGACGCGGCTGATCTTCGTCGGGCCCACACCGGCGCCGGTGCAGGCACCACCGGCGGTCGGGTTGGAGGAGGTGACGAAGGGGTACGTGCCGTGGTCGATGTCGAGGAGGGTGCCCTGACCGCCCTCGAACAGGACGACCTTGTCGTCCTCCAGCGCCTGGTTGAGGACCAGCACGGTGTCGGTGACGTACGGCTTGATCTGCTCGGCGTAGCCCAGCAGCTCCTCGACCACCTGGTCGACGGCGATGGCACGCCGGTTGTACAGCTTGGTGAGCAGCTGGTTCTTGACGTCGAGGGCCGCCTCGACCTTCTGCGTCAGGATCGACTCGTCGTACAGGTCCTGGACCCGGATGCCGACGCGGTTGATCTTGTCCGCGTAGGTCGGGCCGATTCCGCGCCCCGTCGTACCGATCTTCCTCTTCCCGAGGAAGCGTTCCGTCACCTTGTCGACGGTCACGTTGTACGGCGTGATGATGTGCGCGTTACCGCTGATCAGGAGCTTTGACGTGTCGACGCCGCGCTCGTTCAGACCGCTCAGCTCGGAGAGCAGGACCGAGGGGTCGACAACGACACCGTTACCGATGACCGGCGTACAGCCGGGCGAGAGGATTCCGGAAGGGAGGAGGTGGAGAGCATACTTCTGGTCGCCGACGACCACCGTGTGGCCGGCGTTGTTGCCGCCCTGGTATCGGACGACATAGTCCACCGAGCCACCGAGCAGGTCGGTGGCCTTCCCCTTGCCTTCGTCACCCCACTGAGCACCGAGCAGCACAAGTGCGGGCACGCGCGTACACCCCTTCCGGGCGGGGCATGTCCAAGGTCAGGGGCGTGGGCGTAGGGTTCCCGCCGCGTACCACCGCGACCGCCATTGGTCGCACAACCGTCGGACCGGATGCCCCGGAATAGACGAAGCCCCTGGCGCAATAGCGCAAGGGGCTCTTGCACAAAGATGCTACCCGAGGAAGCGAGGCAGGACCGAGGTGGCGACTTTCGCGACGTCCGATCAGCTGCTGGTGATCATCGATCCGGCGGCACGGCATACGGACGGAGAGTCCGTGCGGATCGCGAAAGACGTGCTCAGCGCGGGCGCGACGGCCAAGGTGTGCCTGCCCGACGGACCGGAGGAGTTCGCCCGCGCACTGGGCCGAAGGGGGTCGCGGCGACCGGTCGTGATCGGCGACGACCGCGCCCTGGTCCGGGCCGTGACCCTGCTGCACCGGCAGCGGGAGCTGGCCGGATGCGGACTGTCGGTGGTGCCGGTCGGCGGCGCCGGGCTCGCGGAGTCGCTGGGGGTGCCCGCCGGGGCGGTGGCGGCGGCGCGGGCGGTCCTGGACGGCGTGGAGCGCCGCCTGGACCTGCTCGTGGACGACAGCGACGGAGTGGTCCTGGCCGCGCTGGACATCCCGGCGGTGCCGCCGGCCCCCGCCCAGCTGGTGCCCGTCCCCTCCGGCCGCCCCTGGCTGCGTACGACGTACCGCTCCCTGGTCCGCACCCTGGCCCCGCGTCCCGCCCGGACCGCCACCGCCCCAGCCGGGCCCCACTGCGACTTTGCCCGGCTCCGGGTGGAGGTCGACGGGCTGACGGTCGTGGACCTGGACCAGCCCCTGGAGGCCGTGTCGGTGGCCCCGGGCGCCTCCGGGCTGGCCGAGGTCGAGATCCGCCCGCTGCCGGCGGGTGCGGAGACAACCCCGATACGGACCTCGGGGCACATGCTGACGGTCACGGGCGCGGACTTCCGCTACCGCGCGGACGCGGCGGTGGCGGGGCCGGTACGACGGCGGACCTGGCGGGTGCTGCCGGGGGCGTGGGGCCTCACCCTCCCGGCCTGATAAGCCCCGTTTCTCCCGCCCTCACCCCAGGCTAAAGGTCTGGTGACAAATATTTAACCGCTCCGACCCCTTGAGAGAGGGGTTCCTCCTCCACCATCCTGCTCCATCAAGGCGCGGCTCGACCGCGCATGGCGTCAGGAGAGGGGCCACCCGATGGCAGTGGACGAGGGCGTCGCCCCGGCGGCGGAGACGGACGGCGACGGAACGGTTCACCGGCTGAAACCCAATGCTGTGGGGCTGCTGGGCGTGGTCTTCATGGCCGTCGCCACGGCCGCGCCGATCACCGCGATGACGGGCAACGTGCCCTTCATGGTGTCGGCCGGCAACGGCATCGGGGCACCGGCGAGCTATCTCGTCGCAATGGTTGTCCTGGCAATCTTTTCCGTGGGTTTCACATCGATGGCGAAGCACATCACGTCCACGGGCGCCTTCTACGGCTTCATCTCCTTCGGCCTCGGCCGCACCGCCGGACTCGCCTCCGGGCTGCTGGCGACCTTCGCCTACGTCGTCTTCGAACCCGCCCTCATAGGGATCTTCTCCACCTTCGCGACGACGACCCTGAAGGACCAGACCGGGCTCCACGTGCCGTGGTGGCTCTTCGCGCTGCTCATGCTCGCGATCAACGCGACCGGCACCTGGTTCGGCATTGACGTCGCCGAGAAACTGCTGGTGGCACTGCTCGCGACGGAGGTGACCGTGCTCGCGGCCATGGCCGTCTCGGTCGCCCTCCACGGCGGCGGCCCGCACGGCTTCACCTTCGCGCCGGTCGACCCGGTCAACGCCTTCAAGGGCACGTCCGCCGGGCTCGGGCTCTTCTTCGCCTTCTGGTCCTGGGTCGGCTTCGAGTCGACCGCGATGTACGGCGAGGAGTCCCGCGACCCGAAGAAGATCATCCCCAAGGCGACGATGATCTCCGTCCTCGGCGTCGGCGTCTTCTACGTCCTCGTCTCCTGGATGGCCATCACCGGCAACGGCGAGCGGGAGGCCGTACGTGCGGCGTCCTCCGCCAACCCGCTGGACCTGTTCTTCCTGCCCACCGAGCGCTACGTCGGCCACTGGGCGGTCGACGTCATGCAGTGGCTGATGATCACCGGCTCGCTGGCCTGCGGCATGGCCTTCCACAACTGCGCCGCCCGCTATCTGTACGCCCTGGGCCGCGAAGGCGTCGTGCCCTCGCTGAAGAACACCATCGGCCGCACCCACGCCCGGCACGGCTCCCCGCACATCTCGGGGCTGGTGCAGACGGTCGTCTCCGCCGTCCTGATCGGCGCGTTCTGGATCGCCGCCAAGGACCCGTACACCGGCACCTACGTCCTGCTCGCCATCCTCGGCACCATGGCCATCCTCGTCGTACAGGCCGTGTGCTCCTTCGCGGTGCTGGTGTACTTCCGCTCCCACCACCCCGAGAGCCGCCACTGGTTCCGGACGTTCACCGCGCCGCTGCTCGGCGGCATCGCGATGCTCGCCGTGGTCGTCCTGCTGGTGTCCAACATGAGCGCGGCGGCCGGGCCGGAGTCCGGTTCGCTGGTGCTGAAGGCGACGCCGTGGCTGGTGGCGCTGGTCGCGGCTGCCGGGCTCGGGTACGCGCAGTACCTCAAGCGCTACGCGCCGGAGCGGTACTCGCTGCTGGGGCGGACGGTGCTGGAGGAGACGCAGGAACGCTAGCCCTTTGAGGGTTCAGCCCTGACCGAAGGTCTTGTCGCGGTGCACCCGCCGGCGCTCCATCATGGCCGCGATCTCGCCGGCGGCGGCGAGGAGCCTGCTCGTGGTGGTCCGGCACACCCGGGACGAGGAGGAGTCGGGCCGTCAGGAGCTGCTGCCCTCGGGCGCGGTCGGCCGCCGGGCCCCGCTGACGGCGGCCCTGCTGACGGCCGCGCTCGCGGGCGCCGTCCTGGCCCTGCTGTCACGGCCGGCCTGGCCGTGCTTCCTCCCCCGCCTGTCCCCGGCGTCCTGGGCCCTGGCGAACCGACGACGGAACGGGAACGGGAACGGGTGATCACCCCACCTCGACGCTCAGCCCCTCCAGTCCCCGGATCACGAAGTTCGGCTTTCTCTTCGGCTCCGCCGCCAGGCGCAGCGTCGGGGCCTGATCCAGTAGTGCCGTCATGGAGGCGGCCAGTTCGATGCGGGCCAGGGGGGCGCCGATGCAGTAGTGGATGCCTGCGCTGAAGGAGATGTGGGGGTTGTCCTGGCGGGTGAGGTCCAGGTGGTCGGGGTTGTCGAAAGTCTGCGGGTCGTGGTTGGCGGAGCCGAAGAGCATGGCTATCTCCGAGCCGCGTGGGATCGTCGTGCCGGCGATCTCGATGTCGTCCAGGACCCAGCGCTCGAAGAGCTGCAGCGGAGTGTCGTAGCGCATCAGCTCCTCGATCGCGGACGGGATCAGGCAGTGGTCGGCGCGGAGGGCGGACAGCTGGTCCGGGTTGCGGAACAGGGCCCACCAGCCGTTCACCGTCGCGTTCACCGTGGCCTCGTGGCCCGCGTTGAGGAGCAGGACCGCCGTGGAGATCATTTCCTGTTCCGTCAGCCGGTCGCCCTCGTCGTGCGCCGCGATCAGGCCGGAGATCAGGTCCTCGCCCGGCTCCCTGCGGCGGGCCGCGATCAGCTCGCGCAGGTAGTCCGAGAACTCCAGCGACGCCCGCACCGCCTTCGCCGCCGTCTCCTCCGACGGGTTCAGCTCGTACATCCCGCAGATGTCCGCCGACCAGGGCCGCAGCCAGGCCCGGTCCGGCTCCGGGATGCCCAGCATCTCGGCGATCACCGCGACCGGCAGCGGCTCGGCGACATCTCTCAGCAGGTCGCCACCGCCCGCCGACACCAGGGCCGACACCAGCTCCTCCGCCAGGTTCCGCACGTACGGCCGCAGCCGCTCCACCGTGCGCGGGGTGAACGCCTTCGACACCAGGCGCCGGATCCGGGTGTGGTCCGGCGGCTCCAGGTCGAGCATGCCGTGGTCGTTGAGCGCGTGGAACGGCTCGTGCTCCGGCGGGGGCGGGGTCCGGCCGAAGTCCTCGTGCGAGAAACGGTGCTGGTAGGTGCGGCCCAGGCGGCGGTCGCGCAGCAGCGCCGCGACGTCCGCATGGTGCGGCACCAGCCACTGATCGGTCGGTTCGTACCGGATCACCCGGCCGCGCGCCCGCAGCTCGGCGTAGGCCGGGTACGGGTCGGCGAGGAACGCCGGGTCCCAGGGGTCGAAGGCGAGGTCCGAACCGTCCGCAACAGCTGCCATGAACGGACGCTAGCCCGGTTCACCCCGGCGTGACCAGCCTCGCCTCGTACGCGAACACCGCCGCCTGCGTACGGTCCCGCAGCCCGAGCTTCACCAGGATCCGGCTCACATGCGTCTTGATCGTCGACTCCGCCACCACCAGCCGCTCGGCGATCTCCGCGTTCGACAGGCCCTGCGCGATCAGTACCAGTACCTCCGTCTCCCGTTCCGTCAGCTCCCCGTACGCCGCCTGCGCCGTCGGCATCATGCGCGGCACGTCCGACAGCCGCGAGAACTCCGTGATCAGACGTTTCGTCACCGAGGGCGCCAGCAGGGCCTCCCCGGACGCCACCACCCGCACCCCCTCGGCCAGTTGGCGCGCCGAGGCGTCCTTCAGCAGGAAGCCGGAGGCTCCCGCGCGCAGCGCCTGGTACACGTACTCGTCCAGGTCGAACGTGGTCAGCACCAGCACCTTCGCCGCGCCGTCCGCCGCGACGATCTCCCGGGTCGCGTCGATGCCGTTCAGCTCCGGCATACGGATGTCCATCAGCACCACGTCCGGGGAGAGTTCACGGACGCGCTCCACGGCCTGCCGGCCGTTGACGGCCTCGCCGACGACCTCGATGTCCGGCATCGCGTTCAGCAGGACGGAGAACCCCTCACGGACCATCATCTGGTCGTCCGCGATCAGTACGCGGATGGTCATGCCTCAACCTCGGTGGCTGTGTCGGTGGCGGTGGCCGGCACCGGCAGGAACACCGTCACCTCGTACCCCCCGTCCGCCGTCGGGACCGCCGTCATCTCGCCGTTCAGCATCGAGACCCGCTCCCGCATTCCCGTGATGCCGTGCCCCGCACCGGGCGAAGGCTTTATCAGGGACGGGGCCGGGGGCGGGCCATTGACGACCCGCAGGCCCAGGCCTCCCAGGACGTACCCGATCTCGACCCGCGCGCCCGCCCCGGGCGCGTGCCGCAGCGTGTTGCTCAGCGCCTCCTGCACGATCCGGTACGCCGACAGCTCCACGCCCTGCGGCAGCTCACGCACCGCGCCGGTCACCACCTTCTCCACCTCCAGCCCGGCCTCGCGCACATTGGCGAGCAGCGCGTCCAGGTCGGCGAGGGCGGGCTGCGGGGCGTCCGGGGCCTCGTAGTCCTCCGCGCGGACGACCCCGAGGACCCGGCGCAGCTCGGTCAGGGCCGCCACCGCGTTCTCCCGGATGGTGACGAACGCCTTCTCCAGCTCCGGCGGCGGGTTCTCCACCCGGTAGGGCGCGGCCTCCGCCTGGATGGCGACCACCGACATGTGGTGCGCGACCACGTCGTGCAGTTCCCGGGCGATCGTCGTGCGTTCCTCCAGCAGGGTGCGCCGCGAACGCTCGACCGCGGTCACCGTCTGCTGCGCCGTCACCTCCTGCGCCGCGTCCCTGCGTATGTGCCAGACCGTGACGACCAGCAGGATCAGCGCGGAAACGACCATCATCGGAGCCACGTTGGTGTTGTAGGGCGCGGCGAAGAAGCTCTCGGCGAAGAAGCCGTAGACGCCGGTCAGCACCCAGATCCAGGCCGCGGTGCGTGGGCGGGTGCGTATCGCGACGACCGCGAGCACCACCAGGTGGGAGAAGAAGCTGCCCGGCTGCCACGGCCAGTCGATCCGCTCGTTCCCGCCTACGACCATGGCGGCCGTGGAAGCGGCGAGCGACAGCCAGAACGCACCGGCCGGACGCACCAGGGTCAGCAGGACCGGGGCCAGGGCCAGCAGCCCGCACAGCAGGGACGGCACCCCCGAGTCCTCGGTACCCGCCAGGCCGAGCAGCATCGCCACCAGGCCGAGGGCGACCACCACCGTGTGCGGGGTCCAGGTCGCGTACTCCTTCAGCCGGCCGGACCGGCGGCGCACGAGCGGGCTGTCGGAGTCCAGCCGGGACAGCGGACGATAGGCGAAGGCCTCGTGGAACAGGTCCTGGCGCAGCCCGCTCAGGGCGTCCAACGCCAGCCGGTACTCGGGGCTGCGCGGCCGGCCGGCCGGCCCCGGCGGGGTCGTCTGCATGTGCGTCGTCTCGGTCACATGCAGAACGGTAGGGCCGGGCGGGTGTCACGGTCGTCCCCATGGAGGGGGGTTCTCGGGAGTCCCTCTCAGGTACTACGGGTACCGGGCGGGCCGTACCCGTCGGGGGCCGTAGGAGGCGTCGGGGTCAGCGGGCACCGGGGCGGACCACACCGGACTCGTAGGCGAAGATCGCCGCCTGGGTGCGGTCGCGCAGCCCCAGTTTCACCAGGATCCGGCCCACGTGCGTCTTCACGGTCTGCTCGGCCACCACCAGCCGCTCGGCGATCTCCGCGTTCGAGAAGCCCTGCGCGATCAGCGCCAGCACCTCCGTCTCCCGCTCGGTCAGATCCCCGACGCGGTGCTTGAGCGGGGCCCGGTGGCTGCCGTCCAGGCGGGAGAACTCGTTGATGAGCCGACGCGTGATGCCGGGCGCGAGCAGGGCGTCGCCCGCGGCAACCACCCGCACCGCCTCGGCGAGTTGGTCGGCGGAGGCGTCCTTGAGGAGGAAGCCGGAGGCACCGGCGCGCAGCGCGTCGTACACATGCTCGTCCAGGTCGAAGGTGGTCAGCACGAGCACTCTGATCGCCGGGTTGCCCGCGGTGATGCGGCTGGTCGCCTCGATGCCGCCCATCTCGGGCATCCGGATGTCCATCAGGACCACGTCCGGCGTCAGTTCGGCGACCTTGACGATCGCGTCCATGCCGTCCACAGCCTGCCCGACCACCTCGATGTCGGGCTGGGTGTTGAGCAACACGGTGAAACCCTGCCGGACCATCTGCTGGTCGTCGACGATGAGTACACGGATGGGGCCGGCGCCGCTCGTCATGGGCTCTGATCTCCTGTCGGGAGTGGGTACGGAGGCGGGTACGGGCACGGGGACCCGTCGGAGGAACTGCCCTGCGGGAGGAACGCCGTCACCGTGAAACCGCCGCTCAGGGTGCGCTTCGCGGTCACGTTCCCGCCGAGCATCGCCGCGCGTTCCCGCATGCCCAGCAGGCCGTGACCGGTGCCCGGGGACGGCTGGACCGGATGGCGGGGGCGGGAGTTCATGACGCCCAGGAAGATGCCGTGGGGGAAATGGCTGACCTCCACGCGGACCGTCGAACCCGGGGCGTGCCGCAGGGCGTTGCTCAGCGCCTCCTGCACGATCCGGTACGCCGACAGCTCCACGCCGGGTGAATAGGAGCGGGGCTTGCCGTGCACCTCGATACCGACCTCAAGGCCGGCCGCCCTGGTGTTCTCCAGCAACGCGTCCAGCCGGGAGAGGTCCGGCTGCGGGGCGTCCGGGGCCGGTTCGCCCGGTGCGCCGGGGTCGCCGGGCGTCTCGGAGCGCAGGACACCGAGAACGCGGCGCAGTTCGGTCAGCGCCTCCAGGGCGTTGTCGCGGATCCCGGCGAGGTTCTCCTTCAGCTCCTGTGACGGGTTCTCCACCAGGTGGGGCGCCACCTGGGCCTGGATGGAGATCACCGACATGTGGTGGGCGACCACGTCGTGCAACTCTCGGGCGATACGGCTGCGCTCCTCCAGCAGGGTGCGGCGGGCGCGCTCCTCCGCGGTGATCGTCGTCTGCCGGACCAGTTGGGTACGGGCCTCGCTCCGGCTGCGCAGGACCGTGCCGACGAGGGCGGCGACCGCGAACAGGGCCACCGCCACGACGCCGGTCGCCGAGTAGCGCTGGGCGCCCATGACGCCTTCCAGGAAGTACGTCGTCAGGGCGGTCGTGCCGAGGGCGCCGAGAGTACCGCGGATCTCGACACGCAGGGCGAGCAGCACGAACACGGCCATCTGGGCCAGCAGGGCCGGAGTGCTCCAGGGCCAGTTGGGGCCGTTGTGGATCGGGGACAACTCCAGGCTGTGCCGGACGAGCAGGGCGGCGACCGTGGCACCGGTCAGGGACAGGACCCAGGCGGGAACGGGGCGCCAGAGGGCCAGGACGACGGCGGTGCCCTGGATGAGGCCGGTCAGGAGGGCGACCGGGGTCGTGAAGCGGTAGCTGTCGGTCAGTTCGGAGCCGCCGCCCAGGGCTATGCCCAGGGCTACGTAGCAGGTGATCAGGTAGGTGAGGAGGCGGAGCCAGCGGTGGCGGGAGAAGGGGGGTGAGTTCGGGGAGGGGTTTTCTCCCAGCCAGGTGAGAAGGCGGGTTCGGCGGGTTCCTGTGAGTGCGGATGTGCGGCTCTCGGTGTTGGGGTCCGCGGCTTTCACTTGATCAAGGTTAGGCATTGTGCGGGGTCTTTGTCGGAGGCAGGTGGCGGTGGAGCACGCGGGAGGGACGGTTCCGGACGCGGCGGGGGCCCTGTTCGTAGGAGCGGAACGTCGTCCAGCAGACGGCCAGGACGAGAGCGAAGACCGGGAGCCAGGCCAGGCGGGCCGCGACCCAGGTCAGGTCGTCCGGTGAGGTGTGCAGGCCGGGCAGGCGGGCGGCGGGGAGGGTGGCTGCCGTGGTGGCCATCAGAGCCGTCTGGTGCCAGAGGTAGATCGTCATTGCGGAGAGGTTGACCAGGGCCGTCGCCGACCAGGCCAACGGGCGGGACATCGCGCGGCGCAGGCGGTCGCGGAGCAGGAGGGCCAGGCCGCACTGGGCCAGGCCGAACGTGACGGCCGCCAGGGTCGGCGGGTCGAGGTTGGAGACCTTTGCGCCGGGGACGCCGACCATGGACGCCGGGTACCCCGCGCAGATGATGAGGGCCGCCGTGGCCGCCGTACCGCCGAGGAAGAGGACCCAGCCCGCTCGGCGGCTGTCCAGCTCGCCCCGGGTCCAGGCGGCGCCGAGGGTGTACGGGACCAGCCAGCCCGCCGCCACGTTCGCCCAGGCGAGCCAGGACGGGCCGAGGTGCAGGCCGAAGCGCAGGACGTCCACGTGCAGGACCACGGCCAGAGGCCAGAGCGGGTTGAGGCGGGTGAGGAGCGGGGTCGCGGCCGTCAACGCCGCGAAGACCAGGAGGAACCAGAGGGGGGACAGGGCGAGTTTGAGAAGTGTGTGGATCGTGGCGAAGGGGGTGCCGACGAGCACGAGGGCCGTTGCCACCACCGTCCAGAGGGCCAGGAGGGCCACCACCGGGCGGAGCAGACGAGTCAGGCGGGCGCGCAGCCACTGGCCGTAGGTCTCGCCCCTGGCGACGGCCGAGGCGTGACTTCGAGTAGCCACATGGCCGCCGACCAGGAAGAACACGGCCAGGGTCTGGAAGAGCCAGGAGATCGGGGCCAGCCAGGGCATGTGCTGCAGCGGGCTTGCCGTGTGCAGTTCGCCGTCCCCGGCGACCAGTGCCGTGACCAGCCAGTGGCCCAGGACCACACCGAGGATCGCGTAGGCGCGGAGTGCGTCGACCGCGCGGTCCCGGGAGGTGGGGGTGGCCCTGTCGACCCGGTGGACAGCCTGGCGGAAGGTGCGGAGCGGGTGGCGCTGGTGGCGTGCGGACTGTTCAGGCACGGGTCACCTCCGAGGTCTCGCCGAGGGTGATCCGGGCCAGGTTGGCGAGGGAGGCCGAGCCCGGGGTGAAGTAGCCGCTGTGGCCGGCGCCGGCGGCATCGAAGACCCGGGCGCCGAAGGCGCGGGAGGCCGGGTCGGCGCCGAAGCCGATGGTGGTGCCGAAGAGTTGGGCGCTGACGTGTGGCACGTGTGCGATCCAGTCGGCGCTGCCTCGGGCCGCCCAGACCCGGGCCCGGGTGTGCAGGGCGGCCACTGAGTCCGCACCCGTGCCGGGGCTGCCGACCAGGGCTATGTCGTCCGCGTCCAGCCCCTGGGCGGCACGGCCGCAGACGACCGAGCCGTAGGAGTGGCAGAGGAGGGAGACGCGGGCCCTCGGCGGGGCGATCCGGTGGAGGTCGCGGACGAAGTCGCGCAGGTGGGGCGCCGCTTCGTCGGCCCGGGTGGTGGTCGTCACCGTCGTGCTGACCGTGGCCGGGGTCGTGTAGCCGAGCCAGGCGATCACGGCCACGCGGGTACGGGTGGCGGCGGGGGCCCGGTGCGTGAGGTCGGAGTAGAGGGCCGACGCGCCCTTGTGGAAACGGGCGTAGGTGTCGAGGGATGTGTCGGAGCCCGGGACCAGGACCGCGATGCTGGTCGCGTGGGAGAGATCGCCCAGGACCTCCGTCGCACGGCCGGCGCCATGGCCGTCGTACGCGAGGAGGTGGCGGGACGGGGCGGCCAGCACACGGTCGGCTGCGGCGCGGTGCGGATCGCCGTCGGCGGCGGCCATGCGGGCGGCTTCGGTCGCGTCGGCCCGGTTCGCCTCGTAGGCGGCGGTGAGGGTGGCCGGGGTGAGAGGGGAGGCGAGGGTGGCCGGAGGTGGAGCAGGGATTTCCGGGCGTGCCGCGGCGGAGAGGGGAGCGACGATGGCGGTGGTGAGGAGGGTGGTGAGGAGAGCGCGGCGGAGTCGGGAGCTGCGCTGCGTTCTCTTGTGCGGGTGGCTCTCGTGGGGCCGGCTCGTCGTCGGCGGCTGCGGGTCGTACCGCGTGGCGGTGGTGAGCCCCATGGTCGGCTTCCTCTCAGTTCGCCCGGCCATCGGGCTGCACTGACAAGGAAGTTAGAAATCGGGGCGTGTCGTTCGCGTCCCACCAGGGAGCTGTTCTGGCGCGTAGCTCTCAGGTACTACGGGTATGACCGGGGCCGCCCCGGAAGGGGCGAACCCCGGCCCTCACCACGCCAGTTGCGCGATCTCCTCCGCCACCACCGCGCACGCGTCCGCCGCCGGGTCGATCAGCGGGAAGTGGCCCACGTCCTGCAGCAGGGTCAGGCCCGCCAGCTCCCCCGCCTTCGCCGCCGCGTCCGCGTACGCCTCGGCCACCGCCTGCGGCACCACCAGGTCGCAGCGGCCCTGGACCAGCGTCGTGGCGATGCCCGTGGGGAGCAGGAGGACCGGGTCCGCGTACGGCCGGCGTTCGGCGAAGTGCCCTTTTCCGCCCAGGAGTTGCAGTGCGGCGTTGCCGCAGACGTCCAGCTTCTCCGCCACCTCGAAGTCCGCGATCGGCGCCAGCGCGACCACGCCCCGCAGCGGGGTCGGACGGTCGGTGCGCCAGGGGGCGTCGGCGGGCAGGACGTGCCGGGCCGCCGCCCACAGGGCCAGGTGGCCGCCCGCCGAGTGGCCGGTGAGCACCGTGCGGCGCGGGTCGGCCTGCGGGAGCGCCTCGCGGACCAGGCCGGGCAGGGCGTCCAGGGCGGCGGCGACGTCGTCGAAGGTGTCCGGCCAGCGGCCCGCGAGCGGGGTGCCCTCGTCCCCTTCGGCCCCCTTGCTCTGCTCCGGGATGGGGCCGCCGCCCCGCCGGTACTCCATGTTGGCCACCGCGAAGCCCCTGTGGGACAGGTAGTCCGCGAACGGGGTGATGTGGCGGCGGTCGTAGCGGGCGCGCCAGGCGCCGCCGTGCAGGAGCACGACCAGCGGGGCGAGGGAATCGGGGGCGAGCGGGGAGTCCGGGCCGGTGCGGGGGGCGTAGAAGTCGATCACCTGGTCGGGGTGGTCGCCGTACGTGGCGCTGACGTCGGGGTCTACCGGGGGGTGCGAGAAGGCAGACTCCTCCTCGGCGGCGGCGCGGGCTGCTGCGGCGTCGTCCGGCATGCTCCAACCTCTCAGCGATGGAACGGGTTTGGCGATTCTTCGTCGACCGTTGGCGGGGACGGTATCAGGCCGGTGACGTGCGGCAACATGGGGATGTCACGCAGGGTGAGGGGAAACGGTTCTGTGGCCCGTTGTGCGGCAGGGGCCGGGCAGGAGCCGTCGCCGCCCCGCCCAGCCCCAGCCTCTCCGCCAGGCCCTGTCGGCCTAGCCCAGCACCTCTCCCAGCACCCGCGCCGCCCGCTCCACGTCCCCAAAGCTCACGTACAGCGGCGTGAACCCGAAGCGGAGCACGTCCGGGTGGCGGAAGTCGCCCACCACACCCCTCGCGATCAGGCGTTTCATCACCTCACCGGCGTCCGGGCAGCGCAGCGCGACCTGGCTGCCGCGTTCCTCGTGGCGCTCCGGGGTGACCGACTCGACCCGGCCGGGCTCGGTGTACGCCGCCACGCACTCCAGGAAGAAGTCGGTCAGGGCCAGGGACTTCGCCCGGACCGCGGCGACCGAGACCTCGTCCCAGACCTCCAGGGCCGCCTCCAGGGCCAGCATGGAGAGGATGTCCGGGGTACCGACCCGGCCGCGCAGGGCGCCCGGTGCCGGGGCGTACGACGGGCTCATGCCGAACGGGTCGGTGTGCGAGTTCCAGCCGGGCAGCGGGGAGTCGAAGCGGTCCTGCAGCTCGTGCCGCACGTACAGGTACGCCGGCGAACCGGGGCCGCCGTTCAGGTACTTGTAGGTGCAGCCGACCGCCAGGTCGACCCCGTGCTCGTCCAGCCCCACCGGCAGGGCGCCCGCGCTGTGGCACAGGTCCCAGACGGCGTACGCGCCCGCCGCGTGCACCGCGGCCGTCAGGGACGGCAGGTCGTGCAGGCGGCCGGTGCGGTAGTCGACGTGGTTGAGCAGCACCGCCGCCGTGCGCCCGCTGAGCGCGTCCGGCACCTGCGCCGGGGTGACCGCGCGCAGCGTGCGGCCGGTCAGGCGGGCGGCCGACTCGGCGATGTAGCCGTCCGTGGGGAACGTCGTCGCGTCCACCAGGATCTCGTCCCGGCCCTCGCCCGCCATGCGAACGGCTGCCACAACCGCCTTGAACACATTGACACTCGTGGAGTCGCCGACAACGATCTGGCCCGGTGCCGCGCCGACCAGCGGGGCGATCCGGTCGCCGATCCGCTCCGGCGCCGTCCACCAGCCGCTCTCCTCCCAGGAGCGGATGCGCAGTTCGCCCCACTGTCTGCGGACGACGTCCTCGACCCGGCCCGGCACGTTCGCCGGCAGGGCGCCGAGCGAGTTCCCGTCCAGGTAGACGCCCGCGGAGCCGGCCGCATGACCGGACACGGTGTCCAGGACGAAACGGGAGCGCAGCGGGGCCAGTTCGTCCGCCGCGTCCAGCTTCTCCGCACGCAACGCGAACTCAGACATGCGACCTCGCCGTCCACAGCTCCGGGAACACGTTCTTGCGGGCGCGCTTCTCCAGCCAGGCCACGCCCGCCGAGCCGCCCGTGCCGGGCTTGGCGCCCATCGCGCGGCGGGTGGCGACCAGGTGGTCGTTGCGCCAGCGCCACACCAGTTCGGCCACGTCCGACAACGCTTCGCCGAGACGGGCGAGTTCGGCGTTCTGGTCGCCGGAGTAGATCTCCGCCCAGGCCGCCTCGACGGCGTCGGAGGGCTCGTAGCGCTGGGTCAGGTCCCGGTTCAGCACGTCCGCGGGGATCGCGTGCCCGCGCCGGGCGAGGAGCCGTACGACCTCGTCGTACAGGCTCGGCTCGTGCAGCGCCTTCTCCAGTTCCGCGTGGACGCGGGGGGCACCGCGGTGCGGGACGAGCATGGACGCGGACTTCTCGCCGAGCAGGAACTCCAGGCGCCGGTACATCGCCGACTGGAAGCCGGAGCCCTCGCCGAGGGCGGAGCGGTACGCGTTGAACTGCGCCGGGGTCAGCTGGCCGAGCGGCTTCCAGGAGGCGTTCAGCGCCTCCAGCTCCCGTACGGAACGCTTCAGCGCGTCGATCGCCACCGGCACCCGCTCCTCGCGCAGGGCGCGTGCCGCGGTCTCCCACTCGTGCACGATGACCGTGAACCACAGCTCCATGACCTGGGTCGTCACCAGGAAGACCATCTCTCCGGGGTCGTCGGAGAGGGTGTGCTGGAGGTGGGTGAGCACGTCCGCCTTGACGTAGTCCTCGTACGGCGTCGTACCCGCGAAGTCGAGATGCGGGGTCTCGGGCTCCTGAGTCTCCAAGGACCTATGAGCCTGTTGGGACATCGCTGTCTCCTGCTGTTGCTCCGGGTAGCGGTCCGCCCCTGCCGATGCCGGCACGGGGGCCCCGGTCCCCAATCGCATCCTCCGCGATCACCCCCCGCGCGGCAAGGCCCGTCTGGTGCCAGACGGGCCACACCGGTGAATCCCGTACGGCTCCCGCAGGGGTCAGCCCAGGGTCTGGGCCGCCGTCTGCGAGGAGTCCTTCAGGAACTGCGTGCAGCGCTCGTACTCCTCCTGCTCGCCGATCGCCTGCGCGGCGCGGGCGAGGGCGTGCAGGGCGCGCAGGAAGCCACGGTTGGGCTCGTGCTCCCAGGGCACCGGGCCGTGCCCCTTCCAGCCGTTGCGCCGCAGGGCGTCCAGGCCGCGGTGGTAGCCCGTACGGGCGTACGCGTACGACTCCACGACCGCGCCCCGCTCGAACGCGTCGTCGGCCAGCTGGGCCCAGGCGAGGGACGACGTGGGGTACTTGGCGGCCACATCGGCCGGTGCCGTACCGCCCGCGAGCAGCTCGCGGGGCTCCGGGTCGTCGGGGAGGTGGGTCGGGGGCGGGCCCCCGAGAAGGTTCTCGTGCATCGTCATGGCACCAGTCTGCTGCATTGCGCTTGATCGGTAACGGTCGCGGCACCTGCGGCACCGGCTGGAACGGCGTCGGCGTCCAGCTCCACGGCCACGGCACGTCACTCGGCTCGACCAGCGCTGGAAGCCGTGGTCGCCTCCGCCGGCGTGGTCCCCTCCAGCGGTGGGTGCGTCACGCAGCCGTGCCTCTGGCACTCGGGCTTGCGGCAGCCCGGACCCGGGCGGCGGACCAGAGTGAAGGCCAGCGCCGCCCCCACCACCAGCACGCCCGCGCAGATCGGCATCGCCCGCCGGAACGCCGCGTCGAAGGCGCCCGGCGAGCGGTACGCCTCCGGGCCCATGCCCGCCAGCAGCGGCAGCGCGGCGACCGCGATCAGGCCCGCCGCCCGCGCCGCCGCGTTGTTGATGCCGCTGGCCAGGCCCGCGCGGGCGGTGTCCACCGAGGCGAGGACCGTCGCCGTCAGGGGCGCGACCAGGATGACCATGCCCGCGCCCATCACCAGCAGGGCGGGCAGGACGTCCGCCAGGTAGTGCGCGTGCGGCCCCACGCGGAGCATCAAGAGCAGCGCCACGGCGCACAGCAGTGGGCCGACGGTGAGCGGCAGGCGAGGGCCGGTCCGGTCGGCCAGGGCGCCCGAGCGGGAGGAGAACAGCAGCATCAGGGCCGTGGTCGGCAGCAGGGCCGTACCGGCGGCCAGGGCCGAGTAGCCCGCCACCACCTGGAGCTGGAGCGCGGTGAGGAAGAAGAAGCCGCCGAAGGCCGCGTACACGCACAGCGTGACCAGGTTGACCGCGGTGAACTGGCGCGAGGCGAAGATGTCCGGCGGCAGCATCGGATCCGGGCGGCGCCGCTCGACGACGACGAACGCCACCGCCGCGGCCAGGCCCGCCAGCGCGGTCACCGCGACCGCCAGGGAGCCGCCGCGGGCCTCGATCAGGGCGTACGTCAGCAGGGCGAGCGCCAGGGCGCCGAGGGCGGCGCCGAGCACGTCGAAACGGCCGTGGGCGCGGGGGTCGGCGGACTCGGGGACGTGCCGCAGGGCGACCGGCACGCACAGTACGGCCAGCGGCACGTTCAGCAGGAACACCCAGCGCCAGCCGGGGCCGTCCACCAGCCAGCCGCCCAGGAACGGGCCGACGGCCGCCCCGATGCCGCCGAAGCCGGACCACAGGCCGACCGCCCGGCTCCGGTCGTCGGGGTGGAAGGAGGCCTGGATGAGCGCGAGGGAGCCGGGGGTGAGCAGCGCACCGCCGATGCCCTGGAGCGCGCGGGCGGCGATGAGGACGCCGGAGGTCGGGGCCAGGCCGCAGAGCAGCGACGCGGCGGCGAACCAGACGACGCCCAGCACGAAGATCCTGCGCCGCCCGTAGCGGTCCCCCAGCGAACCGCCCAGCAGGATCAGCCCGGCCAGCGTGACCATGTACGCGTTGACCGTCCACTGGAGGGCGGTCAGGCTCGCGCCCAGGTCGCGGCCGATGTGCGGGAGCGCCACGTTGACGACGGTCGAGTCCAGCATCGCCATGCTGGACCCGAGGACCGTGGTCAGCAGGATCCACTTGCCCTGGGGGGAGGCCAGCCGGACGTCGGGCATGGCTCCAGGCATGTCGGGCATGGCTCCAGGTATACAGCGGGCCCGGCGACGTCGACAGTCACCGGGCCCGCGAGACGTCGTACGACGCCTTACTTGATCTTGTTACCCGCCGAGCGCAGGTTCTTCGTGGCCTCGACGACACGCGCGGCCATGCTCGCCTCGGCCAGCTTGCCCCAGGTGCGCGGGTCGTAGGCCTTCTTGTTGCCGACCTCGCCGTCGACCTTCAGGACGCCGTCGTAGTTCTGGAACATGTGCGCGGCGACCGGGCGGGTGAACGCGTACTGGGTGTCCGTGTCGAGGTTCATCTTCACGACGCCGTTCTCCAGCGCGGTCAGGATCTCCTGCTCGGTGGAGCCGGAGCCGCCGTGGAAGACGAAGTCGAACGGGGACTGCTTGCCGAACTTGGCGGCGACGCCGTCGTTCAGCTCCTTCAGCAGGTCGGGGCGGAGCACGACGTTGCCCGGCTTGTACACGCCGTGCACGTTGCCGAAGGAGGCGGCCAGCAGGTAGCGGCCCTTCTCGCCCAGGCCGAGGGCCTCGGCGGTGCGGATCGCGTCCTCGACCGTGGTGTACAGCTCGTCGTTGATCTCGTGGGTGACGCCGTCCTCCTCGCCGCCGGTCGGGGTGATCTCGACCTCGAGGATGATGTTGGCGCGGCGGGCCTGCTCCAGCAGCTCCTGGGCGATGGCCAGGTTGTCGGCGAGGGTCTCGGCGGAGCCGTCCCACATGTGCGACTGGAACAGCGGGTTGCGGCCGGCCTTCACGCGCTCCTCGGACAGCGCGAGCAGCGGGCGTACGTACCCGTCGAGCTTGTCCTTCGGGCAGTGGTCGGTGTGCAGCGCGATGTTGACCGGGTACTTCTCGGCGAGGATGTGCGCGTACTCCGCGAGCGCGACCGCGCCGGTCACCATGTCCTTGCTGTACTGGCCGCCGAGGAACTCCGCACCACCCGTGGAGATCTGGACGATGCCGTCGCTCTCCGCCTCGGCGAAGCCGCGCAGTGCCGCGTTCAGGGTCTGGGACGAGGTGACGTTGATGGCCGGGTAGGCGAACTTGCCTGCCTTCGCCCGGTCGAGCATCTCGTTGTAGACCTCGGGGGTTGCGATGGGCATCTGTCCGCTCCTTGAGTGTGCGGGGTCGGATTACTGCTTTACGGCCCTGACCTAGACCTGAGGATGACGTCATCGTCACCTGGACCTGGGGGGTGACGTCATCGTCGCCGCCATCTTTCCAGATATGGGGTGATGGTCGACCCCCCGGCCAAGTCCAGGTCAAACCGGCGTGTCAGTCCAGACCCAGTTCATCCTTCGAGAAGGCGAACACGTACGGCACGCCCGCCTGCTCGGCGATCGCCTCGGCCGCGCCGGTCGCCCGGTCCACGATCGTGGCGACGGCGACGACCTCCGCGCCGGCCTCGCGCAGCGCCTCCACGGCGGTCAGCACGGAGCCGCCGGTGGTGGAGGTGTCCTCGACCGCCAGCACCCGGCGGCCCTTGACCTCGGCGCCCTCGATCCGGCGCTGCAGGCCGTGCGCCTTGCCCGCCTTGCGGACCACGAAGGCGTCCAGCGTCTTCCCGCGCGCGGCGGAGGCGTGCAGCATCGCGGTGGCCACCGGGTCGGCGCCCAGGGTGAGGCCGCCGACGGCCTCGAAGTCCAGCTCGTCGGTCAGGTCGAGCATGACCTGACCGACCAGCGGCGCGGCCTCGCCGTCCAGCGTGATCCGGCGAAGGTCGATGTAGTAGTCGGCTTCCTTGCCCGACGACAGGGTCACCTTGCCGTGCACCACGGCCTTGTCCTTGATCTGCTGCAGCAGCGCGCCGCGTACGTCCGTCATGCCGAACAGCTTAGTTGCGCCGCCAGCTCCAGGTCGTCGTCGCCTCCAGCGGGTCCAGCGGTGTGACCAGGCGCGGAAGGGTGTTCAGCCCGTTGGGCGGCCCGGTCTGCGGCTCCACGCAGACGGCCTCGGCCTGCTCGTCGTAGACGACCACCCACTCCTCGCGGCTCGCCACCTTCAGCTCCAGCTGGCCGGGCCAGGTGAGGGTGACGTCGACCCCGCCGGGCATGCCGAAGCAGTCGTCCCAGGGGCCGGGCCGGGGGTCGATGCGCTTGCCGGTCGGCAGATGGTCGTCCCCGCGCTCCTCCTGCCAGCCGGGCTCGAAGTCCAGCCGTACGTCCTCGCCGCCGAGGTTCCGGTTGAACCACGGGTGCCAGCCGATCTGCGCCGGGAAGGAGTCGTCCTGTGCCTCCACGGACATGGTCAGCGTCAGGCTGTCCTCGGTGAGCGTGACGACCTGGGTGATGCGGCCGGGGTGCGGCCAGGGGTCGACCAGGTCGTACGTGATCACCGCCTCGTTCTCCGCGACGCGCGCGGTGCGCCAGGCGCCGTCACGGGCGGTGCCGTGGATGGCGTGCGGCGGGGAGTTGACGGGCATCTGGCGGATCGTGCCGCCGTCCAGGAACCGGCCGTCCCGGATCCGGCCGCACCAGGGAACCATCGGGAAACAGCCGTAGCGCTCCCCCTGCCGCAGCAGCTCCACTCCGCCGATCCGCAGCCCACCGATACGGCCGCCGTTGCCGGGGCGCACGCTCACCTCCGCGTCGCCCGCGGTCAGCGTGATGTCTTCGTTGCTCACGGGACGACCCTACTGGGGTGATCAGGAGGGCGTCCGCAGTACAGGCGATCGCTAACGCCGTTTGCGCAGCGCCCGTGCGACGACGATCGCCGATGCCAGGGCCAGCGCCGCCGGGGCCGCCCAGCGCAGGGCCGGGTTCGTGCCGACCGTCTGGGGGGCCGGTACGGGGGCGTAGCGGCCACGCGGCGGGGCGTGGTCCACCTCCTCCGCGCTGCGGCCGATCATCGTGCGGCGCGCGTGCGCGGCCTCGGCGGGGGGTTCATCGGCGTCGGCGAAGTTGCCGGAGCGACGGTCGTCGGCGTCGGTGTCGGCGTCGGGTTCCAGGGAGGACGGGGGGATCTCGGTGTCGAAGACGGAGACGTGGTCGGGTGCGGACTCGGGCTCGGGCGCGTCGTGCGACTCCTTCGGTCCGTCCGCCAGCCCCTCCACGAAGCGGTTCAGCAGCCGGGTCGCCGCCGAGGTCACCGCCTCCGTCGGCAGTTCCGCGAGGCGCCCGTCCGCGTCCGCCGTGCCTTCGACGGTGACGGTGGAGCCGCCCTCGGCCTCGTCGATGCGCAGGGTCAGGGCGAGCTTGACCGAGCCGGCGCCGCGGGCCTCGGTCCCGTCGCCCTCGACGGCGTACGTGCCGTCCTCCCGGGCGGCGACGCGCACCGCGCCCCGGTAGGTGACGGAGTTCCCGCCGACCCGCAACTTCAGCCGCCCGGCGCCGGGTTCGCCACCCGCGTCCTGCTGGAACCCGGGGATCGCCCGGGCGACGCGCACGGGGTCGGCCAGCGCCTCCCTGAGCCGCTCACCGGAAACCGGAACGAAGACCTGGTGCTCCATGTCGACTGACCCTACCCACCTGGGGCCCGAACGTACCCTCACGTGAACAGGTGATCTGTCCTGACTCGTCAGTACCGCGGATGCACCAGCGTCGACGCCGCCAGCCCGCCGATCCGCGTGCCCTGCGCCGCCAGTCCGTCCGCCGTCAGCGCGGACTGGGTGAGCGTGTACGGGCGCGGGCCCCGGGGGTCGAGCCGCAGGGGTGGCGGGGTGTGGCCCGGGGCGGCCAGGAGGAAGCCCCAGTCGTGGGGGGCGCGGGTGGGGGCCGCGGAGCGGTCGGGGCCCGGGGCGAAGCCGGAGTCCTGGCCGAGGACGCGGTACGGGGACGTGGCGAAGCCGGCCGCGCGGAGGGTCGCGTCGACCGTCCAGAAGACCCGGGGCCGGGTGGAGAGGGGCCCGGCGTGCACCACCAGCCGGCCACCGGGGGCGAGCACGCGGCGGGCCAGGCCGTAGAACTCCTGGGAGTACAGCTTGGTGCTGGCGGTGATGCCGGGGTCGGGGAGGTCAGCGATCACGACGTCGTACGACCGCACGGGCGCGCCCCGCAGCCGGCCGAGGGCGTCCGCAGTGGTGACGTGGACGCGCGTGTCGTCGTACGCATGCCCGTTGAGGGCGGACAGGCCGGGGTCGCGGCGGGCCAGGCGGATCAGGCCGGCGTCGAGTTCCACGACGTCGACGCGGCGCACGTCCGGGCGGCGCAGGACCTCGCGGGCGGCGAGGCCGTCTCCGCCGCCGAGGATCAGCACGCGGGCGTGCGGGCCGCCGGACAGGGCCGGGTGGACCAGGCCCTCGTGGTAGCGGCGCTCGTCCCGGCCGCCGACGCGCAGCCGGCCGTCCAGGAACAGGTCGAGCGGCTTGCCGTCGGTGCCGCCGGTGAGGACGACCTCCTGGACGCCGGTCTGCACGGCCACGCGGACGTCCTTGCCGTAGACCGCGTGCCGGGCGGCGCGCTCGAACTCGTCGGCGAGGGCGGCGGCGGAGGCGAGGACGCCGAGGACCGTGAGGCCGACGAGCAGCAGGGTCCAGGTGGCGCGGCGGGACAGGTCGCGCCGGAACAGGCCGAGGACCAGGGCGCCCCCGGCGACGACGTTGACCGCTCCGGTGAGCAGCGCGCCGGTCAACTGGCCGAGGACGGGCAGGAGCAGGAAGGGGAAGGCGAGGCCGCCGACGAGCGCGCCAACGTAGTCCGCGGCGAACAGGTCGGCGACCGCGCCGCCCGCGTCCTGGCGGCGGATGCGCTGGATCAGCTCCATCAGCAAGGGGACTTCGGCGCCGATGAGCAGGCCGATGGCGAGGGAGAAGGCGACCAGCAGGAAGCGCGGCCCCTCGGCCCACACCCCGCCCCAGCCGCCGGTCCAGGCGAAGACGGCGTACAGGGCCATCGCGCTGCATCCGCCGACCAGCGCCAAGGCGGCCTCGACCGCGCCGAATCCGGCCGCCGCGTGCCAGCGCAGCCGCTTGGCGCCGAGCGAGCCGATGCCCATCGCGAACACCATCACGGACAGCACGACCGAGGACTGGGTGACCGAGTCGCCGATCAAGTACGAGGCGAACGCGACGAGTTCGAGTTCGTAGACGAGCCCGCAGGCCGCGACGACGAAGACGCACACGAGGACCAGGAACCGCCCGGTGCCGGGCCGGACAGGCAGCCGGGCGGGGCCTGTCCAGGGCGGGGCGCCCGGGGGCGCGGGGGCGTGCGGTTCGATCACGTTGCGACGTTACGTCACAGGCGCAGTACGCTTGGTCACCCACACGTGTGGAAATAGCGGCAGTTGACGTCTCTGGGTTTATGCCGCCCGCGAGTGATCAACCGGACAGGCTCCGCTAGCCCGCCTGACCCACCGCCACGCGCACGCCGACCCGGGTGCGGGTCGCGACCAACTGGCCGTCCTGCGGGTAGGCGTGCCAGGTGCGCCACTGCACCTGGCCGTCGTGCCGCTGGGCCAGCATGGCCGTGAACGCGTGCGGGCTGCCCGGGAAGACCCCGGCGAGGCCTTGCGGGTGGTCGGAGACGAGGGCCAGCAACTCCTGGGCACGGCCCGCGAAGCAGCCGGGCGTGAGCAGTTCCACCCGGGCGGCGAACTCGTACTCCCAGTCCCCGACGCGCTTGGCGACGCCGAGCGGCAGCGGGGTGCTGGAGCCGGGGATGCACGCGACCGTCTCCGAACAGCCGCCCCGCTCCTCGTCCAGCAGGACCTGGTGGGATGCGCCGAGCAGTCTCAACTGCAGCTTGGCACCGGTCAGTTCCAGGTCGAGGGTGGCCAGCGCGGGGAGCGGCTCGCGCCCGAGGGCCCAGGCCAGATCGGCAGCGCGCGTATCGGTGTAGGAGGTGTTCAGGGTCGTGAGCATGGATCGGCTCCGCTAACACGCAAGGAGGGGTGTGGTCCGGCGCACCTCGGTCGACACCGGGCAAGTGCCATGTCGGCCCGGTCTGCCGAGCCGGCCCGGGCGGGACGGGGTGTCTGCGGGGCGTCCGAGGGCTGCTTAGTGGCTTAGAGGGAATCATGAACAGTGGCGCCGCCACAGCGTTTTTACCCAACTTCGCCGGGTTTCCATCCCTCAGAGGGCCCCACAGCTCAACTGTTCAACTACGGCGTACGCCTGGCGCGGGGCGGAAGCCGCCGAGCGCCCCTCAACTGCCGCCTCCGCAGCCGCCCCCGCCACACGAGGATCCGCCGCACGAAGATCCGCCACACGAGGATCCACAGGACGAATGGCCGCCACACGAGTGCCCGCCACCGGAGTGGTGACCGCCGGAGTGGTGCCCGCCGGAGTGGTGGCCCCCGGACGACGAGCCGCCGTCGCCGGTGGCGGCCCACCAGCTGCCGCCCCCGTCGGACGACCCGTACCCGCCCCGGGCCGACCGCCGCCACTTGGCGCGCTTGTCGCGCCGCACCGAGATGGCCATGGCCCCCGCGCACACGATCAAGAACGCCGCCCCACTCAGCACGATGCCCATGGCGTCACCTTCTTTCCGTTCCCCCGAAGCGGCCCCCCGTGGGCGCCTCGCGCCAGTCGCCTGCCGCTGGTGACCGGGAGATGCCCGGCCGGTCCGGCGGGCAAAGCACAGTTGAGGAAGTCCAGAGCTTGGGCGCAGGATGACCCGCATGACCTCCACCGCGCGCCCCTACCTCAACCGCCGGCTCGCCGAGTTCGGGACGACGATCTTCGCCGAGATGTCCGCCCTCGCCGTCCGGACCGGGTCGATCAACCTGGGCCAGGGCTTCCCCGACACGGACGGCCCCGAAGAGGTCCGCGAGGCGGCCGTACGAGCGCTGCGCGACGGGCGCGGCAACCAGTACCCGCCGGGACCGGGCATCCCCGAGCTGCGCACCGCGATCGCGGAGCACCAGCTGCGCCGCTACGGCCTCTCCTACGACCCCGGCACCGAGGTCCTGGTCACGGCGGGCGCCACGGAGGCGATCGCGGCCTCCCTGCTGGCCCTCCTCGAACCCGGCGACGAGGTGATCGCGCTGGAGCCGTACTACGACTCCTACGCGGCGAGCATCGCGATGGCGGGCGGCCGGCGCGTACCGGTCACGCTCCGCCCGCACACCGACGGGAACGGCGCCGGCTTCCGCCTCGACCTGGACGAGCTGCGCGCGGCGGTCACCGACCGCACCCGCCTGCTGCTGATCAACACCCCGCACAACCCCACCGGCACGGTCCTCACCCGCGCGGAGCTGGCCGCGATCGCGGAACTGGCCGTCGAACGGGACCTGCTGGTGGTCACCGACGAGGTCTACGAGCACCTGGTCTTCGACGACGCCGAGCACGTGCCGCTCGCCACCTTCCCCGGGATGCGGGAACGCACGGTGACCATCGGCTCGGCCGGCAAGACCTTCTCCTTCACCGGCTGGAAGGTCGGCTGGGTGACGGCCGCACCGGGCCTGGTGACGGCGGTCCGCTCGGCGAAGCAGTTCCTGACGTACGTCTCCTCGGGCCCGTTCCAGTACGCGGTGGCCGAGGCGCTGGCCCTCCCCGACGCCTACTTCGACACGTTCCGCCGGGACATGCGCACCCGCCGGGACATCCTGGCCGAGGGCCTGACCGAGGCGGGCTTCGAGGTGTTCCGGCCGTCCGGCACCTACTTCATCACCACCGACATCCGCCCCCTGGGCGAGAAGGACGGCTTCGCCTTCTGCCGCGCCCTGCCGGAGCGCGCGGGCGTGGTGGCCATTCCGAACGCGGTGTTCTACGACGACCGGGAGGCCGGGGCGCCGTTCGTGCGGTTCGCGTTCTGCAAGAAGGAGGAGGTCCTGCGGGAGGCGGCGGAACGACTGCGGCGCAGCTGAGAAAAGCGGCGCAGCCGAGCACGGTCCGGGGGCCGCCGCCCCCGGATCCGGCCGGACGCGCTTACTCTTCGTCGTCCTCGGGCTTCTCCGCGTCGTCGACTTCCTCCTCCAGGCCGAGCTGCTCCACGAGCCACTTGTCGAACTCGATCGCGGCCCGCACCCAGCTGACCGTGGAGGAGACGAAGTGCTCCAGCGCGACACCGGTGCCGATCAGCATCTGCGCCTCACCGATGAGGCGGACGGTGCCGTCGTCGTGGGTGTGCGTGTACATCTTCGGCCACAGCGTGCGCCGGTTCCAGTCGTCGATGGCCTCCAGCAGCGCGGGCTTGGCGCTGATCGGGTGGGGACGGTCGTAGAAGGTCCGCACCGAGAAGACCGCCTGTTCGGCCTCCCCGCGGAACATGAAGTACGTGCGGAACTGCTCCCACGGCGCGGCGAGGTCACCCTCCTCGTCGACGACGTACTTCAGCTCCATCTGGTCGAGGAGCTGCTTCACGAGGTCCTGATCCGGGACGACGGGGCCGGCCGGTCCCTGGGGCTGCGGTTCGGGCTGGCCCCCGAAGTTCGGAATCGAGGACGGGTCGATGGACATACTTGGACACTCCTGCGGTCGTCTGGCTCGTCCGGTTCTCGCGAGACCAGACGTACATCCCACCCTCTCTCTCTTGCCCCACCCCCGGCAAGCGGCTCAGCCGACGGCCTCCGCTGGGTGGCCGATCATCGACGCGAGTACCAGAATCCCTGTTCCAGCCCGTTCGCCGAGTGCTCCCGCGGGTCTACAGCGTCTTCCCGGTGGCCGCCCCCACGATCAGCCCCTCCCCGAAGCGGTCCACGCGGACCGTGTCGCCGTCCTTGACCTCGCCGGAGAGGATCTCCTTGGCGAGGCGGTCACCGATGGCCGTCTGGACGAGGCGGCGCAGAGGCCGGGCGCCATAGGCCGGATCGTTGCCCTCGTCCGCCAGCCAGGCCAGGGCCTCGGGGGTGACGTCCAGGGTGAGCCGGCGTTCGGCCAGCCGCTTGGCCAGCCGGTCGATCTGCAGCCGGGCGATCCGGGCCAGCTCGTCCTTGTTCAGGGCCGAGAAGACCACCAGGTCGTCGAGCCGGTTGAGGAACTCCGGCTTGAAGGAGGCCCGTACGACCTCCAGGACCTGCTCCTTCTTCTCGTGCTCGGTGGTCGTCGGCTCGACCAGGAACTGGCTGCCGAGGTTGGAGGTGAGCACCAGGATGGTGTTGCGGAAGTCGACGGTACGCCCCTGCCCGTCCGTCAGCCGCCCGTCGTCCAGCACCTGCAGGAGGATGTCGAAGACCTCGGGATGCGCCTTTTCGACTTCGTCCAGCAGGACGACGCTGTACGGCCGCCGCCGTACGGCCTCGGTCAGCTGGCCGCCCTCCTCGTAGCCGACGTACCCGGGGGGCGCGCCGACCAGCCGGGCCACGCTGTGCTTCTCGCCGTACTCCGACATGTCGATGCGGACCATGGCCCGCTCGTCGTCGAAGAGGAAGTCGGCGAGCGCCTTGGCGAGTTCGGTCTTGCCGACGCCGGTCGGCCCGAGGAAGAGGAAGGACCCGGTGGGCCGGTCGGGGTCGGCGATGCCGGCCCGGGACCGCCGCACGGCATCGCTGACGGCCCGCACGGCCTCGCTCTGCCCGATCAGCCGCTTGCCGATCTCCCCCTCCATCCGCAGCAGCTTCTGCGTCTCGCCCTCCAGGAGGCGGCCGGCGGGGATGCCGGTCCAGGCTCCGACGACGTCGGCGATGTCGTCGGAACCGACCTCGTCCTTGACCATGGTGTCCCTGGCGACCTCCTCCTCGGCCTCGGAGGCGACTTCCAGCATCTTCTCCACGCCGGGGATCTCGCCGTACAGCAGCTTGGCGGCGGTGTCGAAGTCGCCGTCGCGCTGGGCACGTTCGGCCTGCCCGCGCAGCTCGTCCAGCTTCTCCTTCAGCTCGCCGACCCGGTTGAGGGACTGCTTCTCCTTCTCCCAGCGGGCGGTGAGCCCGCGCAGTTCCTCCTCCTTGTCGGCGAGGTCGCGGCGCAGCTTCTCCAGCCGCTCGCGCGAGGCCGGGTCGGTCTCCTTGCCGATCGCCAGCTCCTCCATCCGTAGGCGGTCGACGGCACGCTGGAGTTCGTCGATCTCGACGGGGGAGGAGTCGATCTCCATGCGCAGCCGCGAGGCGGCTTCGTCGACGAGGTCGATGGCCTTGTCCGGCAGGAAGCGGGAGGTGATGTACCGGTCGGAGAGGGTGGCGGCAGCGACCAGCGCGCTGTCGGCGATCTGGACCTTGTGGTGGGCCTCGTACCGCCCCTTGAGCCCGCGCAGGATGGCGACGGTGTCCTCGACGGAGGGCTCGGCGACCAGCACCTGCTGGAACCGCCGCTCCAGGGCGGGATCCTTCTCGATCCGCTCCCGGTACTCGTCGAGTGTGGTCGCACCGACCATACGCAGCTCACCACGGGCGAGCATGGGCTTGAGCATGTTCCCGGCATCCATGGCGGAGTCGCCGCCGGCCCCGGCCCCCACGACGGTGTGCAGCTCGTCGATGAAGGTGATGATCTGCCCGTCGGATTCCTTGATCTCGGCGAGCACGGCCTTCAGCCGCTCCTCGAACTCACCGCGGTACTTGGCACCGGCGACCATGGCTCCGAGGTCGAGCGCGACGAGCCGCTTGTTCTTGAGGGACTCCGGCACGTCACCTTTGACGATCCGCTGGGCAAGCCCTTCGACAACGGCGGTCTTGCCGACGCCGGGCTCACCGATGAGGACGGGATTGTTCTTCGTCCTCCGGCTCAGCACCTGCACAACCCGCCGAATCTCCTGATCCCGCCCGATGACCGGGTCGAGCCTGCCCTCACGGGCGGCGGCGGTGAAGTCGGTGCCGAACTTCTCCAGGGCCTTGTACTGGCCCTCGGGGTCGGCGGTGGTCACGCGGCGTCCTCCCCTGGCCTTGTCGAAGGCCTCCTGCAACTTCTTCGCGTCGGCGCCCTGCGCCCGGAGCACCTCGGCGGCGCGACCGCCCTTGGCGGCGATGCCGATGAGGAGATGCTCGGTGGACAAATATTCATCACCGAGGTCCTTGGCGCGTTCACCGGCGTCGGCGATGACGGCGAGCAGATCGCGGTTGGCCTGCGGCGGCGCGACGGTGGACCCGGTCACGCTGGGCAGCGAGGCAAGGATCTTCTCCGCCCCGGAGCGTACGGCGGCCTGGTCGGCGTCGACGGCGGCGAGCAGGTCGGTGATGTTCTCGTTCTCCTGCCCCGCGAGCAGGGCGAGGAGCAGATGGGCAGGCGTGAGATCGGGGTGCCCCTCGGTCACGGCCCGGCTGCTAGCCGCGTTGATCGCTTCCCGGCTCCTGTTGGTCAGCTCGGCGTCCACGTTCGCGCTCTCCTACTCGGCCACGTCTCCCACTGTCCACTACTGCCATATCCAACATACACAAAGTTGAGCCTATTCCGCTCAAGGCTGGATCGACGCCGGTGGAGGGCTAGGTTTCCCTCATGTCCTCAAAGCACGCGGTAGACCCAGCAGCCCCGGACGACGCCTATGTCGCGTTCTGGCGGGAGCGTCACCTCTGCACGCTGACGACGCTCCGTCCCGACGGCAGCCCGCACGTGGTGCCGGTCGGGGTGACGTACGACCCCGAGGCGCGGCTGGCCCGGGTGATCACGAACAAGTCGAGCGCGAAGGTGGCCCATGTGCTGGCGGCCGGGGCCGGCCCCGAGGGCGCCCGGGTGGCCGTATGCCAGGTGGACGGCCGGCGCTGGGCGACGCTGGAGGGCCGGGCGGCGGTCCGCACCGAGCCGGAACGGGTGGCCGAGGCGGAGCGCCGGTACGCCGAAAGGTACGAGCGGACGCCGTCGCCGAATCCCTCACGGGTCGTGATCGAGATCACGGTGGAGCGGGCACTGGGGCGAGGTTGAGCGGGAATCGACACCTGGCTGATTTCGGCCACTGTAAAAGCGCGCCCATACCCTGAAATGTCCCCGCAAACGACAGCGGCGTCACCGTGTTCAGGTCACGGTGACGCCGCTGCGGGGGGAAGCACCTGAGCGATGTTTTACGACGGGGGAATCGCGTCAGGCACTGCGGGGGGTGGCCGAAATAGTCCTTACGTCGGAGACATCCGGTTCTGCCATCCGGTGGTCCCGTTGGTCCAGGTTCACAAAGATCATGCCGTACCGAACGGCACAGCGCACCGGCTGGGGCGCGCCACGGGGCTTACGCAGGCACCGGTAGGCCCGCACGTCCTCGTCCTCGTCCCGCGTCACGACGACCGGCTCGCCGAACACGGTCACCATCAACGAGTCACCGGAGTGGGGGATCGCGGTGACCAGGTCGATGAAGTGCCAGCCTGAGCGGTAGGCGGTGGCCATTTCGCGTCGGAAGGTGCGGTCGTCGGGTGGAGTGGTCACGTCAACTCCCGGCTCCATCGGTCATCGAGACAGGCCCATTGGTGTTGCCCTCGCTCGCAGCAGTCGTCACGATCGGCCACGAGGTGTTCGCACGGACGTCACCCTTCGCCTCGGTAAAGCCGCTCCACGCACCGACAATCGCCATGACGGGGAAGGCGGCTGCAAGCACCGAGCGAAGCACTCTGTTACGCATGTTCGGCTTCGTCCTTACTTGAAGGTCCCCTATTCCCCCGTCAGGTACGACGATGGCTCATTCGGGCACGTCATGGCCACACAATCGGTGCATCATGTTCCTGCATGTTCAGGACCCTGGGGGGTGGAGTTTTGGTAACAAACCGGGCGAAAGCGGCGCATCCCCACGCGGTGACGGAGCTGTGCGAGGAAGGCCGCAGTCTCTACGCCGCCGCTCTGCGCGCCGGACGCATCGCCCGCTCCGATGCAACGGAAGCTCCCTGCCTGATGGAGTTTGCCCTGCTCCAGCCGGATCCGGACGACCCCGACTGGCTGCGTCCCGTCCCCCCGGCAATCGCCTTGACCCATCGACTCAGCCCGATCGAGCGCGAGATCACGGAGCGCCGGCGCCTGTCGATCCAACTCGCCGACACCTTCGAGCCTTTCATGACACTCGGCGCACAGGCGATGGCGGGCAGCGACTCGATCACCATCCTGGAGGGCGGCGACCGCATCAACGCCGCACTCAATCTCGCCACCGAGCAGTGCCAGACCGAGGTGCTCACGATCCAGCCGAGCGATCGCCTCTCCGAACGCAGCGTGCAGCGGGGCCTGGAGCGGGACAGGCCGCTCATCGAACGCGGCGTCCGCATCCGCACCCTGTACCAGCACACCGCCCGGTACAGCCCGGAGAAGCTGGCATACGCCGCACACCTCGCCGACGGCAAGGCTGAGTACCGAACCATCGACGAACTCGTGGAGCGGCTCATCATTTGCGACGAGGCCGTGGCCTTCATCCCCATTCGCGAGGATCAGCAGGTCGCCCTGGAACTGCGCCAGCCAGGCCTGGTCCGATATCTGATCAAGGTCTTCGAGTTCATGTGGAGCCGTGCAGTTCCGCTCAGCATGGGCGGCCCCTACGAAGTCGCCTCCGACGGCATCACAGAAATCCAGCACTCCATCGCCAAGCTCCTGGTCGAAGGCCACGTCGACGAGGCCATCGCCCGCCGCCTGGGCATGAACGTCCGCACCTGCCGCGCCCACATCGCCAAACTGGCCCAGGCCCTGGGCAGCGGCAGCCGCGCCCAGCTCGGCTATCTCATCGCCCAGTCCGGAATCCTCGACAAGGACACCACAGTCCCGGAGCAGGGGGCCGCGGGGTGACTTCCGCGGCCAGACCGCACCCCGAGCACGGCGTCGAGGAACTCTGCGCCTCGGGGACGAAGTTGTACGAACGCGCTCTGCGGGAAGGACACTTAAGCTCCGCGGACGCCGACGAGGCCCGCTGCCTGATCGACTTCGGCCTGTTACACCCGGCGCTCCATGACCCCGACCGACTCGAACCGGTCGCCCCCGCAGCCGCCCTGCATCGGCTGCTGCGCACATCAGCCGCCCGCATCGCGGACGAACGCCGGCGCGAGGACCAGCTGGTGGAACAGTTCGAACCACTCCTGCACATCGAAGCGGACCCCGTCGCCGGCACGGACACCCCGATGCTGCGGCTCCTCAGCGGAACCGAGCGCATCAACCTGGCCCTCACCGAAGCCACGGACGAGGCGAGTCAGGAAGTACTGACCATCCAGCCGCGTAACGGGCTCACCGGCCGACGCGGCGCCATCGCCCGTGACATCGCCTCCGTCCGCGACCAGGCGCTGCTCGACCGCGGTGTCCGCCTTCGTGCCCTCTACCCGCACACTCTGCGGCACCTGCCGACGGTGTACACCTCGTTCGAACAGCTCAGGGGTGACATCGCGGCCCGCAGCCTTGACGAGGTGCCCCACCGCCTCATCATCATCGACCGCCGGCTCGCTCTCATCCCCGCGAACGACGACGGCACCCAGGCCTTGGAGGTCCGGCATCCGGCGCTGATCACGTACTTCGTCACAACCTTCGACCGGCTGTGGCGCCTGGCCACCCCCATGTTCCCCATAGCGGTGACGCCGCCGTCGTCGAACGGCATCACCCCTCGCCAAAGAGCCATCGCCGCCCTCCTCATCGAAGGCCACACCGACGCCGTCATAGCCGACCGCCTCGGCATGAACATCCGCACCGCCCGCGTCCACATCGCCAAACTCGCCGAAACCCTCGGCAGCGAGAGCCGCGCCCAACTCGGGTACCTCATCGGGCAGTCAGGGATCCTCGACGTGGAGGAGCAGACGTAGGGCCGGTCAGTGGACGCTCGGGGACCCCTGGTCCGGGATGCCGAACACGTTCGGGCCGGAGGAGCGGGCCGCGCCGTCCAGGCCCACCTGGGCTATGCGGACCCCCAGTTGCGTACGGCTCGCCGCGCCCAGGGTTTCCGACAGGCGGGCGATGTGCGCGCGGCAGGTGCGGACGCTGATGCCCAGGCGTTCGGCGATGACCGCGTCCTGGTGGCCCTCGGCGAGCAGCGCGGCGATGGACTGCTCGCGGTGTGAGATGCCCTCGATGCCGGTGTCGGGCAGCGCGGCGGTGAGAGGGATCGCGAGGCGCCAGAGGCGTTCGAAGACCGTGACCAGGTACTCCACCAGGGCCGGGTGGCGTAGTTCCAGGGCCATCGAGCGTTCGGCGTTGGCCGGGATGAAGGCCACCGTGCGGTCGAAGAGGATGAGGCGGTCGATGACCTCGTCCAGGGTGCGGGCCTCGACCGCGTCGCCCATCAGGTCAAGGTAGTTGAGCAGACCCTGGCCGTGGCGCGCCACATGCGTGTACAGGTCGCGCATGCGCACGCCCCGGCCGCGCAGCGCCAGCGCCCGGTGCAGGCCCTCGGTCAGCTCGGCCTCCCGCCGGATGCCGCCGGGCTGCACGGTCAGCACCTCCGTGGTGCACGCCTGCGTCGCCTCGTCCATCGCCGCCTGGATACGGGAGAGTCCGTCCAGGACCCGGATCGCGGCGCCCCCGCCCGGCGCCGCCGGCGTCTGCAGGTGCTGCCCGAGCGCGGCGTACCACTCGAAGGCGGCGACGGCCGAGCCCACCCGCCGCTGGCTCTCCCTGACGTCGTCGTAGACCCCGCGCAGGAGCCGGGTCATGACCTCCTGCGGGGAGGTCGGCACCAGCCAGTCCATGTCGTCGGGGTCGGGGTGCAGCAGCGCCAGTTCAAGGAGACAGGGCACCGGATCGGCGTCGGTGCGCGGCACGCGCCCGCGGCGAACGGCCCGGGAATACACACGATCCCCGGCCTCGCACAGTCGGTCGGCACCATGTGGATGCTTCGCCCCGTGCCCGGCCATCGCCCATTTCACCCCCGGTGTGCTGCCACTTCCGCAGCGCAACTATGCGCGGCGCCGACCGGGTCCGCAACACGGCTCACCACGCCAGGGGCTCGACAATCGAAGGTTATGTCCGGTTATCGTCCGGCCTCCGCACCTCGCACTGCAACAAGATGACGGTGGTGCGGCGAGCGTCGCCGAGGCATCGTTGTTACCGCTTCCCCCGGGTGGTCAGAACACCCGGGGCGGTTCCGGCCGGGCATCCCCCGCCCGGCCGGGACCCGCCGTACGCCGCCGGGGACAAACCTCCGGCGGTCCCGGCTACTTCAGCCCGATCGCCGCGCAGGCCGCCTTGTACGCCGCCGTGCAGATCTGGTTCACGGTGTAGATCTCGTCCGCGATCACCGTCTCCTTGATCTTGCTCTTGGTCAGGGCGTTCACCTGGACCAGCTTGGACGGGACGCTCTTGGTGGTCGGGCTGTTGACCCTGTCCTGGGTGAGGGCGTCGAACTTGATGTCCTTGCCCTGGACCTTGGCGACGGCGATCTCGGCGGCGGCCTCGGCCTCGTCCGGGTAGGACTTGTACACGCTCATGTACTGCTCACCGGCGACGACCCGCTGGACCGCGTCCAGTTCGGCGTCCTGGCCGGTGATCGGGGGCAGGTGGGTGACGCCGGCCGCCTTCAGGGCCTTGATGACACCGCCCGCCATGCCGTCGTTGGCGGCGTAGACGCCGGCGATGTTGCTCTTGCCGATCAGGCCGATCGCCTCGGTCATCTCGGCCTCGGCGTTCTCCGGCTTCCACTCCTCGGTGTCGTAGCTCTTCGCGATCTGCACCTTGCCGGTCAGCTCGGAGAGCGCGCCCTGCTTGAACTGCTTGGCGTTCGGGTCGGTGGGCGAGCCGTTCACCATGACGATCTTGTCGGAGGTGTCGTGGTTCGGGCCCATCCCCTCCAGCAGGGTGCGGGCCTGCACCTCGCCGACGAGTTCGTTGTCGAAGGAGATGTACGCGGAGATCGGCCCCTCGGCGAGCCGGTCGTAGGCGATGACCGGGATACCCGCGTCCTTCGCCTTCTTCACCTCGCCGGCGATCGCGTGCGAGTCGACCGCGTCGAGCAGGATGGCGTCGACCTTGTCGTCGATCATCTGCTGCAGCTGGCCGGCCTGCCGGGTGGCGTCCGCGTTCGCGTTCTCGTATTCCACCTTGCCCTGCTTGTGGGTGAGTTCGGCCACCTTGTCCCTGATGATGGGGTAGTCGAACTTGTCGTAGCGGGTGTTCGCCTTCTCCGGCAGCAGCAGCCCCAGCGTGAGGTCGTTCCCCTTCGACGGGCTTGCGCTCGCGCCGTCCCCCGAGGCGTCGAGCATGCCGCAGCCGGCCAGGGAGAGGGTCATCGTGGATGCAGCCACGGTCAGGGCGATACGACGCATGCGGGGGCTCACTTCAGGTGTGTTGCGGACGTGGGTGGCTTTAAGCGACCCAGGTGTCTGAAAAGACAACGCGGGGGGCACATGCGGCGTCAAGGAGAACTACTTAACGAGTACGCAACAGCACACACCGCTGCACCTGTGAAGGGGATGCGAAACCCCATCCAAACGCCCTTTACGGGCCCTCCGTTCAAGGGGAGTCCATGGGGCGGCAAAGATCGGTACAACTAACACCTTTCCGGGTGTCAGGGTGACCTGGAACGCGTTCGCCTCCGTATGCCCCCGCTTCAGCCCCGCTTCGGACCGGTGATCGCCTCACCGATCACGAAACCCTTGGCGGGACCTTCGGGGATGGTGACTTCGGTGCCGTAAGGAACGCGGTGGACTCCGACCCAGTCGGCC
This sequence comes from Streptomyces sp. NPDC002676, assembly GCF_053592455.1. Taxonomy (NCBI): domain Bacteria; kingdom Bacillati; phylum Actinomycetota; class Actinomycetes; order Kitasatosporales; family Streptomycetaceae; genus Streptomyces; species Streptomyces sp. NPDC002676. The sequence continues at coordinate 369,070 of NZ_JBSFVT010000003.1, read as the reverse complement.
TTGTCGGGCTCGGGTTCGGTGAGAACGGTGACGGTGCCGTGGCTGTCGTGGTCGTCGATGATGACGTAAACGGGGATACCGGCGCGGGCGTATTCGCGGCGCTTACGGATGCGGTCACGCTCCTGGTTGCGCTTGCCGGGCGAGACGACCTCGACGATGAGGGAGACAGCGGACGCAGCCACGCCCAGCTCCTCCTCGTCGCCGTGCGGCTCCAGGTCTTCGGGGGCGACAAGGACATCAGGAATCCATCCCTTGCGCTGGTGGATGACGTTGGTGTCCTGAAACGCCGCGTACTCTCCCTCCCCGAGGAACCGCACCAGTGCGTTGCGCAGGCGGTTGACGATTTGCGCATGGGACAGGCGACGGGTGGGCGACACCTCGATGGCTCCCTCGATGATCTCGGCACGGTAGCCCTCGGGGAGTTCCATGGCCTTCCACGCCTGCCACAGGACCTCGTCCAGCTCGGGGCCGTTGCCGGCCGAGGACACGGGCTCCGTCCTGGTCTCAGGCATGGTCTCGGGCCTCTCGTGCGCAAGAGCGGTCATGGCGGCATCACCTCCTCAAAGTGTGGGCTGGGTGTGCTCGGGGCACAAGCAACGGGATCACGGTTGGAACAGCAGTACGGCTGACCAGGGGAATCAACTCCAGTTCACCCGTTCGAGCGAGAACGAGAACGAGAACGATCAACGACTACGCCGTCCTCCTGCCGTGAGCAGGTGAAACCCCGAGCACGCGAAAGGGGCCCGGAATCCGGGCCCCTCTCAGCTGGGCATGCGGGTCAGTCCGAGGACTGCTGCCGCTTCGGCCGCCACACGACCAGCGCGCTGGTCTGCTGGACCTCCTGGTACGGGACCAGGTCGCGGCGGTAGGAGGCGTGGACGGCGGCCTCGCGCTGGCGCATCGTCGCCGCCGCGCCGTCCAGGGCCGCTTCCATCTCCGCGACGCGGGACTGGAGCGCGGCGACCTGGTTCTCCAGTTCGATGATGCGCTTGATGCCGGCCAGGTTGATGCCCTCGTCCTGCGACAACTGCTGCACCTGGCGGAGCAGTTCGATGTCGCGGGCCGAGTAGCGGCGGCCCCGCCCGGCGGTCCGGTCCGGGGAGACCAGACCCAGGCGGTCGTACTGGCGCAGCGTCTGCGGGTGGAGTCCGGAGAGCTGGGCAGCCACCGAGATGACGTAGACCGGGGTCTCCTCGGTCAGTTCGTACGGGTTACGCCGACGGCCGTCCATCACTCTCAGTCTCCCTTCGCGGCCTCGAACAGCTCCGCACGCGGGTCCTCACCCGCGGTCGCCTCGCGATACGCCTCCAGCGCATCACGAGCCTTCCCCGACAGGTCCTTGGGGACACTCACCTCGACGGTGACCAGAAGGTCGCCGCGGGTGCCGTCCTTGCGGACCGCGCCCTTGCCCCGCGCCCGCATGGTGCGGCCGTTGGGCGTGCCAGGAGGAAGCTTCAGAGTGACGGCGGGGCCGCCGAGGGTCGGCACCCGCACCTCGCCGCCGAGGGCAGCCTCGTCGAACGTCACCGGGACGGTGACGGTGAGGTTGTCCTCCTTGCGGCCGAACACCGGGTGCGCGCCGACGTGGACGACCACGTACAGGTCGCCCGCCGGGCCGCCCCGCTCGCCGGGCGCGCCCTTGCCGCGCAGCCGGATGCGCTGGCCGTCGGTCACCCCGGCAGGGATGCGGACCTGCATGGTCCGCGACGACTTGGCGCGCCCGCTGCCCTTGCACTCCAGGCAGGGGTGCTCGGCCATCAGACCGCGGCCCTTGCAGTCGGGGCAGGGGTCGGTGAGCGAGAAACCGCCGCCCGAGCCCCGGGCGACCTGCCCGGTGCCGACGCAGGTCGGGCACACGCGCGGTGTGCCGTTCTTGTCGCCGGTGCCGGAACAGGCCTTGCACGGGGCCTGGGAGGACATCCTGAGAGGCACCGTGGCGCCCTCGATGGCCTCCGTGAAGCTCAGCGTGACCTCGGACTCGATGTCCTGGCCGCGCCGCGGCTGGGTACGGGTGCCGGTGGCACCGCCCCGGTTGAACAGTCCCCCGAAGACGTCACCGATTCCGCCGCCGAAGCCGCCGCCCTGGGCGCCCCCGCCCCCGCCGCCTCCGAAGAGGTCGCCGAGGTCGAAGTTGAAGGAGCCGCCGGCGCCCGGCCCGGGGCGGAAGCCGCCGTTGCCGAACAGGGCGCGTGCCTCGTCGTACTCCTTGCGCTTCTTCGGGTCGCCGAGGACGTCGTTCGCCTCGGAGATCTCCTTGAAGCGCTCCTCGGCCTTGGCGTTGCCCTTGTTGGCGTCCGGGTGGAACTCGCGGGCGAGCTTCCGGTACGCCTTCTTGATCTCGGCCTCGGTGGCGTCCTTGGGGACGCCGAGGACCTTGTAGAAGTCCTTCTCGATGAAGTCCTTGGTGCTCATCCCCGACGTTCCCCCTTTCCGTGGTTCGCCTCGGTCCGTACGTCAGCCCTCGTCCGGGCCACCGCTCTCCTTGTCGTCGGCCGCCGCGTTCTCCTCGGCGCCCTCGCCCTTGCCGGCCTGCGCGCCGGGCTGCGGTTCGGCCACGGCCACCCGCGCGGGGCGGATGGTGCGCTCGCCGATGCGATACCCGGGCTGCAGGATCGCCACGCAGGTCGTCTCGGTGACGTCCGGCGCGTAGCTGTGCATCAGGGCCTCGTGGATCGTCGGGTCGAAGGGCTCGCCCTCCTTGCCGAACTGCTGGAGGCCCAGCTTGGCCGCGACGGTCTCCAGCGACTCGGCGACGGACTTGAACCCGCCGACCAGTTCGCCGTGTTCCCGTGCCCGCCCGATGTCGTCGAGCACGGGCAGCAGCTCGGTCAGGAGGTTCGCGATGGCGATCTCCCGGACGGCTACCCGGTCCCGCTCCACCCGGCGGCGGTAGTTCTGGTACTCGGCCTGGAGGCGCTGGAGGTCCGTCGTGCGCTCGCCGAGCGCCGTACGCACCTGGTCCAGCTGGGCCACCAGGCCCGCGTCTGCTGCTCCGTCCCCGGCCGGGGCCGCCCCCTCATCGGGGGCGGCCTTCGGCTCGGCGTCGTCAGGGGTCGCGCCGGAGGGGACGTCGGACTTCTCCTCGAAGCCCGGGGTCTCCTCCGTCACGCGGCACCGTCCTTGCGCTCGTCGTCGACGATTTCGGCGTCGACGACATCGTCGTCAGCGGCCTTGCCGCCCTGGGTGGCGCCTTCCGGGCCACCGGCGGCCTGGGCGCCCTGGGCGTCGGCGTACATGGCCTGGCCCACCTTCTGCGAAACGGCGGCGACCTTCTCGGTGGCCGTACGGATCGCGGCGCTGTCCTCGCCCTTGAGCGCGGTCTTCAGCTCCTCGACGGCGGCCTCGACCTCGGTCTTGACCTCGCCGGGGACCTTGTCCTCGTTGTCCTTGAGGAACTTCTCGGTCTGGTAGACGAGCTGCTCGCCCTGGTTGCGGGTCTCGGCGGCCTCGCGGCGGGCGTGGTCCTCCTCCGCGTACTTCTCGGCCTCCTGGCGCATCCGGTCGACCTCGTCCTTCGGCAGCGAGGAGCCGCCGGTGACGGTCATCTTCTGCTCCTTGCCCGTGCCGAGGTCCTTGGCCGTGACGTGCATGATGCCGTTGGCGTCGATGTCGAAGGCGACCTCGATCTGCGGGACGCCACGCGGCGCCGGCGGCAGACCGGTCAGCTCGAACATGCCGAGCTTCTTGTTGTAGGCCGCGATCTCGCGCTCGCCCTGGTAGACCTGGATCTGCACGGACGGCTGGTTGTCCTCGGCCGTCGTGAAGATCTCGGAGCGCTTCGTCGGGATCGTGGTGTTGCGCTCGATCAGCTTGGTCATGATGCCGCCCTTGGTCTCGATACCGAGGGACAGCGGGGTCACGTCGAGGAGCAGGACGTCCTTGACCTCACCCTTGAGGACACCGGCCTGGAGCGCGGCGCCGATGGCGACGACCTCGTCCGGGTTCACACCCTTGTTGGCCTCGTTGCCGCCGGTCAGCTCCTTGACGAGCTCGGCGACGGCGGGCATACGGGTGGAGCCACCGACGAGGACGACGTGGTCGATCTCGTTGATGGAGATACCGGCGTCCTTGATGACGTTGTGGAACGGCGTCTTGCAGCGCTCCAGCAGGTCGGCCGTCAGCTGCTGGAACTGAGCCCGGGTGAGCTTCTCGTCCAGGTGCAGCGGGCCCTCGGCGGACGCGGTGATGTACGGCAGGTTGATCGAGGTCTCGGTGGAGGAGGACAGCTCGATCTTGGCCTTCTCGGCGGCCTCACGCAGGCGCTGGAGGGCCATCTTGTCCTTGGACAGGTCCACACCGTGGCCGGACTGGAACTGCTTGACCAGGTAGTCGACGACACGCTGGTCCCAGTCGTCACCACCGAGGTGGTTGTCACCGTTGGTGGCCTTCACCTCGACGACGCCGTCGCCGATCTCCAGCAGCGAGACGTCGAAGGTGCCGCCACCGAGGTCGAAGACGAGGATCGTCTGGTCGTCCTTGTCGAGGCCGTAGGCCAGCGCGGCGGCGGTCGGCTCGTTGACGATGCGCAGGACGTTCAGGCCCGCGATCTCGCCGGCCTCCTTGGTGGCCTGGCGCTCGGAGTCGTTGAAGTAGGCCGGGACGGTGATGACCGCGTCCGTGACCTTCTCGCCCAGGTAGGCCTCGGCGTCGCGCTTCAGCTTCTGAAGGATGAACGCGGACATCTGCTGCGGGTTGAAGACCTTGCCGTCGAGCTCGATCTTCCAGTCGGTGCCCATGTGGCGCTTCACCGAGCGGATGGTCCGGTCCACGTTCGTGACCGCCTGGCGCTTGGCGACCTCGCCGACGAGCACCTCACCGTTCTTCGCGAAGGCGACGACGGACGGCGTGGTCCTGGCGCCCTCGGCGTTGGTGATGACGGTGGGCTCGCCGCCTTCCAGAACGCTGACGACGGAGTTAGTCGTGCCCAGGTCGATGCCGACCGCACGTGCCATGGTTGATTCCTCCAGCTGACTTGAGTGGAACAGGCTCAAGTGTGCACGAGCAGGTCCGCCGGGTCAACAGACCTGAGTCAGCCAGGCTCAACTCTTATCCGTTCCTTACACGCAACTGCCCTGTGACCTGCGTATTCGCAACCCGCCGTGACATACGGAGAGGGATCCGAAGGAGTACGAGTACGGCGACAACCGCTCCTCCCGCCACCCACAGCGCGGCCGCCTCCCCCGTCCACCCGGCGTGCACGAGCACCCCCACGAGCACCGAGGAGAAGGTGCCGGCCCCCACGAGCACGACCGCCCCCTGCGGGGTCAGCCCGAGCCGCCGCAGCCGGTGCGCGAGATGGTCGGGCCCGCGCCGCAGCAGCGGGCGCCGGCCCAGCAGCCGCGCGAGCATCACCAGCAGGGCGTCGGCGGCGGCGACGGCCCCGAGGCAGAACAGCACCCCGGCGCTCGGCCCGAGCCCGTACCCCGCGCGGGTGAAGACGACGGAAGAGGACAGCAGGAACCCCGCGAACAGCGAGCCGCACACCCCGAGCCCCATCCGCGCGGGATGCCAGTTGTGCATCAGGAAGCCGGTGAGGGCGGCGGCGAACACGCTGAGCAGCACGGCGAGCCCGTCCATCATCTCGGCGGCGGCACAGGCGCCCGCGCCGAAGGCGGTGACCACCCCGACGGTCCCGGCCAGCCCGTCGGCATGGTCGAGCCCCTTGAAGGCGAGGGCGGCGAAGACGATCCAGCCGACGGCCAGGATCCCGCCCGCAAGACCCGTCTCGTCGTACGGCACCACGCAGGCCGCCGCGACGGCCGTACCGGCGACGAGCACCCGCGCCCGCAGCCGCCACACGTCGGCGACCAGGCCCAGCGCGGCGACCCCGGCGGCGGCGACGAGCAGCCGCCCGACCCCCTCACCGAGCGGGGCGACCCGCGTCCACTCCCCCGTCCAGGCGATCAGACAGGTGACGGCCACGACGGCGGGCCCACCGAGCACGGGCAGGGGCCGCTGCCGCCGCCGGTCGACGATGCCCGCACGCAGGGCAGGCAGGCGGAGCAGCGCCGCGAGCACGGCGGTGAGGACGAGGGCTGCGATGGCGGCGGCGATCCCGTAGAGCACGGGCTCTAAGGTAGGGGTGAATGTAGCAATTCGGTACGAATAACACGATCCGATTGCCTGTCGACCGTGTCCGGACCGCGAGCCACCCCCGCCTTCAGGGGCTCTCAGCGACCCAGATCACGCCGCACCGCACTGCACCCCGATGGAAGATAGAGGTAATCTCGTACGGACTGAGTAAGTTACCGCTTAGTAATATCTAGGCCCCGCCCCAGGAGCGCCCATGCAACTTGCCGCGATCATCGTGTCGGTGACGCTGACGGTGGTCGGCGTGGCGCTGTTCTGCCGCGCCACCCTCCAGATCTACAAGTTCATGCGACTCGGCCAGCCCGTGCCGGCCGGATCCCGGACCGACAACCCGTATCAGCGCAGTGTGACCCTGGTGCGGGAGTTCCTGGGCCACACCCGGATGAACCGCTGGGGTGTCATCGGTTTCGCCCACTGGTTCGTCGCGATCGGCTTCTACACGCTGCTGCTGACGATCGTCAACGCGTTCGGCCAGCTCTTCAAGAGCGACTGGCTGCTGCCGATCATCGGTGAGTGGACGCCGTACAACATGTTCGTCGAGTTCCTCAGCGTGATGACCACGGTCGGCATCCTGACGCTGGTCGTGATCCGCCAGCTGTCGAGGCCGGGCCGGGCGCTGCGCAAGTCCCGGTTCGCGGGCTCCAACACCGGCCAGGCCTACTTCGTCGAGACCGTCATCACCATCGTCGGCACCTGCATCGTGACGCTGCACGCCCTGGAGGGCGCCCAGCACCACGTGGACAGCTACCAGGCCTCGTACTTCCTGACGTACCCGCTGGTCGCCTGGTTCCGGGGGATGGACGCCTCCACCCTGCAGCAGCTGAGCTACTTCTTCGCGGGGCTCAAGATCGCGACGTCCTTCACCTGGATGATCGTGGTCTCGCTGAAGACCGACATGGGTGTGGCGTGGCACCGGTTCCTGGGCTTCCCGAACATCTGGTTCAAGCGGAACGCGGACGGTTCCACCGCGCTGGGTGCGCTGCAGCCGATGACCTCGGGCGGCAAGGCGATCGACTTCGCCGACCCGGGTGAGGACGACGTCTTCGGTGTCTCCCAGGTCGAGCAGTTCTCCTGGAAGGGCCTGCTGGACTTCTCCACCTGCACCGAGTGCGGACGCTGCCAGTCCCAGTGCCCGGCCTGGAACACCGGCAAGCCGCTGTCCCCCAAGCTCCTGATCATGTCCCTCCGGGACAACGCCCACGCCAAGGCGCCCTACCTGCTGGCCGGCGGCGGCAAGACCATGGAGGGCGAGGAGAAGGCCTCCGAGGAGCAGCTGAAGGACGTTCCCGCGTCCGCTCTCGCCGAGGCCGAGCGCCCGCTGATCGGCACCGCCGAGGAGAACGGCGTCATCGACCCGGACGTCCTGTGGTCCTGCACCACCTGCGGCGCCTGCGTCGAGCAGTGCCCCGTCGACATCGAGCACATCGACCACATCGTCGACATGCGCCGCTACCAGGTCATGATCGAGTCCGCGTTCCCGTCCGAGGCGGGCACGATGCTCAAGAACCTGGAGAAGAAGGGCAACCCCTGGGGCCTGGCCAAGAAGCAGCGCCTCGAGTGGACCAAGGAAGTCGACTTCGACATCCCGGTCGTCGGCCGCGACATCGAGGACCTCTCCGAGGTCGACTACCTGTACTGGGTCGGCTGCGCCGGCGCCCTGGAGGACCGCGCGAAGAAGACCACCAAGGCCTTCGCCGAACTCCTCCACATCGCGGGCGTCAAGTTCGCGATCATGGGCGGCGACGAGAAGTGCACCGGCGACTCCGCCCGCCGCCTGGGCAACGAGCCCCTGTTCCAGGAGCTCGGCATGGAGAACGTCGCCGCGCTGAACATGGCCTTCGGCGAGTCCCTCAACGAGGAGGGCGAGGTGGACGAGTCGACGAAGAAGCCGAAGTCGGCGAAGAAGATCGTCGCGACCTGCCCGCACTGCCTCAACACGCTCGGCAACGAGTACCCGCAGCTCGGCGGCGACTACGAGGTCATCCACCACACCCAGCTGCTCCAGCACCTCGTCGACGAGGGCAAGCTGATCCCGGTGACCCCGGTCGAGGGCATCATCACCTACCACGACCCCTGCTACCTGGGCCGCCACAACAAGATCTACACGCCCCCGCGCGAGATCATCGCGAACGTTCCGGGCCTGCGGAACGAGGAGATGCACCGCCACAAGGAACGCGGCTTCTGCTGCGGCGCCGGCGGCGCCCGCATGTGGATGGAAGAGCGCATCGGCAAGCGGATCAACAACGAGCGCGTGGACGAGGCCCTGTCCCTCAACCCGGACATCGTCTCCACCGCCTGCCCGTTCTGCCTCGTCATGCTGACCGACTCGGTCAACGGCAAGAAGAACGAAGGCAAGGCCAAGGAGTCCATCCAGGTCGTGGACGTCGCCCAGCTCCTCCTGGAGTCCGTCAAGACGCCGGTCGACCCGGCGGGCGAGACGGAGGCCGCGAGCGAGCCGGAGCCGGAGCCGGTGAAGTAACCGGCCGAGCAACCGGCAGCTGAAAAGCCCGACGGCGCCCCCTGACCCGCACAGGCAGGGGGCGCCGTCGTATGCGCGAGCGGGCTAGGCGCCCTTCGGCCCGGCCTGCTGCACGACCTCGAAGGACCACAGGGTCGAGCCGGTGGCCGCGGGCTTCGGGCGTTCCCCGCCCTCTCCGCCGCCCTGGTGCGCGGCCTTCATCGGCCCCTCCAGCCAGGCCTGGAACGACTCCTCGTCACGCCAGCGCGTGTACACAAGGTAGGTGTCCGTGCCCTCGACGGGGCGCAGCAGCTCGAACCACTCGAAGCCGTCGGAGTTCTCCACGGCGTGGGCCCGGGAGGCGAACCGCTTCTCCAGCACCTCGCGCTGCTCGGCGGGCACGGTCAGTACGTTGATCTTGACTACGCTCATGGCCCCATCCTGGCCCAACACCCGGCCGGCCGCTCCGTCCGACCGGACTGTTTCGGCGTCTCGCGCTACACCATCCGGTGGCTTGTGGCCGCTACGTAGCGATTTATGCCACTTGTTCCCTATTCGTTCCACTATCCAGTTCTTGGTACTGCCCGGCCTGCCGCCCTGATCAAGTCGAGGAGAGTGGAACCCATGATGAAGTCGCCGAGATGGCGGTCTGTTCTGGCCTCAGCCGCCACGGCCGCAGCGCTCGCCGCAGCCCCACTGGCGAGCTCGGGGACCGCCTACGCCCAGGACCCCCACCCCTACCCGCACCCGACGAAGCCCGCCTACCCGCCCAAGCCGCCGAAGCCGCACCACCCGGAGCACGAGGAGCACGGGGAACACGGGGAGCACGGAGAGCACGAGGAGAATGGAGAGCACGGGGAGCACGGGGAGCACGGGGAGCACGGGGAGCACGGGGAGAATGGAGAGCACGGCCACGGCTCGCCGCGCCTCGCCAACACCGGTGAGAACGACAGGACGAAGTTGATCCTGGGTGGTGTGGCGGCCGGTCTGGTCGCAGCGGGCGCCGGCATCATGCTGGTCGCGCGCCGTCGCCGCAGCTCATGACGGTGCCCAAGGTACGCATGCCCTTCCCCAGGCGCGCCCTCGGCCCTCTGGCCAGGAACTCGCTGCTGGCCGTCGCCACCCTTCCCCTGGCGGCGGCCGCCTGGATCGGAGGCACGGGCTGGCTCGCCCGCGCCGAACTCCTCGCCGCACAGCACGACCTCGGCGCGCTCCGGCAGTCGGTGGCGGCATCGGCGGCGACCAGCCCGGCCGCGCCCGCCGCCGCGGGTGCCCCGGCGGAGTCCGGTCAGGAGCGCCTGCTGCGTTCCGCAGCCGCGCACGCCGCCCGGGCGCACTGGCTCACCACGGGACCGGCCTGGTATCTCGCCGCCCACGTGCCGTTCGCCGGCGGCCCCCTGCGGACCGTGCGCGGCATCGCGGACGGCTCGGACCGGCTGGCCGGCGAGGTGCTGTCGCCGCTGGTGCGGGCCGTCCCCCAGTTGTCGGCCGGCGCTCACGCGGGTGGAATCCCGCGTGTGCTCGCCCAACTCGAGGACCAGGCGCCCGCGTTCGGCCGGGCCGCGCGGGTCGCGGCCGAGGTCCGGGACGACATCCGCGCGCTGCACGGCTCCACCTGGCTGCCGGCGGTGGACCGCGGTCGTGCGCAGCTGTCGGATCAGCTCGACCGTCTCGTCCCGCAGACGCGGGACATCGCCGTCGCGGCCCGTGTCGTGCCGCCCATGCTCGGAGCGCGCGCGCCCCGGCGCTACTTCCTCTCCTTCCAGAACACGGCCGAAGCCCGGGGCACCGGCGGCCTCCCCGGAGCCTTCGCCGTGATCCGGGCCGACCGGGGCCGGCTGTCCTTCGAGCACTTCGGCAACGACATCGAGATGGGCGGTGTCCATGCCGACGTGAACCTCGGAGCCGAGTTCGCCGCCCAGTACGGCAACAGCGAACCCGGCAGCGTCTGGGAGAACTCCAACATGAGCCCGCACTTCCCGTCCGCGGCCCGCCTCTGGACGGCGTACTGGCGGGCGCACACCGGGCAGCGCCTGGACGGCGCGATGGCCATCGACCCCGGTGCGCTCGGCCTGCTGCTGGGCGCCACCGGGCCCGCCCGGCTGGCCGACGGCACCATGCTCACCGCCGGCAACGCCGTGGACCTCACCGAGCGGACCAGCTACGCGGCGTACGAGAACGTCCTGGAGCGCAAGGCGTTCTTCGCCGACGCCGCGAGCGCCGCGGCCAAGCGGTTGATGCACGCGGCCGACGACCCGGGCCTGCTCCCCGCGCTGCTGCGGGCCGTGCACGACGTGCAGCGGGAGGGCCGTCTGCAGGTGTGGAGCGCGCACGGGGCCGAGGAACGGCTGCTGGAGTCACGGCCGTTCGGCGGCGCGCTGCCGAACACGCGCGGCCCCTTCGCGGGACTTGTGGTGAACAACGCGGCGGGCACCAAGCTGGACTACTACCTCGACCGGAGCCTGGTCTGGGCGCCCGGTTCCTGCACGGACGACGGCCGGTCGGTCACCGTGACCGTGACGCTCACCAACAGGGCGCCCGCCTCGGGGCTCCCTTCCTACGTCACCCAACGGGTGGACGCCCCGGCCTACCGCACCCGCCCGGGCGACAACCGGCTGCTGGTGTCCTACTACGCCAGTGAGGGGGCGGACCTGACACGGGCCACCTTGGACGGCCGCCGGGTCGAGCTGATCCCCGGGGCCGAACGCGGCCATCCGGTGTACACCCTCGACCTGGAGCTGCCCCGGCAGTCCAGCCGCACGCTGGTGCTGCACCTCCGAGAGCCCCAGTCCGACCGCGCCCCCACGATTCTGCGGCAGGCCCTGGTGACCCCGCTGCGGGCCACGGTGAAGTCTGCGGGTCCGTGCCGTGTCTGAGCAGTGGCCGAGTAGATAAGTAGTTCCGATCGGGGGAACGGCCCACGAAATACCGCGACAACCGATTTCCCCTGCCGGAACAGACTTTATTATCGGACACATGCACCACCAGAGGTTGAATAAATCGGGACCCCTCGATATCTCCTCGGCGGCAGGAGAAACAGAAAATACATCCGGACTGCGTATCGTACTGGTCGCGTTTGCGTGCGATCCGACCTGTGGCAGTGAACCAGCCGGGGGATGGGCTTGGGCCGAAACGCTTGCGAGGCGCGGACACACCGTAGAACTGCTGACTTACCCCTACTCCGACAACGTAAAGCATATTATAGAGCGAGTAGCAGAAATGAAGGATGTGGGAGAACGGATCAAACTGCACGCCATCCCGGCCCCACCCACTCCTTCCTGGACTGGAATGCTGCCCGGCTGGCTGAGCGACATGGCTACGGATTTCCTGCGCTATGACGGCTGGCAGCGCCAGGCTTTGGCTTACGCCCGCAGCCACGGACTCGATGCGGCCGACCTCGTGCATCACGTCTCGTACGGATCCCTGCAAGGCGGCTGTGCCCTGCACCGCCTGGGACCGCCCTTGGTGTTCGGCCCCGTCGGCGGCGGCCAGACCGCACCGCACAGTCACCGGCGCTACCTGGGCGCCGCGTACTGGCAGGAAGCGGTGCGGACCTTGCGGGTTCGCTGTCTCAGCCGCCGACCGTTGTGCCGTACGACAGTCAGCGAGGCGGCGGTCGTACTCGCCACCAACCGGGACACAGAACGACTGGCTCGTCGTCTGGGCCGCACCGATACCCGCCTGGTGCTTGCCGACGGCGTCCAGGAGTCCTTGCTCCGAAAGCCGTCGGAGGGTGAGCGCGCCCGGCCGGCCGGTCCTCCCACTGTTCTGTGGGTGGGCGGTCTGATCGCGATCAAGGCTCCCGAGCTGGCACTGCGGACGTTCGCACACCTACGGTCGGAAATCCCGGACGCGCGCCTCGTGATGATCGGCGACGGGCCTCTGCGGCACACCCTGGAACAACTCGCGCTGCGCCTGGGAGTGAACGAGTTCGTCGAGTTCCGTGGCCGATTGCCGTGGAAGCAGGTTCTCACTGTCTACGACGACGCTGATGCGCTTCTGATGACCAGCCTCCGGGATTCCTCCAGTATGCAATCGCTGGAGGCGTGCGCCAGAGGCGTACCCGTGGTGCATATCGGCCACCAGGGAATCGGTGATTTCTCGGCACCGGGTGGAGCAGTATCCGTGCCACTGGGCGACCCGGCCGATCTGCCACAGCGTCTCGCATCCGCGCTCAGTGGTGTGCTCAGCGATGAACAAACACGCCGCTGCATGGAACACGCGGCGCTGGCGTGGGCGCGGAAACACACATGGGTGGCGAAAGCGGAAATCGCCGAAGAACTTTATCGCGCCATCCTTCCCGTCGACAGACCATCTGCCACCACTTCGGCTGCAGACGGCCCCGGACGAGCCCCGACAGAGGCTCCCATCCCTCCACAATGCCCAACTCACGCAGAGCGGTGAAACATGACCTTCCTCGGCAAGGCTCGGTGGGCGCTACATCATCCTGCGCCTCACACTTCCACGGCGACAATGCTGACCCGACTGGCGGTTTGGCGGGCGCGCACCGCCCTGCACATGGGCGCCACCGTGACGCTCCCCGGCCCACGCATGGAATTCTGGTGCCCTCCCGAGTGGCGCGGCAATGCCAAGATCGCGTATGTGTGGCGCGACGACTACGAAATCGAAGTGACCCAACTCCACCGCTGGGTCCGCCCTGGTGACGTGGTCATGGACGTGGGCGCGCATTACGGCAGCTACACGCTGCCTCTCGCCGGGCTGGTCGGTACGCGCGGGCTCGTGCTGGCACTGGATCCGTTTGCCCAGGCGCGTTCCGTTCTCCAGCGGAACATCCGGATGAACGATCTGCGCAACGTGCAGGTCCTCCCTGTGGCTGCCGGCGCACAAGCCGGACACGCCACCCTCCACATGCACGACGACCGGTCACGTGCTTCGCTGCACGCGGCAAACGGAAACAGGCCGGAGACCCAGCCGGTGGAGGTGGTGCGGCTCGACGACGTGACACCGCCCGGACGCCGCATCGCCCTCATCAAGATGGACATCGAGGGCTATGAGGCTCAAGCCCTTCAGGGGGCCGAGCAGATCCTCACGCGGGACCGCCCTGTCGTGATCTTCGAACTCGTGTGGCGGAAGCCCGGGGCTGCCGCGCCGGATCGAACGGCCTGGGACCTCCTGGCAGCCCACGGCTACCGAATGCACCGCTTCACGGATCGCGGAGAGTTGCGTCTCGTGGAAAGCCCCGACCACCGCTGTGGCGTGACCGACAACGTCGTGGCTGTGCATCCGGACGGTCGAACGGACCTCACCATGGTGCCGACACAGACGGAGTCTCGCGCTACGTTCCTGGACCACGCCCCCGAACAGCGGGCGTGAGGTCACAGCGGTCCTCCCCAGGCAACGGAAGCGCGCCGGATGCTCGCCGAGCCGGCCCCGGGACTCCGGGCTCTCGGCGGCGGGCATCCGGCCCACGTCACGGACGCGCTGACGCGCTCGGTGGCACATGGTCCCGGGCGACGATGCCGAAACTGGTGCGGGGACCGTACCGCTCGCCGATGGCCTGGAGCGTGGAGGACTGGGTCGACCAGTACTCTTCCGTCTCCACGCTCGCGAAGGACCTCACCAGCAGCCTGCGCAGGGCCTCCTCGTCCACGCCCTTGCGTACGACGTGGTATTCGACCATGTCGGCCGGATTCGAGGGGTCATGGACGCCGCGCAACCGTCGCATACGGGTGGCCAGGCCCCGCCGCAGTTCGCCCTGGCCGACGCGCCACCAGAAGTAGGCGGCCCGATCGGCTCCGAGGGAGAGCACCGAGCGGCGCGGGTACCAGAGCGGATCCTGGAAGCTGAGGAAGAACCCGCCCTGTGCGATGCGGCCCGTCAACCGGGCAACGCTGTCGAGGTAGTCGGGGATGTGGTGGAGGACCGAGATGCATACCACCGCGTCCACCGGCTCGCCGTCGTGGGCCGCCTCGCCCGTCACGTCATGCACGACCCGTACCCGTGGGCTGTGCCGGTAGCGGTGGGCGAGGAACTCGGCGCTCGGCGCGCTCATCTCGGTGACCTCCACCTCGGCGCCGGCTGCCAGCAGATGGTCGGTGAACGCGCCGTGCCCGGCACCGACCTCGACGACCCGGCAGGCGCCCTGCCGGTCGATGACCTCGCCGACCAGCCCGTGGATGCGGCGCACGATGCGGTCCCTGATCGTGTGGTGCAACAGATGTGGCGAGCCCTTTGCGTAGTCGTGCCCGCTGGCGTGCTCAGCCTGTTGGAGCGCGGCCATGTCAGGTGTGGTGTCGGTGCTCATGCGTTTTCTCCATGCAGGCAGCTGCGGACGGAGTCCATTGCGGAATGAGTCATTTCTTGCTGGCGGAGGGCCGCAGGGGCGGCTGCAGTCAGTCACGAGTCAGGCGTTGACAGCCGCATCGGGAATCACGGGAATCAGTAGGCACCGTCACCGCGCAATACGGCGGGCAGCGTCCGGACGAGAATGGCCAGGTCCAGCCCGATCGACCGGCTGTCCACGTATTGCAGGTCCAGCCGCAAGGCGTCCTCCCATGTGAGATTGGACCGGCCGCTGACCTGCCACAGTCCGGTGACACCCGGACGGACCAGCAGGCGGCGGCGGGCGACTCCGGTGAACGCGGAGTCCTCGACCGGGAGTGGACGGGGCCCGACCAGTGACATCTGCCCCATCAGCACATTGACCAGCTGCGGCAGCTCATCCACGGAGTAGCGGCGCAGGTGGCGCCCGACGGCGGTGACGCGAGGGTCCTCGCGAATCTTGAAAAGGTGCCCGCCGGCTTCATTGCAGTCGGTCAGCACCGCCCGCGCCCCCTCGGCCCCGAGCCGCATGGTGCGCAGCTTGAGTACGTGAAACTCCCTGCCGTACCAGCCCGTGCGTCTCTGACGGAACAACACGGGCCCTGGGCTGTCCATCTTCACCGCGATGGCCGCCACGAGGAGCACTGGCGCAAACAGCAGGAGAAGAACGGCAGCCCCAACGAAGTCGACCACCCTTATGACAGCCCGGTCCGCACGTCGCGGTTTCCGGCGCCGAGTTGGGCAATGTTGGTTCGTTTCCATGGAGTGGACAGTCATTCCACGCCCCTTTCTGCGCCGAATGAGGGAAAGGGAAAACACTCTGGAGCCACGCCAACGCTTCTCACGTCGCAGCCGGTTCGCAACTGGTACACGAATACAAACACGATCTCTACCGAACCCGGGGCCGGTTCAGACAGAGAACCCGCCATCGGCAATTCAAGTTGCCCCGTCCGGGCTGCGTCAGGGCCACTGAGAGGACGCTTTATGCGTGCAGTAGTGACAGGTGGAGCCGGATTCATCGGCTCCCACCTCTGCGAGCGCCTGCTCGCCATGGACCACGTCGTGGTCTGCGTGGACAACTTCCTGACGTCCAGCATGAACAACATCGAGCACCTGATGGGGCATCCGCAGTTCCGGTTGGACAACCGGGACATCACTCAGAGCCTGGACGTGTCCGGACCCGTGGACGCCGTGTTCCACCTGGCCTCACCCGCCTCGCCCGTGGACTATCTGAGACTGCCGCTGGAGACGCTGCGCGTGGGATCGGCCGGCACCTGGCACGCGCTGGACCTGGCTGCCGCCAAGGGTGCCCGCTTCCTGCTGGCCTCCACCTCCGAGTCGTACGGAGACCCGGAGGTCCACCCGCAACCGGAGAGCTACTGGGGCCGCGTCAACCCGGTGGGCCCGCGTTCGGTCTACGACGAGGCCAAGCGCTTCTCCGAGGCGCTGACGATGGCGTACCGCAGGAGTTGCGGTGTGGACGCCAAGATCGTGCGCATCTTCAACACCTTCGGACCACGGATGCGCCTGAATGACGGGCGAGCCATCCCCAACTTCATTCGCCAGGCACTGCAGCAAGAGCCGATCACGGTCGCCGGAGACGGCGGCCAGACCCGGTCCCTGTGCTACGTCGACGACTTGGTCGACGGGTTGGTGCGGATGATGGCCGGCGATCAGGCAGGACCGGTCAACCTGGGCAACCCGCACGAGGTCTCCATGCTCGAGCTTGCCCATTGGATCATCAAGCTCACCAGATCGACCTCCGAGATCACGCTCGTCCCGCGGCCCGAGGACGACCCGGAGAAGCGGCGCCCGGACATCACCGCGGCTCGCAGGCTGTTGGACTGGGAGCCCATGACCCCGGTGGAACAGGGACTCTGCGAAACCATCACGGACTTCCGCCGCCGCCTGAGCTTCGGCGAGAGCGCCGAGCGCGTACCCCACCCCGCCACGCCCGCGCACAGCGTCGCAGCCGGCTCACGACTGCCCCAGCCGGCACGGGAGGAGCGCAGGGAGTCCGTGTGATCGGGTACTCGGGCCGGTCAGACCGGGAATGAGGGCGTGCGCTCGGTGGTGGGGGCCGGTGGGGGGGCATCCCACAGCCGGGTTTTCTGTGCTGCCAGTCGAACCACGTAGGCCGGGTTGAGGATGAGGTACCTCCTCCACAGCCGGCCCGGTTCCAGGCCCAGGCGCCACAGCCACTCCAGCCCGGCCCGCTGCATCCATGCGGGCGGCCTGCGCAGTTGTCCGGCGTGGTAGTCGAAGGCGGCACCGACGGCGAGCAGCGGCATGGGCAGCAGCGGGCGCATGGCGTGTACGAAGGCCTCTTGGCGCGGGCAGCCCAGCCCGACAAGAACGATCCGGGCCCCGGAGCCGGTGATCCGGGCGGCGATCTCCGCGTCTTCACCGCCCTGTACGGAGCGGAACTTGGAGGCCTCCCGCCCGGCGATCTTCAGCGCGGGAAGCATCTCCTGCAACTTTGACACCAGCCGGTCCAACGTTGCGTCGGTCGAGCCGTACAAATAGACCGGAAGTCCTTCGTCGGCCGCTCTGCGCAGGACATGGAGGGTCAGCAGCGGTCCGTAGACCCGGTCGGTGAGGCCGGCGCCGTGCAGCAGGTTCAGCGCCCAGCGCACGGGCTGGCCATCCGGGGTCACCAGGTCGAAGGAGTTGAGCCGGGCGCCGTGCGCCCTGTCCAGTACGCCCGTCATCACGCCATGGACGGCCAGGGCGGTCAGCGCGAACGGGCGCCCCTCGTGCGCCGCGGCGAGCACCGCGTCCGCCGCTTCCTGGTAGGTCGTCGCGTCGACGAGCACACCCAGCACGTTGCCCTTCATCGGACCGGTACCCATCTGTCCACGTTGGCCTCATGGATTTCGTTCATGATCAAGGGGATGTCGTAGGTCAGCTGCCACTGCGGATAGTGCTCCTCGAAACGCGCGTTGGAGCCGATCCACCAGATGTGGTCGCCGATCCGGTTCGTCTCCGTGTACTCGACGGTCATCGCGTTGCCGGAGATCTTCTCGGCCAGTGCGATCGCTTCCAGAACGGAGGCGTTCGAATGCCGCCCGCCGCCCAGGTTGTACACCTCGCCGCTGCGCGGGTTTCGGAAGAAGGCCTCGAAGGCGGCGACGACGTCATGGCTGTGGATCGCATCACGCACTTGCTTGCCCTTGTACCCGAAGAGGCTGTACGTGCGCCGCTCCATCGCGCACCGCATCACATACCCCAGGAAGCCGTGGAGTTCGGTTGCGGAGTGGGCGGGGCCGGTCAGAGTGCCGCCGCGGAAGCAGGCGGTCTTCATGCCGAAGTAGCGGCCGTACTCCTGCACCATGATGTCGGCGGCCAGCTTCGAGGCGCCGAAGACCGAGTGCAGGCTGTTGTCGATCGGCATGTCCTCGCGGATACCGGCGGCGTACGGGTGCCCTGGGTCGATCTCCCACCGTGTCTCCTGCTCGACGAGCGGGAGAGAGTTGGGCCGGTCGCCGTAGACCTTGTTGGTGGAGCAGTGGACGAACGGCGCGTCGATGCAGTGCTCACGGACGTTCTGCAGCAGGTTGAGGGTGCCGACCGCGTTGACGTCGAAGTCCGTGTACGGGTCGCGCACTGCCCAGTCGTGCGAGGGCTGCGCGGCGGTGTGGATGACGACGGCGACGTCGCGTCCGTACCGCCGGAAGAGCGCTGCCATCGCGTCCCGGTCGCGGACGTCCGCGTCGTGGTGCGTGTAGGCGCCTCCCAGATCGGCGGACAGGCGGCGGACGTTCCAGGCAGTCGACGCCTCCGGTCCGAAGAACCGGGACCGCATGTCGTTGTCGATGCCCACGACATCCAGTCCCAGACGGGCGAACCGTCGTACGGCCTCCGAACCGATCAAGCCGGCCGAGCCGGTCACCACCGCGACGGTCACGCCATCGCCTCCTCGATATTCACGGGCTGGAACAAATGGCGACTATATCGACGCAGCTGAGATTTATGATGATTTGGGACATAGCATGCAAAGTGTCGGCGAGTGCACCGTGCCCGTGCGCCCCAGCCTCGATATCTTGCGGCCCGTGACGCCCCGAACACCGCGGGACACCCGCCCTTCCGCCCTCAGGATCGCGCTCGTCCACAGCTTCTACGGCTCCGGTGCGCCCAGCGGTGAGAACGAGACGGTGTCCGAACAGGCCGATGCGCTGCGCCGGGCCGGGCACGAGGTCGAGCTCATCGCGGCCCGTACGGACGAGCTGCAACGTGCCCCGTCGTACGCACTGTTCTCCGCTCTCACCGTCGCCGGCGGCCACGGCCGGTCACCACTGCGACGGCTGCGCGCCTTCTCCCCCGATGTGGTCCATGTCCACAACCTCTTCCCCAACTTCGGGCGGGCGTGGGCCCGGGAGTGGGACGGTCCGCTCGTGGCCACCCTGCACAACTTCCGGCCGCTGTGCGCCGCGGCGACCCTGTACCGGGAGGGCTCGGAGTGCACCCGCTGCCCGGACGGAGACCGCTGGGCCGGGCTGCGGTACGGCTGCTACCGCGGCTCACGGGCCGCGACCCTGCCGCTCGCCTGGGCCGGACGCAGAGGTGCGGCGGGCGACCCGGTGCTGCGCCGTGCCGACCGAGTGGTCGTCCTGTCCGAGTCGAGCCGTGACATCTACGTACGGGCCGGGATGCCGCCGCGACGGCTCGCGTTGGTCCGCAACTTCGTGCGGGACGTGGCAGGAGAGGGCGACGGCAGCGGACCGTGGGTCTACGTCGGACGGCTCAGCCCCGAGAAGGGCATCGCCGAACTCCTGCGCCGCTGGCCTGCGGACGAGCCCCTCGACGTCATCGGCAGCGGAGAGTCGGAGTCCGAGTGCCGGGCGGTCGCGCCCTCGTCCGTACGCTTCCTCGGCGTGTTCGATCGGGCCGGGCTACGCCGCAGGCTGCCGTCGTGGCGGGGACTGGTCTTCCCGAGCAGGTGCATGGAGGGCGCCGTACCGCTGGTCTACCTGGAGGCGCTCGCCGCCGGGCTGCCGGTGTTCGCCCTCGAGGGTTCCTCGGTGCCGCGCATCGTGCAGGCGCAAGGCACAGGGCACGTCGTGGGCTGGGAAGAGCCACTGGGGCCTGCACTGGCGCGGGCCGGACAGCACTTCCCCGCACTGCGCGCGCACTGCCGTCAGGTCTTCGCCGAACACTATTGCGAGCAGGTCTGGGTCACCCGCATCCGGCGGGTCTACGAGGAGGCACGATGGAGCAGGCAGGAAGCACGGCCTACGGCGTAGCCGGAGGACGGACCGGTACACCGCTGCCCCGCACCGCCCGGATCTTCGTCGCGGGCCATCGCGGGCTCGTCGGCTCCGCCGTCCACCGTCATCTGCGCGCCGAGGGGTTCACCGATCTGGTCGTACGCTCCCGCAGCGAACTCGATCTGCGGGAGCGGGCCGCCGTCCGTGCGTTCTTCGCCGAGACCGGCCCTGACGTCGTGGTACTGGCCGCCGCCCGCGTCGGCGGCATCGGCGCCAACGCGGCCCAGCCGGTCGAGTTCCTCTCCGACAACCTCCGAATCCAGCTCAACGTCCTCGACGCTGCCCACGAACACGGTGTCGAGCGGCTGCTGTTCCTCGGCTCCAGCTGCATCTACCCCAAGCACGCCCCCCAGCCGATCACAGAGAGCGCGCTGCTCACCGGCCCGCTGGAACCCACCAACGACGCCTACGCCATCGCGAAGATCGCGGGTATCCACCATGTCCAGGCGCTGCGCCGCCAGTACGGCCGCCACTACATCTGCGCCATGCCGACCAACCTCTACGGGCCGGGGGACAACTTCGACCCGTACACCTCACACGTCCTGCCCGCCCTCATCCGCCGTACCCACGAGGCCCATCGAAGCGGAGCGAGCAGGCTGACCCACTGGGGTACCGGCACCCCGCGCCGGGAGTTCCTGCACGTCGACGATCTCGCCCGGGCCTGTCTGCACCTGCTGGAGCACTACGACGGGGACGCGCCGCTCAACGTCGGCACAGGAGAGGACATCGCCCTGGCCGACCTCGCCGAGTTGGTGGCTCAAGCGGTCGGCTACAGGGGGGAGATCGCCTGGGACACGTCCCGGCCGGACGGCACGCCGCGCAAGCTGCTGGATGTCTCGCGACTGCGTGCACTGGGCTGGTCGGCCGGGATCGGCCTGGAGGAGGGGGTCAAGGAGACCTATGAGTGGTACCTGGAGCATCACGCCGACCGTGCGCGGTGACTCCTGTCTCAGGAGACGAGACCGCGAGCCGCGGCCGTGGCATACAGCGGCATCCGTCGGCGCAGGGCAACACAGACGAGGGCAACGGGAGCCATACCGAGCAGACCGGATCCCAGGGCGATACCGGGTGCCGCTGCGAAGGATGCCCCTGCTCGGCCGCAGGCGTACAGCGCTGTGCCGACTGCCGCGTGCACGAGATAGATCCGGGCCAACGAGGGCAGCCGGCACAGCTGTTCCTGGTGCCAGCGCAGGAGCTGCAGCACATGGCCGAACCCGGTAGCGGCGGTCGCCGCGACGGCGATGAGGAGCAGGCCACCCGCGGCGGCCGAGGCCGCGACAGCGGTCAGAGTGACCGCACCGACGGTCAGCTGAAGCCACAGCAGTCGACGGATGACTTTGCGGACCTCGTCCACGGCATAGCCGATCGCGTACAGAACCGAGCACGCACCGCCGACGGCGAGGACGGGCACAAGCTTGCTCGCCTCGTCCCAGCCGGGTCCCAGCAGCAGTCGCAGAGCGACGGGCCCCACCCCGGCCATCGCACCGAACGACACGAACGCCAGTGCGGAAGCAGCGCTGAGCAGATCATGGACAGCAGGACGGAGCGGCCGTCCGTCGCCGTTGATACGGGCCAGGGGCGGTACCACGGCGCGATGCAGGCTCTGGCAGAACAAGGTGACCGGCAGGCCCACCGCGAGGGAGGCCCTGGAGAACTGTCCAGCCGCGGCCGGACCCATGACGCGGGCCACCGCCCACATCGGAGTGCTGTTGGTGAGTGACTGCAGAAGGCCGTAACCGGCGAACGCGCTGGACAGCCCGATCAGGGAGCGGGCCGGCACCGGGGGGCCGGCCTCGAACGTCGACGCCATCAGGCGCAGGCCGCTCACCGTCAGGGTGCACACGGCGGTCAGGACCGGAGCAGCCGCCAGGCCATAAGGATTCCAGCCCACGGCGAGCAGCAGCGTCCCGCCGGCCATGCCCACAACCTGCGCAAAAAGCTCGATGAGAGCCGAGGACCGGCTGTGGCCCAGGCGGCGCAGCGCCGCGATCGCGACCGCCGCCGCCGGCTGGACCAGGAACTGCAACCCGGCCAGCCGCAGCATCGAGCCGGCCTCCGGCATCCGCCAGACGACGGTGCACAGGGGGGCTGCCACCTGCACCGCCACACAGCACAGCGTGCCGCTCACTCCTGAGACGGTCCACGCGGTGCGCAGCGCCTGCCGGGTCAGCCGTTCGGCACGCAGGAGATAGGTGGCGAGCCCTGCGCCGGCGAAATACCCGAAGAGCGTGAGGGCCGTGGAGGAGGTGGCGTAGGTCCCATAGGCGTGCGGCAGTACCAGGCGGGCGGTGCATGCGGTGTAGCAGAGCTGGAGGACGGTGGCAGCGATGGCACAGGAGTAGTTCCAGGCCAGCGCCGTGAACGCGGCCCGCGAGCTGGGCGGGCGACGCGCGGCCAGACGTGGCCCGAGGGTGCGCAGCCCGCTCACACCGGGACCGGTTCGGACGGGGAGAGGGCGCGGATGTCGGGCCAAGGACCGCCCTGCGGGGCGGGCACGGGAAGAAGGCCGCTGAGCATGTATCGCAGTGCGTGGAGTTCGGTCAGGTTGGCGGCTGTCCAGTGGTGTCCGCGCACGGCCGCGGTGTGCAGTTCCTCGTGGTCGCCGTGCCGGAGCAGTCTGCGGAGAATCGCTACGGCCTGGGAGGGAGTGTCCGCCAGGTACAGCCCGTGGTCGGGACCCGGCAGCCAGTCGAGCCCTGGCTGGCGTGAGGTCACGTGCGGACGCCCAGCGTACAGGGCGATGGGCAGCCGGTCGGAGAAGTAGGCGGTACGGCTGTTGTAGTGGTCCCATCCAGCGGTCAGGCGGGCCCTGCGCATGACGTTGACCTGTTCCCCGTACGGCACCGGTCCACGCGCCCCCTTCCCGTGCCAGCCGGTCCCGTACACGGCGAGGTCGCAAGCGGTGATGCGGCGCAGCCCGCGCACCATGCGCGCCCGCCGCAGACTGCCGTCGAGACCGCCGATGAGGCCGAACCGGGCAAGGCAGTTGCCTACCACGGCGATGTCGTCCGTGGCGGTCTCCGGCCGCGGTACGGACTCTCCCGGGTCAGCGCAGAACCGCACGGGCAGGGCATGCGGCACGTACCGCACAGGTGCCCGGGTCAGCCCCCGCAGCAGCGCGGCCTGCCGGCCCATGCCGACGCTGAAGACGGCATCGGCATGGGCCAGCCAGGCTCGGCTGCTGTCAAGCATCCGCTTGCGCCCGCCCCAGAGGTCGCCCTCCCAGAAGACGACGGGTGGACCGCCGAAGTCCCGGAGCAGTGCGCCCACCGCCTCGGCAGTCCAGGGAAAGGCATGCGGAGACTGGACGAACACCAGATCGGGCCGTGCGTCGCCGACCACGGCACGAACGGCCCGGAAGGCAGCCTCCACGCCGTGTTCCCGTCGGACGGCGCTGGGTGCGACGGGCCGGTGGACGAGCAGGCCTTCCCCGGCAAGTCGTCGGAACGGCAGGAAGAAGCGGGTGCCCGTGCCGATGGGGACCGGTTCGTTGTTGATGTGCAACACAACAGGTGGCGACATGGTGTGCTCCATGCGAGTCAAGGGGCGAGGGCGCTGAGGGCCTCCGGCCCGGACAGAGCGGCCAGCTCGGCGTCGACCATGATCCGGGCGAGCTCGGGGGCGTGTACGGTCGGCCGCCAGGCCAGCTCGCGTTCGGCTTTCGAGGCGTCGCCGATCAGGTCGGGCACCTCGGAGGGGCGCAGATAGCGCTCGTCGAATCGGATGTGCTGTTCCGGGTCGAGGCCGACGTGCTCGAAGCAGAAGCCGAGGAACTCGCGGACGCTGTGGCTCGTGCCGGTGGCGACGACGTAATCGTCGGGCCGGTCGCACTGGAGCATCCGCCACATGGCGTCGACGTACTCGGGGGCGTAGCCCCAGTCGCGGCGGGCTTCGAGATTGCCGAGGTAGAGGTGCTGCTGCTCGCCCCGGGCAATCCGCGCAGCGGCGCGCGCGATCTTGCGGGTCACGAAGGTCTCGCCGCGGCGTGGTGACTCGTGGTTGAAGAGGATCCCGTTGACCGCGAACATCCCGTACGCCTCACGGTAGTTGCGGGTGATCCAGTATGCGTAGACCTTCGCGACGGCATACGGGGAGCGCGGATGGAACGGCGTGGTCTCCGACTGGGGCGGCGGGCTCATGCCGAACATCTCGGAGCTGGACGCCTGGTAGAAGCGGCAGGGCAGTCCGGTCATCCGGATCGCCTCCAGGAGGCGGACGGTCCCGAGACCCGTTGTGGAGCTGGTGAATTCCGGCTCGTCGAAGGAGACCCGGACGTGTGACTGGGCGGCCAGGTGATAGACCTCGTCCGGTTGCACCTGCTCCAGCAGGCAGGCGATGCGGCTGCCGTCGGAGAGGTCGCCATGGTGCAGGAAGAGCCGGGCGTCCGGATCATGCGGGTCTTGATAGAGGTGGTCGATCCGCTGGGTGTTGAAGGTGGACGAGCGGCGCATCAGCCCGTGGACGCTGTACCCCTTCGCAAGCAGCAGCTCGGCGAGATACGAGCCGTCCTGGCCGGTGACGCCGGTGATCAATGCGGTTTTCGATGACACGACCGGACCCCGATCCGACTTGAAGAGTTAAGTAGCCGATTCCTGTCAGAACGTCAGATTTGACGGTGCGCCAGTTGATAGCCCGCTCGGTCCTGCCGAGCCCGGCGAGGCGCGCCTTCGTACTTGTGCCCTGCGGTTTCCTCTGGTTGCGGCGTCCGCGAGGCCTGTCTGATGAGCAGTCCGAGCAGCAGGCCGTCCGAGAGCACTGGGGCGTAGGCCAGGCAGTAGCACGCCTCGCCGGCGGCCAGCAGCCAGAACAGCACTCCAGCGGACGTGTCACGTCCGGCTGCACGCAGGGAGACGACGATGGCCACCGCCAGTGCCATCAGGCCGACCAGGCCCACGCGCAGCAGCAGGTGGAGGTAGTAGTTGTGCGGTGACACCTCCACGACGCCCGCGGACGACAACCGCTCGTAGCCGGAACCGAAGGGCAGACCGAACAGCCAGTGACCCGCTCCGCGCAGTCGGCCGAGCAGCTGGGTCCACCCTTGGATCCGCCAGTCGAGGGTGCCCTCGTTCGAGGCCGACTCGGCAAGGTTCCCGGTCAGCTGGTCGTCCGGCAGCAGCAGCATCAGGAGTGCTGCGCTCGTCGCGGCGAGTGCCGTGGCGCCCAGGGTGACCACCTTGCTCGCCGCCCGGCCAGGGCGTAGTAGCAGCCAGCCGGCGAACATCGTGGTGGTTGCGATCCACACGGTGCGGTGCTGGAGCAGGACGACCACGATCAGCAGTGGGACGGCGAGCGCCGGACCGCGGCGCTGACGCAGACAGAGCAGCATCACTGCGGCTTGGGCAACGACGAGAGCCGCGGCGGAGGGCACGGGGCGTCCGTCGAACACTTTGCCGTCCAGCACCACCGCGGAGGAGGCTGCATGGACACCGAACCGGGACCACCACAGGAGCGAAGACAGGGAGTAGCCACCGGCAAGCGTGATCCACACTCGCATGACGGGGGCCAGCAGGTCCCGGCCGGGGCACACGACGGCGACATAGCAGGCTGCGCCGAGCACGTACAGGAAGTACGCCCGTGCGTCGTTGCCGGCGGATCGGATTCCGTACAGCTCCACCCCGGACACAAGCGATACCAGAACCAGCAGGGACAGTGCCCCGAGTGCGAGCCGGGCGAGGTGGAAGCGCGTGGAGCCGCCCTTCAGCAAAGTGATGCCGGCGGCCAGTACGGCACACACCACCAGAACGTCCAGCGGGCTGACGTTGATGCCCGAGGACAGAATCGGCAGAGATTCACGGCTGACGACTTCCCATGCCTCTGCGGCCGAGAGCAGCCCGATACCGGTCCCCGGACAGCGGACGAACACGGCCACCAGCATGCCGAGGGTCACCAGCACGGTGCACGCCAGCAGCAGGGACGACGGTTGGAGTGGGATGGGCACGCCGGTCACCGCCGCCACGCACGTGCAGCGGTCTTCAGATACGGAGAGCACATCAGCAACGGCGCCCAGGGCCACAGATGCCGGGTGCAGTAGACCCGCCAGGAGTCGAAGGGCAGCTCACGTCGCGAGGTGACCCGGCGCAGCGCTTCGCGCACTCCGATGCCGGGTTCCCTGGAGCCGGTCAGCAGAGGGTTCCTGTCACAGGTTCCGACGTGACGAGGCGCCAAGAAGGCGCCGATGCCGGCCTTCCGGGCCCGGAGTCCGTGGTCGTAGTCGCCCATGCCGTGCCGGAACCGCCGGTCGATGCCGCCGATGCGATCCCACACCGACCGCGGTACGAGGACGACATTGCCGTTGTACGTGTCACAGGGCTCGGGTCGGCCCGTCGGCTCGACGAGCAGCAGGCCACGTCCGCGCGGGTGCCACCACGGCAGGCCGCCGCGCCGTAGCCCGCCGTACGTCGTGCGACTGCCGTCGACGGAGCGCACCGCACCGACCACCACGGCTTCCGGGCCGACCTCGTGGGCGGTGCCGAGCAGCGTCGTGAGTGCGTCGTCCGCCAGTTCCACGTCGTCGTTGAGCCACAGCTGGTGGGTCCACCGTGGCAGGCTGGAGTGGAGGCTGCGGTGGCCGGCGATGCGCATGGCCTCGCCCCAGAAGACGTCCGGGCCTACCGCGGTGACCTCGACGTCCGGGAATCGCTCAGCGATTCGTTGGGGGGTGCCGTCGGTACTGGCCGCGTCCACGACGTGCGCACGAACGGACGTGCCGGGTGGCAGATCGCGCTGCCGCTCCAATGACTCCAGTGCCGCAAGGGTCTTGCGCTGTCGATTGTGACAGGCCATCAGCACGGCGATGCGCGGTGCAGCCATACGGACTCCCGACTCAAAACCATCTTGGGGCGGCCACAAAAAGCTGACGAGTATTCAGCCTCGCAGATTTGAACCTATCAGACCAAAGTCCCGAAAACTGAGCACATTTGGCTAAATTGGACGAATCGACCCAATAGGAGGTGCGCATCAGATCTTCGCGGTTTCCTCCGGACGGCGTCCGGGCACCGCCCGGACCAGCTGAGCGGCGTGTGCCAGGCCTCGCCCTGTGCCGCGCTCGGCCCGGTAGAGGGCGGAGTGCAGTCCGGACAGGATCGTGTCGAACCGGTCCGGACCGGTGCGGGTGGAAACGCGCAACCGGCTGATCCGCAGCGGGTGCTGCGCGCCCGGCGCGGCCAGTCGGTGGTCATAGAGGAAGCCGCTGCGGTACCCGGCCCCCATGAGGAACCGGTGGGCCCGCGAGTCGAAGTTCCCGTTGGGATAGGCGAACGTCGTCGGCGGATGCCCCAGCAGTCCGGTCAGCTGCTCGTGGGCCTGCAGCACCTCTGTCCGCACCTGCCCGTCATCGCACTGGTCGAGGCACGGATGGGTGAGAGTGTGACTGCCGACGACGATCTGGTCCGCCTCCAGTTCGCGCAGTTCTTCACCGGTGAGCTGACGCCGGCGAGGGGCGGGCACGGACGCGGTCTCCCGCAGCTCCTCCAGCGCCTGCCGCCGCTCGTGCTCGGGCAGTGTCTTGACGGTGTGGGCAGTGATCTCGGGCGGTGCGGCAGGCACCCGCCCGGTCGTGCCCCCGTGACGGACCAGGTGTTCGATCTCGTCCCACCAGAAGGCGGTGTCGGTGTCCACCAGCCCGGCGATCACGAAGCACACCCCTGGGATGTTGCGGGCTGCCATCAGCGGCCGAGCGTGGGTGTGCACACTGAGGTCGCCGTCGTCGAACGTGACCAGCACGCTGTACGGCGGAAGCGGTCGGCCGCCGTGCACCGCCTCCTCGACCTGTTGCAGCGAGACCGGGACCGACGTCTCCAGCAGTCGGTCCAACTGCCCCGCGAAGGCCTCGGAGTCCTCGATCGCGTGATAGCCCAGCACGGCCAGCCGGTTCACCGCGCGCCGCCGGAACCAGGCCTGGACGGGTGACCGGCGGAGCACGGGATCCCGCCCCTCCCACCGCTCGTAGCGCATGTACCACCTGGTCAACCGGGCGCGGACCTCGACATTCACGTCGGCCCCCTGTGGATCTGCTGCATGGCTGGTTCCCCTGCGTTTTCTCTGAGAAGCCCTTTGCGCGTATCCATGGATTCACTCAATTCTCTGGCAAGCTAGCACAGCATGGGAATCAGGCCACGCAAACACGTGAGACATCGTAAAAACTCTCATGTGACCATTGTTCAGCCATTCTTGACGGAATATCGCCAGTCGTTCTTCCGTCGCTTGGGTGATGATCTGCGCTCGCACGGAATCGGGCTCACGATTGCCCACGGGGCCCCCTACAGCAGGGGGATGAGCGCACGCTCCGACGCGATCGCCATCGACGGCGCCATGCGACTTCCGCAATACAGCACATGGGTCATGGGCCGTCCGTTGGTCTACAAGCGGCTCGGGCCACTGCTCCAGTCGTCCGATGTGCTGGTGCTCGACCAGGCGCTGCACAATCTGGAGTTGTATCCACAACTGGCCCGTCAGCGCAGGAGCCGTGGGCCGGCCGTGTCCATGTGGGACCACGGCAGGACCTACGCCATTCGCCAATCACGGATCGAGGAATCGGTCAAGTACGCCCTCACCCGGCAGGCCCGGTGGTTCTTCGCCTACACCGAAGGCGGGGCGCGAAGCGTGGTACAGCACGGATTCCCCCGGGACCGGGTCACTGTGGTCCAGAATTCCACCGACACCGTCGTCCTTCGCGAGAACTACCGGTCGGTGTCGCCGGATCAGCTGTCCCGGTTCAGAGCTGAATTCGACCTGACTCCGGGTCGCACAGTGCTGTATGTAGGGGCGTTGAGCACCACCAAGCGGATCCCGTTCCTCCTGGAGGCGGCGGAGTACGCCGCCCGGCTGCTGCCGGACTTCCGTCTGCTGATCGCCGGGCTGGGCGAAGAACTGGAGCGAGTGAAGGCAGCGGCCGAGCGTTCGACGGCAGTCATTCCGGTCGGACAGGCGTACGGCGCCCGCAAGGCGCTGCTCGGCGCTGCCTCCGAGCTGATGCTCATGCCAGGGCCTGTAGGGCTGTGCGCGGTGGACTCCTTCGCTCTGCAGACGCCGATCGTCACCACGCCCTGGCCGTTCCACGGTCCGGAATTCGAGTATCTGGGAGACGGCCGCAATGCCGTCGTGGCTCCGAATGACCCGTTGGCCTACGCCCGTACGGTGGTCGCTCAGCTGACTGATCAGGAGCGGCTGGCCGCCCTGCAGCGGCACTGTGGCGAGGACGCATGCCGCTACACCGTCGAGGAGATGAGCCGACGGTTCACCGAGGGCCTGGTGAGGCTGGTGGGTGAGATCAGGGGTTGACCACGTCCACCTGGTGCGGTTCCCGGGCGGCCGGGACGGTGGGGAAGGAGACGCCGAGGCCTCCGCTCACGTACCAGTGATGGTGTGGCATGTCGCGGAAGTGCAGGAAGCCGCGGTGTCGTTCCTCGGACCAGCGGGCCAGTACCGGTGAGGTGTGGCTCCTGGTGGACACGATGACGGCGCGGTCCGTCAGGGCCGAGGCGGCTGCCGCGAGTTCGGCGCGTTCGTGCTCCGGCGTGAAATGAGTCTCCGAGGCGAGAAGGTCGATTCCGCGCTCCTGGACCTCCGGAGCGGCCAGCGCTCGCGTCGAGTCGCCGATCACCAGGTCGACCACGTCGGCGTACGGCCCGCGGATCAGTTCCCCGGCCGTGGGATCGATGTCGATGGTGGTGAGCCGACCGTGGCCGTTGCGCAGCAGCGCCGCGGCGATCAGACAGCTGGAAAGGCCGCGGTACGTTCCGGTCTCGACCACGTGCCGGGGCGAGAGGGCCCGCACGAGCGCGTAGTAGAGGAGCCGGCGGCCGTAGCGCACGTCGTGGTCGCACGTCCGGCGCCGGGGGCTTTGGACCATGCCTTCCCGCAGGGTGCGGCGCAGGTCGGTGTCCTCCTCGACCTCGCGGAGATAGCCACGGGCCTCCTTCACCGGAATCCCGGTCACTGCCCCGATGAACCAGGCGAGGTGTTCCAGGCTGAGCGGTTCGAGATCGTAGGTGAAGGACGACAGCTCGCGGGAGCGCAGCAGCCATGAGGCCGACTGCTTGAGCACACGGGTGTCATGACGAGCGACGATGATCGCGCGCAGGGGAAACGCGGCCAGGAGGGCGAGCGGACTGGCGGCGATCTTCCGGATGAGAGAAGTTGACGTTGGTGGCATAGCACCAGAATACGTGGACAAACGGGCAAATCGGGATGAGGGGAGGCGTGTTCTCCCCATTCAGTGAGTGACCTCCGGGACGTGTTCCACCTCAGGAGAAGCCGAATGAACTCCCTCACGGAAGAACACCGCGTCACACTGCAGCATCTGGCCCGTTCTTTGATCGGTGAAGCCGGGCAACACACCCATCAGCGTGAGGCCGTATCGGCTCTGGGCGAGGTCGAGTGCCTGATCCCACTTCAGGCCTCCCTCGTACAGCGATACACACGAGACCTCCATCTGGAGTCCCACGCAGTCCTGGATTCGATCCCCGGCTCCGCGCAGGACGGCTCCCTCGTATCCCTGGACATCGAGTTTGAGGAAGACCCGGTCTTTCGGGCATGCCAGTTGAGGCCACAGTGTTTCGAGTCGAAGCTGTGCGACCTCCTGCCGGTCCACATAACCGGATTCCGGGCACGCATCGAGATGCTTCGGCAGCATCGGAAGAATGGAACTGCTCGCCCCGTCGTTCCCGGACACGTTGATGGTGACGGTGGCATCCTCATCGCCGAGCGCGTACGGAAACGCCGTCCACAGGGGATCCATGGCTGCCCGACGGCGCAGTATCTCAAGAGGTCCGCTCAACGGCTCGAAGGAAATGATCCGTCCCCGGTATCCGAATCGCCGCAACATCGCACCGTACTGCCCACGGTTCGCCCCGACATCGACCACCACATCGACGCGGAAGAAGGACAGCAATTGCGCGAGTCGGTACTCGAGAACACACTCGGGGAACCGCCTTACGTCGATTCCGAGGTACTGGGCTGCCGTGCGGGCTCGATGCAGAACAGTCATATAATCATTCTGCCTCCGGGCTCCTCGATTCACGGTAATGAAGCGCTTCAAGTTCCGTGTCGGCCTGGTTCAGCAACCGGGCGAGCCTGCGCACTGTCCCGTCGATCTCGCGGGCGCACGCATCCAGGATTTCGCGGGGCATGCCCACTGGGTCCGCGATGTCGTCCTCGGCCGCCGGGAGCGCAGTTGCGGCACCCCGACGGGCGGCCACGGCCGCCACCATTGCGTCGAAACCGCCCTCGGCCGCCAGGCCTTCCCCGCCCGGTACCCCGGCGGCGAGCCGCACGAACTCCTTCAGGGTGAAACAGCGCCGCATCGCCGACGGCGCGAGGCGCACGGCCGCCTCCCGGTGCTCGCGCGCGAGCCCGAGGACCAGCGCCGCTTCCGCGACGAGCCCCTCGGTGAGCGGGCGGGCCGTGAAGCCGCGGCCGTCACCGCCCAGTTGCTCCAGCACCGCCCTGGTGGAGCCGTCCATGCCCGAGCGGTGCCACCCCTCCGTACCGGCGCTCTCCGGCCGTACTGCCGAGCCGGGCGGAAGCCTGGCGGCCAGCAGCCGCTCAGCGAGCACCGAACGGTGCACGTTGCCGGTGCAGACGAAGAGGACCCGGGTCATGGACCGTCCGGAGGACGCATGGGCCATGACCCGACCGTGTGATGTGTGGTTCATTTCCCGCCCGATGGACGCATCGTCGCGGGTTCGGCAGTCCCCTCAACGGCCGCTGACGTACGCGGAGTGGGCAACTCGCCGTACTGCCCGTAGTAGCCGTACTGGCCGTAGCGGCTGCCCTTGGGGACCGGAGTCATGCTGAAGACGGTGCCGAGTACGCGGACGCCCACGCGCTCGAGCGATTCCGCTGCGGTGCGGACCTGCTCCCTGCGGGTCTTGGCGGCGCGGACGACGAGCAGCGCGCCCTGGACGAGCGAGGCGAGCCCGATGGTGTCGGCGACCGGCAGCAGCGGCGCCGTGTCGACGATCACGACCTCATAGGTGTCCGCGAGTTCACGCAGCACCTCATTCATGCGCGCCGAGGCGAGCAGCTCCGTGGGGTTCGGCGGTACGGCACCGCTGGCGAGCACCGAGAGCCCGCCGGCGACCTGTTGCATCACGTCCTGGATGCGGGCCTGTCCGATGAGCACCGTCGTCAGGCCGGCGTCCTGGACGAGGCCGAAGGTCGGAGCCACGCACGGGCGGCGCAGGTCGGCGTCCACCAGGCAGGTGGAGACGCCTGCCTCGGCGAGCGAGAGGGCGAGGTTCGCCGCGGTGTTGGTCTTGCCCTCGCCCGGCACCGAACTCGTCACCACGATGATCCGGGGCGGGTCGTCGACCTGGGAGAACTGCAGGTTGGTGCGCAGCTTGCGGAAGGCCTCGGCGCGCTTGGAGTGACCCTCGGCCGTGACGAGCGGCTGCTTGGGGGCGTTCCTGTCGTACGGGATGGCGCCAAGACCCGGCAGCCCGATGAACTCACCCAGCGCCTGGCTCGCCTTGAACGTGGTGTCGAGGGTCTCGCGCAGGGCGACGAGTCCGGCACCCAGCAGCAGGCCGCCGAGCGCTCCCGCGGCCAGGTTCAACAGGGGGCGGGGCGAGACCGGACCGGTGGGGGCCACGGCATCCTGGATGATGCCGAGGGAGACGGGCGAGGTGGTGTCGCCCTTGGGGTGCTTTCCCGGCCGCTGCGGTGCAGAGGCTTGTCTGGGCGTCTCCAGGCGCTCGACGACCGCGCTGAACCGCTGCGCCACGGCATTGGCGATGCGTGCCGCCCGCCCCGGCTCGGCGTCCCTGACACTGATGTCGATGAGCACGGTGTTGAGCGGGGCAACGGCAGTGATCTGGGACGCCAGCCGCTCCGGCGTGGTGCGCAGCCCCAGCTGTTTCACCACGGGCGCGGTCACCTGACGGGTGGTCACGATCTCGGCGTACGACTGCACGCGCGCCTGCGAGAAGCTCTGCCCCTGGTTCAGCTGGGCCGTGTCGTCACCGGAGCGGGTGGCGACGAAGAGCTCGGTCCTGGCCTCGTAGACCGGGGTGCTCAAGCACGTCACGCCGAGCGCTGCCCCGATCGCGAGCACCAGACAGACCGCGACGGTCGGCCAGCGTCTGGAAAGAGCCTTCAAGAATCCACGGAGATCCAAACTGCACCCCATCATAGATCGAGGGAACCACCCGAAATGCGATGTTCTGTTCCCTGTGTGTGCAGCCGAAGATAGGGACTCGCACACTTGAATCGGGGGAGGCACCCCATGACGGCAGGGCAAACGACCCTGGTGACGCACACCGACCGGCCATCCCGTCGCTCCCCTTAGGGGATGTCACAGGTCGGCAGCAAAGCCGGGCCTGAACACCCGGGCCCGGCACGTCACTCTCCGGGACCAGGTACGTTCGATGACGTGGCTGGATTCAGGAACGGACGCGGGGGCCGGGACAACCGCCCCCCGCAGGGACAGCAGGGTCCGCAGGGGCCGTCGTACGGCTACCCGTCGGCGCCGCAGCCGTACCCGCAGCAGAGGCCCGCGTACGGCCCCGGCGGCGGGCAGTGGCAGCCGCAGCCGGACGACGGACCGGAGTACTTCGGCGACGGCGGCTACGCGGGCCAGGGTCATGGCCACGGCGGCGGACACGACCCGTACGCGGCCAACAACCCGGGCCACACCCAGGCGTTCTCCATCGACGAGGCCGCCGGCTACACCCAGGGCGCGACCTACCACGCGGGCTCGGCCGCCGCACCCGCCGCCCCGCTGGGCCCGCCCCTGCACTGGAAGGAGCTGCTGAGGGGAATCGTCTTCTCCCCCGCCCAGACCTTCCTGCGCATGCGGGACTACACGATGTGGGGCCCCGCCCTCATCGTCACCTTCCTCTACGGCCTGCTCGCCGTCTTCGGCTTCGACGGCGCCCGCAAGGACGTGATCGACGCCACGCTCTCCAACGCGGTGCCGATCGTCCTGGTGACGGCGGTCGCGATGGTGATCAGCGCCCTCGTCCTGGGCGTGGTCACCCACACCCTGGCCCGCCAGCTCGGCGGTGACGGCGCCTGGCAGCCCACGGTCGGCCTGTCCATGCTGATCATGTCCCTCACGGACGCCCCCCGCCTGGTCGTCGCCATGTTCTTCGGCGGCGACGCCGGCTTCGTCCAGCTGCTCGGCTGGGCCACCTGGGTCGGGGCGGGCGCCCTGCTGACCCTGATGGTCTCCCGCTCGCACGACCTGCCCTGGCCGAAGGCGCTGGCGGCGTCGGCGATCCAGCTGATCGCCCTGCTGTCGATCGTGAAGCTGGGCACGTTCTAGGCACACACCGGCACAGCAAAGGCCCCCGGCGCACCGGCCGGGGGCCTTTCACATGCTTCCGCTGGGAGCTGCACGCCGGCTGCACGCCTGGCTGCCCGCTCCGGGGCCTAGACGGCGGGGCGGTGGGACTCGGTGAGACGGGTCTTGAGGGTCTGGGCGCCGAGGGCGAGGCAGACCCCGAGCAGCAGGACGTAGAACACGCCGATCTTGCGCAGGTCGTCGAGGAAGAACCACTCCGACGTCAGCCCCGTGAACCAGAACGCCACCAACGCGAACCCGCCCGAGCGCTCGTCCCGGTAGCCGGCGGTCAGGCACGACCCGGCGACGAGCCCCAGCAGCAGCGCGATGACGACGTACCGCGTCTCCCAGCCCACATTGCCGCGGGAGAACTCCGACCACACCGCCACGGCCTCCGCCACCGGAGCCCAGGCCACAGCGCACGCCAGGCGCGCCGACCACAGCAGCAGTACGCACCCCGCGAGGCCACTCAGCAGCGCGACCAGAGGGAAGTGCTCCTCGGTGATCATCTCGGACCGCGACACCGCCACCGCAAGGGTGCTGCCGAGGAGCGCGACCATCCCCTCCGGCGTGGGCCTGAACGCCACCCGGCCCAGGGACCGGACCCGGCCCGGTGCCTTCGCCGCCCGGTCGTGTGGCGGAGCCTTCGCCGGCTGGGGCTGGACGGCCTGCGCACGGGGATCGACGGCGGTCGGGGTCGGTATCAGGGGCGCCGCGGGTATCTGCGCGGCCCGATCCAGTTCGGCCTTCATCTCCGCCGCGTCGGCGAACCGGTCCTCCTTGCGCTTGTGCAGCGCCCGCAGCACGACCGCGTCCATGCCTGGCGGCAGCCCCGGGCGCAGCCGTGACGGCGGCACAGGCTCCTGGACCAAGTGCTGGTGCATCACCGAGAACGGCGAGTCCCCGGTGTACGGAGGGCACCCGGTCAGCAGCTCGTACAGCAGGCAGCCCACCGCGTACAGGTCCGTCCGGTGGTCCGTGTCGCGGCCTTCGATCTGCTCCGGCGCCAGGTAGGCGGGCGTACCGACCGCGACGCCCGTCCCGGTCAGTCGGGTCGCCACCTCGCTGAGCGCCTTCGCGATGCCGAAGTCGAGGATCTTGGCCGTCCCGGCCCGGGTGAGCATGACGTTCGCCGGCTTGATGTCACGGTGCACTATGCCGTGGCCGTGGCTGTGCCGCAGGGCCTCCAGCACCTGCCCCACCACGTCCACCGTCTGCTCGGCCGGCAGCGGCCCGCCCCCCAGCGCCTGGGCGAGGGTCCGCCCCTCGACGTACTCCATGACCAGGTACGGCACGGCGAAGCCGTCCGCGGCGTCCTCGCCCACGTCGTACACGGTCGCCACGCCGGGGTGGTTGAGCGCGGCGGCCGCGTGGGCCTCGCGCTGGAACCGGGCGAGGAACTGCGGCTGCTGCACCAGCTCGGCGGAGAGCGTCTTGACCGCGACGGTACGGCGCAGGCGGTGGTCGACGGCCTGGTACACCGTGCCCATCCCACCGTGGCCGAGCTGCTCCACCAGCTCGTAGCGCTGCCCCAGCGTCCTGTGCTCCACCGCGTTCCCCCCAACGGCCGTCCACGTCCTCGTACGTGCCGACCGTCGGCAGTCCGCGGTTCGCAGACCACGGTTCACAGACCGCGTTCGACACACGGAAGGAGACCTTAGACGCCGGGCACCGTTCCCACCGGGTGGCGTGATCAGAGCCTCATTCGCACGCGCCTGGGCCTAGGCGTCGAGCACCTGTCCGGCCCGCTTCACCACGGGCGGCTCGACGCTCCACGGGAAGTTGATCCACTCATCGGTGCGCTTCCACACGTACTCGCACTTCACGAGGGAGTGGGACTTCTCGTAGATCACGGCGGAGCGGACCTCGGCGACGGTGTCGAGGCAGAAGTCGCGCACGAGCTTCAGCGTCTTGCCGGTGTCGGCGACGTCGTCGGTGATCAGGACCTTCTTGTCGGAGAAGTCGATCACGTTCGGGACGGGCGCGAGCATGACGGGCATCTCGAGCGTGGTCCCGACGCCGGTGTAGAACTCGACGTTGACGAGATGGATGTTCTTGCAGTCGAGGGCGTAAGCAAGCCCACCTGCCACGAACACTCCACCCCGGGCGATGCTGAGCACGATGTCGGGCTCGTACCCGTCGTCGGCGATGGTCTGCGCCAGCTCACGGATGGCGGCGCCGAAGCGCTCGTAGGTCAGATTCTCGCGTACGTCACTCATGTCGTGGCCGCCCTCACACCTGGGTCCGATGGAAATTGACGAAGGACCGCGAGGCGGTCGGCCCGCGCTGCCCCTGGTACCGGGAGCCGTAGCGCTCACTGCCGTACGGGAACTCGGCGGGCGAGCTGAGCCGGAACATGCACAGCTGGCCGATCTTCATCCCCGGCCAGAGCTTGATCGGCAGGGTGGCGAGGTTCGACAGCTCAAGCGTGACGTGCCCGCTGAACCCGGGGTCGATGAACCCGGCGGTGGAGTGCGTGACGAGCCCGAGCCGCCCGAGCGAGCTCTTGCCCTCAAGCCGCGAGGCAAGATCGTCGGGCAGCGTGATGACCTCGTACGTGCTCGCCAGCACGAACTCCCCGGGGTGCAGGATGAACGGCTCGTCGCCCTCGGGCTCGACCAGCCGCGTCAGGTCGGCCTGCTCGATGGAGGGGTCGATGTGGGGGTACCGGTGGTTCTCGAACACCCGGAAGTACCGGTCCAGCCGCACGTCGATGCTCGACGGCTGCACCATGGAATCGTCATAGGGATCGATCCGTACCCGCCCGGCGTCGATCTCGGCCCGGATGTCCTTGTCTGAGAGAAGCACGCCCCGAGGATACGCAAGGCGCGCGGAGCCGTGACAATCGTGACGAGTCCGCGCGCCTGTGTGACCGCCTGCTTACCGCCTGCCTGCCGCCCGGCTAGTGCTTCTCGAGTGCGACCGGCACCACACTGCGGAGCCGGGCACACCGTGGACACCGGACGAGCCGGCCGGGGCCGAGCCGCTCGGCCTGCTGCATCGGGAACGAAGCGGTGCTGAACACGTGCCCATCGGCACAACGGACGACGGTGCGTTCCATCAAGTCCTGAAGTCCCTTCCCCAAGAGCCGCGTCGGGCTACTGCTTGCCTGACGCCAAAAGCCACATTACGGGATCAAAGAGACGACTCTCCAGGCGGCACTCCGGCCCTGCCCGGACCCTCTCCCACACCCCCACCGTACGCCCCAACTCCGGCCCCCCGCAGCCGGATCCCACCCCCGAAACAGACCCAGACCCCCGGGGTCCAGGCACCAGGGGTCTGCAATGATGTACAGTGAGCGAGCGTCCGGAGATCGACCCACGCGGCCGACCCTCCGAACTTACGCGGGTGTAGTTTAATGGTAGAACATCAGCTTCCCAAGCTGAGAGCGCGAGTTCGATTCTCGTCACCCGCTCCATATGAAACCCCAGGCCAGTGGCCTGGGGTTTGTGTATTGTCTAGTCCAATTTTGGGGTGGCGTGCCCTCCTGACGTCAGTGCTGCGATGTCGTCAACCAGATGCCTTCGGCGGGGTTGAACTCGGTGCATAGGCCGGCACCGGCGGACGTAATACGGCCCGGGGCGGTGGTGTCAGCCGAGGTGCCACTGCTGGTTGCTGCCGCCGTTGCAGTCCCACAGTTCGACCGCTGCGCCGCTGGCGGTGGAGGCGCCGGTCACGTCCAGGCACAGGCCCGACTGGACGCCGGTGATGGTGCCGTTGGAGTTGAGGTTCCATTGCTGGTTGGTGCCGCCGTTGCAGTCCCATATCGCGACTTTGGCGCCGGCCGTGGTGCCGGTCGCGTCGAGGCACTTCGCACCGCCGTAGACGGTGAGCTGCTTGGTCGACGTGCCGGTCCAGGTCTGGTTCGGGCCGCCGTTGCAGTCCCAGATCTGCGTCTGGGTGCCGTTGGTCTGCGAAAGGCCGGGCACGTCAAGGCACTTGCCCGAACCGATGGCGTGGACCGGACCTGTGGTGGTGCCGGTGCTGGTACCGCCCGCGACCCGGTACATCACCGTGCCGTGCGCCGGCACACTCGCGCTGATGGTGCCGGTGGTGGCGGACGTCGCGCCGGTCCACAGGTCGGTGAGCGTGTAGCTGGAGGCGCCTGTCTTGCCGACGGCCGAAGCGCTGGTGGTGATGGTCGCGGTGGAGTTGGTCTCGTTGAACAGCACGACCGACACGTCGCCGCCCGCGAGCGGCTTGGACAGCACGTCCAGGCCGCCCGAGGAGGAGACCATGGTGCCCTGCTTGCCGAGGGAGTCCTGGTCGACGGCGATGACCGCCTTGTTGGTCAGGATCGACAGGGTCTCCGGGCTCGCACCGATGATCTTGCTGCCGGAGACCAGGGGGGCGGCCATCTGGGCCCACAGGCTGAACTGGCTCCGGTACTCGGTCGTGGTCATGCCACCGTTGCCGGTCTCCAGCATGTCGGGGTCGTTCCAGCCCCCGGGCCCGGCGTACGCGGCCAGGTTCACGTTGCTGTGGAAGTTCGACAGGAAGCTGGCGTAGGTGTCGGCGACGTCACCGGTGGTGCGCCACATGTTGCCGACGTTCGAACCCCAGGTCCATACGTTGTCCGTGCCCCAGTTGCAGATGCTGAACAGGATCGGGCGCCCGGTGGCCTTGAGCGCGTTGCTCATCGTGGTGTACCGGGTCTGGGAACTGATGTTGTTGTTGAAGCAGTTGTCGTACTTGAGCAGGTCGACACCCCAGGAGGCGAACAGGTTGGCGTCCTGCGTCTCGTGCCCGAGGCTGCCGGGCAGGCCGGCACAGGTCTGGGTGCCGGCGTCCTCGTAGATACCGAGCTTCATGCCGAGGGAGTGCACGTAGTCGGCGACGGCCTTGATGCCGTTGGGGAACCTCACCGGGTCGGGCACCAGGTTGCCGCCTGCGTCCCGGCTCGACGCCATCCACGCGTCGTCGATGTTGACGTACTCGTATCCGGCCGCCTGCATGCCGTTGTTGTGCATCTCCAGCGCTGTTTGCTTGATCAGCGCCTCGGTGGGGTTGTTGCCGTAGGCGTTGTAGTTGTTCCAGCCCATCGGCGGGGTCTTGGCCACGCCGTTGTCCAGCGCCGCGGCCGGCGTCGCGGCGACGGCCACGGCCAGCGGAGCGACGGGCAGGGCCAGAGCGCAGGCCAGGAGCACCGAGCGCAGCCTGCCGCGTCTGTGCCGGTCCGCGCGTCGCAGGAACGATGGTGGGGTCAGTCGCATCGCAACCTTCCAGGAGGTGTGAGTGTCAGCCGAGTTGCCATTGCTGGTTGCTGTCGCCGTTGCAGTGAGCTTTCGCGCCCGGGGGCCTGGTTCTGTGCGTGTCCAGGCACAGCTGACCGGCACCGGAGTACACCGTCAGCTGACCCGAGGACGTCCGTGTGAAGACGTGATCAGCGCCGAACGCGATGGGCTTTTCCGGAGCAGTCGCGGATCAGTAGGTCGCCACTGACGCGGTTTCAGGTGTTCCCGGTGACGAGCGGGCTGTTCGCGACGACCACGATTTCCTCCGTCACGGTGCTCTGCCGCGGCCGACCGCCGGTGGAACGGCGGGCGGCCACGACGTGGGCGGGTGAAGGGTGATCGCGCGGTTGGACGGGGTGGCCGGTGCGATCCGGATGGCTCGAAGTGCTGGAGGCGGGCCGAGCGTATGAATCACGAGTTGCGAGCGTCAAGACTTTTGTCGGATCCAATGTTTGACCATGTTGGATTACGCGTCATTAGGGGCTCGTGTTCGATGGTTTCCTGCGCCTGAGCGGCCAGCGGGTCGAGCACCGGCAACCAGACATGGGATGTACACGGGCAAACACCGGAGAGGTAGAGAGCGGTGAACAGGCCATAGGAGCAGCGCGGACGGGACGAAACGACGCAGAGTTCGCCCTTGCGGCACCGATCTTAAATTTCTGGCATTCATGGGATGTCCCGGAGGGGGATCAGCGTGGTATCTCTACCGATGCACCAGTGAGGCCGGTCCGCTCGCAGCGCAAGAGGCTCCCACCCACGCCGTTCTGCCAGCACATCAGGAGGCCGCCGATGCCGACGGGACGGCACGACGGCCGAGTTGCTGACACGAACGGCGATCAGCCCCGTTGATTCAGCACTCACTCGCAGAAGAGGTCACTGCATGAAAAGACCTTGGTTTCTCCCCCTGATCACGCTGGTCGCTGCCACGCTCGGGGTGACGGCGGCAGGTGTGGCCCCCGCCTCCGCCGTTTCCAACACCCCTTTACGGGTCATGCCGTTGGGTGACTCGATCACCTGGGGTGTGGGCAGCAGTACGGGCAACGGCTACCGGGGTCCGCTGTGGAACGAGCTCGCGGCGGACGGCCATCCGCTGGACTTCGTCGGCACGGTGCGGAACGGTTCGATGTCCGACCCCGACAACGAAGGCCACCCCGGGTACCGCATCAACGAGATCGCCGCACTCGCCGACGCCTCACTGACCCGCTACCGGCCCAACGTCGTGACGCTGCACATCGGCACCAACGACCTCATAGGCGCCTCCGGGCCCAACGCCGCCATCACCGAGCTGAAGTCGCTGGTCAACCAGATCACCGCCGACGTCCCCGACGCAACCGTCCTCGTCGCCTCCCTGATCGTGTCCACCAACAGCTCGGAGGAGCAGTGGCGGGGCACGTACAACCAGGCCATCCCCCAGATCGTGAGCGACGCCCAGGCCGTGGGCAAGCACGTCGCCTACGTCGACATGAGCAGCCTGACCCCGGCCGACCTGTCCGACCAACTGCATCCCAACGACGCGGGCTACCAGAAGATGGCCGACGCCTGGCACCGCGGCATCCAGTCCGCGGACAGCGCCGGGTGGCTGAAGAACCCCGCCTCCGCCCCCGCACCCGTGCAGTCCGGCATCGCCGGCAAGTGCATGGACGTCAACGGCGCCAACACCGCCGACGGGACCGCCGTCCAGATCTGGAGCTGCAACGGCGCAGCCAACCAGCTCTGGTCGCTCTCCACCGACGGCACCCTGCGCTCCATGGGCAAGTGCCTCGACGCCGCCGGCGGGGCCACCGCCAACGGCACCAAGGTGCAGATCTGGGCCTGCCACGGCGGCGCCAACCAGGTCTGGCAGCCGTACAACGGCGGCTACCGCAACCCCGCCTCCGGCCGCTGCCTCGACGATCCGGGCTCCTCCACCACCGACGGCACGCAACTCGTGCTCTGGGACTGCAACGGCGGCTCCAACCAGAAGTGGACCACTCTGACCGCCGGATGACCCCCGCTCCCGGAACCCGAGCCCCTTTCCAGGCCCTGGTCCCGGGAGAACATCGGTGGCGGGCACCGTCGGGTGCGGCGCCCGCCGTGGCCGGGGTCAGTGGCCCGGTTGCCTGACGGCGACGCCCTGAGACGACCGCACGGGACGGAAAGATCACCGCGAAGAACCGGGCGAAAGGCAAGGGCATACGACACGGTCGTACGCCAGCAGTAAGGGCTCCGCTTCAGGACCCGAACCGGAGGATTGCCGAGACCGTGCCCGCCGGCCTGGCCGGGCGCCGTCCACGGAAACGTTTCGCGCAGCTTCCTCGAAGCCTGGGCAGTGAGACGCGGTACCCGCAAGTTCAGCGGAACGACCAGGTCAGCACCGTTGTCATCAGGAACACGACGACCGCCGCAAGCCAGACCGTCAGGCGCGTCGGCCCCGAAGACCCGACCGACGCCCACTCCTCTTCCTCCCGTGACAGCAGCGCATCCGCGAACACCTGCGCGGTCTGCGGTCGTTCGTCAGGTTCAACGGACAGCGCAGCGCGAAGCAGAGTTTCGATGCCGTCCGGAACCCCCAGCTCTCTGGGAAGGGACGGCAACGACGTCGTCGACGCCTGCTGCGTCACAAGAGTTGTGCGACCGCCCGACCCGAACGGCTTGCGTCCGGTCAACAACTCGAACGCGACGACACCGAGGGCGTACACATCGGCTCGACCGTCGAACCCGCCTGTCTGGAAGGCCTGTTCGGGCGCCATGTACGCGGGAGTGCCGGTGGTGACTGTCAGCCCCGACGCATCGGCCAGTTGCTTCGCGCTGCCGAGGTCCGCGACAAGTACGGCGGCAGGCGTGCGGCCGGCGTCGAGCAGGAGGTTCGACGGCTTGATGTCGCGGTGGATGACGCCCGCGTCATGGAGCACCTGAACTGCGTACCCGGCCTCGGCCGCGAGCCGGAGCGCCTCCGCAGGCCGGCAGTGCCCCGCCTTCTCGGCCAGCGTGCCGCCTCGGACGTAGTCCATGACGAAGTACGGCCGGTCGTCCTCGACGCCGACGTCGTGAACGCGCACGACACGTGGGCTGGAGATCCTGCGGAGCAGCCTCGCCTCCGCCAGGAAGCGCTGTCGTACATCGGCGTTCGACGCCCAGTTGTCGGCCAGCACCTTGACCGCGACATCGGTGTCGAGCTCGGGGTCGTATGCCTTCCAGACGGTGGCGAAGGAACCGGCTCCCAGCCTGTCCTCAAGGAGATAACGACCTAGCTTCTGCATGTGGCAACATTTTTCTTGGGGCGAGGTGGCGGATGTGGCCGGCTGTGGTCGGGCACTTCCGTGCGACCCAGTGGGGTCCAGGTCGGACGATAGCGGGGGGACAGCAGGGTGCTCGAGGAGGATGAGCTGACGCACCTCGTGGCGTCTGCCCAGGCAGGTGACCGGGCGTCCCTGGACCGCCTCCTCGTCAGGCTTCGGCCCACCGTGATGCGCCGCTGCTCCCGGTTCCTTCCGCACCACGCCGACGCCGAAGAGGCCGCGCAGGACGCCCTGTTGTCCATCAGCACACATCTGCACGAGTACACCGGGCGAGGCTCGTTCCTCGGCTGGGTGACAGTGATCGCCTCGAACGCCGCCAGGTCCACGTACCGCTCGATGCGCCGACGGGCGGAGGACAGTCATGCCGTCGTTCCCGACGGTGTCGACCCACGGACGACGAGCGTCATCGCGGGAACCCGCCTGGACCTGATGGAGGCGCTGGCCG
Source organism: Streptomyces sp. NPDC002676 (assembly GCF_053592455.1). Taxonomy (NCBI): domain Bacteria; kingdom Bacillati; phylum Actinomycetota; class Actinomycetes; order Kitasatosporales; family Streptomycetaceae; genus Streptomyces; species Streptomyces sp. NPDC002676. The sequence goes on along the minus strand of NZ_JBSFVT010000003.1, from coordinate 325,732 downwards.
CACTGGAGGAGCGGCACCCGGCCCTGGTGGAGTCCTTCGTGCTCCGCGACCTCGGAGACCTGACCTATCTTCAGGTCGCCGAGACCACCGACGCTCCTTTGGGCACGGTCAAGGACCGCATCCATCAGGCCCGTCGCTTCATGCGGGACCGCCTCGGCGGTGGCCTCTGAGACGCCCCGGCTTCCCGCTCCCACCTGGCATCAGCTCGACCGCGGGCCGGGAGGTGCTGCCGTGCGTGCTCGGACGATCGTCGTCATCCTGGCGGTAGCCATCGCACTCGGCCTGTTGACCGGCCGGTTCGTCCTGCCCGCGCCATCTGCACCGGCCACCCCGACGGTGACGCCAGGCGCTGCGGCGTCCTCGCCGGGCAACGGCTCTCCGACGCCGAGGCCCGCGAGCGGACCCATGACGAACCGGCACTTGTTGACAGCGGCCGAGTTCAGGAAGGTTGGTCTCTCCAAGCGCATCTACGTGCGGGATCGCGTCGGAGACGGCAACTACGCCAACGCGACCTGCACCGGCGAGAAGACCCTCGGCGAGACGCTGGGAGCGTACGGCGCGCACTTCCGCGGGCTGGTGACGAGCAAGGACACAGGCCACGGCGACCCTACCGAGGCGGCGGACATCGACGATCAGGTCGCACGCGAAGTCGCCGACGACGCCGGAAGCCGCGCACTGGCTCAGAACTACGCGGAACGCCTGCTGCTGGAGGAAGTGCCGTGCCAGAGCGAGCCCGCCACCCACTGGGTCTACGGGCCGACGCACACGATTGACGTCGCTGTGGACATCACCGCGAGTTGGATGGGTGTGTACGGCGGCGACCTGAACACCGCAGGGACCGCACCACGAGGCAAGGAGCCGTGTGGAGGCGTCGCCATACTCCGCAACGGCTCGCACTACGGGGTCCTGGAGATCGATGCCTGCCTGGACACGGCTGGGATGACGCGGATCGTCCGTGCGGCCGTGACACGGCTCTGAGACCATCCCCGCACCACCAGGAACGTGACATGGATCACGTCGATCGTGACGGATCGCCATCCAACATCTCCCCTACCTCCGGCATCTCCCAGATGTACGACGACGCCAACCGCGTCGCGACCAGACAGGAGAAGAGATGTCCGACAACCAGGCAGCCCGCAGGAACTTCGCGCGTCGCGGTCGTGCCGCAGGAATAGCCGCCTCCGTCGGTGCCGCCCTGATAGTGGTCGGCATCGGCGCGCTTCCCGCCGCCGGCGCGGACACGAGTTCTGCGAGCCGGTCGGCAACCGCCCTTGCCGCCGCTCATGCCGAACCCGGCCTCGGCTCCGCCGGCCTGTTGCAGAGTGACGACTTCTTCCAGCAGGGCCTGACCCCGGTCCGAGCGACGGTGGACCTGACCGGGAAGCAGGCTCTCTCGGCATGCTCCGGCGAGGAGACGATGCGAGAGCTGACCAAGGGGAAGGCCGCCGCCTATGCCGACGTGACCTGGACCTTCGACACCAAAGGCACCTCGCTGACCGAATCCGTCGCGGACGGTACCACCGCCACATCGGCGGCCTCGTACGAGAAGCAGCTCGACAAGCTGGTGCGCGACTGCCAGGACGAGCCGCATGGTCACTGGTACTACGGCAAGGGGCACGCGATCACCGTCAAGGCCGGCGAGGGCAGGTGGTACCCCGCCTTCAACGGCGACAGCAAGGTTGCCGGCGGCGTCGCGGTGATCCGCAGCGGCCACAGGTTCGGCATCGTCGAACTGACCGGTCAGCCCAGCAACGACTCCGGATACATGAAGGGCATCACCGCCGGTGCCATCAACCGGCTCGCCGACTGATCTGGTCCGGGCGGTTCCGGGAGCTGTTCGCGGGGGTGCTGCCACCGGTCCTGGGGCCGTCCGGGCCGGCCGGTCAACGTCCGGTCGGGGTTCAGGAACCGGTGGCGTCGGACGGCGGTCGCGGGCCGTCGAAGCCGTGTTCCGAGAGATCTGACCAGTTGGCTGCCGGGTCCATGGCCCGGTACTCGGCGAAGGGGCGGTCGGTGAAGCATTCAGCCGGTTTTGTAGTGCCGGCCGCCACCAGGGTCCAGGAGATCCTCACCCAGCGCGGACAGCACCGCAGCGCCGGAGCCGTCGACCTCGTGGTAGCCGCCACCGCCGAGTTGCAGGGTCTCACTCTGCTGCATCGCGACCGGGACTTCGAGTGCATCGCCGCCGTCACCGGCCAGGCTCTCCAGTGATACGGCCCCGAAACCGGCAAATGAACCAGGGGTACGCGTCCGCCGCTCCGAGGAAGCCACGACCGTCGGCCGGCTCCCCAAGCGCCGTCGCTTCCCGAGCTGAGAGCGCGAGTTCGATTCCCGTCACCCGCTCCATGAGAAACCCCCAGGTCATTGACCCGGGGGTGGTTTGTTGTCCAGACCGGCAGGATCCGCCGGAGAGGCCCTAACCCACTCCTTCTCTGACGGGCGTCGAGGCACTGGGGGTGGGTGTGACCTGCGCCTCGCCGGACACGGGTGCTGTGGCGCGGGGCGCTGTGCCGCCGGGTGCCGCGGCGCCGGATCCTGCGGCGGCGCCCGAGGGCGCGGTAGTCGGTTTCGCACCGGTCGTCACCGAGATGGTGTCGCCGAGGCGGACCCGAGCGAAGAACCATGAGGCGTCCTCGGGAGCGAGGCCGATCCAGCCGTCGCTCAGGGCCTTGAGCTGCGGACTGAAGGTGCCGACATAGAGCGGCTGGTCCGCCCCGGCGCGCAGCTCGACCGCATACGGGACGTTCACCACGGCGCGGCCGTTGGAGAGCGCGTCGGATGTCAGCTCTCCCCGGACCGGCTTCGCGACCACCGTCATCGGGCTCGTGAACTCGAGCGGGACGTCGAGTTTCGAGAGGATCGGCATCACGTGGCCGCCGAACGTGAGGGTGCGTCGGGGCAGGTCGAGCGTGCCGGAGACGGGCGCCGGGGTGGCCGCGGACGGCGGGGCGGAACCGGGACGGGTCACGGCCGGGGTCCGGCGATCGGCCGAGTGGTCCGTGTTCCCGCCAAGGTGCAGGGTGAGAGCGAAGCCCAGGAGCGCGAGGGCCGCGGCGCCCGCGCCGAGGGTGGCGACCGCACGGCGGCGGCGCCTGCGGCGCATCGCCCGGTCACGTATCTCAGCGCCGCCGACGACCGGCGCAGCCGCGTGGGTGGCGGCCAACTCGCGCAGTGCGGCAGAGAGTTCATCGGACACTGCCGCTCTCCTTCCGGACCAGACCGTCGGCCTCGTCCCCCGCAAGACGCTTCGCCAGCGCCGCCCGTCCTCGAGACAGCCTCGCCTTGACCGTCCCCACGGGCGCACCGGTCTCGGAGGCTACCTGCTCCACACTCAGGTCGCACAGATGGTGCAGTACGACCGCCATCCGTTGAGCCTCGGGCAGTTCACGCAGGGCGGCCACGAGCACGGTGTACTCAGGGCCCGGCCCCGGGGTGGAGTCGGGCGGCGGAGTGCGCCGCACCAGTTCCAGCCAGCGCCTCGCCCGCCGCCAGCGGCTCACCGCCAGCCGCATCGCCACCGTACGGATCCACGCCTCGGGAGCACCGTCCGCCAGGAACTGCTGCCGCCGGTCCCAGGCCCGTACGAACGCTTCCTGAACGACGTCCTGGGCCTCGCCATGGTCTCCGGTGAAGGCGTAGAGCTGTCCGGTCAGCCGGGGGAACGCGGTCGCGTAGAAAGCGTCGAACTCTTCCTCGGTCATGCCCCTACCGGAATCCGTGCCCTTTCCTTGCAACCCGCCCGCCTCCGCCGTGCGTACAGGTCCCGTAGGTCGCGCAGGCCGCGTAGTCGGATCCAGCGAAACGCAAGCCCACCGGGAAGACGGCGCACACGGGTTCCAGGCTCCCTTTCCCTCGGCGGTGTTGGCTCGTCGGCTGCTCAATCTACCCGCACGGCCGAACAGTTGCCCGACCAGGACGGACGCCTGCGCGTTCGGCCACGACCGAGTTCCCGAGCCGAAGGACCGCCCACGTGCCTTTGACCCCCGACGCGTTCCCCGCCGACCACGACTTCGCCACGTACGCCCGGACGCACTGGTCCCGGCTGGTCGTGACCGCTCGGCTGCTCACCGACGACCCCGGTGCGGCGGAGGAACTGGCACGGAGAACGCTGGTGCGGATGTGCGCGCGGTGGCGAGGCGTTCCGCGCGACGACGTGGACTTCTATGTGCGGCGCTGTCTGGTGCAGGGCCATGTGCGCCGGCTGCACGGACGGCGGGCGGCGCGACGGCGGGCCGTTCTGGTGCTGTGGGTCTGGGAGGGGCTGGCGGACGTGGAGATAGCCCAGCTGCTGGGCTGTTCGGTGGGCGCGGTGCGTGCCCATGCCAGACACGGTCTGAAAGCGGCGGGCACCGACCCCGGACGGCTCCGTGAGGTCTACGCCCGTGCCGTCGAGGACCTCGTCCCGCCCGGGGTGCCGCTGGCCGAACTCCAGGCACGGGGCCGCATCCGGCGGCGACGACGCCTCGCCGTGGCCTCGGCCGCCTGCGCGGCGCTGCTCATGCCCGTCGCCCTTCTCACCGCCGACCTTTTCGGGAGCGGCGGTGCTCGGAACGGGACCTCCGGAGCCCGGGCAGAGGGCGGCGCCCGCCCGGCGACGAGCCCGATCCGGGTCGTGGCGCCGGGCGAGCGGGTGACAGCCGGGCCGGGGGTACGGGTGTGGCTGACGGCCGACGGTGGGCACTGGTCGGGGCCCGTGGCCGTCCCAGGGGACGACAACCACGTGCCGCACGGCGAACCGGGCGTCTCCCTGCGGGTGGACGGCGTGAAAGGCGGGTTCTTCCTGTCAGGCCTCTTCCACGGCCTGAGCAGCGAGCCGGGTCGCGTCGAGGTGAGAACCGGCGACGGCAAGGTCACCGCGAAGGTCCTCGTCCTGGCGGGCAGCCCGGGCTGGGGCGTCTGGTACGCGAGCGCGCCGCTGCCCAGGAAGGACATGGGGATGCTGTTCTCCGCGGGCGGGGACGAGCCGATCGTCACGGTGTACGACGCCTCGGGCAAGGTCGCCGCACGATCGGACAGCGAGTGGTGGCGGATATGAACGGGGACGGGAACGGGAACGAAAAAGACGGAAACGGGGCAGACCGGCCGCGACCGGCTCGCGGCGCGGCACGGTTGCTGAGGAAGGGGACGCTGTCGATGCCCCGGCCCCGTGAGCGCGCGCCGCTGCGGATCCGGTTCCGGCGCACCCGGGGCCGGCGACTTCGCCGCCTGTTCTACGCCTTCCTCACGCTGATCGCGATGCTGTGTGCGGCGGCCGTCGTGGCGTACCACCTGACGCCCATTCCGAAGCCGCACCCCGAGACCGTCACCCAGAGCACCGTGTTCCTCGACTCGGACGGCGCCTACCTGGGCCGGCGCGGACCGGTCGACCGGCAGGACGTCCCGCTGTCCGCGGTCCCCCGGTATGTGCAGGACGCGGTGATCGCCGCGGAGAACCGCTCCTTCCGTACGGACAACGGGATCTCACCGCGGGCCATCGCGCGGGCCATGCTGGCGACGCTGACGGGCGGCGACCCACAGGGCGGCTCCACCATCACCCAGCAGTATGTGAAGAACGCGCTGCTGAGCCCGGAGCATTCGCTGTCCCGCAAGGTGCGCGAGGCGCTCATCGCGATCAAGCTGGACCGCACCCGCTCCAAGGACGAGATCCTTGAGGGCTATCTGAACACCGTGTACTTCGGCCGGGGCGCCGCCGGGATCCAGTCGGCCGCGCGCAACTACTTCGGCGTGGACGCGAAGAGCCTGACGGTCGCGCAGGGCGCGGCGCTGGCGTCCATCATCAACATCCCCTCGTACTACGAGAAAGCGGGCTCGGATCCGAAGGTGACCGCGAAGCTGGAGAACCGCTGGGAGTGGGTGCTCGACGCGATGGCGGCGAGCGGGAGCATCACGGCGAAGCAGCGGGCCGCCGCGCGCTTCCCGGCGTTCCGGTTCTATCCGCCGGGCGAGACCGAGGGGCAGCGGCAGTATCTGATCGACATCGCCGCGAAGGAGGCCGCCGACCGGCTCGGCATCACCGAGGACCAGCTCGCGAGTGGCGGCTACAGCGTGACGACCACCTTCGACCTGGCGCTGCAGGACAGCACCACACAACTGGTCCAGGACCATCCCGGGGGCAAGGGCGTCCGGCTGCACACCGCCGTCGTGGGGATGGTGCCCGGCGACGGAGCGGTGCGGCTGCTGTACGGGGGCTCGGACTACGCGCGGCAGCCGTTCAACGACGCGGTGAGCGGGGCGGTGGAGGCGGGGACGGCCCTCAAGCCGTTCAGCAAGGTGAAGCGGGTGGGCGAGCCGCTGCGCGGACTGCTGAACACGGCGGCGCCGACCCCGCTGAACCTGGCCTCGGCGTACGCGACGGTGGCGGCGAACGGCAGGTACGCCACCCCGTACACCGTCGCGCGCATCACCCGGGAGGGCCGCACCGTCTACCGGGCGCGTCCCGACGTGCGGCGCGTGCTGGGCGAGAAGGAGGCGATCCTGGCGGGCGTACGAACGGGGGCCGGGCCGGCGCCCGTCGCCGCCGGCCCGGCGGAGCCGAAGGTGTTCGCCACCTACGGGGCAGGGGGTGGCATCACCCGGCGCACCGTGTGGACCACCGGTTACGACGGCCGGCTCGCCCTGACCGTCGCGTTGTTCGCCGACCGGGCAGGCAGCAGGAAAGGCACGACGGTGCCCGCGCAGCTGCCGAACGAGCCGTCGCCGACCGAGTTCGCGCGGAACGTGGCGGCGAGGATCTGGGGGGCTGCCACGGGGGGCGGGTCGGAAGGTGGCGCGGGAAGTGACGTGGAGGGCGGTGCCGGGGAAGCGGCCCAGCCTTCCCTCTCTGTACGTCGACCGGGGTGAGCGGCGGGCCGGGCCGCCGAGCAGCCCCGGATCACGCCGCGCCGGGGCCCCGGCTCGGCCCCACACCGACCGCGCAGGAGGCCATCTTCGTCCCCCGGCGCGACGGGCCCCCGAAGGCGACGGCTACCTGCTGATGCTCGCCAACCGCTTTGACTCCATGCTCGACGAGCACGGCTGCTGGGTGCCCGAGCACCTGCCGGCAACCGTCTGAGACAGCCGGCCGGTCAGGGCTCGTCGGCTCTGTCGGGGGCTTTACGGCTTGTGGATGAGCTTGCCGACGGCGTTGGCCTCCATCAGCTGGTTGCTGGCCAGGTACTTCCAGGACAGGTTGACGAATCCGTGGTCGCCCCAGCCGGTGCCCCAGGAGTTCTCGACCCGCACCCCCTGGCTGTTGTAGCCGACGATGGTGACCCCGTGGCCGCCCGCGTAGTTCTCTCCGGCGGCCGGGTAGTACGTGTAGGAGGCGGCCTTCTGGGGCGTGAGGTAGAAGAAGCTGTCGTAAACCTTGATCGAGATCTGGACCGGCTCACCCTTGGCCAGCGCGGCTTTCACGTCGTCCTTGATCTGGCTGCCGGTGTGCAGCGGGGTGTAGCCGGACAGCTTCCAGTGCGCGGCGTTGGCTCTCTCCTTCGCGGTCGGCTGGGTCGTGTAGTCGAAGTCTCCCTGCCAGTAGTGGGGCCTGGAGTCGATGCCCTGTGACATGGCTATGTTGAAGTGCTGCTGCGGCGAGCTGCCGCCGTCGTGCCCCTTGGAGATCTGGGCGTAGGTGTACATGGGCGCCCGGGGGTAGGCGGAGATCTTCTGCTCCCTCTCCAGGATGGTGTAGGCCGTGTAGTCGATGGCCCACGCGGCACATGAGCCGACCTGGCCCTGATTGCCGGGCGTGGCGGCGTACTTGGTGAGGTCGACACTGGCGGGAAGGGCGGTGCGGAGCGTCTCCGGCGATGTGCCGGCGCCCACCACACGGGGGGCGGCGGCCACCAGCCGGGACTCGACCGAATGGCGCAGCACGGACTCGCGCCACTTCGACCGGGACGGCAGAGCGCCCAGGCCATGGGGCAGCTTGCCGTGGCCCGTCTGCGATGCCTGGACGGTGGCCGACTCGTGATCGGGTACGTCGGTGCTCGCCGAGGAGACGCCGACGGTCACGGCTGCGATCGTTCCCCCCGTCACGAGCGCGATGACGGTGCGCGACCTGCCGCTGATGGCCTTCCACTTGTGGGAAGCACGACTCATGGATGTCCTCCAGTGATGGATGTGAACGGCGTGATGACTGTCAGGCCCCTGACAACGTCTGCTCGGGTGAGCCGATCAGGAGGGGTGTCCGGTGCGGGTGCCGCGGCCCGCCAGTCACGCCACAAACGCGATCTCGCCCGCCCGAAGGGGCAAATGACTCGCGCTTGAAAACCAGAAGTTCGGAAACCTTGGGCAGGGCCCTTCATGGATTTCAGGGCTGCCACAGATCTCTTGAAGTGGACGCTTTCGAAGGCATGTCCAACGAGCAGAGGAAACTAGTCGCACCACGCGCCTCAAAGCAAGTGCCAAGTGGCACTGATCACAAAGCTGTTGTCGGGACAGGGGTCATCAGGAACCTCAACGGCCCGGCGAACGCCGCAGGCCACAGCCAGGATGCGGGTTCATCCATCGACGAACTCGGCGCCGCGATACGGCGCTTGTCGAGCGACGTCATCCCCGATGACACGGCAAATCCTTCGGATGTCCCAAATTTGCCTACATCGGCGTCAATGTGGCGTCGAAAAAAATCTCCGAATTTCTGTTATCCGCCCGCTCCGGCGGGGTCTCCCAGGTATCGAAGGCATGCAGATACGTTGACGTTGAGGGGAAGCGAGGACGGACATGACGTTGGAGAACGAAGCAGCGGTCGTCGCGAACGCCCAGGCAGGGGACGAGCGCGCGCGGAACGAACTGATCGCCGAGTACCTGCCGCTGGTCTACAACATCGTCGGACGTGCACTGCGCGGCCACGCGGACGTCGACGACGTGGTGCAGGAGACCATGCTTCGCGCGCTGGAGGGGCTGGCCGACCTGCGCAGACCCGACCGGTTCCGCTCGTGGCTGGTGGCCGTCACGATGAACGAGATACGCCGGGACTGGCGCAGTAAACAGGCATCGGTCGCCGATGCCAGGGTGGACGAAGTAGCCGAACTGGCCGACCCGGGGGCCGACTTCGTCGACCTGACCATCATCCGGCTGGGGCTTTCGGGTCAACGCCGGGAGGTCGCCGAGGCGACCCGATGGCTGGACGAGGACGATCACGCCCTGCTGTCGTTGTGGTGGCTGGAGGCCGCGGGCGAGCTGACCCGCTCGGAAGTGGCCGGCGCCTTGAAACTGCCCGCCCGGTACGTAGCGGTACGGGTGCAGCGGATGAAGACACAACTGGAAATTGCCCGGGCGGTGGTACACGCGCTGTCGGCGGCGTCTCGTTGCCCGCGGCTGGAGCCCGTCGTGGCACGTTGGGACGGCGTTCCGTCCGGGCTGTGGCGCAAGCGCATATCCCGTCACGTCCGCGGCTGCAGGGCCTGCTCGGATCGACGCAGCGGACTGATACCGGCGCAGGCCCTCCTTGTCGGCGTCGCCCTCGTGCCGCCGGCCGCGGGCCTCCTCCGGGACACGGCCCAAGTGGGCGGCGGCACGGTGGGCTTCAGCTCCGCCGCCGCCAAGCTGAGCGATGCGAGCGGCGGCAACTCCGGCGCCGTGGCCCGGCCGGGGGCGGGGCACGCAGAGCACTGCCCGAACGGTCTGGGTGCCCGCCGGCCGGCCGGCCACCGCCGGCCACGGCCCCGACTCCGGCCCCGGGGTGCGCACGTATGGGCCGGAGGAGCCGCGGTGACGGTCGCAGCCACCGCGATATCCGTAGCCCTCGGCTCACCGCACGGTACCCAGAAGGCCGACCCCAGGGTCGCGGCCACCAAGCCGGTGCCGATGTCCCGCCCTGCACCTCACCTCCCTCCGCACCCGGTCACCCGTCGGCCTACGGCCTCGCCGAGCCGGACGCCGGCCGTCGCGGCGCGACCGGCCACGACGTCCCCGCCCCACCCCACGCTCACCCCCTCAACCGCCCCGACTCCGCAGCCGGCCGCCGAACCCGGCGCGGTCGCGCAGGTCCTCACTGTGATCAACCAGGCGCGAGCCGCCCACGGCCTGCCGCCCTACACCGTCACCGACGGGCTCACCTACAGCGCGCAGGGGCACAACACCGCGATGGACGACGGGTGCGGTCTGTCCCATCAGTGCCCAGGCGAAGCCCCGTTGGGTGCCAGGGAAAGAGCCCAGGGCGTCGACTGGGGATTCGCGGGCGAGAACATCGGGAGAGCCTCTTCAGGCCCAGAGGCCCAGCAGATCACCCGGGCCGCCGTCAACCTGACCCAGGCCATGCTGAACGAGCAACCACCCGACGACGGCCACCGCCGGAACATCCTGAGCAGCACCTTCACCCACATCGGCATCGCGGTCCACCGGGATCCCGGCGGCACCGTCTGGCTCACCCAGGACTTCTCCGACTGAGGGCCTGGACGGACAGAAACACGCCCCTGACCCGCGGAAGAGGGGAAACGGCGAGACGGGGTGCCGAACGCCGCACGCAGCCGGCGTCGTCTCGTGCACCCGCTGGGGGTTGGGAGCTGCTGGAGTTTGCCGACGGCCACAGCGAGCGGGATGCACGTAGGCTCATACTGAGCTATGACAAAGCCTGCGGCGCCGAAGCGTCATTTGCCCACCAGCCCCTTCAAGGCCCCGGTCACCCCGGCTCCCAAGTACTTCGCCATGGGCGACCAGGTCACACATGACGTGTACGGCCTCGGCCGGGTAGTCGGCATCGAGGACGGAATCGCGGCGCTCGTGGATTTCGGCTCTGCGCAAATGCGGATCTTGAGCCCGTACGCCAAGATGACCAAGCTGTAGGACCGCTGTGCCCGGTCACGGCACGCCAGGCCCCGTCAGGGACCTGTAACGAAAGGCAGACCTCTCATCGACCCGACGTCGCTGTTCTCCGCCCTGGAAGGGCAACCCCGCCGTTCCACTGCAGTATCGCCGCCTCCGACGACACAACCCTTCCAGGCCCCGGACTTCGGAGAAGACGAGAGCTTCTGGTCCGAGGATGCACAGGAGCCCGTCCCGGGCACGCGTGCGGTGCGGCCCAAGGCTGCCTAGAGGTGGTTTCGACAGCTATCCGCGGGCTGTCTGCCCGTAAGGCGAAACCGACGAGTCGCAGGGCGGCCGGATTCCAGACGGCCGCGGCGGACCCGAGCGCGGCCGTCCAGCCGGCCCCGGACCGCGATGAGACGCCGAAGGGGCCGCCGGTGCCGAATACATGCTCCTCACGGCGTCAGGCCGGGCTCCGGCCTGGGCGCAGCGGCCGTCCACACGGTGTGGAAGGCCAGTCGCAGGCAGCTCGCGAGGGCCGGGTGCTCGATGAAGAGTGTGGTGGTGGAGCCGGCACCGGCCACCGGGTCGGGCATGTCGCACAGGACGAGGGAGGCATCGGCGACGACGAGCTTCAGGGGCAGTTCGGGGGCGAAGCGGGCTTCCTCTCCTGCGGCGGCGAAGCGCCGCACGTGCTCCACCGTCTCAGGATCGTCCAGGGCGTCGTCGAGGTAGATCGCCCGGACGGTGCCGCCGGCCCGGTGGAGTCGATGGACCACAGCTATGCCCTCCGCGTTCTCGGCGGGTGCGACGAACGGCGGTTTGCAGAAGGTGAGAAGTTCGTGTCGCGCCTGCCGCTGGATGTCGGCGAAGCGCTCGGAGATCGCCTTCGGGTCGCGCAGAATCTCGATGTAGTCCAGCGGATCGGTGTGCTCCCGCCCCTGGGACCACAGCGGCTGCAGGACGCCGGCCAAGCCCTGTGAGACCCGCTCCAGCCGGTCGACGGACTCCCGTTGCACAGCCATCAGCCGGGCGAGGGCCAACTCGGGCGTGACGGCGGAGTACGTGGCCACTCGCCCGGGGTGGGTGGTGGCCAGCTGCCGCCGTACGAGCGCGTCCAGCACGTCGTACACGCGCTGGCGCGGCACATCGGCTTCCCGGGCCACCTCGGCGGCCGTGTAAGAACCACGCCTGATGAGTGTCAGGTAGACCCGTGCCTCGTACCGGGCCAGGCCCAGCGACATCAGGTCGTTGATGGTTCCAACTTCCAGCTCCATGGGTGCACAAGGTACCTGCCGATGCCAGGGAGTTGAGGGAAAGGTTTTACCAACTGGCCCTGTTCTCTTCAGCAAACAATCCATAGCCTCGTCTGTAGCCACCACTGACCGGGGTGGCAGTAACCAGCACCATGCCCGAAAGTCGGCCCCACTCGGCCACCCCCAACGGAAAGCGTTTGTCATGCACGTGACATGACATGCTTCCGGCCGTCGTAGTGGAGCCACCCATCCCCCCACGGAGGGCAGTTCATTGCGTTCTCACCGCAGAAGGAACCTGATACGTCGCGGCGCACCCGCACTCCTGTCTGCAGCGGCTCTGATAACCGGCGGCCTGACCGTCGCCTCACAGTCGGCGGCCTTCGCGACGACGGCCACGGCATCGCCCACGACCTCCGCGTCCACCTCCACGGTGCACACCCACCGCCTCTGTTCGGAGCCGAGCAAGCCCGGCTACATGGCGTGTGAGGCGGTCGTCCGTAGCGACCTCAAGGCGCAGAAGTCCCTCGGCCGCCACGACACCCCCAAGGGCTTCGGACCGGCCGACCTGCAGGCCGCCTACAACCTCCCCAAGGACGGCGGCAAGGGCGCCACCGTCGCGATCGTCGACGCGAACGACGACCCGAACGCCGAGAAGGACCTGGCGACCTACCGGTCCCAGTACGGCCTGCCGGAGTGCAGCACGAGCAACGGCTGCTTCAAGAAGATCGACCAGGACGGCGGCACGAACTACCCGGCGCCCGACGCGGGTTGGGCGGGCGAGATCTCGCTCGACGTCGACATGGTCAGCGCGGCCTGCCCCCAGTGCCACATCCTGCTCGTCGAGGCCAAGTCCGCCAGCATGGAGGACCTCGGCGCGGCCGTGAACCAGGCCGTCAAGCAGGGCGCCAAGTACGTCTCCAACAGCTACGGCGGCAACGAGGAAGCCGCCGACACCTCCGCGGACGACCAGTACTTCAAGCACCCCGGCGTCGCCATCACCGTCAGTTCCGGCGACAGCGGCTACGGCGTCGAGTACCCGGCCGCCTCGCAGTACGTGACGGCCGTCGGGGGCACCTCGCTCAAGAAGGACAGCAGCACCCGCGGCTACTCCGAGTCCGTCTGGGGCACGTCCGCCGGCGGCGACGGAGCGGGCTCGGGCTGCTCGCAGTACGACGCCAAGCCGTCCTGGCAGAAGGACACCGGCTGCACCAAGCGCGCCGTCGCCGACGTCGCGGCCGTCGCCGACCCGGCGACCGGTCTCGCCGTCTACGACAGCTACCAGGCCAACGGCTGGAACGTGTACGGCGGCACCAGCGCCTCCGCGCCGTTCGTCGCCGGTGTCTACGCCCTCGCGGGCACCCCGGGCTCCGATGACGTTCCGGCCTCGTACCCCTACGCCCACCCTGACAAGCTGAACGACGTCACCGACGGCTCCAACGGGTCCTGCAGCGACTACCTGTGCAAGGCGGGCAAGGGGTTCGACGGTCCGACGGGCCTGGGTACCCCGAACGGTGTCGCGGCCTTCACCAAGTAGACGCACAGGACGGCCCACTGCTCAGGGCCACCAAGAGTGCGGCCGTCCGCACAGTCATCGATGGTCCGAGTTCACGCACGGGGCCTGAGCCGACACCAACGGCCGCCGCCGGCCGGTTCCGGTCCCGTCCACTTCGCCCCGTCGGCCATCCGGCGGGGCGAAGTGCTGCGGCCATCGCCCTTCGGCGCTCGCGGCCCGCAGCAACGCCGGCGGCTGCAAGACCCAGTGACCAGTCCATGCCGCTGCCGCGGTCGGACCCGCAGTCCTGCCGGATCGCGATTCTCGTCCGGGGTCAGGTGTTCCTGGTCCTTCGGCGGCGCACGGCGGTGTAGCCGACGGCGGTGAGGAGCAGCGCGCCGCCGCCGACTGCGGCAACGGTGCCGGTGCGGCTGAAGGAACCGGCCGACTGCTCGCAGTACCGGCCGTTGTCGTCCTTGACCGTGATGGTCAGGTGGCCCCGGTCGCCGATCGCTGCGGACTTCTCGTGCTGCCCGGCGATGTCGACCGGGTAGCTTCCCGGCCCGATGTCGCAGCTGATGGTGCCGTTGCCCTCCCCGAAGCTGTTCTTCCGCAGCTCCACGGTCACGTCCTTGGTGAACGCCGGAGACTTCACGGTGAAGCTGCCGTTGCCGTCCGCGGCCAGGGAGGTCAGGTCGACGTCGGACGTGACCACGACGGGCGCACCCTGCTGAAGGGGGCCGTCTGCGGTGCTGTCGCTGTCGTTTCCGCGGATGCTGACGCTCAGGCCCGGACCGTCCGCCGCCGAGGCTGTGTGAGAGCCCGTGAAGCCGATGACGGCCGCGGTGAGAGCAGTTGCTGCAGTGCGCAGGTACATCGCGCGTACCTCGCCTTCCTGAGAGGGGGGTCAGCCGGCCTTGGGCGGCACGAGCATGTGTTCACGGCCGAGGGTGGTGGAGGTGTCGGTGTAGAGGGTGGTCTCACCGTCCGACCAACGCACGAGCAGGTCGTCGGGTTCGCCCTGTGTGTAGGCGCCCGCGGTCATGACAGAGGCGTGGGTCCACAGCCGGTTAGAGGACAACATCCGGACTTCCGTTCCCACACTGGAGGGGCCCGCGTCGCGGTAGAGCGAGAGCTCGCCGTCCGACCAGCGCACTATCACGTCCCAGTTGGAGCCGCCGGTGAAGTTGCCGGCGGTGAGGATCGTGGCGTGCTTCCAGGTGTCGTTGGGGTCCCTGAGCTTGTGCTCGTGGAGGAGGCCCCGGCCGTCGACGTCGGTGTAGAGGGAGAGTTCCCCGTCCGCCCAACGGACCATGAGGTCGTCGGTCCACTTGTTGTCGCTGTAGCGTCCGGCCGTGATCTGGATGGCGTTCCGCCAGGTGTCGTCGGGCTTGTGGAGCTGCGTCTCCTTGGCGAATCCGCCCCTGCCGTCGCCGGTGTAGAGGGTGACTTCGCCGTCCACCCAGACGACGACGAGGTCGGAGGAGTCGCTGCCCGTGAAGTCGCCTCCGGCGATGACCTTGGCGTCCTTCCAGGTGTCGGACTTGGTGATCCTCTTCTCGCCGGAGAAGCCGCCCTTGCCGTCACCGGCGTAGAGGGTGACCTCGCCGTCCGTCCAGACCACGATCATGTCGGTCCTGCCGTCGCCGTTGTAGTCACCGGAGGCCAACTTCTTGGCGTTGGTCCACAGGCCGCCGCCGGTGGGGTACATGCTGTAGCCACGCGGGTATTGCTGCGGTTCGGTGTTGTTCTTCGCGGCGGCGTAGATCTCCAGGGCACGCTTGTCGTAGGTGACGGCGAAGGAGATGCGGTCGCTGTCGTTCTCCAGGCCGCCTCCGTAGTAGCCGCCGAGGTTGCCGATCACGGTTCCGCTGCCGGTCGTGGTGTTCAGACCGGTGATCCAGGGGCTTCCGGAGGTGCCTCCGTAGAAGCCGCCGCACTCCATGCGCATCTGCCGGTAGCCGGGAAGCTGCCGGGTTGTGACGCCGGGGCAGATGATCGGCCGGTTCTTCGGGTTGTGGCTTCCCGGGTAGCCGACCACGGTCACGGTCTGGCTGTAGTCGCCGTTCACCTGGCCGAGCTTGAGAGCGGCGCCGACAGCCTTCTGCAGGCTGTGGTTGCTGCTGTTGGTGCCTACCCGGGCGAAGGCGTAGTCCAGGTCGGAGTAGGCGTCACGGGTGGGGTTGCCGCCCACCGTGTACCAGCGGGAATCGCGGATCCACTTCTGCACCGGGAACCGGCCGTAGGGGGCGGGGTTCCTCGCCGCGCCGTCGTAGCGGGGCACGAACATGCCCTTGCTTCCGCCCGAGCAGTGTGCGGCGGTCAGGATGACGTTGCCCTGCGGGCTGTCGATGACACTGGCCGAGCAGAAACGCCCTTCCAGCCGGTCGGTGGCGGGGTTCCGTGTGTAGTGGAAGAAGGTACCGACGGTGGGGACGCCTCCGAAGTAGTAGCCGTCCTTGGCGGCTGCCGCAGCCGACAGGCGTGCGGCGGGCTTCCAGCCTGCGGGCGCCTCGGGGCGGGGGGAGTCCGGTGTGGCCGCGGCCATCCGCTGGGGTGTCCAGAAGTCCTCGGCCGCTTCGCTCGTCCACTGGTCGTCTTCGGCCGCATCGCCATCGTCGGCGGAGGGTGCGGGCGTAGAGGGTGTTGTGGAGGGTGCGGGGCTGATGGAGGGTGCGATCGGGCGAGGGGTGTCTGCGATGGCGGGCGTGGCGGTCGCCAGGACGAGCGCACCGGCTGACATCAGTAGCTTATGTATGCGAGTTATGCGCACGTTTCCTCAACATGTGTGGAGCTCTTGGCATGCTGGTGGTCCCTCACGGGCGGCCCAGTCGGCTCGGCACACGCCGAACTCCACGACTGCGCCGTTCCAGTCGTTTCTTCAGGGAGAGCTTGATTCCCCGGTCATACGATCCGTCGTGATCGAAGCGCGCCGCCGACGGCAACCGCGCCCGCCGCAGCGGGCCCGCACTGGTGCCTGGTCATGAGTCCCCCGTTCCGCGAGCCGTGGCCCGACGAGCGAGTTGGTCAGACTCCCCCGTGCTCCAGCCCGGCATCCATGTCCTCGGCAGATCACTGCCGACCTTGATCCAAACCTACCTCTGATGTGCGTATCTCCCCGAGTGGGGCAAGGCCGGCGGACCGGGCGTGCCATCGGCGTGCCGGATCCCGCGGGGAACCACGCCTGCCCGACCAGGACCTCTCCGCCCGCCTGCGTCTACCTGACCGTACCGAGGGCCCCCGGGATCTGCTGGTCGTGCCACCGGAGGCGTCCGAGCGGGCCGCCGCCTCGCTCATGTCCGCGGTCGGGCTGACACCGAAGCAGGGTCACTTCGCAGGCTGATTGCGCTGATTCGTCCCGTCCGGCGACGCACGTCGTTCCTGGCACATCTGCCATGGCGAGACCACATGTCCGTGCCTGCCGGAGTTAGGCTTGCCGCACGGGGCAGATGGCGCTGAATTCTTCCGAGTGCGGGTGCCGCGCACGCCCGGGCCCCTCTCCGTGTCCCCCGAAACGAAGGTGCTATGCCCGCCGAGAAAGCCCCAGTCACCGGCAACCTCGACGACGACGACTATCCCGCCTACACCATGGGGCGCGCCGCCGACGTTCTCGGTACCACCCCCGCCTTCCTCCGGGCCGTCGGTGAAGCCGAGCTGATCACTCCCCTGCGGTCGGAAGGCGGCCACCGCCGGTACTCCCGCCGCCAGTTGCGCATCGCCGCCCGCGCCCGCGAGCTGGTCGACCAGGGCACCCCTGTCGAGGCCGCGTGCCGCATCATCTCTCTGGAGAACCAGCTCGACGACGCCCTTCGCCTGAACCGGGACATACGCCGGAAGCTGGACGAGCAGGGTACGAATATCTAGTCCCGCCGTGACAGAAATCCGGACTCCAGCCGGATGAGGATTACCGGACACTTCCGAAAACACAGGCCCACTTCGACCCGACCTGTGTTAACGTGATAGCAGTTGCAGTTTTGGTTGCCAGAGATATTTTCTTTGCAGAGCTTTCCGGATCTTTCCGGAGGGGTGATCATCGCGGCGACTCGGCTCCGTAAAGTGCGGAGATCCGGTACTGCCCCCCGAGGGAGATTCAATATGGCATCTGGCACCGTGAAGTGGTTCAACGCGGAAAAGGGCTTCGGCTTCATCGAGCAGGACGGCGGCGGCGCTGACGTGTTCGCCCACTACTCGAACATCGCCACCCAGGGCTTCCGCGAGCTTCAGGAAGGCCAGAAGGTTACCTTCGACGTCACGCAGGGCCAGAAGGGCCCGCAGGCCGAGAACATCGTTCCCGCCTGACACTGACGCGAACCATGTGGCTGGGGCCCGCGCTCTTGGGGTGCGGGCCCCAGCTCATTGCTTTCCCCAGTCCCGGATTTCCCGGATGACTCGCACCCCGGCTTCAGCACCGAGAAGCCCGGCTTTTCGCATTATCTTCGGCCCATTCTTGCGAATCCTCGTGCGACCCCGGCCGCCGAAGAGAATTCCTCGATACGCCGCATCGAGGAGGTCCTCGCCGGGCACCGGCCGAAAGAACGGCCAAGGAGCACGGGTCGAGGAGTTCGTCCCCGCCCCTGTGGAGGCATCCATGCGCTGTGTCATCGCCAGATTCCCCTTCGACCTGATCAAGAGTGAGGTCGAGCAGTCGATGAGTGGCATCACGCCCGAACCCGTCACCGGCGTGTCCGTGACCATCGACCGCCGCGTCTACCCCGTGATGCAGGTCGGGGAAGTGATCACCAGGCTGAACCGCCGGGACTTCACGACGAGTGAGATGCGCCGGGCACTGAACCGCCTCGGCTTCACCTGCCACGACGCACGCCCGGTCATGCCGGCCCGGGACGCGCGAGCCGACGAGGATGCGCTTGGTTGGTGACGCCTGGTCAGGGCTGGGTGCTGGTCTGGATCGGGCAGGCGGTCGTGCTGGTGGATGCCGGGCGGGCCGGTAGAGGCTGCAAGGGTGTGCAGACGGGCGTGGCGACTCCGATGAGTTCGACCAAGCCGTTGCCGCCGGTGGGTGGGACGAGCTTGGACCAGTTGTTGGCCAGCCAGACGTTTCCGGACTGGTCGAGCTGGACGGCGGTGAGGTGCTGGATGGAGTTGCTGCGGTAGCCGTCGGGCGGTGACAGCACAGAGCCGGTGGAAGAGCCGGGCGGGCACGCGCTGGTGTTCACGCCGCACAGGACGGAGACGGAGGGGGCGCCGAAGCCGGCGACCCACACGCGGTCGGACCCGTCGATGGCCACGGACCAGGGAGCGATGGTCGTGGGCAGTTTGTGTACGCCCGTGACCCTTCCGTCGGACCCGAGTTCGGTGACCGAGTTACTGAGGAAGTCGGGCACCCAGACGTTGTTCTTGGAGTCGACGGCGAGTCCGAGCGGCCAGTCGAGCGAGGCGTCCTTGATCGGGGAGAACGAGGTCGGCTTGAAGTCGGGGCCGATGACGGTGACACTGCCGCCCGCGTGGCCCGTGAGCGGGCGTGCGTCCATGAGCTTCGCCCCGTTGAAGCGGGCGTTGGAGACCCAGGCCCGGCCGTAGCCGTCGATCTGGAGCGAGAACGGATGGTCGAGGCCGCCGCCGGTGATGGTGATCGCCTTCGAGGGGTCGCCGTGGGGGTAGACGATCACGCTTCCCTTACCGCGGTTGCCCTTGAGGCCGTAGAAGTTGGCGATCCAGATGTTGCCCTTCTGGTCGACGGCGGTGCCCTGGGGGTGATTGAGGTCGCCGTTCTTGAATCCCGTGCTGGGTGACAGCGGTTCACCGGCCGACGAGTACTTCGACATGGCTGCGCCCGCGTAGCTGGGCGCCCAGACGGAGCCCTGGTGGTCGATGGCGATGCCCCAGGCACCCGCCTTCATGCCGCCGCCGCTGATGGGGCTGTTCAGGGTGGGGGTGCCCACCGGGTCCTGCACGGTGACGTAGGGGCTGGGGTTTCGTGTGCCGGGCAGCCAGTTGTTGGTGGCCCAGATGTTGCCTTTGGCGTCCATGGCGATCCGGCCGGGGGCGTAGACCTGGGGCGCGGTGTAGTGCAGGGCCAGGACCCAGGCCGCGGGTGCTGCGGTGAGCGTGGGGGTGTACGTGTGTGCCTGTGCGGCGAGGGCGTACAGCTTTCCGGTGGCCAGTCTCGGGTTGCGGGCGAGGTTGAGCACCGCCTGCACCGTGTCACCGGGAGCCCTGCCGCGCGGCGGTGTCGCCTGGCGGAGCATGTCCTGGCATCGCCCGGTGTCCGCTCCCGGCGCGCAGAGCGAGACGAGGTTCGCCAGGGTGCCGAGCGTGGCCAGGGTGTCGTTCTTGCTGCCGTTGTTCTGGTCGGCGACGACTTTGCCGGGCATTCCCGAAGCCGGGTCGGCAAGGTTGTAGGACGTGGCCGCGGCGTTCTCCAGGCCGGGGCTCGGCCCGGTGATGCCGTGCCGGCCGGTGAACTGGGCCAGTGCGTACGTGGCGGCGACGGTGGTGAATTCGTTGACCGTGACAGCAAACTCGGCGCGCTGGGCGACTGCGCCCCCGGGGCCGAACCCCACGACGGAGCGCAGACGCAACGACCGGTCGCGCGTGGGCGTGGCCTCGACGTACAGCACAGAGCCCGAGCGCCGGCCGGGCCGGATCTGGAAGGCTCCGTCGGCGTCTGTCGTGGCGCGCCCCAGTGTCCGGACGCCCTGCCGGTCTCCTGCGAAGAGTGTGACGTCGGCGTGGGACAGCGGCTGTCCCGCGCTGGTGACCGTTCCGCGCAACGGGGCCGGCGTGGCGGGGGGCGTGGCTGCGGGAAGTCCCGTCAGGGCCAGTGCCATGGTGCCCGATGCGGTGAGGGCGATGCCTGAGCGGTGCCGGGAGAACTCCGTCCTTCCAACGCCGCGCGAGGATCGCCGTGTTGCTCTGCGGAGGCGAACGGGGAGGCGGATGGGGCGGGGTATGGGGACGGGAATGAGGAGGGGACGCACGATCGGGCCTTTCGTCGTGCCGGGAGCCGCGCTGCCGACGGCGGGCGCTCCGCCCTATGCGTTGCCGCTGTCCGGGTCACGCAGCGTGAACCATCCGATCTTGCGGCCGGACAGCCAGATCAGACCCAGGTACAGATGCGGGCCGACTTGGCGGATCTCATCGCGCACGCCCCCGAACACCAGGGACGTGTGGGAGTAGTCGATGACGATGCACTCCTGGCCGTCCAGAAGGCTCGGGCCGGGAGCGACCATGGCGACAATGGACAGAATGTCCATCGGTGTGAGCCGGTTGCTGAGGTAGCCGTCCGGGCTGAAGACCTTGCCGCGCCACGCGAACAGATGCACCAGGCCTGCGAGCAGCCTCGCACCCCAAGGCCCTGCATCGGAAAAAATCGCCCGGCCCTCCATCGGGCCTTTGGGGATCTCACCGGCCGGACTCCCGCGAAACAGCTCCTCAAGCCGCTGATCGTCGGTCTTGAGCAGTTCAGTCTCTGTAGTCATCACGAACTTCCTCGGCACGATCTTCCTCGGCGCACCACCTCCATCGTGAACCCTTCCGGCGCGGCTCACCACCGCTGGTCAACTGGCGCGCGTTCTCTTCTACTCGGCATCGTCCGGCTCATCCGGGCTTTTTGCCGGATCCGGCTTGACCGCCGGCGGAACGGCGTAGATGACCCGCCCGTCCCTGCCGCGCCTCCCCCTCCTGCCGTTGTGACCCCTCCTGCCGTGATGACCGTCTTTCCCGTGCCGCCCCGGTTGACCTGTCGGGCCGGTCGGGCCGGCCGCACCAGAGGGACCGGAGGGGCCGGGCGGGCCGGGCGGAGCCCCTTCGTTGCCCTTCCCCTGGAGTTCGATGCGCCGTAGTTGGAGTTCGTCGATCTGCTGCTGGTGGGCAACGAGCAGAGCTGACTGCGCGACGAGCGCGACGGTCATCACTGCGCCGAGCACAAGGCGGCGCCGCGGGCCTCGCAACGCCTCGTTTACGCTACTCACATGCTTCCTCACGCTGTGTGACGGACACCGAGGGGCTAGCTCGACGACGGCGGCGGCGGGGGGGCGACAGCGTCCTTCCCGGGGGCTCCGTCCTTCCCGTCCTTCCCGTTGGTCCCGTCCTTACCGTCCTTCCCGTCGGTACCGTCCTTGCCTTGCGGGCCGATGGGGCCGGCCGGGCCGCGAGGACCGGGGGGACCGGACGGACCGGGAGGACCGGACTCGAGATGCCCCTGTCCGTCGACGGGCTGCGTCTGCAAATCGTCGATCTGCATATCCTGGGCGATGAGCACAGCCGACTGCACGACGAGCGCGGCAGTCAGAACCGCCCCGAGCACTAGGGGGCGCCGCGGGCTACGCAGCGCTTCGATCACGCTTCTCACATTGACCCTCACTCTGTGCGACATCGAAAGTGTAAAAGACGACGTCGTGAGGGAGGGGGACCTACACGTCGAGTGTCTGCCCCCCGGACAGCGCCTCGTCCGTCAGCCGTGGGTCTTGGCAGGCTGCTTGCCGTGCTGGTCGACGACCGCGCGCTCCATGACGGCGTCCGTGCCGTACAGCGTGTCGGCCTCGGCTCCCTCGACCTTGTTCTTGGTCATGTACGCACGCGAACCGAGGTAGGTGAGCGTGTGCTTGTCGAAGATCCACTCACTGCGTGTCGCGGAGCCGGCGTCCTCGCGCGTGATGCCGATGCCGTGCCGGCCCGCGGCATCGACGGCGTCGGGGATGCCGGTCACGCCGGGGATCCTCTCGACCGCCTTGTAGAGAGCGGAGGCGTTCGCGGGCGGCATGATCGTCGTGTTCAGCAGCTCGCCGATCCTCTCGAAGACGGCCTGGTCCTTCGAGTCACCCTTCTCCACCCTGGTGTGGGAGTAGAGCAGCTTGAGCAGAGCGTCGGGGTCGGTGGGCAGCGAGGCCAGCCACTTGTACGTGGGCCGGTCGATGCCCACCGGGACCGGGGTGGTGGATTCGACGGGGATGACCTCACCGGGCGTGACGGCGTCCTTGCCGGTCTCGCGCATCCACCCCGTCCGGGCGACGGGGGCCGGGTTCTGTGACATCCAGAACTCATCGCTGTGCAGGGCACCCAGCCGTACGGGGCCGCCGAACGTGCCCTTGTTCTCGCGGATCAGGCTCCTCACGTAAACGAACTGGCCGTCCTTCACCGGCACCTGGTCGGTTGTCATGGCCGCTGCGGCAATCCGGTCGAGGGTGACGGACGCATCGGTCCGCCCGGCGTTCGCGCCGGGGGCCGCGGTCGCGGGGGCGGGGCCGTGGCCGCCGCCGGAGAGCGTGACGACGAGGGCTCCGGCCACTGCCATCGACGCGAGGGGCAACACCAGGGCCGGGCGCGGCAGTCGGCGGCGGGGGGATGCGGGGGACGGCAGGGTGCCGAGGGTGTGCTCGCGGTCGCGGGAACGGTCTCGGTCGCGGTCGCGGTCGATCTGCTGCATCAGAACTTCCTTGTGCTGGAGATGGCGGCTCGGCGAGAGGTCCCATTCGGACGACGCCAGCAACTCCTCGGCCTGACTCCGGGGCGTTCCGGCGTGGGGCAGGTTGTCGGCGTTCATCGGGTTTCCTCCTGCAGAAACAGGGCCGCGAACGCGGCCTCACTCTCCATCTCTCCGTGAGAGCTTGGCGGTTCCGTCTTTCCCTGGCCGGGGTGTGCGGCGCTGAGCCGGGCCAGTCGTGCACGGGCGCGCGACAGCCGCGAGCGCACGGTGCCCACCGGGATGCCGAGGGCCTCGGCGGCCTGCCGGTAGTCCAGTCCGGCCGCCACGCACAGGGCGATCACCTCACGGTCCTGGCGCCGCAGTCGGCGCAGCGCGTCGTGGACCATCGCGAGGCGACGGGCGTCGTCGATCCGGCCCGCCGTCTCGTCGGCGAAGTCCTCGACCGGCGCCGGGGCCGGGTACCGGGACAGGAAGGAGAGCCGCCGGCGCAGACCACGGTTGGCGTTGTGCGCCTTGTGCGTGGCGATGCCGAGCAGCCAGGGTCTGAGCGAGCCGCCCTCCCGCTCCACCGTCTCCCGGGTACGCCAGGCGGCGAGGAAGGTCTCGGACATGGCTTCCTCGGCCTCCGACCAGTTGCCGGTCAACCGCAGAGCATGGTTGTAGACCGCCCGTGCGTACTGGTCGTACAGGTCGGCGAAGGCGGCACGGTCCCCTGCCCGGATGCGCGCACGCAACGACTCTGCTGGTTCTGTATGGCTCACACTCGTAACTCCCCGCACGCCCCGGCGAGTTCCTGTGGCGCCCGCCACACCCGCCGGGGTACGGCCCGCAGCATCAACAAGGATCCATGAGCGAAGCACCCAACAGTCGAAGAACCTGCCACCGTTGCGCCGCATGACGTCTCCGCGCACAGGGGTGTCGACCATGCCGGGCAGAACCGCTGAGTTGCCGGGCCGGGGACGGTTCTGTGTCTACCGGTGCTCGGGGTTCTCGTAGTCGTGGCGGCAGCCGGCGTCCCAGGCGGTGCGCTGGTTGCCGTACGCGGGGATGCCGCCGAGGTCCTTCAGTGCGCGGGCCAGGTGCAGGAGGTTCCAGGTCATGAAGGTGGTGTTGCGGTTGGTGAAGTCGTTCTCGGGGCCACCCGAGCCGGGGTCGAGGTAGGAGGGGCCGGGGCCCGCCTCGCCGATCCAGCCGGCGTCCGCCTGGGGAGGGATGGTGTACCCGAGGTGCTGGAGGCTGTAGAGCACGTTCATGGCACAGTGCTTGACGCCGTCCTCGTTGCCGGTGATCAGGCAGCCGCCGACACGGCCGTAATAGGCGTACTGGCCGGAGTCGTTGAGCAGGCTGGAGCAGGCGTAGAGGCGTTCGATCACCCGCTTCATCACCGAGCTGTTGTCGCCCAGCCAGATGGGGCCGGCCAGTACGAGGATGTCGGCCGCCATGACCTGCCGGTACAGGTCCGGCCAGGCGTCCGTCTCCCAGCCGTGCTCCGTCATGTCGGGCCACACGCCCGTAGCGATGTCGTGGTCCACGGCTCGCAGGACGTCGACGTGCACTCCCTGAGCGGCCATGATGGCGGTGCTCCGGTCGATCAGCCCCTGGGTGTTGCTGGTCCCCGGCGAGCGTTTGAGGGTGCAGTTGATCACCAGGGCGCGCAGGTCGTCGTAGCGGGCCGGCGGTGCGTCGGTGGCGGGCGACGGAGCGGTCACGCGGTCCTCCCAGAGCCTTGCCGGCACCCGGTGTGCGGCGGCGCGTCCCTACCCAGCCTGCGGGCCGGCCGCGGCAGGCGCCATCACGGCGCAGCCGAATGGCCCGGCCGTGCCTGTGGGGGCTGTCCGGCGGCCGGCTGCTGCAGGCTGCCGTATCTCTCCATGCGCTGCCAGCGCAGCCGTGTGCCCGAGAGTGCCGTGAAGAGGGACTGGATCACCACCAGGTACATCAACTGGCGGTAGACGAACTGCTGCAGCGGCAGGGTCCACAGCGGGCCGGGGCGCTCCCCGTCCAGGCGGAACGCGTACAGGCCCATCAACAGTTGCAGGAGGAGGAAGGCGAGCCACAGGGCGATGATCCGGACCGGGTCGAGGAAGACCAGGCCGTACAGGGCGAAGACGTCCACGACCGGGGCGAGCAGGGGCAGCAGGACCTGGAAGAGGAGGAGGTAGACCAGGCCCCGGCGGCCCAGCTTCCCGGCGGCACCGCGCTGGACCAGTGCGCCGCGGTGCTTCCACATCGCCTGCAGGGTGCCGTAGCACCAGCGGTACCGCTGCCGCCACAGGGCGTTCAGGGACGCGGGCGCCTCGGTCCAGGCCACCGCGCCCTCCTCGTACACCACGCGCCAGCCGCCGCGGCACAGCGCCATGGTGAGGTCGGTGTCCTCGGCGAGGGTGACGTCGCTGACGCCGCCGAGGCCGAGCAGCGCCCGGCGGCGGAACGCGCCGACCGCTCCCGGCACGGTCGGCATGCACTCGGCGAGGTCGAACAGGCGGCGGTCGAGGTTGAAGCCGACCACGTACTCGATGTGCTGCCAGCGGCCCAGCAGGCCGCCGCGGTTGACGACCTTGGCGTTGCCCGAGACGGCACCCACGCGGGGGTCGGCGAAGGGCTGCACGAGCGTGCGGACGGCGTCGGGTTCGAAGACCGTGTCGCCGTCGACCATGACCACCAGCTCGCAGGAGGCGGCGGCGAGCCCGGTGTTGAGTGCGGCGGGCTTGCCCGCGTTCTCTTGCCGGATCACCCGCACCCCCGGCAGCCGGAGCGACTCCACCAGGTCGGCAGTGCCGTCGGTGGAACCGTCGTCCACCACGATGATCTCCACCGGATGGTCCGAGGCGAGCAGGGAGCGTACGGCCGCCTCGATTCCGGCGCTCTCGTTGTACGCGGGGACGATGACGCTGACCGGTTCGGTGACCGCAGGCCCCCAGAGCCTGTCCCGGCGCCCCGTCCGCAGCCGCCGGTGCCGGCGGGCCGCGACCAGCACGACCGCCGCGCGCAGCACGCTGATCGCTCCGGCCGCGTACATCAGCACGCCCAGCAGCCATACGGCCCAGTCACCGGCCTGCAGCAGCTTGATGAGGGCCAGACCCAACAGGTGGTCGCCCGGTCCGGCGTGCCGGACGGGCCCGGCCATCCCGACCGCGGCGCCGACCGTCGCGAACCGGAAGCCCTGGGCCTTGAGCCGGGGGATCAGAGCACTCAGCGCGGCGACGGTCTGGGACCGGTCACCGCCGCCGTCGTGCATCAGCACGATCTGCCCGGCACGGCCGTGCGGTGTGGCACGGGCGAGGATGCGGTCCCTGCCGGGACGCTGCCAGTCCCCGGCGTCCTGGGTGGAGAGCGCCGTGACATAGCCGGCCGCGCCGGCCTGCTTCAGGACGGACCAGTCGGCGTCGTCCAGCGCGTCGTTCCCCGAGGAGTACGGCGGCCTCAGCAGCGCGGTGGTGACCCCGGCCGCACCGGCCACCGCGAGCTGCGTCTCGCGCAGTTCCAGGGAGCGCTGCCAGGGGGCGAGACGGGACAGGTCGGGATGGGTGAAGGTGTGGATGCCGATCTGGTGGCCGTCGGCGACCATCCGGCGGACCAGTTCCGGGTGGGCCACGACCTGGGTTCCGACGACGAAGAAGGTCGCGTGCACATGGTCGCGGCGCAGCACGTCCAGGATGCGCGGCGTCCAGACGGGGTCGGGGCCGTCGTCGAAGGTGAGTGCGACGGTGCGGGCCTTCACCCGGGCGGTGTGCGC
Organism: Streptomyces sp. NPDC002676; assembly: GCF_053592455.1. Taxonomy (NCBI): domain Bacteria; kingdom Bacillati; phylum Actinomycetota; class Actinomycetes; order Kitasatosporales; family Streptomycetaceae; genus Streptomyces; species Streptomyces sp. NPDC002676. The sequence continues at coordinate 299,141 of NZ_JBSFVT010000003.1, read as the reverse complement.
GGAGGCGTCGGCGTCCGCGATCACGGGGCCGCCGTGGGTGACCTGGCTGGGCACCGCGTCGGTCCGGCCACGGGCACGGGTCACGTCGTCCGAGGTGATCCCGAACATGTGGTGGGTGTAGCCCTGCACCAGAAGAGTCATCGACAGGGTCACGACGAACACGCACAGCAGCAGCCAGTGGGTGCGGGGGGTGATCTGGCGGGTACGGCTGCGGCGGTGGGAGGGGGCGTTGCGGCGGCGATCGGTCACGTCAGGGCCTGGGATCACTTCACGGGATTGTGGGAGGAGCCGTTGGCGCGCCCCTTGCGGTTGGGGTTGCCGACGGGGGTCGGGGAGGTGGTCCTGGCGGGCGCCGTGACCGCGGGGGCGGGCGAGGTTGCCGGCGAGCGGGGCGGACCGGAGGTCCTCGGTGCCGCGGAACGGGAGTTCTCGTGCGCCGCGGCGGAACCTGCGCTCCCCGCGGAGTGGCCGGCACCGGACGGGGAATCGGGGGCGGACACGCCGGGCGTCGGCGGGTGCGTGGTGTCCGACTGCGGGACGAACGGGGAACTGACGCCGGGGCCGCCCAGCACCGTGCTGATCAGCAGGGCGACGTAGCCGCCGGCGGGGATCAGCAGCAGCCGGGCGGCGCGGTGCACGCGGCGCCGACGGCGCCCCGAGGCGTCCACGAAGACCGGCCGCACCGACTCCTTCTCCGGAATGGCCGGATCTGGTGCGGGATGGCGGGATGTGTCGAACTCCGGGGGCGCCACCGGGGGCAGCGGCACGGTGAGGACGTCACCGTGGGGAGCGTGGCCGTAGCCATGCGCGTCCCCGAAGCCGCCGTGCGGATCCGCGCCGTACGGATCCCCGCGGTACGGATCCGCGCCGTACGGAGCCCCGCCGTACGGATCCCCGCCGTACGCTGTGCCGCTTCCGTCCGTCCACTGCACGAGTTGTGCCCCTCTGTCCTGGCCGACCGGCATGGTCCTCCGAATGGAAAGAGCACAACCGGCCAGATCTGTTACACCTCGGCCCGGCGTCGACGCGCTCCCGGCCGCCCCCGCCGGGTGACGTTTCACGCAGGCCGTGCGCTGGACGAGTGCCGGGTTCGGAACCGCGCACACCGAGGGCGACCGCCCCTCGGCGCCGGGGCCGCAACCCACCCCCGGCCTCTCTCCGTGCCGTTCTTGTCTCCCCCCGTGAGCGGCACGGAGAGAAAGGGGTGGCCGGCGCCCCGACCACTGCACGGGGTTCCGGCCACCCCGGCACACGTTTCGGACCGGGCGGCGGGCCGCACGGGCCGGGCGCCCGGGACCTGCGGGGATGTGAGGGATGCCTGTTGCTTGTGACATTTCCGTGACGACAGACGCAGATCACCATGGGCCGTCGATACGGGCCGTCGATGCGACCGGAGCGCGGCGGACGGCACGGACTCGCTATGGACCGGTGCAAACGAGGGCAATCTTGGGCCAGGTACGGCAACCCCGGCGCGTACAGGCGTACGACGGGGAACTGGGCGCTGCGGTCGAGCGGGCCCAGGACGGCGACGAAACCGCCTTCGCGGTCGCCTACCGGATCGTGCAGCCGGGCCTGCTCGGCTACCTGCACCGCCTGGTCGGCGAGGACGCGGAGGACGTCGCGTCCGAGGCCTGGCTGGAGATAGCCCGCGACCTCGGACGCTTCAAGGGCGACGGCGCCGGCTTCCGCGGCTGGACCGCGGCCATCGCCCGGCACCGGGCGCTGGACCACCTGCGTCGCCAGCGCGTACGGCCCCGGGCGGGCGGGACCGAGCAGGACGTCATCGACCTGCCCAGTCCGCACAGCACCCATGAACAGGCCCTGGAGTCCCTCTCCACCGAGCGGGCCCTGGAGCTGGTCCGCGCGCTGCCCCAGGACCAGGCCGAGGCCGTGCTCCTGCGGGTCGTCGTCGGCCTGGACGGTCCCGCCGCCGCACGCGTCCTCGGCAAGCGCCCGGGGGCGGTGCGCACGGCCTCCCACCGGGGCCTGAAACGCCTCGCACGCCAGCTGGGCATCGGCGGCGAGGCGGAGAAGGGCGTGCCGGACGGGACTTCCCGCGCGCTGGGGGCGAAATGAACCCGGTGAATCGAACAGGAACGGAAGCGGACATGGATGAACGGGTGAACGGCGGCGGAGTTCGGGGCCGTCGGCGTGTGCGGCCCGGCGGCATCCTGTCCGACCCTCGAGACGTGCATGACGCGGCCGCGCTGGAAGCGGTCCTGGCCGCCGTCCTGCGCCCCGCCGCTCTCGACCCCGAGGCCGAGCAGCGGGCCGTGGCCGCCTTCCGGGCCGCCCGCGCCGCGGGGCCGCACCGGGCACGTACCCGGCGCCGGGACGACTGGCGCCCCCGGGCGGAGCGGCATGCGCGGCGCCCGGTGAGGATGACGCTCGGCGTGGTGTTCGCCAGCCTCACCCTGGGTGGTGTCGCGGTCGCGGCCATCGGTTCCGCCGGCTCCTCCACCGAGGGTGCGGGTGCCGGCCGGGGCACCGCGCACCCGTCGGCGGTCGCCCCGCACGAGCCGGGCGGGGCGGCCCCGTCGGCGCCCTCGGGAAGCCCCCGCCCGACGGACGGACCGGCCACCGCCCGGGACACCGAAGCCCACTGCCGCGCCTACGAGCAGGTCAAGGGCCGCGGCAAGGCGCTCGACTCGAAGGTCTGGCAGCGCCTCGTCGCGGCTGCCGGCGGCAAGTCCGAGGTCGCCGCATACTGCTCCGAGCAGCTGGCGCGGGCGAAGGCCACGCCGAGCAGGGCCGCCGGCACGGGCAGGCCGGGCGAGGGCGCCGAAGACGGCGGCAGCGGCACGGCGGGCAACACCGGTGCCTCCGGCAACGGCACGTCCGGCAGCACGCCGGGCGGCACGCCGGGCGGCACGGACCAGGACCACACGGCCGGGACCGGCCAGGCCGGCGACGGCCATGGCAGCGGGAAGCGCGGCCGGTGAGCAGACAGTCGATCGGGGCAGCCCCTTGTGCGGAGTTGCCCCGATCGATCGCTCCTGTACCCGTCAGCGGTAGGAGTAGTGGAAGTTGGCGATGTTGCGGGTGGTCGGCTCGGTGACCCGCCAGGGGTCCATCACCGCGTCGTCGCCGGAGAGCGTCGGGTTCTCGTTCTGGTGCGTCGGGTGCCAGGCCCACCAGAGACGGTCGACGTTCGCGTGGTGCATGAAGAAGAGTGGGTCCGCCGCGGCGGTCGCGATGTCCGCCATCGTGGCACCCACCCACACGTGCACGTCGTCGTGGACGGACTCCAGTCCTTCCACGAACGTGTTGAAGGTGCCGGCCTGCATCACATGGTCGATGCGGGACGTGATGTGCTGCAGCGCCTGCTGGTCACCGGGCGAGCGCTTGACCCGGATGATCCGGCCCGTCGGACCGGGCACCACCACGGTGGGCAGTACGTCGGTCATCCACTGCGGGACCTGCTGGTCGGCGGTCCAGTCCCAGTAGGGGATGGTGACGTCGCCGTGGACCCGGCGCAGTGCCGACTCCACCCGGTCCAGGAAGACCCGGTGCCAGGGCAGGAAGCGCTGGGCTCCGAGATCGGGCATGCCCGGCATCCCCATTCCGGGCATGGAGTGCTGGTGGTGGTGCATGTCGGCGTGGATGGCGACGAATTTGCCCAGCTCGCCGGACTGGTTGATCGCGTTGAACGCGTCGATCAGCCGGGTCCGCTCGGCATCGGTGAGGTCCTTCTCGCTCTTGCGGACCTTCTCCACCGGCGTCGCACGGCGCAGGGCCGCCAGGTCGGCGAACGTCCTGGGTCCGAGTCCGTCGTGCAGGGCGGTGGAATGGGCGAGGAGGTCGGGGTGAGGGAGGGTGGCGAGGGCTTGCTCGGTCATCTGGGTCAAGGCGCACCTCGGGTTGTTGTCGGCTCGTACGGGTTCGGACACCGCACGCCCCTTCAGCAGGATCGGCGCCGCTCCGGGGGGTGGCATGCCGGGATAGGCCGAGAGTGTTCGATTACCGAGGGCGCCCCTGGAGGTACAGAGGGCGCTCTGCCTGCCTCTGCCGAGTTTCTGCGCCGACTGGACGTGGCCGGGATCACCGACGAGCCGTGCCCGGTGCGGAAGGTCGCGCATCTGGCCCACGGGCAGACCATCGAGGTTCTGGTGGCCAATCGACTGCCCGCGCCCGCGCCGCTGGTACGGGTCGGCGACTGGGCCCGCGAGTGGGCCGATGAGGAGGTCTTCGGGATAGAAGCGGACCTGCTCGACGACGACCGGATCGCCCGGGCCCTGGACGCCGTCGCGCCCGAGCCCGGCGCATCGCCGCCCTGGTCACCGTCATCTGCCTGGCCCTGCTGGTGTTCTGCCTCATCGAACGCCGGGTCCGCCAGGCCCTGGGCGACGATCAGACCATGCGCGCGCTCTACCCCGACAACCGGACCGTCCGCCCAACCGGGCGCATGATTCTCTACCAGCTCGCCGACCTGAGGGTTCGGGCCGCAACGAGCACCGACCCGCCAACCATCCTGGTCACCCGCGCTGTTCAAGCCCACCTCCTCGAACTTCTCGGCATCGACGAAACCCGCCCCCACTGGCTGGACACCTGAAACCCCATGTACGAAGGACGGGTCCAGAGGACGGGAACGCGGAGGGGGTGTCCCTCAGGGCGGGACACCCCCTCCGTTCGGTTCACCTGTCGGCCGGCGGAGGCGGTGGGACATCAACTGTCCGGGACCTGCAACTGAGTCCTGTCCAGTGGGCCGCCGCTACCCATCCGGTCGCCTAGCGCTTGGCTTTGCCGGTCTCACCGAGGCGCTCGTGGTGGCCCTTGCCTCGCTCCTTCCCGAGTTCCTTGCCGGAGCGCTTGCCGTCCTCGCACTTACCGCCACGGGTGTGGTCGTCACACGGCGGATACCGGAAGACGATCACCTTGTTGCTGGTGGCGGTCACGGTGGCCCCGTCGGGAGCTGTGCCGGTTGCCTTGGCGACGAAGGCGATCTTTGCGGCCCTGGCGTCAGCACGAGTGGTTGTGCGGGTGGCGGTGCACGTCACGGACTCGCCAGGCGCCAGCGTGGTCTTCGGACACGTCAAGTGCAGTGAGCCGATGGCTGCCCGGAGGGAACTGAGAGGCCGCCCACCGATGTTGGTGACCCGAAGGTTGAGGTGCAGGCGCTGGCCCGCGCCGGTGAACGCAGGCTCGGAGACGCCCAGTTCGGCCTTGAGACGGACCAGCGACACCGTGACGCTGTTGCTCTCGGCACTGAGGATCCTTCCGGACGACGTCCTGCCGGACACCGTCGCTTCGTTGACGACCTCTCCGCGGGCCACATCGGCGCGGGTGGTTGTGTAGTCGGCCGTGCACTGCGTCGCCTCACCGGGGTTCAGTGTCGTGTCGGGGCAGGTGACCGTTGGCGACCCCGGCCCCTTGTCCTGAACGCTGATGCCCGTCACGGTCTGCTCACCGTTGTTGGTCACCGTGTACGTGTAGTGGATCGCTTGCCCGGCTCCGGTGAACTGGGCCCGATCGGCAGCCGTCACCACCGTCAGCGCCGCCAGCGGTGTGGTCACGCTGTTGCTGGTCGCAGTCACCGTCGCGCCGCCCGGGGTGGTGGCGCTGGCCCTGCCCCGGTCGGTGATCGTGCCGGCCTCGACGTCGGCCGCCGTCGTCGTGTAGGTGGCCTGGCAGGTGGTGCTCTCGCCCGGCGCCAGTTGGTTGGTGCCGCAGCCGGAGACGTCGACGCCGGGGGTCAGGTCGGTCACGGTCACGTCATGGAGTTGCGCCTGGCCGGTGTTGGTGACGGTGTAGGTGTAGTGGACCGTCTCACCGGGGGCCTCGAAGTTCGCGTCGGTCGCCTTCTTCGTGATGGACAGCGCTCTGAGCGGGACGACCAGCCGGGAGCTGGTGGCGGTCACGACCCCGCCGCCCGGAAGAGTGGCCGTCACTGTTCCGGCGTCGACGATCCGCCCCGCGGCCACGTCCGCGGCGGTCGCGGTGTACGTCGCGGTGCACTGCACTGTGGCGCCGGGAACCAGCGGCCCGGCGGGACAGCTCACCGTCGGCGAGCCGGGGCCGTTGTCGGTCACCTGGAGGTTGGTCAGGGGCTCTGTGCCGTTGTTCCGTACGGTGAACGCGTAGTGGAGTGTCTGTCCCAGGACGAATGAGTCCTCCTGAGCCGTCTTGGTGATCGTCGGCGCAGGGGCCGCACCTCCGCACTGGACGTGGCCGACGATGACATCGGCCGCGTTGAACTGCGGCAGCAGCTTCAGATGCACCGCGTTGACCGTGATGACACCGTCCGCGTCCGTCACCTGCTCGTTGAGCGTGAGCGTGCCGAGGCCGACCAGGTTCACGACGGTGTTGGGTGCCGCGTTCGCCTGGAGGGCGACCGGTGGCAGCGAGTCGACCTGGGCCCGGCCCGAGGCGATCACGCCTGAGCCTGTCGCCCCGCTGGGGGTCGCACTGCAGCTGGAGCGGACACCCGTGAGGCCCAGGGAGCCGATCGGGCCGAAGTTGGCGTCGATGGTCTGCACCGTGGCCGAGGCACTGGACGTCCCCGTCGCAGGGTTCCCGGCGGTGATCGCGGTCAAGGTCGCACTGGTGAGGAACGGCCCGGCGTTGAGGCCCACTTGGGTCGTCGTACCGCCGGGCGGATAGTCCGAGACCGGCACGGGTGCCACGGCGACGATCGAGCCGATCGCGTCGGACGATGCGACGTACGCATGCGCGACCGGCGACGGAAGGGCTGCGTGGGCCGGCATTGCGGAAATCAATGTGCTGGTGAGAGTGGTGAGCGCGGTGATCGCCAAACCGCGCCTGAGGCGTGAGCCCATATAGAGGTCCTTGTGTTGCGGCGTAGAGGAAGCCTGCCGGGCAGCCGCCAGTGGCACGTCATGATCCAGCGCATACGGCGGCCCGGGGAAGCCGACCGCGAGAGCGGCACGCACATCATGGCCCTGCGGACCGATCACTCGTGCTCATCTGCTGAACGAGCAGCAGCGCGTCGCCCGCGGAAACACCCCAGTGGCGGAAATCCCGCGCGGCGCGTCGTCGCCGCCCGCCAGGCGATCGAACCCGACTTGTCGATGTTCACGATCGGGTGACCTGCGAAGCCCGGACCTGGAGGCGGACGGCGATCAGCGCGATGCCGGAGCGCGCGCTCCGCTGACCCCGAAACGGGCCAGCAGCGCGTCGGTGAGGCGCTCGGGGCCGAGGTGGGCGTAGTGGAAAAGGGTGTCGCGCAGGCGGTGCAGACCCGCGTCGATGTCCTCGCCCCGGCGCTCGATGAGCCCGTCGCTGTAGAGGACGAGGGTGTCGCCCACGGCGTACGGCACCTGCGCCTCGGCCCGGGGAGCGTGTTCGGGGTGTGCGCCGAGCGGCGGGTCGGTGGCCTGGTCGAGCAGGTCACTGCTGCCGTCGGTGTGCAGCAGGACCGGGGGCGGATGGCCGGCGCAGCTGTAGTCGATCAGGTGTTCACCCGGGTGGATCACCGCGTTGACCGCGGTGGTGATGAGCGCCCCCTCCACGCTGAGGACGTACCGGCACAGCACCTCCAGGGCGGGTGGCGGACCAGGTCCGGGGAGGTGAGCATCGCCTCCTGCAGGGTGACGGCGACCTCGCGCTCGCGGGCGTGGGCCTGGCGCAGCTCCTCGTCGAGGCGCTGCAACTCCTTGACCAGGGAGTACAACTCCGCCTCCAGGGCCTCCAGTTCGACCCTTCTCCTGGAGGCGGGCGGTTCGTCCTGCGCCGCCTCCTCGCTTGAGCGGTGCGAGCGATGCGAGCGGCGGGAGTGGACGGTCTGGACGAACTCCGGTCTGGGCGCGCTGGCGCTGCTCGCCGAGGTACCTCCGGAGGCGGTACGGGACAACGCCGACGTGGCCGCGATCTCCCAAGTCGCTTGCAGTCCGGATGACTGGGAGACCCTGGACGCCTACGGCGCCACCGGCTCGCTCCGCCGGGCCGCCGGCCGTCTCCATCTGCACCACAGCACCGTCGCCCGCCGGCTCGAACACCTCGCCGGCACCCTGGGCATCGATCTCACCGGACCCGCCGGACTACTACGAATCCAATTCGCTCCCGCCACCTGGCAGTTCCACAACAGCTGAGTTGGCGAGGGTTCAAAGCGTCTTGCGCATCGTCTCGACGAGCTGGTCCCGCTGCTCGTTGTACGCGACGCGTGCCTCATCGACCGCTTCCGCGTCGTCGGCCAGCCCCTGCCCGACGACCGCGCGGTAGTCACGCAGGCGGTCCACGAGGCAGTTCGCCTCCCGCATGACGGCCGGTTCCGCGACGAGGGAGAGTTCCAGACGCCGTGAGAGCACTCTGCTGTCGCGGATGACGGTCTGGGCGCGGTTCGCCGCCGACTCGTCGCTGTCGTGGCCGCGGGCGATGTTGATGAGTATCTCGCTCGCCTCCGCGGTGGCGGCGAGGAAGGACGTGTACACGGCTCTTCGGTCGTCTCTCCTGCGCTGCTCGCTCTCCCGCCGCCAACGCGACCGGTCCAGGATGAAAGTCGCGGTCAGACCGACGAGGGCGCCCAGTGCCGTACTTGCGAGATTGATCCATTCCATCCCCGTACGTTGCTCCATCGGGGTGCCGGCCAACCCCCGGACGAGTGACGTTTTCGGCCTGAACTCCGGCCGCCTGTCTTGCCTGCGTACGGGTGACCGGTCGGGCGATGCACCAGCCGCGGCAACGGGCGGTGTGCTGATCATGGTCAGGTCTTCGCGTCGTCCACAGTCCTCCAGCCCGCGTCCGTCGGGCTGCTGTGCCATGCGCGGATTCGGAAGGAGACGGCCTTGTCCGAGCAGGATGAGAAGGCGGAGCAGAGCGTCGGAGAGTTCACGCTCGCCGGTCCGCTCAGCTCCACGCCCCCGGCCAAGATCCCCTACGCGGTACCGGAACCGGACGAGCAGTGGCCACTGCCGGGCGGCTTCGCACACGTCTTCTACGGCGAGGGCCACCAGGGCGTCGTCCGGCCGGTGATCATGGCGGACGGCTTCAACCTCGGCAGGAGCGACCTCAAGTGGCTCTACGCCGGGCTCGACAGCGACTACCCCCTCATCAGCGAGATGCGCCGCCGGGGCCGAACCGTCATCCTGCTGGGCTTCGAGGAGCGCTCCGCCTCCGTCCTGGCCAACGCCGAAACCGCGACCGCCGCCATCATGCGCACCCTCGCCGAGCAACTGGGCGACACGAGGCTGATGGTGGGCGGCTTCAGCATGGGCGGCCTGATCACGCGGTACGCGCTCGCCAAGATGGAGACGCAGCGCATGGACCACCGCACCGGGGTGTACTTCTCCTACGACACCCCGCACCGCGGCGCCGTCATCCCGATCGGCCTCCAGGCGTTCTCCCACTTCATCCCGGTCTCCAACCCCTTCGCCCGGCAGATGGACAGCCCCGCCGCCCGGCAGATGCTCTGGCGGCACTACGACCCCAAGACCGGCGAGAACGGGATCGCACCGGAACGCATGCAGTTCCTCGCGCAGCTGGAGCAGGTCGGCTACTGGCCGCGCATCCCCCGCCTCCTCGCCCTCGCCAACGGCCGCGGCGACGGTACGGGTCCCGCCGTCCCGCCGGGCGAGACCGCGCTGAAGGTCGACCGGATCTACCCCGGCACCACCTTCTACACCCAGGCCCAGGGCAGGGACGTCATCGTCGCCGAGCTGAAGCGGCGGTTCCCCAAGGCCGAGAAGACCATCAAGACGTCCGGCTTCCCGGAGCTGGACGGCGCCCCCGGCGGCACCCTCCGCTCGTACGGGATCCTCGCCGACATGCTGAAGAAGTTCGGCGCCCAGGTCGACCTGCGGCACGAGGAGGTCTGCTTCGTCCCCTCGGTCAGCGCGGTCGCGATCCGGGACATCGACCAGCAGAAGGACCTGTACGCGAACATCGACAACCTCAACCCGGACGAGAGCGAGGTCGACGACTTCATCTGCTCCTCCACCACGACGGCACACACCGCCATCACGGAGGAACTGGGCTACTGGCTCCTGGACCGGCTTCCCGACTGACCGGCCCGTCCTTCCCACCCACGGTCACGAACCGGGCTGCCGCTGCACGGTGACCGGGTCCCCCACGCGCAGCGTGCCCGGTTCGAGGACGTCGAGGTAGATGCCGACACACGACAACCGCCCCAGAGTGAGCACGGGTACGCGGTGTTCGCGGGCCACGGTACGCATGATGCGCGGGTCGGGCGGCAGCTCGTCGTGGCCGAGGGTGGGGATCACACAGCGGGGCGTGGGGACCACGACGCGGAAGAGAACCTCGCCCACGCGCAGCCTCGCTCCCGGCCAGGTGTCCTCGGGGAAGCCAGGACCCTGGCCGGTCTCCACGACCAGGTTCGGCCGGAACCGGCGCGCGTCGAAGTCGCCGGCGGGGTACACCTCGCGCAGCCGCGCCAGCGCGGACGTGGTGACGAGGTGAACCCGCCCGAAGTCGAAGAACGTGCCGGCCGCGACCCCGCCCACGGTGATCAGCTCACCGGAGCCGTCCACGACCGCCGTCTCCCGCAGCGCGTCCGGCACGCCACCCTCGTACTCGGGCACCGCGCGCTCCAGCCGGCCCCGCTCCCCCGGCGTAGCGGTCGCGAGGGACACCTTGCGGTCCAGCAACTCCGAGAGCCTTACGTCGAGTTCTGGATCATCGACCGCGAGGGAGGTGCCGTCCGGCAGCTCGACGTGAGGCACGCCGGTCCCCGTCAGCCGACTCCGGCACCGCAGCAACGGCCCCCACTTGCGCGGGTGCTTCGCACTGCCGACCGCGCCCGCCTCATCGAGCACCGCGTAAGCCCGGTCTCCGTACAGCCCGCCGTCCGTGACCCGCACCGAGTCCAGATCCTCACCGAGCATGGACTTCACCGGGTACCGGCGCAGCGCCGTCACCGTTCCCATGCATCAACTCCCCGTAGTCCGAGGCCGCCTGTCCGACGGCCCCAAGATCTTGCCAGGGTGCAGGGCCTGTGCCCGGATGCCGTTCATATTGGAGTCGGCCGGCTGGAGTTGACCCTCGACTTGGTGGAGGGCTCAGGGTTCTGGGTGTGGAGAGCGAGATGCGCAGTATTGGTGAGATGGCCCGGGACAGTGGGCTGAGCGTGAGCGCCCTGCGGTTCTACGACGCTGCCGGCGTGCTGGTCCCGACTTGGGTGGATCCGGTGAGCGGCTACCGCTGGTACGGCCCCGAGCAGCTTGAAGAGGCCCGGTTGCTGGCCCGGCTGCGCCGGGCCGGCATGCCGTTGGCGGACATTCGGCTGGTGCTGGCCGGCTGGTCCAGTGAGGACACCGACCTGGTGCGGCAGCTGCTTCAGGCACATCTGCGTCGTCTTGAACTGGGGCTGTCCGATGCCCGCATCGAGTTCTCCGCGGTCCGAGCGCTACTCGAATGCAGGGAGAATCCCATGACTTTGCTCCGCACCGCCGGCACCGCCCGGTTGGCTGTCTCCGCGCCTGCGCTGGCCGCGGCGTTGGACGCGGTCCGCTTCGCCGCCAGTACCGACCCGGAGCTGCCGATGCTCGGCGGTGTCCTGTTCGACATCGAGGGTGACACGCTCCATGTCGTGGCAACCGACCGGTACCGGATGGCAGTCGCACAAGCCGGTACCACCGGGCATGACGGGCCTCGTATCCAGGTCATCGTGCCGTCCCCGCTCGTAGACGCGATGCGGGCGCTGCTGAGTGACGACGCATCCGTCCAGCTCGCTGTGGACGGTGACCGCGTGGTCCTGGAGGCAGGGGACCGTCAGGCGGCCGGCCAGTGTCTCGATCACGACTTCCCTGATTACCGTCGCCTCATCCGCCTGCCGGCAGGGCACCGTGCCCTCGTCGATGTCCCGGCTTTCCGGGCGGCGGTGGAAAACGGCCCGGTCCGCGTCAGCGAGGTGCGCGAGCAGGACGGCGTGTCCTATGACCTCAGCGTGCTCAAGGTGGCGGGCGACGGCACGGTGTGCGTCTGCGAAGACGGTGACGACGGCCAGGGCAACATCGCCGTCAATCGCGAGTTCTTGCTGCATGCCCTCGCCGCCGGGGCCCGGGACCAGCTGATTCTGGAGGTCGGCGCCCCTACGGCGCCCCTGGCGATCCGCCGGACCGACGCCGAGGACACCTTTTCGATTCTGATGCCTGTCCGTCTGGAAAACTGACTGGTCGGCTTCGGAAGGCGGCATCCACGACGGCTCAGTGCGCGGCGCTGTGGCCGTTCACCGCGAGTTCGTAGTCGCCGATCAGGTAGCCGAGGAGGCTGCCGGAGGTGAGGTCGGAGGTGACGTGGCCGGCCATGTAGAGGCGGGAGTAGAGGACCTCGTCCTGCATCCACGTGTACTCCGAGACGCGCTGCGGGGCGAGCGCGCTGAGGAAGGTGACGGCCGCGGCGGCGCGGGCGGCGTGCCGGGAGGGGTAGGAGTACGGACCCTTGGCACCGGGCTTGATGTGCTTCTCGGGGCGCAGGCTCGGGTCGAGCACGAAGGGCGCGGGCTGCTTGTCCTTGGCGGCCACCTGGTCGCTGATGGTCTTGGCCAGCTTCAGGGCCGCCTTCAGCTGGGCCTTCTCAGCCGTGCCCTGCGCGGCGGGGACCAGTTCGCGCTGGTCGTGCAGGTAGAGCTTCCAGATGTCCTTCTTGCCGTACAGCTCCAGCCAGCCGGCCGCCTTCTTCCCGGCGGCCGTACGGGACTTGGCGAGCTGCTGCACCTGACGGAGTTCGGCGGCGCGCTTCTTCGCGGTCGGCGGCGCGGGGATCTGCTGCGCGGCCCAGGCGGCGAAGGCCTTGTCGTCGCGGGTGGTGCCGTGCGCGGCCGTCCACTTGGCGAACAGGGCGTCGGCCTGCCCCCGCTGCGCGGCGGCCTCCTTGCCGATCGGCGCGATCTGGGCGGCGGTGAAGAGCTTCGGCGGCGGGTTCTGCTGGACCCGCTTCGTCGCCCCGGGCTTCTTCGCCGCGGTGGCGCTGCCTGCCGGTTCCGTCTGCGGGCGCAGCAGGCCGAAGGTGGCGGCGGCGACCGCGAGCAGCGCGATCACGGCGTAGGGCCATTTGATGTTGCGCAGGGCGTTCATGCGGCGGGGGTCCTTTCGCGGTGCGGTACGGCATACGCCTCGGTGGTGAAGTGCCTGCGGGCCAGGCGGCGTACGTCGTTGTCGGGCAGCCCGGGGGTGAGCAGCGACTGGCCGACGATGTACTTGCTCAGGGACACGGGCCGGCCGCCCAGGCTCAGCAGCAGCCGGTCGGCGGGGGCGGGCCTGGGGCCGCCCTTGGTCTCCACGAGCACGTGACCGGGGTCGAGGGCGGCGGTGCGGCCGGCGTGGTGGCAGGTGAGGTGGCCGTCGAGCGTGACGCGGGTGCCGTGGTCGAGGTCGGCGAGGGCGGCGCGGACGTAGCGGATCTCGGCGGCGGCGGACAGGGCGGCGGCGGTGTGGGGGATGCCCGCGGTGCGCAGGACGTCGTCGATGAACTCCTCTGCATGGGCGTCGAGTTGGCCGTAGGCGTGGGCGGGGGCCTTGAGGGCGTGCTTGACCGTCGCCCCGCGGCCGTCCTTCGTCTTCACCTCCACCCGGCACAGTCCGTCCTCCGCGTACAGGCGGGTGCGGACCTTCCAGCGGCGCCGCCGCCCCTGGACGTGCGCGTGCCAGGCGGCCAGCTCCGGGGTGTCGAAGTACGTGCTGAGGTAGCTCGTCGTACGGCGTCCCGCCAGGTCGAGGACCCGGTGGCTGTCGGCGAGGGCGGCCACGAAGGCGTGGGCGCGGTCGAGGGGCAGCAGGTACTTGCGGTCGGTGCGGTGCTGGAGGGCCGCGGCGGCGTCGACCTCGGCGAGCGTGGCACCGCGCAGCGCGGACAGGCCGAGCGCGGTGGAGAGGGCGGGGGCGGAGGGGAGACCGGGCGCGGAGGTGACGGCGAGGGCCGGTGCCGGGGTGGCCGTGAGGGCGGAGGCCGGGGTCATGCCACCGTCACCCGCTCGCGGGGCTCCGGCTCCCGGTCGGGGGTGATCATCGGCTCGGCCGGCGCTTCGGCGGGGTAGCGGGCGGAGACCCGGGTGGTCTCGCGGACGTAGTCGACCTCGTCCACGACGACCGAGAGCGGGGCCTGACCGAAGCGCAGGGCCACGTCCTGGGCGATCACCGCGGGGTCCGGGTAGATCCGGTCCAGGGTCAGCTTCACGATCCGCGTCGGCGGCTCGTACGAGCGGGGGTCGTCCACCAGCAGCACCGCCACCAGGACGACCGCGTTCAGGGCCACGACGAGCCAGTTGTCGCGGTGCGGGAGCCCGTTGCACAGGGCGATGACCAGCGTGACGAACGTGTAGGCGACGTCGCGCAGCGTGAACGCCGCGCTGCGCAGCCGGACCAGCGAGAGGATGCCGAAGAGGCCGAAGCCGACCCCGGCCGGGAACTTGCCCGCGCTGATCATGCTCATCGCGGCGAAGAGCCCGATGTTCAGCGCGGTCAGGACCAGCGGCATCGCCGGTGCGCTGGGGCGGCGCCGGTAGAGCCAGCCGACCAGGACGAGCAGGGCGACGACGTCGAGACTGCCGCGCGTGACGAGGGCCGACGGCGTGATGTGGGCGGTGATGCCCTTGGCGGCGAGCACCAGTACCGCTGTGTGCATGGCTGTCCCTTCCGTCACGGCATGGCGACGGCGGACCGGTCGCGGCCCGCGGAGCACCGCGACCTGAAGAAAGGTAGGGAAGTCACATGAACAGACCATGAAGGCTTCCGGCCGGGCCGTGGCGTGCGTCCGTCCGATTAGCCTCTCCGGTATGCACTGCCTGGTCGTCGACGACGAGACCCGCCTGACCGATCTTGTCGTCCGCTACCTGACCGAGTCCGGCCACACCGCCGAGGGCCGCTACGACGGGCCCTCCGGGCTCGCCGCCGCCCGTGACCCGCGCCTGGACGCCGTACTCCTGGACGTCATGCTGCCCGGCCTGGACGGGCTCGAGGTGTGCCGGACGCTGCGCGGTGAAGGCATCGACGTGCCCGTGATCCTGCTCACCGCCCGCGGTGCGATCAACGAGCGCGTGGCCGGGCTGGACGCCGGCGCCGACGACTACGTCGTGAAGCCGTTCGCCATGGAGGAGCTGCTGGCCCGGCTGCGGGCGATATCCCGGCGCCGCCCCGACCCGGCCGGCCGGCTCCAGGTCGGCGACCTGGTCCTGGACCCCGAGCAGCAGCGCGCCTGGCGGGCGGACACGGAGCTGGAGCTGTCCCGGCGCGAGTTCGCCGTCCTGCGCGTGCTGATGGAGAACGCGGGCCGGGTGGTGTCCCGGGTCCAGCTGCTGGAGGAGGTGTGGGACGGCGAGGTCGACCTGCGCAGCAACGCCATCGACGTGCACGTGTCCAAGGTGCGCGCGAAGGTGGACCGGGCGTTCGACCGTACGACGATCACGACCCTGCGGGGCCGCGGCTACCGCCTGGAGCCGACCCCGTGAGCCTGCTCCGCCGGCTGCCGGCCTGGGTCGGGCGGCTGACCGTGGTGACCCGGCTGGTGCTGGCGGTCGCCGTGACGATGTCGCTGGTGCTGGCGGGCGCGGCGGGGCTGGTGTACTGGCGGGTGCAGGCCGCGCTGGACGGCCGGCTCAACGGTGACCTGGCGACGTACCAGCGCAGTCTCGACCACGCCGTCCGCGCGGGCACCGCGCTGCCGCCCGGCCCCGACGGCAGCCTGCACCAGGTGCTCGACGCGCGGGGCCGGGTGCTGACGTCCAGCGCGGCCGTCGGCCACGAGACGCTGCTGGCCCCGGCGGAACTCGCCGCCGCCGCCAAGGGCGCGACCGTCCGGCGGGACATCGGCTCGCTGCTGCCCATCACGCCGGACACGCTGCGGCTCCAGGCGAAGCGGGTCACGGCCGCGGGGCAGCCGCGCGTCGTGGTCGTCGCCGTACGGCGCGGTCACCGCGACGAGGCGCTGCGCGAACTCCTCGCCCAGCTGGGTCTCGCCTCGGGCCTGACCCTGATCGCGGCCTCGTACGTCGGCTACCGCACCGCCCGCGCCGCCCTGCGCCCGGTCGAGCGCTACCGCGCAGGCGCGGCCACGCTGGCCGACGGCGCCCAGAAGCTGCGGCTGGACGTGCCCGCCGACCGCGACGACGAGATCACCCGCCTCGGGCACACCCTGAACCGCATGCTCGACCGGCTGGAGGCCGCCGCCGCCCGCGAGCACCGGTTCATCGCGGACGCCAGCCACGAGCTGCGCACCCCGCTGTCCCTGCTGCGGGCCGAACTCGACGTCGCCCTGCACCGCCCGCGCGGCGCCGAGGAGCTGACCGAGACCCTGCGCTCGGTGGACGCCGAGGTGCAGCGGCTGATCGACCTCTCCAACGCGCTGCTGGAGCTGGAGGAACTCGGCAGCACGGACCACGTGACCCGGGCGCCCGAGCCGCTCGCCGACCTGGTCGCCGCCGCCGTGGCCGCGCGGCGGCGCACCGCGGAGCAGGCCGGGCGCGCGCTGACCGCGGACGCCGCCCGTACGACGGTGGACGTCGACGCCCGCTGGCTGCGCCCGGCCATCGGCAACCTGGTCGACAACGCCCTGCGCCACGGCCGGGGGGCGGTCCGCCTCACGGCCACCGTCCAGGAGGGCCGGCTGAAACTGTCCGTCGCGGACGAGGGACCCGGCTTCCCGCCGCACTTCCTGCCCCGCGCCTTCGACCGCTTCGCCCGCGCCGAGACGAGCCGCACCGGCGAGGGTTCCGGCCTCGGTCTCGCCTTCGTCCACGCGGTGGCCACCGCCCACGGCGGCACCGCCTACGCCATGAACACCGGGCAGGGGGCGACCGTCACCCTCGACCTGCCGTGCTGAGGCCGGCCGGAGCCGGTCAGGACTCGGGCCAGAGGTCCACGCGCTGCTGCACCACGGACGCCCTACAGAGGCCGGCCCCGTCACCCTCGACCTGGCGTGCTGAACCGGGAGCCGGTCAGGGCCCGGGCTCGCGCGCGGCTGCGCGGCGACCCGTGAACGCGATCACCGCCCCCACCCCCACGACCACCCCGAGCACCCCGAACCCATAGTTGAGCGTGGCCGCGGAGGCCACCGCGGCGACCAGCAACGGACCGCCCGCGTCGCCCAGTTCGCGGCCGAGTTCGGCGGCGCCCATGGTCTGGCCGAGGCGTTCGGTGGGGGTGGCGGCGGCCAGGGCCGCGAAGCCGAGGGGGGTGATCAGGCCCGTGCCCGTGCCGATCACGGCGGCGCCGGTGAGGATGCCGGTCAGGCCCGGCAGCAGGGCGCATCCCAAGCCGGCAGCAGTCAGCGACAGGCCCGCCGCCAGGCCCGTACGGGTCGTGAGGCGCCCCTCGTCGAGCGCGCGCCCGGCGCGTGGCTGGACGACGGCGGCGCAGGCGGCGAGCACGGACACCGCGGCACCGGTGGTCACCGTGCCGAGCCCGGCCGCCCGGCCGGAGACGGGCAGGAAGCCCACGCCGACCGAGAGGGCGGCGGTCGCCGCGGCCAGCGCGGCGGTCGGGGCGAGGAAGGCCGGGTCGGCGAGGCGCCGGGCGAGGTCGAGGACCGTCTGCCGTGACTTCGGCAGCGGCGGTACGACCGGCACGGCCAGCGCCGCCCACGCGGCGACCGCCGCGCCGAGCACCGCCAGCACCGCGAACAGCAGCCGCAGTCCCTGGGCCCACACCAGGACCCCGCCGAGCAGCGGGCCGAGGGTGTAGCCGATCGACTTGTAGAAGCCGTAGCTGCCGAAGGCCCTGCCGTGCTTCGCGGCCGGGTTGAGCCGGGCCACCAGCGCGGACGCCGACGGGGAGAACGCGGAGGCCGCCGCGCCCTGGCCGAGCCGGGCGGCCCACAGCCAGCCGGGGCTGTCGGCGACGACGTACCCCGCGGACGCGGCGGCGAAGGCGACCAGGCCGCCGAGCAGCACGGGCCGGGCGCCGATCCGGTCGGCGAGGGTGCCGAACACCGGC
Organism: Streptomyces sp. NPDC002676; assembly: GCF_053592455.1. Classification (NCBI taxonomy): domain Bacteria; kingdom Bacillati; phylum Actinomycetota; class Actinomycetes; order Kitasatosporales; family Streptomycetaceae; genus Streptomyces; species Streptomyces sp. NPDC002676. The sequence goes on along the minus strand of NZ_JBSFVT010000003.1, from coordinate 281,304 downwards.
TTGAGCAGCACCTCGGCGCCGTCGTACAGGGCGAGCAGGCCGCCCAGCACCATCAGGGAGGTGACCGCGTCCGCGGAGTGGCCGCCGAGGTTCGCGGCGATGCCGTGCGCGCCGAAGGCCGTGGTGAACCCGGCCGCGTACAGCGGCCACATCCGCCGGTCCCCGCCGACCTGGCGCGTCATGTCTGCTCCTCCTGGCCGACGGTCGGTCGCTGATACGTCAGGCGTTGAGTACACCCGTCGCCAGCAGCCCCAGCAGTCCCACGCCGATGACGATGCGGTAGATCACGAAGGAGTTGAAGGAGTGCTTGGCGACGAACTTCAGCAGCCAGGCGATGGAGGCGTAGGCGACGACGAAGGAGACCGCCGTGCCGACGGCCAGCGGCGCCGCGCCGACCCCGGCGCCCACGGCGTCCTTCAGCTCGTAGAGGCCGGCGCCCGTCAGGGCCGGGATGCCGAGGAAGAAGGAGAGGCGGGTGGCGGCGACGCGGTCCAGGTCCAGGATCAGCGCCGTCGACATGGTCGCGCCCGAGCGGGAGAAGCCGGGGAACAGCAGGGCCAGGATCTGCGAGCAGCCGACCAGCATCGCGTCCTTGAACGTCGTGTCGTCCTCGCCGCGCTTGTGCCGGCCCATCTGGTCGGCCGCCCACATCACCGCGGAACCGACGATCAGCGAGGCGGCGACGACCCAAAGCGAGGCCAGCGGGCCCTCGATCAGCGGCTTAGCGGCCAGACCCACGACGACGATCGGGATGGTGGCGTAGATGACCCACCAGGCGAACTTGTAGTCGTGGTGGTAGCGCTCCTCGCGGTCGGTCAGGCCGCGGAACCATGCGGAAACGATCCGCTTGATGTCCTTGAAGAAGTAGACCAGCACGGCGGCGATCGCGCCGACCTGGATGACCGCGGTGAACCCGACGACGGACTTGTCGTCGACCGGGATGTCCATGAGCCCCTCGGTGATCTTGAGGTGGCCGGTGGAGGACACCGGGAGGAACTCGGTCACCCCCTCGACGACTCCGAGGACGACGGCCTGACCGATGCTGATAGCGCTCATGGGCGGTTCCAATGGCTACACTCGGGAGAGAGCTTTTACACGGGCGTAAAAGTTCTACACGACTGTAGAAGACAGGGCGGGAGAACGACAAACCCCATGGGAGCCGGCACACACGAGCAGGGGTCGACGTGGTCGAAGCGGCCGAACGGCGCCCGCGAGACCCAGATCCTCGGCCTGCTGCAGGAGGCCGAGGGAGCGCTGACCCCGGGCGAGGTGGCCGAACGCCTCGGCGGCGAGCTGACGTACAGCAGCGTGGTCACCATCCTGACCCGCATGCACACCAAGGGCCTGCTCACCCGCGCCCCGCGCGGCCGGGCGTACGCCTACGCTCCCGTCACCGACGACGCCGGCTTCGCCGCCCGCCGCATGCGCACCGTGCTGGACGAGCGCCCCGACCGCGAGGCCGTGCTCGCGCGCTTCGCCGACACCCTGTCCGACGCGGACGCCGACCTGCTGCGCCAGCTGCTCGGCCCCGAGCCGGGCGCCGACGGGTAACGGGGCCGCGCGATGCACGTCGCCGTCTACATACCCCTGCTGCTCACGCTCCTCGCCCCGCTCGTCGCCCGCCCGCTCTCCGAACGCTGCGAGCCACGCCTGGCGACCTGGCTGCTCGCCGGCTCGTCCCTGATCCTCGGCACGGCGAGCACGGTCTCGCTCGGCATGCTCGCCGTCACCGGTCTGATCCGCATACCCCAGCTCGCCGCCCTCGGAGAGTGGTCGGCCGCCTCCGCACAGCGCGACGCCCCCGCCGAGCTGTCGGTCGCCCTCCTGGCCGGGCTGCTGCTGGGCGGCGCCGTCATCGCCGCCGCGCACCTGCTGTGGCGGCGCGCCCGCACCCTCGCCGCCGCCGCGCTGGACGCCGCCTGCATGCCCGCCCACGACGGCCTGGTCGTCGTCGAGGACGAGGCCCCCGACGCCTACGCGCTGCCCGGCCTGCCCGGCCGGATCGTCGTCTCCACCGGCATGCTGCACACCCTGGACGAGAGCGAGCACGACATCCTGCTCGCCCACGAGCGCGCCCATCTGGCCGCCCACCACTACGCGTTCGTCGCGCTCGCCCAGCTCGGCGCCGCCGCCAACCCGCTGCTGCGCCCGCTCGCCACCGCCGTCACCTACACGATCGAGCGCTGGGCCGACGAGAACGCCGCCAGCGCCACCGGCGACCGCCGCCGCGTCGCCCGCACCGTCGGCAAGGCCGCACTCGCCGCGCACCGCGCGCCCGCCCTCGCCCGCGCCGCCGCCGCGCTCGGCATCCGGGGCGGCACCGGCGGCCGTGGCCTCCTCGCCAGGCTCGGCCGCCGCGGTCCGCTGGCCTCGGCCGGGCCGGTCCCGCGCAGGGTCGCGGCCCTGCTCGCCCCGCCGCTGGGCCGCCGCCCGGCACTCACGGCCGCGACCGTGGCGATCTGCGCGGCGGCGACCATGGCCACGGTGCATGCCGCGCACGACCTCCATCTGCTGCTGGTGAACGTGGGCGCCTGGAAGTGAGGGCGTCGGGGCAATAGGCGTCAGCCCTGGCGCGGGTTCGGCTTCAGTACGGCGAACACCGCCTCCGCCGGGTCGGCCAGCCAGGCGATGCGCCCGACGTCGGGCACGTCCGCGGCCGGCATGATCACCGTGCCGCCGTTGTCCCGTACCTTCGCGACGACGGCGTCCGCGTCTGCCACGGCGAAGTACGGCACCCAGCTGGCCTCGTGCTGCGGGTCCTGGAGCGGGGCCACGCCGCCGAAGGAACCCTCCTGCTGGTCGCCCTCCTTGATGCTGAGGACCCGGTACGTCATCCCGGGCGCCGACATCTCCTGGGAGCGCCAGCCGAACAGCCCGGCGTAGAAGCGGATCGCCGCCTCCGGGTCGGCGGTGTGCAGTTCCACCCACACCAGCGCGTTGTCCTCGGAGGCCTTCTCCAGGCCCATCATGGCCTGCGCCACGGCGAACTTGGCGCCCTGCGGATCGGTGAACTGGGCCATCTTGCCCTCGCCCATGCTCATCGGCTCGACCCGCACCGTGCCCCCGCCGTCGGTCACGCCACGCGCGGTCGCGTCGGCGTCGTCGGTCCGGAAGTACGTCGTCCAGGCCGAGGCCGCTCCCTCCTCGGTCAGCCGTCCGAGGGCGGCGACGGTCTTCCCGTCCTTCTGGAAGAACCCGTAACCGCCCGCCTCGGGACCGAGGGAGACGTACTGCCACCCGAAGACGGCGCCGTAGAAGGAAGCGGCCCGGTCCGTGTCCGGGCTGCCCAGGTCGACCCAGACGGGCGAACCGTGACGGAATGCGGTGCCGAGCATGCGTTTCCTCCTGCTGATCCGACTGAGCCGATGCGGAGCCGCCCGCCACTATGCCGCCCTCCGGCTCCGGAATCAGGGATTCCACCCCGCCGCCCGGGGCGTGTCAGGCCGTGCAGGAGTCCCCCGGTTCGTCAGTGCTCCCTGCCCGTCGCCCTGGTGATGGCCGACTCCACGGCCGCCACCCGGTCCGCGAGCAGGCCCAGCGCCGCCACCGCACGCGTCAGGGGGTCGTCGCCGGGGCCGCCGAGGGTGCGGGCGCGGACGTCGGCGGTCTTCACCTCGGCCCAGCGGGCGGCCTGTTCGGGGGTGAGGGTGCCGCGCAGCTCGGCGAGTTTCAGCAGGTTGGCCTCGGCGCCCGTGGTGAGGGTCTGGGCCTCGGCCGTGTAGTGGTCGTGGACGACCGCCTCACGCTCGGTGTCGTTCATGACCGGGCGCAGCCGCTGGGCGATCTTGTTCATGTCGCGGTACGAGCCCTGGAGGCGGAACGGCGGCTCGGTGCGCGCCGCTTCGGACTGCGCGGCGGAGGCGATGTAGGCCGTGTTGACCGTGAGGACGGTGTCCCGGACCGCCAGCAGGTGCCGCAACACGGCGAGGATGCCGTCCAGTTCGGCCGGCGGGACCGGGTGGGCGAGCCGGTCGGCGCGGGCCGTGGGGTCGGCGGCGGCCAGCCGGGCCAGCAGCTCCAGGTCGGCGCGGTCGCGGGCGGCGAGCGGGGCGAGGACCGGGTTGGCGGTGAGCGCGTTCTCCACGAAGCTGAGCGCGAAGACGTCCTCCTTGCCGGTGAGCACGTCGCCCAGGTTCCACACGTCGGCCCGGTTGGCGAGCATGTCGGGAATGCGGAAGCGGGCGCCGGACTCGGTGTACGGGTTGCCGGCCATGCACACCGCGAACCGCTTGCCGCGCAGGTCGTAGCTGCGCGGCTCGCCGTCCCAGACGCCGTCGACGCGGCGGGTGGCGTCGCACAGCGGGATGAACTTCTGCAGCAGCTCGGGCGAGGTGTGCTGGATGTCGTCCAGGTAGAGCAGGGTGTTGTTGCCGGCCGCCAGCGCGAAGTTGATCTTCTCGACCTCGCGGCGGGCGGTGGCGTCCGGGGCGTCGGCCGGGTCCAGCGAGGTGACGTTGTGGCCCAGCGCCGGGCCGCTGATCTTGACGAGCATCAGGCCGAGCCGGTCGGCGACGTACTCCATGAGCGTCGTCTTGCCGTAGCCGGGCGGGGAGATCAGCAGGAGCAGACCGCCGGTGTCGGTGCGCCGGGTCGCGCCGGTGGTGCCGAGCTGGCGGGCCAGGCTGTCGCCGATCAGCGGCAGGTACACCTCGTCCACGAGCCGGCCCCGGACGAAGGCCGGCAGGACGCGGGGGCGGTGGTCGTCCAGGCGGAGGCGGTCGCGTTCGGCGGCCACCAGGGCGGTGCGGCGGCGCTGGTAGGCGCGGAAGGCGGGGACGTCGTCGGCGGCGAACCGGGCGGTGCGGGCGAGGAACTCGTCCAGGCGCAGCGGCAGCCGGCCGCCGCTCAGCCGGGGATGGGTGCCGAGCAGGCCCTCGACGGTCACGGTCAGCGGGGCGTCGCCGTCGTAGCGGGGCAGGCCGGGGCACAGCTCGGCGGCGACCGCCTCGGCCAGCTCGCCGGGGCCCGTGTCACTGCCGGTGGACGTGGCGAAGGAGGTGAGCCAGGCCCGTACGACCTGCCTTCGCGCGGGCAGTTCGGTGAGCCCGGCCAGGTCCCGGGCGTACTCCGAACCGCCCACCGTGTGCCGGAACTTCTCCAGCAGGGTGCGCGCTCCGGCGCCCAGGACGAAGCCGCCCTGGCCACCGGTGGTCAGCTCGTCGAAGAGGTACGCGGCGGCGGCCTGCCCGAGTGACGGGTCGTCCCCGAGCGCCTGCTCGTCCCCGATGGCCTCCGCCAGCTCCGCCACCAGCTCGGTGAGGGCGTCCGAGGGGCCGAAAGCGTCCCGGGCCCGGGCCAGGGACACCGCGCGCCCGCGCCACGCCGTGCGGGACTCCTCGGTGGTGCCGTGCGCCCAGAACAGCTGGGCGGCGGCACGTGCGGCGGGCTCGTGGCGCAGGGTGCCCGCGCCGTCGTACAGGGGCAGCAGGGCGGTGAGGATCGCGGTGGTGTCGTGGTCGTGGACCCCGCGCTCGTAGCCCTCGTCGTACGCCTCCTGCGCCGCACGCCGGACCAGGTCGGACAGGTCGGCGGCGGCCAGGGCGGCCGGGCCGTGCTCGCGCAGCAGGCGGGCGGCGAGGTGTTCGGCGCGGTAGACCTCGGCCGACTCGGAGGGCAGGTGGCGGTCCCAGTGCGGGCGGGTCGCGGCGAAACCGGGGTCGGTGACCGGGCCGCGGTAGTCGGTGCCGGTGACGGCGAAGGCGAGGCCCTCGCCGTGCGGGACGAGGGTGAGGTCGAGCGGCTGGGTGTTGACGGCGAAGCGGTGCCCGCCGAGCAGCAGGGTGCGGCCGTCGTCGGCGTACAGGTCGCTGCGGTCGCGCAGGGCGCGGGCGGCCTCCTGGCGGGCGGCCTTGAGGCGGCCGTCGAGTTCCTCGGCGCGCACGCTGTCGCCGAGGGCGCGCAGCTCGTCGGCGGTGCGGCGGACCTTGGCGACCATCGGGTCGGAGGCGAAGTAGGTGGTGACCGCGTCGGCGTCGGCGAGCGCGGCCGCCCGGCGGGTGACCGACTCCAGGACGCGCGCGGCGGAGGCGGCGAGCTGTTCGGCGCGGCGGGCGCGGGCGTCGGCGAGTGACTGCTTGCGGGCGGCGAACGCCTCGTAGATCTCGGTGCGCCGGTCCGCGAGCTCGGCGAGGAAGCCGTCGAACTCGGCGAACCGGGCGTCCAGGTCCTCCAACCGGGCGAGCACGGCGGCCAGTTGGTCGTCGCAGGCCTCGGGTGTGGCGCTCTGGGCGAGCGCGGCGGTGACGGCCTGGGCGAGCAGGGCCGTCTCGGCGGCGAACTCGGCGCGGCCCTCGTGGTCGAGGAGGGTGCGGCGGCGGGCGTCGAGGGTGGCGCGGGCCCGGTTGACGCCGCCGAGCACCTCGGCGATGCGCTCCAGGACGGCGGTGCGGACGGTGGCGTCGGCGATGTCCAGGCCGGTGACGACGCCGGTGACCGTGCGCAGCCCGTCGGCGAGGTCGTCCAGCCGGGCGGCGACGGGCGCGGCTTCGGCCACCGTCGCGATGGCCTCGGCGTCGGCGACCAGGCCCTCGACGTCCGCCTGCTGGGCGGCGAAGGCGTCCTCGCGGGCGAGGAAGGCGACCGCGCGCCTCCCGAACCCGGCGAGGTCGGCCTCCGCCTCGGCGGCCAGCTCGTCCACCCGGGCGGTGTCGGCGTACCGCAGTTCCTTGACGGTGAGCAAGTGTCCGTGCGCGTGCCGGAGTTCGGTGAGTCCGCGCACCCAGGCGGCGGCCTCGCGCGGGGCCTCGCCGCGCAGCCGGCGCACCACGGCGGCGATCCGCTCGGCGGCCTCCTCCAGCGCTTCGGCGGCCTGCCGGGTCAGGGCCCGCACGGTCTCGAACTCGGCCAGCACCTGCTCGGCGGTCTCCCGGACCGCGTCCAACGGCTCGCGCAGGGCGCCCAGTTCGGGATCGTCCAGCCAGTGATGGCTGTCGACGGCACGGACGCAGTCGGCGACCAGTGCCCGGTAGCCCTCGGCGGTCCCGATGCCCTCGGTGACCGTCCGGGCGATGGACAGGCAGTCGGCGAGTCCGCGCACGAGGTCCGCGTTGCCGACCCGGGCCAGCGCGCCGGTACCGGTGCGCAGGGCGGCGGCGTGGGTGTCGGAGACGTACGGCGAGGTCCACCACTGGAGCGGGTGCGCGTGCGCGGGCTCGTCGGAGCCGGCGCGCAGCACCGCGAGGGTGCCGTCCCCGAACAGGGCCCAGCCCCGCCCGGACAGCGGGGTGGCGACCTCCTTGCGCAGGGTGTTGTAGGACAGCAGCAAAGTGCGGCCGGCCGTGCGGGAGCGGAACGCGTAGAGCATGTCCTCCCCGTTCGGGGAACGCACCTCGCGCTCGAACTCCAGCCCATTGACGTCGAGTTCGTACGTCTTGTGGGCACCGGTGGCCAGGCAGGAGCCGCCGGGGAAGACGATGCCCTGGTCCTCGGGCAGCCGCCGGCAGCCCTGTCCGATGCCGTCGAGCCGGACCACCGTGCGGGTCAGGGTGCTGAACACCAGGTACCGGTCGGCGTCCTCCTTGTACGGCCGCACGCGCAGCAGCACCAGCGCGCCCACCCGCGCGTGCGCGACGGAGGCGTCGGCGAGGGACTGGAGCGGCTCCTGGACGGGCTCGGCGTACAGCTCTTCCCCGTCCGCGGCGCGCACGGTGAGGGCACCGCCGACGGTCGCCACGCCCACCCCGCCGGGCACGGCCACGTACGGGTCCCGGCCGAGGACATGATCCTCGCGGCTGGTCTCGGTCCACTCGAAGTCGTGGGCGGGCGGGAAGACGTCGTCCCGGTCGCCGCGCGCGTCCAGGAACTCGGCGCGGCCGTCCTCGGTGAGGTTCCAGCGCAGGGCGCGGACGTCGTCGGCCTTCTCGCCGGTGCGGAACACCGCCAGCAGCCGGCCGTCCAGGCGCCGCAGGCGCAGCAGCCGGGCCTGCCGGTAGTAGCGGTGCAGGGCGGTGAACTCCCGCACGAAAGCGGGGTCGTCGAGCAGTCCCGGTACGGCGTTCTCGGGCAGCCGCTCGCCGTCGCGGCCGTAGAGCGCGAGGACGTCGCCCACGGCCACGTCACCGCTGGTGCCACTGGTGCCGCTGGTACCGCTCGTGCCGCTCGTGCCGCTCGTGCCGCTCGTGCCGCCGAAGAGGAGGGCGTCGCCGACGGCGGCCACGTCGACCGGCACACACGGGTGCGCGGTGCTCAGCCGCACGGTGGCCGCGAGGTCCAGCCGGACCGAGCCGAACTCCTCGGCACGGCGGGCGTTCAGCTCCTCGGCCCGCCGGGCCAGCCCGGCCGCCTGCGCGGCGAGCCGGTCGCGCAGCACCTCGTAGGTACCGGCGTCCACACCCGCACCGGCGCCGTCGGCCGCATCGTACGAGCCCGTCTCATAGACGGTTGCCATGACGGGTGCGTCTCCCTTCGGGGACTTGTGGAGGTGGTGACGTGGGGCGGGGCGGGCTTCCGCGGAGGCGGGACCACCGGCTCGTACGCCTGCGTCGTCCCGCCCCCTCCCGGTTGTGCCCTTGCCGTCAGCCCCGGCTGCTGCCGTTGAGCGCGCTCAGGGGCTTGTCGGCCAGGCCCAGTTCGCCGGCGCGGTCGAGGAGCTGCTGGAACTGGCCGGCGTCGGGTCCGCCGGACCGCATCAGCTTCATCAGCAGGGCCGAGACCGTGAGGTTCTGTACGTCGGCCGTGCCGAGGGAGCCGAGGACGCGGCTCAGGTCCTCGGTGAAGCTGCCCGAACCGTCCAGCCAGGGTTGCGCCAGCGCCTGTGCCGTACGGGAGTTGTCGACGAAGCCGTCCACGCCCTTGCCGAGCGAGATCGCCGAGACCAGGCGGTCGAAGAAGACGGACTCCCCGCCGACGATGTCGATGTCGGCGTTCTCCAGGCCGGTGGCGAGGACGGTCGCCTGCGCCTCGGCCACCTGCCGCTGCGTCTCCAGCCCGGCCAGCCGGATCTCCTTCTCCGCCTGGATCCGCAGCCGGTACTCCTCGTGCCCGCGCGAGGCGTCGTCGAGGGCGGCCATCGCGGCGGCCTTCACTGTCAGGCCCTCGGCCTCGGCCTTCAGCTTCTCGCCGATCGCGGTGGCCTCCGCGAGCGCCTTGGCCTTGGCGCCCTCCGCCTGGGCCGCGCCCATCGCCCTGGCGCCTTCGGCCTCCGCGAGCGCCTTGGCCCGCGCGCCTTCCGCCTCGGCCTTGAGTCGCGCCTCGGTGGCCTCCGCCGCCGCCCGCGCACCCTGGGCCTCCGCGAGACCCCTGGCCCGTGCGCCTTCGGCCTCGGCCTTCAGCCGGGCCGCGGTGGCCTCCGCCGCCGCCCGTGCACCTTCTGCCTCCGCGAGCCCCTTCGCCCGCGCCCCCTCGGCCTCGGCGAGCGCCTTGGCCTGGGTGCCCTCGGCCTCCGCACGCAGCCGTGCCTCGGTGGCCTCCGCCTCCGCACGGCCGGCCTTCACGGTGACCTCGGCCTCCTTGTCGCGGACCTGCACGGCGGCGAGACCCTCGGCGGCGGCCTCGGCCTGTATGCCCTCCGCGAGGCGCAGCTTGGCCCGGGCGTCGAGGTCGGCGGTCTTCATCCGGGCCTCGGCCAGCGTCAGTTCCTCCGCCGCCCGGTGCGTCGCGGCCTGTTCGGCGGCCTCGGCGGCCTTGATGTCCTTGACCAGCTTCTCCTGCGCCTCCGCCTCGGCGGCGATGACGAGGGCCTGCCGCTCGCGCTCGGCCTCCTCGACCAAGCGCAGCTTCTTGATGGACTCCTCCTGCTCGGCGACCGTACGGTCCACCGCCACCCGCTCCCGGATGACCTCGGCGATCTCCCGCTTCTCCGCCTCGACCTCCTTCTCGGCGGCGATCTTCGTCAGCTGGGTCTCCCGTTCCCGGGCGATGACCTCCAGCAGGCGGTCCTTCTCGATGCGCTCGTTCTCGACGGCGATGACCCGCTCGCGGTTCTTCGCGGCGACGGCGATCTCGCGGGCCTGGTTCTCGCGCTGCACCCCGAGGTGTTCCTCGGTGCGCAGGAAGGCGCCCTGGGCGCGCAGCCGTTCCTCCTCCACCACGCGGGCGGTCTCGGCCTCCTCGCGGGCGCGGGAGGTCTCGATCTCCCGCTTCTGCTTGATCTCCGCGTCCGCCTGCCGCCGCTCCAGCTCCAGGATGGCCTCGCGGGCGTCGACATCCTGGCGGGTGATCTCCATCTCCTCGTTGCGGCGGGCCTCGTTGGTGCGCACGTGCTCGACCGCCGTCAGCTCGGTGATCTTGCGGATGCCCTCGGCGTCGAGGACGTTGGCCGGGTCCATCTGGGAGAGCGGGGTCTGCTCCAGGTAGTCGATCGCCGCGTCCTCCAGGTGGTAGCCGTTGAGGTCGACGCCGATCAACTCGATGATGTGGTACCGCAGTTCCTCACGCTTGGTGTACAGGTCGGTGAAGTCCATCTGCTTGCCGACGGTCTTCAGCGCCTCGGAGAACTTCGCGTGGAACAGCTCCTGGAGCGTGTCCTGGTGGCTGGCGCGCTCGGTGCCGACGGACTGGGCGACCTTGATGACGTCCTGGACGGTCTTGTTGACCTTCACGAAGAACAGGATCCGGATGTCGGCGCGGATGTTGTCCCGGCAGATCAGCCCGTCCCGGCCGGAGCGGCTGATCTCGATCGTCTTCACCGAGATGTCCATGATCTCGGCGCGGTGCAGGATCGGCAGCACGACCTGCCCGGTGAAGGACACGTCCACCCGCCGCGTCTTCGACACGATCAGGGCCTGGCTCTGGTCGACCTTGCGGTACAGCCGGGAGAACGCGAACAGCGCGAGGAGCACGACGATCAGACATACGGCGATGAGCACGCCGAGGGCTTCCATGGCATACGTCCCTGTGCGTCAGACGATGAAGGCGGAGGGCCCCCCGTGGTTCCGGTGCGCGGGCACCTGCCGGTGACCGGCACCGGAACCCCCCGTAGTGCTCCCCCGCAGGTGATCGTGCATGAGGGCAGGACCCCCGTGCATTGCCGGTTTCCGGCAGTGTTCACTAGGGTTTTGATGCCGGAATCGCGCTAAAAAACCGTCAACGGAGCGTCAAGATCGAGACGGTGACGGGACTGCGACGCTACGGCGATGAAACGGGGACATGACGGGGGAGCGGGTTCCGCGCGACGGGGCCCGCAACGGGGACGGGGGACGGGACCGCGTGACGGAGCGTGAGACACGTGAGACGCGAGAAACACGGGAGACCCGGGAGGCGAGGGAGGCACCCGAGCGCTATCTGGACGGCTACGCGCGCACCCTGGCCGATGTCGCGGCCACCGGCCGCCGGCTGACCCGGGAGGAACTGCAGACCCGCCGCACCCTGGGCGAGCAGGCCGCCGACGCCGGGCACGGGCTGCGCGCCCTGGTCGTCGCCCACCTGGCCGCCGCCCGCGCCGCCTGGCCCGCCGCCCCCGGCACCGCCGACCACGCGCTGGCCGCCGTACAGCAGGCGATCGACGCGTTCGCCGAGGGCTACGAACGCGCCCAGCGGCTCGCCGTGCGCCGCGAGGAGGCCGCGCGCCGGGAGTTCATCGACGACCTGCTCTACGGCCGCAGCGACCTGGGCCGGCTCGCCGAACGCGCCGAACGGTTCGGCCTGAGGCTGTCCCAGGCGCACGCGGTCGCCGTCGTCGAAGGGCCGGCCGCCTACGCCGAGGGCGGCCCGGTGGCCCGGCAGGTGGAGCGGGCGGTGCTCGCCCGCTTCGACGCCCGCAGCATCCTGCTCACCACGAGAAACGGCCGGCTGCTGTGCATCGCGCCCGGCGACGAGGACGACGTTCTCACCCACTTCGCCAAGCAGGCGTACGCGGCCACCGGGGGCGGCCGGGTCGCGATCGGCCGCCCGCGGCCCGGCTCCGCCGGGGTCGTGCAGTCGTACGAAGAGGCCCTCGCCGCGCTGGAGATGGCCGACCGCCTCGGCCTGGACCAGCCGCTGCTGCGCGCCGCCGACCTGCTCATCTACCCGGTGCTGGCCCGCGACCGGCAGGCGATGGCCGACCTGGTCACACACGCCCTCGGCCCGCTGACCACCGCGCGAGGCGGGGCCCGGCCGCTGCTGGACACCCTCACCGCGTACTTCGACTCCGGCTGCGTGGCCGCCGAGGCCGCGCGGCGCCTCTCCCTCAGCGTGCGCGCGCTGACCTACCGCCTGGAGCGCATCCACAAGCTCACCGGCGCGGACCCGGCCGACCCGGCACACCGCTACATGCTCCAGACGGCCGTGATCGGCGCCCGCCTCCTGGACTGGCCCGACCGGCCGCTGTGAGCGGCTTCTTACGGAGCGGTGACGTACCGCCCGTCGCACCCTGCCGCGGGCGGGCCGCGCCCCTAGCGTGGCCGTATGCGAGTGCTGGTCACCGGCGGTGCCGGGTTCATCGGGTCCCATGTCGTCGACGCGCTGCGCGCCCGCGGGCACGAGGCGGTGGTGTACGACGTCCGGGACGATCCCGCCGCCGACGTGCGCGACCCGGCCGCCGTGGCCCGCGCGCTGCCCGGCGTGGACGCGGTCTGCCACCAGGCGGCCATGGTGGGCCTCGGCAACGGCGTCGCCGACGCCCCCGAGTACGTCTCCCGCAACGACCTGGGCACCGCCGTCCTGCTCGCCGCGATGGCCGAGGCGGGGGTACGGCGCCTGGTGCTGGCCGGGTCGATGGTGGTGTACGGCGAGGGGCGCTACGAGTGCCCCGCGCACGGCGCCGTACGCCCCGGCCCGCGCGCCGAGGCCGACCTGGCGGCAGGCCGCTTCGACCCCCACTGCCCTTCCTGTGGCGCGGAGTTGGCGCCGGGCCTGGTCGCCGAGGACGCCCCCGCCGATCCGCGCAACGTGTACGCGACAACCAAGCTCGCCCAGGAGCACCTGTCGGCCGCCTGGGCCCGCTGCACGAACGGTACGGCGATCTCCCTGCGCTACCACAACGTCTACGGCCCACGGATGCCCCGCGACACCCCCTACGCCGGCGTGGCCTCCTTCTTCCGCTCGGCCCTGGCCCGCGGCGAGTCCCCGCGCGTCTTCGAGGACGGCCGCCAGCGCCGGGACTTCGTCCACGTACGGGACGTGGCCGCGGCCAACGTGACGGCCCTGGAGGCGGGGCCCCGCCCGGGGACGCTCACGGCGTACAACACCGGCAGCGGAACACCCCACACGGTCGGCGACCTGGCCCACGCCCTGTCCGCCGCCTGCGGCGGCCCGGAGCCGGTGGTCACCGGCGAGTACCGCTTGGGCGACGTACGGCACATCACGGCGGACTCGTCCCGCCTGCGGGCGGAGCTGGGCTGGAAGCCGGAGGTGTCCTTCGCGGAGGGGATGCGGGAGTTCGCGGGCTAGGCTCTGTCGTCAAATTCCCGTCGTCCGCCCGAAGGGCGGGCACCGCGGCGGCGATGGGGGTGCCCCCGCGCGAGCGTGTTCGAGCGTGGGGGAGCGTGCGATCGCAAGGCGCCGGAGCGGCCTCGATGGGGGTCCCCCCGCGCGAGCGTGTTCGAGCGTGGGGGAGGAGTCACGTGGGCGCTCCGGCAACGCGGCGAGCGTGCGTGCCAGGCGTCGCGGGGCAGGCGGGAATTTGACGACAGGGCCTAGGGCTGACCGGGCGGCCTACGCCTTGGCCGCCGGCAGCGTCACCTCGAACCGGCAGCCGCCCGGGATGTTGTGTACGCTCGCGCGGCCGTGGTGGGCCTCCACGATGCCCCGGACGATCGCGAGGCCCAGGCCCGCGCCGGCCGGTGGGGTGCGGGCGTCGGTGCCGCGCCAGCCCGTGTCGAAGACGCGGGGCAGGTCCTCCTCGGGGATGCCGCCGCAGCCGTCGGTGACGGAGAGGACCACGCCGTCGGGGGCCCGCTCGGCGGCGATCGCGACCGTGCCGTCGGCGGGGGTCCGGCGGATGGCGTTGACCAGCAGGTTGGCCAGGACGCGGCTCATCTCCTTGCCGTCGACCTCGACCGGCACCGGCGCCACCCCGTCGCCGACCAGCCGTACGCCGTGCTCGCGGGCGAGCGGGCCGACCCCGGCGAGGGCGTCGCCCACCAGGTCGTACAGGGAGATCCGGGCGGGGCTGAGGGGCAGGGTACCGGCGTGGATGCGGGAGAGCTCGAAGAGGTCGCCGACCATGCCGTTGAGGCGTTCCACCTCGGTGCGGATCTGCCTGAGGTAGCGGTCGGGGTCGGCGGCCACCCCGTCCTCCAGGGCCTCCGACATCGCGCGCAGTCCGGCGAGCGGAGTGCGCAGGTCGTGCGAGATCCAGGCGACGAGCTCCCGGCGGGAGGTCTCCAGCGCCCGCTCGCGCTCCCGGGAGGCCGCCAGCTTGGCGCTGGTCGCGGCCAACTCGCGGCTGAGCGCGTCCAGTTCGGCGGTGGCGGGAGCAGAGGGTGCGGCGAAGGCGCCACCCTCGCCGAAGTGCCGGGCGGCGTCGGCGAGTTCGCGGCTGCGGGCGACGACCCAGCGGCCGAGCAACAGCGCGGTGACCAGCGAGACGACGGCCGCCATGGCGACGACGGTGGTGACGACCCGCAGGTCGTGGTCGGAGAGGAACATCGCCTGGGCCACCGCCATGGTCCCGGCGAGCATGGCGACCACGCCGACGGCGGCCACCACGGCGAGCGAGGTGGTGAGGGAACGCCGGCGGATCAGGCGCAGCACGGCCGCTCCGGCGAGGCCGGTGGCGGCGGCGCCGAGAAAGGCGTAGAGGGCGATGAGGAGCGCGTCATGCATGCCGGCCCGCCTCCGCTCCGTCGTCGCTTCCCCTGCCGCTTCCGCTCGGATCGAAGCGGTAGCCGACGCCCCACACCGTCTGGATGAGGCGGGGCCGTGCGGGGTCGTCCTCGACCTTGCCGCGCAGGCGGCGGACATGGACGGTGACGGTCGACAGATCGCCGAAGTCCCACCCCCACACCTCCCGCATCAGCTCCTCCCGCCCGAACGCCCGCCCCGGGTACCGCAGGAAGAAGGCGAGAAGGTCGAACTCCCGCAGGGTCAGAGCCAGGTCGGCGCCGTTCTTGGTGGCGCGGCGGGCGGCCGGGTCGACCGCCAGACCGGCCGCGCCGAGCGGGCCGCGCGGGACGGCGGGACGGGCGCGGCGCAGTACCGACTCCACGCGCAGAACCAGCTCGCGCGGGCTGAACGGCTTGGTGACGTAGTCGTCGGCGCCGACCTCCAGGCCGAGGATCCGGTCGTCCTCGTCGCCGCGCGCGGTGAGCATGACCACCGGCACCGGACCGTGCTCGCGCAGCCGCCGGCACACCTCCAGGCCGTCCATCCCGGGCAGCATCAGATCCAGTACCACCAGGTCCGGCCGCCGCGCGGCGGCACGCGCGAGGGCGGCCGGGCCGTCGGCGGCACGGTCCACGGCGTATCCGGCCCGGTCCAGGTATCCCGCGACGACCTCGGCGACGGTCGGGTCGTCGTCCACGACGAGGATCCGGCCGGCCGGCACATACGGCTGCTGCATGTCTCCACCCTGTCACCGCACCGGCGCCGAAGCTCGGCCACGGCTTCGACGTCCACGTTTCGTAAGGAGCGGATGTCTGCTTTGTAGCGGTTCGGGTTCGTAGGGTGAAAGCCGTGACCACCTCCTCCGCACCTCCCGATGTGGACATCGTCCTGCCCTGCCTGAACGAGGCCGAGGCGCTGCCCTGGGTCCTCGCGCGCATCCCGGACGGCTGGCGCGCCATCGTCGTGGACAACGGCTCCACGGACGGCTCCGCCGACCTCGCGCGCGCCCTCGGCGCGACCGTCGTACGCGAGGAGCGCCGCGGCTTCGGCGCCGCCTGCCACGCCGGGCTGACCGCGGCCACCGCCGACGTGGTGTGCTTCTGCGACTGCGACGCCTCCCTCGACCCCGGCCAACTGGTCCCGTTCGTCGAGGAGATCCGTTCCGGCGCGGCCGACCTGGTGCTCGGCCGGCGCCGTCCGCAGACCCGGGGCGCCTGGCCGGCCCACGCCCGCGCCGGCAACCTCGCCCTCGCCCTGCTGCTGCGCCGCCGCACCGGGCTGCGCCTGCACGACCTCGGCCCGCTGCGCGCCGCCCGCCGCGAGCCCCTGCTCGGCCTCGGCCTCACCGACCGGCGCAGCGGTTACCCCCTGCAGATGGTGGTCCGCGCGGCCGACGCGGGCTGGCGGATCACCGAACACGGGGTCCCGTACCTCCCCCGCACCGGCGCCTCCAAAGTCACCGGCACCTGGCGCGGCACCTGGCAGGCGGTGCGGGACATGAGCCGCGTCCTGAACGAGCCCACGGCGTCGGCCGAGGAGGTGGCCCGCCGATGACCGCCCTCCTCGTCATCGCCAAAGAACCCAGACCCGGCCGGGTCAAGACGCGGCTCACCCCGCCCTTCACACCGGCGCAGGCCGCCACCCTCGCCGAAGCCTCGCTCTCCGACACCCTGCGGGCCGTGGCCGAAGCCAAGGCCACGCGCCGCGTCCTCGTGCTGGACGGCCGGCCAGGCCCCTGGCTGCCCCCCGGCTTCGAGGTCGTACCGCAGTGCGCGGGCGGTCTGGACGCCCGGCTCGCCGACGCCTTCGCCCGCTGCACCGGCCCCGCCCTGCTGATCGGCATGGACACCCCGCAGGTCACCCCGGACCTGCTCACCGTGGACTTCGCGGGCTGCGACGCGTACTTCGGCCCGGCCGAGGACGGCGGATTCTGGGCGCTGGGCCTGGCCCGCCCCGAGCCCGAGCTGCTGCGGGGCGTGCCCATGTCCACCCCGGAGACCGGTGCCGTGCAGCGGGAGCGGCTGGTGGCCGCCGGGCTGCGGGTGCGGGACCTGCCCCGGCTGCGGGACGTCGACACCGCCGCCGACGCCCAGGCCGTCGCCGCCCTCGCTCCGCACGGCACCTTCGCCGCCCGGCTGGGAGAATGTACGACGGACGGCCCCCGATGAGAGCCACGACGACGAGAACCACAACGGCCCAGTCCGCCCCGGGCGCCTGGGCCGCCTGCGACCCCTACGCCGCCGCCCTCCGCGCCGGCCGGGGCCCGCTGTTCCTGCGCCGCGGCGACGGCTGGCTGCTGCCGTTGGAGGTCGAACGCTGGTGTGCCGGCGCGGACGCCGTGGACCGGGCGGTGCTGGACCGCTGCGAGGGCGCCGTCCTGGACGTCGGCTGCGGTCCGGGCCGGCTGGTCGCGGAGCTCGCCGCCCGGGGCCGTACCGTCCTCGGCGTCGACGTCAGCGAGGCGGCCGTCACCCGCACCAACACCCTCGGCGGCCAAGCGCTGCACCGCTCGGTGTTCGAGCCGCTGCCCGGTGAGGGCCGCTGGGGAACCGTGCTGCTGATGGACGGCAACATCGGGATCGGGGGCGACCCGTGCGCACTGCTCCGCCGCATGGCTCAACTCCTCACCCCTGGCGGCCTGTTGATCGCCGAGACCGCCCCTCTGGACATCGACGAACGCGCCCACGTCCGGGTCGTCGACGTCGCCCACGGGCAGGCCGCCATGGGCGACCCGTTCCCCTGGGCGCGGATCGGCACCCCCGCCCTGCTCCGGCTCGCCGGGCGGACCGGGTGGCGGACGGCCGCTCACTGGGCGGCCGGTGACCGCCGTTTCGTCGCCCTGCGCACCCGCAGCACCCGCACCGCCAGCAGCAGCGCCGAGCCGCCGAAGAGCACGGCGGTGATCAGCAGCCAACGGCCGAGGTAGACGTCGGCGGACTGGCCGGTGGCCATGCGGTAGCGCTGGTCCACCAGGTTGAAGATCAGCGGGAACCACACGAGCAGCAGCAGACCCGACAGCATCGCCGGCACCCGTACATGCGCCACCCACGCGCGCCGCCCGGCCGCGTCGATCCCGCGTACGAGCGCCCGGTCCGCCACCGAGTACAACGGCACCAGCACCAGGTCGTGCAACAGCGCCGCCGCCACGATCCACAGCGCCACCCCGAACCAGTCACCTGCCAGCAGCCGGACACCGGCGTACGCGGCGAGCGCGAACGAGCAGGCGAGCAGCAGGATCTGGAACGGACTGCCCACGGGCAGGGGGAGTCGCGGCATCACAGGTCTCCGAAGGTCAGCCGGGCCACCCACTTGGTGTTGAGCACACCGGGCGCGGCGGGCACGATGATCCGCGCCGGATGGCCGTGGTCGGGGGACAGGTCCTCGCCGTTGACGTACAGGGCGAGCAGGGAGCGGCCGTCGGCGACCTGGTTGGCGCGCAGGGCCGCGCGGCGGAAGGCGCCGTGCCGTTGCAGGGATTCGACGAGCACGTCCGGCGGGTCGCCGTCGTAGCCGACGAGCGCCGCGAGGTCGCGCAGCCGTACGCCACGCCACCACTGGTCGGCCGTCGACCAGCCCTCGACGCAGGCGATCGGCAGCGAGGAGCTGTGCAGGGGCATCCGGAGCAGTTGGTCGCGGCTCAGGCGGACCGTCCCGGTGCGGCCGGTGACGACGAGCCGCCACGCTTCCGGGTGCGTGTCGGCCGCCGTGATGCCGGCGTAGGCGGCCGTCTTGTTGATCTGGAAGCCGTTCGGGCCGCCGGCCGGGTCGGCCCCGCCGTGTGGCGCGAGCAGGGCGGTACGACGGAAGGGACCGCCCAGGGTCTGCCCGACCGTGGTCAGGAACAGCAGCAGCGAGCCGCCGCCGACCAGCCACAGGGCGCCCCGCCGGGACACGGTGGGCGGGTTGGGCCGGGGTGCGACCAGCTCCGTCGCCTCCTGCGGCCGCAGCCGTCGCCGTACCGCGCGCAGCGCCGTCGGCAGCTTCAGCACCGCATGCGCCGCGAACGCGGCGAAGAACACCCACGCGCCGTAGAAGTGCAGCGGATAGAAGGATCCCGGAAAGACGTAGTCCAGCTGGACGTTGAGCACCCCGGTCGTGAACTCGAAGAGCCCGCCGCCGACGAGGAGCAGCAGCGACACCCGCTCCAGCGCGTGCGCGAGCGAGCGGGCCGGCGGCAGCGCGAACAGCTTCGGCACCACCGACCAGAGCTTGGCCAGCAGGACCGGGATCAGCGTGATGCCGAGGGTGACGTGCAGGCCCTGCGTGAAGCGGTACAGCCACACCGGGTTCGTCGGCCAGGCGAAGAGGTAGAAGCCGAGGACGCCCTTGTCCGGGGTCGTGTCGTTCACCCGGGACAGGCCCGGGTTGTAGGCGGCGTACGACACCAGACCCGTCACGAACAGCACGGTGATCCCGGCGAGCAGGACGAGACCGAGAACCGAGGTGAACCGGGGGCCGCGCAGGGGGCTGCGCCAGAAGCGGGGGGAGGTGGGCAGCCGGGGATCGTCTCGCATGCCCCGACCGTAGGCCGCGAAACCCCCATGAAAGGGTGCGGAAGTGATGACGAAACGCTGACATACGGCCTTTGGGGCGGCCCCCGCGCGCCCGCGCCCCCTACGTTGCGGCTGTGACCCGCTCCCTCTCCCGCTCCCACCGCCGTGACCTCTGCGCCGCCGGTGTCGCCGCCGTCCTCGTGACGGCGGCCGTGCTGGTGGGCCGCCACATCCAGTTCGCCTACGGCACCCTCTTCGTGCACTGGCCGCCGGTGCTGGCCGAGTGGGACCCGCATGTGGGCCCAGGCACCCCCGCGGCCGTACTCCTGGCCGTGGCCGCAGTGGCCTACGGCCCCACGCTGGCCGCCCGCCTCCCCTGGCGCCCCCTCCTCGCGACGGCCTGGGCGGCGACCACGGCCTGGATCCTCTCCCTGGCCCTGGTGGACGGCTGGCAGCGGGGCATCGCGGGCCGCCTCACCACGCACAACGAGTACCTCCGGGTCATCGACCGCTTCCACGACATCCCGGGCACCCTGCGCGACTTCACCCACCACATCGTCGAAGGCTCCCCCGCCCCCTGGCCGGCCCATGTCGCCGGGCACCCGCCGGCCTCCACCCTGACCTTCGTCCTGCTCGACCGGATCGGGCTGCGCGGCGGCGGCTGGGCGGGCCTGTGGTGCATCACGGTGGGCGCGACGGCCTCGGTGGCGGTCCTGATCGCGGTCCGCGCCCTGGCCGACGAGTCCCTGGCCCGCCGCGCGGCCCCCTTCCTGGTCCTGGCACCGGCGGCGGTGTGGCTGGGCACGTCGGCGGACGCGTACTTCACGGCGGTGGCGGCCTGGTCGGTAGCCCTGCTGGCCCTCGCGGTCACTCGCCGCTCCCCCGCCTGCGCACTGGCGTCCGGCCTCCTCCTGGGCCTGACTTGCTACCTCTCCTACGGCCTCACGCTGATCGCGGTGCCCTGCGCGGCGGTCCTGTTCCTGGGCCGGGCCGCCGTCCGAGCCCGCCCCACTGTCCTCCCGGCCCTCCTGGCGGGCTTCCTGGTCGTCCCCCTGGCCTTCACACTGGCCGGGTTCAACTGGTGGACGGCGTACCACCTCTTGATCACCCGCTACTACCAGGGCGTCGGCGGCACCCGCCCGTACGGCTACTGGGTGTGGGCCAACCTGGCCTGCACGGCACTCATCACCGGCCCGGCAGCGGCAGCGGGCCTGCGCCGCACGGCCACCGCGCTCGCCCACCGCCCGGCCCAGGCACCCACGCGCCTGGCCGTGCTGGTCAGCGCCGTCTTCCTGGCCCTCCTGATCGCCGACCTGTCCGGCATGAGCAAGGCCGAGACGGAACGCATCTGGCTCCCCTTCGCGGTCTGGCTGCTCGCCGCCTGCGCATACCTCCCCCGCCCCCGCCCCTGGCTGACCGCCCAGGCGACCCTCGCCCTCCTCCTCAACCACCTGCTGCTGACGGGCTGGTGAAGGGATTCGTCCACAGGCTGTGGACAGCCGCCGCGCACCCCGGGCGACCCGGCGCCTCTGGTCGACGCCACGGAACTGTGCCGCTGACGGCCCGCGGTACCTACTCCTCGTCCGTCGTCCTCACCGGACGGGTCAGCCCCGGCTCCGCCAACTCGCCCTTCTGGCTGCGGATGTGCAGGACGTCGCCGATGAACAGGTCGTACACGAGGATCCCGATCACGCCGCCGACGATCGGTCCGACGATCGGGATCCACCAGTAGCCGCTGTACAAGCCCGACACGTTCCCCGGGAACGCCAGGCTCTTCCAGCCCGCCACCCACGTGAACAGCCGAGGCCCGAAGTCGCGGGCCGGGTTGATGGCATAGCCCGCGTTGGCGCCGTAGGACATGCCGATCGCGGCGACCGCGAAGCCCACCATCAGCGGGCCGAGGTTCGCCTGGACGGCCTGGTTGCGCAGGTCCACGATGGCGACGACGAACATCACCAGGAAGGCCGTGCCGACGATCTGGTCGGTCAGCGGCCCCCAGATACCGCCGTGGAAGTAGGGCGCCGGGAAGGTCGCGAAGATGGAGAACGTGGCGTTGGTGTGCCCGTTCACCTTCGGCCCCGGCACGGAGTCGTCATAGGCGTTGATCGCCTGGTGGTAGACGAGGTAGACCAGCGCCGCGCCCGCGAACGCGCCCACCACCTGCGAGAAGATGTACGGCAGCACCCTCGCCCAGGAGAACCCGCGGCGCACCGCCATCGCGATGGTCACCGCCGGGTTGAGGTGGGCGCCGCTGACGCCGCCGGCGACGTAGATGCCGAAGACGACCGCCATGCACCAGCCCCAGGTGATCAGCAGCCAGTCACCGGCCGCCAGGAAGATCGTCGTGGGGGTGGCGGCGCGGCCCGAGCCGGGCAGCGCGGCGACGGCCATCGCGACCACACCGCAGCCGAAGGAGATGAGGACGAACGTCCCGAGGAACTCCGCCAGGCACTCGCCCAGCAGGCCGCCCCTGGCCCGCAGGCGGGAGGGCTTGACCAGCGGAGGGATTTCGACAGCCATGGAGGCCCCCTTGAAGAGAGCAATACGGCCAACGTCACCATATTGGCTTACATAACCACTCCACGCAGGGCGACATCACTCCACGCAGGGCGACCCCGGCCCGCTGCGGCCGGGCCCAAGTGCGCGGGTCGGTCAGGCCTCAGGCGGCGAGGTCGTCGGCGTAGTGCCGGAACCCGTGCCGGTCCCGGTGCATGCCCCACAGCATCTCCGCGAGCACGGCCGGATCCCGTCGGGCGTGCCCCGGCGTGATGGCCCCGGGAATCACCAGCTGGCCCACGTGGATGCCCTCACCGGCCAGCCGGTCGTGCAGCAGATGCCCGTACGCGCTCTCCGCGGCGAACGCGATCGAGATCCCGGCCCGCTCGGGATGCGGTACGGCGGCGCTCCCGCCGTTGACGAACAGGATGGTCCCGCGCCCGAGCGCCCGCATGCCGGGCAGGACCCGCTGTACGGCGGCGACGGGGCCGTAGACCGAGAACTCGATCGGCCCGATCAGATCCGCGTGCCGGGTCTCCAGCACCGGCAGCATGAAATCCTGGTGCGGCACGGGGCTGTACTGGAGCACCTCGATGGTCCCCAGCGCGTCAGCTGCGTCCGCCAGCGCCCTGACCAGCTCCTCCGGCTTGCGCACATCGGCGGGGAAGCACCGTGCGGTGATCCCTTCGGCGGCGAGATCCCGGGCCAGCCCCGCGAGCCGTTCCCGGTCCCGGGCGAGCAGGGCCACGTCGAACCCCTCCCGCCCGAACCGGCGCGCGACGGCGGCCCCGAGCCCCGGCCCTGCGCCGACGATGGCCACACACGTCATGTCAGCCATCCTCTCCGCGCCCACGGCTGACTGCACCCCGGCGCCGGAGCGATCAGCTGTCAGCCGTACGGGTCAGGCAGCCTGTTCCCGCAGTTCCGGCCGGTATGTGGCGAGCGCCCAGATCACGAAGAAGTCGACGGCGATCATGATGAACGACCAGACGGGCGCGTAGGGCAGGAACAGGAACTGGGCGATGATGTTCAGGGACGCGAGCACGATGCCGACCGCACGGGCCCATGCGGCGCCCTTCAGCACGAACGCGCCGGCGATGACGCCCACGGCGCCCAGAATGAGGATGATCCAGCCCCAGCCGGTCAGGTTGACCTTGTAGACGTAGCTCCCGATCCGGGCCCACACGTCGTCGGCGGCGAGCGCGGATATGCCCTCGAGCACCCGCAGGACGCCGTTCACCAGCATCAGCACCCCCGCGAAGACGACACCTCCCGCGGCCCAGTGGTGCTGGGACGCCGGTGCCGGGTGGGTCTGCTGCGTCATGGCCGTACCTCCGCCTCTGTCGGTCGTCAGTACGACGATCCGGCTCACCCGCTCGGGGGACCACAGCAGGTACTCCGAACGGGTGACGGGAAGGCCGGTGGTACAGAGCAGGCCGACTGGACCCTCAGGCCATCCAGAAGAACACGGCCGTCATGCGCTTCTCCTCCAGCGCCTTGCCGAAGTAACCGGTGGCGCTGTGCACGAGGTTGGCGTTGTAGAGGAGCAGCCGGTTGTACTTGTGCGGGACGCGGACGTCCTCCTCGAAGGCGTCCGGGGCGACGAAGCGGGTGCCGAGGGCCTCGACGAGGTTGTTGTGCGGGGCCTGGACGACGTTGCCGCCGAGCCGGCCGCCGGGCAGGTGCTGCCGGTAGAAGCTGGTGCCGCAGTCCTTGGGGACGCCCGGGTTGAGGTAGAGCACGGCCGCGTACCGGCACAGCGCGCGGGAGTCGGTGTGCGGGCGCGGCTCGCTCTCGCCCTCGCCGACCACCTGGACGCAGTTGTGGTTGAGGGTGCCGCCGCCGGGCGCCTGCTGCACCCACAGCTCCTTCGCCCCGGTCGCCTTCTTCACCAGCCTCTCGATCACGGCGAGTTCACCGGGTTCGAGGCCGGGCATGGCACGCAGTCCCGGCCAGGTCTCGGAGGTGTACGGGTACCCCTCGACCCAGTCGTCCTTGGCCAGGCAGCGCTCGCGTACGGCGTCGACGTCCGGCAGGACGTCGTCCAGCACCCAGTAGTCGCGGCCCTTGGTGGGCTTGCGGTACGGCAGGACGGGCAGCGCTGCGGGACCCCTGGGGGGTGGCGTGGGGGACATGCGGCGAATCTAGGACTGGATTTCCCCTTGACTCTCCCGGGAAGGAGTCAACGTTCCCCCAACGGACGTCGAGGATTCCCCCATGGACGTCGAGGTTCCCCCAACGGACGCCGGGGTGACGGGGACGTAGCGGGGAAACCCGGTGCGAGAGTCGCCGGGAAGCCGATGGGAAATTCTTTGCCCGGATCCTCGATACGTATCGCCGCCGCATCCGTACTGCTGTGCGTCCGAACCGCCCGCGGGCGGGACCCCCGACCGGGCAGGAGACACGGTGCGCTTTTCGCGGAACGCGACGGGAACGCTCTTCGTGGGCGGTGCGTTGACCCTCACGCTCACGGCGCTCGCCTACCCGACCATGCTCGGGCTGAACAACGTCTCCACCTCGCAGTCGCGCATCATCGCCGACACCCGCTGGGGGCCGCTCACGGAGGGCGACCGGGACTTCGTGGTGAAGGTGCGGGCGGCCGGCCTGTGGGAGTACCCGGTCGGGCAGCTGGGCCTGAAACAGGGCACCACCAAGGCGGTTCTCACGGCGAGCCAGCACCTGGTCGACGGCCACGCGGCCCTGGACACCACGTGCCGCAAGATCGCGCCCCTCCTCAACATCACCCTCCCCAACGTGCCGAGCCCGCAGCAACAGGGCTTCGTCAGCACACTGAAGTCGGAGACGGGCAAGAAGTTCGACTCCGACTTCGCCAACATCCTGCGGATGACGCACGGTTCGATCTTCAACACGGTGGCGAAGATCCGCTCCACCACGAAGAACTCCCTGGTGCGCGCCCTGGCCGAGCAGGCCAACGACACCGTGCTGGACCACATGGAGGTCATGGAGAAGACGGGCCTGGTCGACTTCGACCAAACCCTCTTCCAGCAGACGACCCCGCCGAAGCTCCCGTCCTCGGACCTGACCCCGCCGCCCCCCGCCCCGGGCCAGCCCCAGGTGGTCCTCACCCCACCCCCGAACGCCACCTCGACCCCGGTCGACCTGAACGCCCTCACGGGCGAGAGCGGCGGCTCCGGCACCACGTCCCCGGGGCCGAGCCCCAGCCCTACGGTCCGTTGACCGCGCTCCGCGAAGCTGCCTCGGATGCAAGAGGGCTGGTACAGCACCGGGTAGTCGGCGACGGCAAAGTCGGCGCGCACAGTACCTAGTTACGCACCACCGTCTCCAGGTACAGCTTCACGTACCGCTCCACGTCCACGTCCAACGCCACGTCCACCAGGGCCTGTTCGCGAGCGCCCTCGTGGATCTCGGACTCGCCGGGGCGCGGGCGGCGGTCGACGATCGTCTGGCCGCGGGCCGGGCCGGGGGCGAGGGAGACCACGACCGGGAGGAGGCGGGTGGTGAGGCCGGCCGGGTCGGCGACCGCGCACACCGCGCCCGCGTCGCCGAGTCCGCCCGCCGGGTCGTCGCCGTCGGGTTCGGGCGCGGCGGGGCGGTGGGCGAGCAGTTCGCCGGCCAGCCGGGCGCCCGGTTCCTGGCTCGCCTTCAACCGCCGTACCTCCGTGCCCGGTACGACGACCCGGGTGAAGACGTCGAGGCCGTACATGGTGATCGGCACCCCCGCCGTGAGCAGGATGGCCGCCGCCTCCGGGTCGTGCCAGACGTTGAACTCGGCGACGGGCGTGGCGTTTCCGGTGGCCACGGCCCCGCCCATGAACACGATCCGCTCGATGTTCCGGGTCACCTCCGGGTGGCTGCGCAGGAGGAGGGCGATGTTCGTCAGGGGCGCGGTGGGGACGAGGGTGACCGGGCGCGGGGAGGCGAGGATCTCGCGGCGCAGGAGGGTGACGGCGTCCACGTCGGCCGGAGCCCGCTTCGGCGCGGGCAGGCCGAGGTCGCCCATGCCGTCCTCGCCGTGCACGTGCCGGGCCGAGCGGGCGGGCTCGATCAGCGGGCGTCCGGCGCCCCGCGCCACCGGGATGCCGGGGGCGCCCGCCTGCTCCAGCACGGTCAGGGTGTTGCGGACCACCCCGTCGACGTCCGTGTTCCCGGCGACGCAGGTCACCGCCCGGAGGTCCAGCCCCGGGTGGCGTACGGCGAACAGCAGGGCCAGGGCGTCGTCGACGCCGGTGTCGCAGTCGATGATCACGGGGATGGGCTGACCGGTCACGGCGGGCTCCTTCTGTCGTTCCGACAGTAGATCAGTTCCGCGGTCCGTGACCGCCGGTCAGCCCGTCACGCCGTCACGCCGTCAGTCCCAGAGTTCGGTGCCGCGTGCCGCCACCCGTGCGCCGATCCGGCGCAGCAGCTCCGGCACCTGCAGCTCGCCGGGGCGCCGGCCGTCCCTCAGGCGTACGGCCGCGAGGCCCGCCGCGGCCTCCCGCTCGCCGATCACCGCCTGGTACGGCACCAGGCGCGCCGCGCGGATCCTGGCGCCCAGGGTGCCCTGCTCGGGGGCGGCCGGCTCGGCCCGCAGGCCCAGCGCGCGGGCCTCGCGCACCACCGCCGCCGCCCGCTCCACCTGCTCCTCCGCCACCGGCAGCACCGCCAGCTGCACGGGGGCCAGCCACGCCGGGAAGGCGCCGTTGTGCGCCTCGATGAGGTGGGCGACGGCCCGCTCGACGCTGCCGATGATGCTGCGGTGCACCATCACCGGGCGGTGCCTGGCGCCGTCGGCGCCGATGTAGTGCAGGTCGAAGCGGGCGGGCTGGTGGAAGTCGATCTGCACGGTGGACAGGGTGGACTCGCGGCCGGCCGGGTCCGCGATCTGGACATCGATCTTGGGGCCGTAGAAGGCGGCCTCGCCCGCCGCCTCCTCGTAGTCGACGCCCGACTCCGCCAGCACCTCCTTCAGCAGCGCGGTGGCCCGCTGCCACAGCTCCGGGTCGGCGACGTACTTGCCGCCCTCGCCGGGCAGCGACAGGCGGTGGCGTACGGCGCGGATGCCGAGGTCGGCGTAGGCGCGGGCGATCAGCTCCAGGGCGCCCCGGGCCTCCTCGACGGCCTGCTCCAGGGTGCAGAAGATGTGCGCGTCGTTGAGCTGGATGGCCCGTACGCGGGTCAGGCCGCCGAGGACACCGGACAGCTCGGCCCGGTACATGGTGCCCAACTCGGCGATCCGCAGGGGTAGTTCGCGGTAGCTGTGAGAGCGGGAGCGGTAGATCAGGGCGTGGTGGGGGCAGAGGCTGGGGCGCAGGACGACCTCCGCAGAGCCCTCAGCGCCCTCCGCGCCCGGCCGCATGGGCGGGAACATGTCCTCGCTGTAGTGGTCCCAGTGCCCGGAGAGCTCGTACAGCTCGCGTTTGCCGAGCGCGGGCGAGTACACGTGCCGGTACCCGGCCGCGCGTTCCGCCTCCCGGATGTACTCCTCCAGGGTGTGCCGTACGACGGCTCCGTCCGGCAGCCAGTACGGCAGCCCGGCGCCCATCAGCGGGTCGGTGTCGAACAGGTCCAGCTCGCGGCCGAGGCGGCGGTGGTCGGGCAGGTCGTTCGGCCGGCGGTCGTTCATCGCGGGCTCCTCGCGGGACGGCGCCTGCGGGGCGAGGAACCGGGTGCGCGAACGCCGAAGCCCCGGGGCACTCGCCCCGGGGCTTCGGACAGGTCAGGTGTCAGCGCGCCGGGACGGTCTCCGGCGTCGTCGTGCTCGACAGGAACTGCTGGGCGCGCTGCATACGGCGACCGTAACAGGGCCCGAACCGGCAGGGCGAGGCATTTTCCGCAGCCCCCGACCGCGCCCCCGGGCCACCGCCCCCCTCACCCATACGGACCGGACCGCTGGTGACCGCCCGTGCCCGGTGGTGCCGTGAGAGAAGGCACCCCGCACGCCCGTCGGCAGGCACCCCACTGCCCCGGCCCGCCCAGGAGGCACCCCGATGACCGCCCCCCTACGCCCCCCTGGCATACGCCCCTCAGGCATACGTCCCCCCAGCCCGCGGGGCCGTGTCCGCCTCCATCTCGCTCTCACCGCCACCGGCCTCCTCGCCCTGGGCGCCTGCGCCGCCCTGGCCCTCGGGCACCCGTCGACCGCCCCGCAGCCCCTGCCGACCATCGACCGGGCCTCGCCCGGGCCCAACGGGTCGGCCCGCGCGGGCGGCTCCGGCCTCACCGACGCCCAGGCGCAGGCCGCACTCCTCACCGAGGCCGACCTGGGCGCCCCCTGGTCGGCGACGCGCGGCGCGGCCGTCTGGCGGGACGGGCTGCTGAAGGCGACCACCACGGCGGGCGAGTGCCAGCGGCTGCTCGACGCGCTCTACACCGACGAACTCCTCGGCGGCCCGCCCCAGGCGGCTGTCGGCCTGGACAACGCCGACACCAACGCCCAGCTCCGCTACCAGATCGGCGCGCGCCGCCCGTCGGACGTCGACGCCATGCTGGGCTGGCTGAAGACCATGCCGGCCAAGTGCGCCCGCTTCACGGCCACCACGCAGGGCGGCGACGTCGAGGACGTCCAGGTCACCGACGCCCCGCTGCCGAAGGCCGGCAACGCACGCCAGGGCCTGCACGTCACCCTCGCCTCGACGACACAGGACGGCGACCAGTCCGTCCTCACCCTGGACGTGGCCGCCGTCCGGGTCGGCCAGGACGCCTTCGCCCTCACCAACGGCGGCCTGGGCGACGTCCCCAACGACGCGACCCAGGCCGCCGTCCAGATCGGCGCCCTGCGCCTGGCGGACATACGGAAACAGGGGCGTGCGCAGGTGTGAGGAGCCTGGTCGCGGCGCGCCGGTCGCGCCGGGCCGGGGCCAGCGCGGTCAGCATCGCGGCACCGGTCAGGGCGAAGGCCCAGGGGTAGCCGGTCCCGGCCGCGAGCCAGCCGAAGGCGACCGCGCCGGCGCCCATACCGGCGTCGTAGGCGAAGTTCCACAGCGCGCTGACGGCGCCGTAGCCCGCGGCGGGCACGCGCGCGAACATCAGCGTCAGCGTGGCGTTCTGGGCGATGCCGAAGCCGAAGCCGAACACACCGACCCCGGCGACGACGGCCACCGCGCTCCCGGTCAGCGCCGTCAGCAGCGTGCCGGCGGCCGACAGCAGCAGGCCCGGCAGCACGAGGCGGGCGGGGCCGTGCCGGTCCCCGTACCGCCCGGCGATCCAGCGGGCCAGCGTGGCCGCCGCGGTCTGGGCGAACAGCGCCACGGCGACCAGGCCCGTGGCCGAGGCGGGGACGGCAAGCGGCAGGAAGGTGACGACGATCCCCCCGGCGACGGCCGTGACCGCGAACACCACGGCAGGGCGCCGCAGTCCGGCCGTGCGCAGCCCTTCGGTGACGCCCACGGGCCGCCCCGACGCGCTGATCCGGTCGGGCATGGCAGGCACCACGAGGAGCGCGGCGAGCGCGGCCACGGCCGCGGCCGTGAAGACCGCCCCGTAGCCCGCGTGCGCGGCCAGCCACACCCCCAGCGGCAGCGCGACGAGCGAGGGCACCCCGCCCACGACGCCGACCAACGCCAGCCCCTCGCCACGCCGTTCGGCCGGGATGAGCGACGCCGTCAGCGCACCGCCCGCGACCACGTTGAAGGCGAAACCCAGTCCGCGCAGCAGGCAGACCGCGACGATCCACCACAGGTTCCGGGAGAACGGCAGGGCCAGCGCCGGCACACCCATCAGCCCCAGGCCGACGGCCAGCACGGCGCGGTAGCCCCAGCGGTCGACCAGGGCGGGCGTCGCCAGTTCGCCCACCACCGTCGCCAGCATCAGCGCGCCGGTGGCCAGCCCGGCCGCCCAGCCGCCCCCGCCGCCGGTCGTGGCGTAGCCGGGGACGACCGACAGCAGCAGGTTGAAGCTGGTCGAGGTGCCCAGGATGGACACGAAGCGCAGCAGCAACGGGCGGGTGAGCAGGGGTGGTTGGGGAACGGTCGGCAGGGAGGCGGACTCCGGCGGTCTGGTCACGGCAGGACGCTAAGCGGGCGTCCGGCTCGCCGGTAAGCTCCGGTTCCATGCCGCTGGAGTGGTCCAGTTCTCCGCCCGAGCTGCTGCTGGCCGTCGACCGGACCAGCGGCCGGCCGCTGCGCGCGCAGCTGGAGCACGGGCTGCGTGACGCGATCCGCACCGGCCGTCTGCGGGTCGGCGAGCGGCTGCCGTCCTCCCGGGAACTCGCCCGCACGCTCGGCCTCTCGCGCGGCCTGGTGCAGGAGTGCTACGCCCAGCTCCTCGCCGAGGGCTACCTGGTGACCCGCCCCGGCTCCGCCACCCGCGTGGCCGCCGGCGCCGCGGCACCACCCGGCGCCGTACCGCCACGCACCGCGGCCCCGCGCCTGCTGGCCGACTTCCGCTGGGGCGTACCGGACCTGGGTTCCTTCCCGGTCCAGGACTGGCTCTGGGCCACGCGCGAGGCGGCCCGCGCCATGCCCACCGCGGAGTTCGACTACGGCGACCCGCGCGGCGGCGCGGTCCTGCGCGAGGTGCTGGCCGGGTACCTGCGGCGGGTGCGCGCCGCGGCGGCCGGCCCGGAGCACCTCGTCGTCTGCAACGGCTATGCCCAGGGGCTCGGCCTCGCCCTCCGCGTCCTCGCGGACGGCGGCGTACGGACCGTCGCCCACGAGGACCCCGGCTCACCCGGTACCGTCGGCGCCGCCGCGGCGGCAGCGGGGCTGCGGGCGGTTCCCGTACCGGTCGACGCGCACGGCATCGACGTACGCGCCCTGGCCGCGACCGACGCCCGCGCCGTCGTGGTCACCCCGGCCCACCAGTGGCCGACCGGCGTCGCCCTCGCCCCGGAACGCCGGCTGGCCCTGATCGAGTGGGCCAGGGAGCGCGACGCGTTCGTCATCGAGGACGACTACGACGCCGAGTTCCGCTACGACCGCGAACCGGTCGGCGCGCTCCAGGGCCTGGCCCCCGACCGGGTCGTCTCGCTGGGCACGGTGAGCAAATCCCTCGCCCCCGCCCTGCGCATCGGCTGGATGGTCTGCCCTCCGGCGCTCGCGGAACCGCTCACCGAACACAAGCACCGCAGCGACCGCGGCACCCCTACGCTCGACCAGCTCGCCCTGGCCCGGCTGATCGAGTCCGGCCGCTTCGACCGCCACCTGCGCCGCATGCGCGCCACCTACGCGGCCCGCCGCACCACCCTGCTCGCCGCGCTCGCCGAACATGCCCCCGGGCTGCCGGTCACCGGCCTCGCCGCCGGCTTCCACGCCGTCGCCCACCTGCTCGCGGGCGCCGACGAACACCACGTCGTCACCTCCGCCCGGGCCCGGTCCGTCGGCCTCTACGGCATGAGCGCCTGCCGCGCCGCGCGCGCTTCCTCGCCCGCGCAACTCGTCCTGGGCTTCGGCAACGTCGGCGAGCGGGCGATCACCGAGGGCGTCGCGGCCGTCGGCCACCTGCTGACCGACCGGCTGTAGAGCGGCGGGCCGTAGAGTGCCCGCCCGTGACCGACACGACCGATCCCGACCGCGACGGCATCGCCCAACTCCTCGACGCCGTACGCGCCTCCGCCGCGCGCCTCGGCGACAGCCTCCACGCGCTGACCGACCTGACGGCCCGCGAACCTTCCGCGCTCCCCGGCTGGAGCCGCGGTCAGGTCCTCACCCACCTCGCCCGCAGCGCCGACGTCTACCGGTGGCTGCTGGCCCTGGCCCGCACCGGCACCGCGCCCGGGCTGCGGGCCGACGCCGCCGCCCTGGAGCGGGCGCTGCGCGAAGGCGCCGGGCGGGACGCGGCCGACCTCGTCGCGGACCTGCGCCGCAGCCTGGACGGGCTGCTCGACGCGGCGGCGGCCATGCCCGCCGAGCGCTGGCCCACGTTGGTCTCCGCCCTCGCGGGCTGGCGGCACCCCGCCTGGTACACCCTCCACCGGGCCCGGCGCGAGCTGGAGACCCACCACGTCGACCTGGACCTCGGCCACACCGCCGCCGACTGGCCCGCCGACTACGTCACCTGGGCCCTCGACGAGACCGTCGCCGCCCTGACCGCACGGGGCTTCCCCGTGGCCCGCATCGAGGCGACCGACCTCGGCCGCGCCTGGACCCTCGCCCCGGCCGGCCCCACGGCCACCGGCCCCGGCCACGCACTCCTCGCCTGGCTCACCGGCCGCGGGCCGGACACCCCCCTCCGGTCGGACCTTCCGCTGCCGGGCCCGCCGGCGTGGCCGCAGCCGCCGGTGCCCGGCTGGGGCTGACCCCTCACAGCGGAGGCTGTGCCGGGGCCGGGCCCAGGGTGGTCGTGCCGGGGGCGGTGCGGTGGCCCAGGCCGGTGCGGTAGGCGTCCAGGGCCGCCTCCACGCGGCCCGTACGGCGCAGCAGGTCGCCGAGGAGGCGGCACAGGTCGGCGAGGTCACCCGCGGCCCCGGCACGTTCCAGGAGGCTGAGGGCGCGGACGTAGTGCTCCTCGGCGGCCTCGGTGTCCCGGGTGTCCTCGGCGATGATGCCGAGCAGGCGGTGGGCCGCGGCGGCGTGGACGGCGCCGCGCTCGGAGGAGAAGTCGCCGAGGACGCCGGAGAGGAGTCCGGCGGCCTCCGCGGACTTGCCCCGGCGGTGCAGGACGTCGGCCAGTTCCACCGCGGCCTGGCTGCGGTAGAGGGCGGCGTGGGACTCCGAGAGCATGGCGAGGGCCTGCCGCAACTCGGTTTCGGCGCGCTCCAGTTCGCCGTGCTGGGCGTACACGTAGCCGCGCATCCAGTGGCAGTTGGCCAGCTCGGTACGGAGCCGCAGCTGGCGGTAGAGCTCGGCGGCCTTGGCGAGGGAGGCGTCGGCCTCAGCGAGCCGGCCCTCGGCGAGCAGGGTGCGGGCCACCGCGCGGTGCATCCGGGCGATCAGCGCGGGGTCGGCGGCCCGCGGGGCGAGCGCCAGGGCGAACTCGGCGGCCTGGGCGGCGCGGGCGTGCGCGCCCATGTCCATGTAGGGGCCGATGACGCTGGCGTAGAGGAGGAGCAGCGCGTCGGGGTCGTGCAGGCCGCCGCGGTTCAGTTCGTCGAGGGTGGTTTCCAGCAGGTAGACGGCGTACCGGAGCTCACCGGCGAGGTAGTGGGAGACCGCCCGGCCGCGTACGGCGGGCACGCGCACCGGCAGGGACTGGCCGGCCAGCTGCTCCTCGGCCCGCTCGAAGCACTCCCGCGCCCTGCCCAACTCGCCCGTTTCCAGGGTGCATTCGCCGAGCCCGAGCAGCGCGGCGGTCTGCTCGGCGGCGAGCCCGTGGGTCTCCGCCTCGGCGAGCAGGACGGCGTACTGCACGGCGGCCTCCTCGGCCCTGCCGTCGGCGAGGGTGCGCTGCGCCTCGGTGAGCCGCAGCCGGAGGTCGGTGGCCAGGTGGGCCGGGCGGCCCACGGTCAGCTCCTCGAAAGTCACTCCGAGACGGCTCGCGATGTGCCGGAGCGCCTCGTCCGAGGCCCGCACCCGGCCCGCCTCCACGGTGGAGATGTAGGCGGGCGTATAGGCAGGCTCCGCCAACTGCCTTTGTGTCAGGCCATGTCGGGTGCGCAGCTGCTGCACGCGCCGCCCTATGACCCCCGGATCGTCTCGTTCCCGCATCGACGTTCGCCCCCAACTCCCTTTGTGCCCCTTGCCGTTCGACTCAGGCAGCCCCTAGGTTAAACGGCGGATTAAGCATGCTTAACAGGCCGCTGTTGTAGCGAGGTCGCCGTGCACGGACGTACATCCGCACCCGACGGACGCCCCACCGCACTCCCTGACTGCCGGCTCCCCCACCCCCGGCTCCGCGCCTGCGGGGGCGCCTCCACCGCCCGGGGCGTGGCCGCGGCCGTGATCGCCGTCGTCGCCCTGGTCGCGGCGGCGAACGCCGGCCCGGCCCGGGCGGCGGACCACACCCCGGCACCGGCGGCCGTCCGGTACGCGGGGCACCCGTAGCCGCGGCCCGCCGGGCGGGCCAGGACAGCTCCGGACGACCAACTCCCGCCAGTGCGACCGGACTTCGGCGACAGAAATCCGTGCCGCGGGAATCCGGCGGCGAAACATCCCGCGGGTAAAGCCCGCTCCAAACCATGGCCGCAATTCACCAGAAACTGGGCAAACCCCACGGTTGTACGGGAGTTACGTATCTCACACCGCTGTCGCCCGGCGTGGCGCCCCGTGGTTAGTCTGAGCGATCCGGTAACCCCGGCGCGGTGATCGCACCGATCAGCGGGCTGACCCCGGGAAACTCTCACCAGAGGCTCCCGGGGACGAGACGACGGGCGAGGCCACCTGTGCCTCATGAAGGTGGGAAGGGCACGGGTATGACGCGAAGCAGCCTGCACGGCGAAGGGGCTCCGCCGCGCGCCCGGCACGCCGGCACTCCCGACGGGGAGAGCGCGGACACGGCGTACGACGCCGAGGGCGAGGCAGGCAGCGACGGCACCCGGGCCACCGGACAGGGTCGGCACGGCGGGCGCCGAAGCGGAGGCAAGCGGCGGCCGGCGGCCCGCCGGGGCATGCGCATACTGCGCTGGTCGGCGCTGACCATGACGGTCCTGATACTCGGCACCGCGGGAGCGGGCTACCTCTACTACCAGCACCTCAACGACAACATCAAGAAGAAGAAGCTGAACATCGGCGACTACGCCGCCCCCGAGGCCACCCCGAACGCCGACGGCCAGACCCCGCTGAACATCCTGATGATCGGCTCGGACAGCCGGAACACCGCGAAGGACCTCGCACTCGGCGGCTCCAAGGGCGACGTGGGCCGCCCCCCGCTCGCCGACGTGCAGATGCTGGTGCACGTCTCGGCCGACCGCAGCAACATGTCCGTGGTCAGCCTCCCGCGCGACACGATGATCCCGATCCCCAGGTGCACCGACCCCGACACCGGCAAGAAGTACGAGCCGCTCTCCCTGTCGATGGCCAACGAGTCCCTGGGCCGCGGCGGACCGGGCTGCACGGTCTCCACCTGGGAGAAGCTCACCAAAATCCACATCGACCACTTCATGATGGTCGACTTCTCCGGGGTCGTGGACATGGCCGACGCCATCGGCGGCGTCCCGGTCTGCGTCAAGCAGAACGTGTGGTCGCACACCCCGGACGGGCACGGCTCGGGCCTGAAGCTGCCGGCGGGCACCACCCCGGTCAAGGGCAAGCAGGCCCTCCAGTGGCTGCGCACCCGCTACGGCTTCGAGGACGGCACCGACATCGGCCGCACCCACGCCCAGCACATGTACATGACCTCGATGGTCCGCCAGCTGCGCAAGGACGCGAAGCTGACCAACCCCGACGAGATGCGCAAGCTGGCGGAGGCCGCGACGAGTGCGCTGACCGTGGACCCGGGCCTCGGCACCGTCAAGAAGCTGTACGACCTCGCCGGGCAGCTGAAGGAGGTCCCCTCCAAGCGGATCACGATGACGACGCTGCCCGTTGTGGAGTGGTCGCAGGACACCGACCGGCGCGTGCCGAAGCCCGGGGACGCCGACGATCTCATCTCCATGGTCCGCGACGACACCCCGCTGGACGGCCGCGGCGCCAAGCAGAAGAGCGACGAGAAGACCGAGCCGACGTCCAAGGACCCGGCGGCCCCGGCCGGGGAGCTGGCCGTCCAGGTCCGCAACGGCACCGGTGCCGACGGCCAGGCCCCCGCGTTCCAGCGGGCCGGCGCGGTCCAGCAGGTCCTGCTGCAGAAGGGCTTCACCCGGGCGCTGGTGGACACCACTCCGGCCGCCGAGGCCAAGACGACGATCCTCTACCCCAGCGCCGACCTGGAGGGCGACGCCCAGTCCCTGGCCAAGGCGCTCGGGGTGCCGCTGGGCCAGGTACGCCAGTCGACGGACGTCTCGGGAGTCACGCTCGTCGTGGGTTCCGACTGGCGCACCGGCACCGCCTACCAGGCCGCGAAGAAGCCGACGAAGGCCCCCGACTCGGCGGCCGTCCTGCCCGGCGACAAGACGGACGCCTGCATGGACGTCCAGAAGGGCTTCACCTGGTGAGCCGTACTTCTCCTGGTGAGCCGGCGAGCCGCACCCCTACCCTGACTGCGTGACCTCTGCAGCCGCACGTACCGCGCTGGACCTCACCGCCGCCCTCCCGGCCCGGGACCTGGAGGACTTCTACCGCGATCTGCACCGCCACCCCGAACTGTCCCTGCGCGAGCACCGCACCGCCGCGAGGCTCGCCGGGCGCCTCAAGGACGCCGGGTTCGAGACCGCCGAGGGCGTCGGCGGCACCGGGGTGGTGGGGCGGCTGCGCAACGGGGACGGGCCGACCGTGCTGCTGCGCGCCGACATGGACGCGCTGCCGGTCAGGGAGGAGACCGGGCTGCCGTACGCCTCCGGCGCGGACGGGGTGATGCACGCCTGCGGGCACGATCTGCACGTCACCTGGCTGGCGGGGGCCGCGCGGGCACTGGCCGAGGGGCGGGAGACCTGGGCCGGCACCCTGCTGGTCGTGGGCCAGCCCGCCGAGGAGACCGGGCAGGGCGCGGCCCGGATGGTCGCCGACGGACTGTACGAGCGCTTCGGCCGCCCCGACGCACTGCTCGGCCAGCACGCGGCCCCCGGACCGGCGGGCCTGTACCCGCACGCACCCGGCCTGATCATGTCGGCGGCGACGGACGTGGACATCGTGGTGCACGGGCGGGGCGGGCACGGTTCCCGGCCGGAGTCGACCGTGGACCCGGTAGTGACCGCCGCCTACCTGGTGACGCGGCTGCAGACGATCGTCTCCCGGGAGGTGGCCGCGAACGAGTCCGTCGTGCTCACCGTGGGCCGGATCGAGGCGGGCACCCGGCACAACATCATCCCGTCCGAGGCGCGCATCGCGCTGAACCTGCGCACGCAGTCGGAGGAGGTGCGAAAGCGCATGCTGGCCGCGATCCGGCGCGTCGCGCAGGGCGAGTGCCTGGCCGCGGGCTGCCCGCGCGAGCCCGAGGTGACGATCGGCAACACGTTCCCGGTGACCGTCAACGACGCGGGCACCGACGCCACGGTGGCCGCGGTGCACGGCGAGGTCTTCGGCGCGGGCACGGTGTTCGACCCGGGCCCGGCGATGGGCAGCGAGGACTTCCCGCAGCTCGCGCTCGACGGCGCCATCCCGTACTCGTACTGGTTCGTGACGACCACCCCCGCCGAGGTGTGGGAACAGGCCCCCGGCGCCGGCTTCCCGGAGAAGTTCGCGGCCGTACCGAGCAACCACAGCCCGCACTTCGCCCCCGACCTGTCCACGGTCGCCCCCGGCGTCCGCACGCTGGTCTCCGGGGCACTGGCACTGCTGGCCCAGGCCTGACCCGGGGGCCCTAGGGAGCGGCCTGGAGTTCGCGCAGCTGCTGCCGTACGTTCTCCAGCGCTCCGTTCCGCCGGCCAGGCACGCGTAGGCGCAACTCCGCCAGGGCCGGGCCCAGTTCACGGGCACGGGCAGGGTCGTCGATCCGGCCCCACTGGTGGTGGGCCCGGTCCACGGCCGCCTCCACGGCGGGCGCGTCCACCGCCTGGCCCGCCGCCAGCCGGACCCCGGCGAGCGCGAGCCAGGTCTGGCAGCTGCGTACGGCGTCCCCGGCGAACATCGCGAGGTCCGCCCGGACTTCGGCCCAGTGCAGGGCCTCCTCGGAGGCGGGGCCATGGGAACGGACGGCAGCAGCTTCGTGCTGGGCGGCCAGGGCGTCGGCCTCGGGGTGCCGGCCGGCCCGGACCGCGGCGCTGATGGCGGCGTGGGGGTCGGCGACCGACCCGGGCGGCGGGGTGAACGGGGGTCGAGGGACGGAGCCCCCAGGGACGGTCAGCAGCAGATCACGACCCGCACTCGATTCCGCGATCCGCGCCAGCGCCTGCTCGTGCAGCTGCGCGAGGGACGGCCGGTGCCCGCTGCGCAGCAGGGTCGCCACCGCCTTCATGTACGCCGGCTCCCCGAGCCCCTTCCGCCCCGCCGCCGGAGGCACCACACGGCCGTACACCGCCGCGTTGCGCCCGGAGTCGAGCGGGCGCCCGGCCAGGTACTGCCAGGTCTCCGCGTCCGCGTGCAGGTCGACGATCAGCGCGGTGTCCGCGGCGGAACGCAGCCGCAGTTCCTCCCGGATCCAGTGCCAGGGCAGCGCGGTGTAGCGGACGGTCGCCGGGGTCGTACGGGCCAGCGCCAGATGCGGCAGCCGCTGACGGCGGTCCAGTTGCAGCTGGCCCGCGATGTACAGGGTGAGCGGCCCGGGGGCCGCCGCGGCGGCGCGCAGCCGGGTGAGGACGGCCTGCGGCTCCAGCGGGTCGGCGAGTTCGACCACGTTCGCGGTGTCGGTGCCGGCCAGCACGGCGGGGGCTACGGCGGCCAGGACCGGCAGCACACCGGCCGCGTCCACCAGGCGTCCTCGGCCCAGCGGCGAGGCCGCGAGCAGCAGCACGGTTCCAGGCATCGTCCCTCCCCCATCGATCTCCACTCAGCACCGTAGCCGCTGCTGCTGCAAACCGGCGCCTCAGGACTGCAAACGTCCCCCTTCGGGCCCTTCGCCCACCCCGCCGCGTGCCCGGCGGACCGCGAAGACCGTGGTGTCGTCCTCCAGCCGCCCCCCGCTGTGCCGCAGCACGCCGTCGCGCACCCGCCGTACCAGCCGCCGGGGTTCGGCCCGCCGCGGGTCGGCGCGGATCGCGCAGGCCACCTCCCGGGCCAACGGGTAGAACTCGCCGGGCCCGTTGCGCGCCTCGGTCACCCCGTCGGTGACCAGGAGCAGGGTCTCCTCGGCGGCCAGCGGCACCCGGTGCACGGGCGGCAGCCCGCCCACCAGGTCACAGAGGCCGAGCGGCAGCCCGCCGCCGGCGGGCAGCACACGGACGCCGTACGGCCCGACCGCGAGCGGCGGTTCGTGCCCGAAGTTGACGACTTCGACGACCGACTCGGCACCTTCACCCTCCCACCGCCGGGGAAAGCCGATCAGGACGGCCGTGGCGAACCGGTCCCCGTCGTCGCGCCCGAGCGCAGCGCTGTGCAACCGGTGCCGCAGCATCCGCACTTCGAGCCGCTCGGCGACGGTCGCCAGGTCCGCCTCGTGGTAGCCGGCCTCCCGGAAGGTGCCGAGCAGCGCGGCGGCCGTCTCCACCGCGCCGAGCCCCTTGCCCTGCACGTCACCGATGAGCACGCGGGTGCCGTGCGGGCTGGGCTGGATGTCGTAGAAGTCGCCGCCGACCCGGGCTTCGGTGTCGGCGGAGAGATAGACGGCCGCGTGCTCCAGGCCCGCCCACACCGGCGGCAGCAGGCGCAGCACCGTACGGCGGGTGGTCTCGACGATGTCCCGCATGTGCAGCATCCGCTGCTGGTCGCGGATCCGGACCGCGCAGGCGAAGGTGGCGAGGACGCCGCCGAGGGCGACCAGGAGGAAGTCGGGCAGCCCTGCGTGGTACCGGTCGGGCGAGACGGTGTCCACCACGAAGTAGGCCACCGTCGCCAGCACCGCGTACGCGGCGGTCGTCCACACCCCGCAGATCGCGGCGGCCGTGCCGGGCACGAGGACGGCCCAGGAGATGAACCGGAACCGCTCGCTGGTGAAGAGGTCGAGCACCGTGACCCCGGCGAGCAGCAGCAGTGGCGCCCAGGCGACACCGCGGCCCCTCACGCGCGGCAGCCGGCGCTGCGGCAGGACCTCGTCGTCGGGCGCGCCAACCAGGCCCTCCATGTCCTCAGCCAAGCACGGGACGGTACCGCCCGCATCCGGGCTCCCGTCCTGGCCGAGTTGCCGGGCCGTGCACCCAGGTGTGCCCTGGAAGGCGGGGGCGAGGAGAGAGGAGTGCTCTCATGGCTCAAGCGGCACCCGCACCCCGCGGGACAACGGCACCCGCGCCCGGCGGAGCCCGATCGCCGGACATCTTCGACGAGCGCACCCACGCGATCGCCCGGGTGACCGTGCCGGTCGCACTGGGACTGCTCTACGGCTACTGGGTGGCGGCCAACCACCGTGCCGGCGGCCCCATCACCGGCGGGAACCTGCTGCTCGGGTTCATCAGCGCACTCGTGTTCGCGGTGGTGTGCATGGGCCTGCTGTTCGTGGCCCCGCGGCTGAAGCGGGAGGTGCACGCACTGGCGTGGACGGCGTTCATCGGCTGCGCGTTCGGGTTCATGTACAACATGGGCGGCGGCTCGGTCCTCAGGTCCGCGGGCATGGCACTGGCGGTCTCCGCGGTCACCGTCACGGCGTTCTTCTACTGGTACTACACGCACGAGGACGCCGAAGGACACCGCGTCCGCTGAGGCGTACGCAGCAAAGAAGCGGACGACGGCCTGCGCGTGGGCCCCGGCCGGGGAAGGCCGGGGCCCACGCACTCCCCTGTGTTTCCCTCCTCACCAGCCGCCGAGCCAACCCCCGGCACTCGGCGACGTCCACCAACACCAGGAAACACCCGTTCGGGTGAACCCTCCACCGGAGCGCCGCCCGATTGCAGTCGTACCGCTCGCGCGGCGGCCTGCGGCGC
The DNA here is from genome assembly GCF_053592455.1 of Streptomyces sp. NPDC002676. Classification (NCBI taxonomy): domain Bacteria; kingdom Bacillati; phylum Actinomycetota; class Actinomycetes; order Kitasatosporales; family Streptomycetaceae; genus Streptomyces; species Streptomyces sp. NPDC002676. The sequence continues at coordinate 241,251 of NZ_JBSFVT010000003.1, read as the reverse complement.
ACTTGCCTGGAAGAGTGCCCCCACGCCTCAGGAGCGCCCTGTCGGCCGTACTGCTCGCCCTGTCCTGCCTCCTCGCCCCGCTCGGCGTGCTGGCGGCCTGGGCGTCGTACGGGCTCACCGACACGGGCCGCTACGTCACCACGATGGCGCCCCTCGCCGCCGACCCGGACGTGCGGGAAGCCGTCGCGGACGCACTCGGTGACGGCATCCTGCGTGAGGTGGACCTGCACCTGGACGCGCGCCCGCTGCGCGGCTCCGTCCGCCCGTTCGTGCGCGAGGCGGTGCGCTCCTTCACCCAGACCCGCGCCTTCCGGCTGGCCTGGGACACCGGGAACCGGGTCACGCACGACGCCGTGCTGCGCGCCCTGCGCGAGGACCGCACGGAGGGCGACGACGGCGACCGGCCCGTCACCGTCGACCTCGCCCCCGTCACCGCGCAGGTCAAGAGCCAGCTCACCCACGACCATGTGCCGCTCGCCGCACGGATCCCGGTGCAACACACCGCGGTCGCCGTGCTCTCGGCGGACCGGCTGGCCCCGCTCCGAAAGGGGTTCCACGTGCTCGAAGTCGCCGGATTCTGGCTACCGGTGGCCGCCGTGGCGTTCGCCGTCGCCGGCATCGCGCTCGCCGTCCACCGCCGTCGCGCCATCGCGGCGACCGCGCTGGGCACGGCCCTGGGCGGCGCCCTGCTCGGCCTCGGCCTCGCCGCCGGCCGCGCCCTGACCCTCTCCGGCCTGCCCGCCGACGTGTCCCACCCGGCCGCGGGCGCCGTCTACGACGCTCTCACCGACACCCTGCGCACGGTCTCCTGGCTCCTGCTCGCCCTCGGCCTCGCGGTGGCCCTGACGGCCTGGCTCACCCGGTACCTGCGGTACCTCCGGCCGGGCCGCCCCGCGCGACGCGGGCCAGAGTCCGCAGCGCCCGAACCAGCTCCGGCTCAGGCGCCGACCCGAGCCCGAGTCTGACCGCGTCCGGGGTCCGGCTGGGGTCGACCGAGAAGGCCGTACCCGGCGTGACCGCGATCCCGTGCGCCCGCGCGGCGGCCGTGAAGGTGTCCGCCCGCCACGGCGCGGGCAGTTCCCACCAGGCGAAGTAGCCGCCCGGATCGGACCGTACGGCGAACCCGGCCAGCTCCTGGGCGGCCAGCCGCTGCCGCCGCTCCGCCTGCCGCCGCTTGGCGGCCGTCAGCCGGTGCACGGTGCCGTCTCCGATCCACCGCACGGCGGCCTCCAGCGCGAACGAGCCCGCGCTCCACCCACCGGACCGGATGGCCCGCTCCACCGCCTCGACCCGCCCGGCCGGTACGACGACGAACCCGACCGTGAGCCCCGGCGCGACCCTCTTCGACAACCCGTCCACGGCATGCCCGAGTTCGGGTACCAGAGTGCTGAACGACGGCTCGCCGCCGGGCCGCAGAAAGGACCAGATCCGGTCCTCCACGACCGGTATCTCCAATCGACTTGTGACCTCGGCCAGTTGAGCGCGCCGCTCCGGGCCGATGGTGAGGGAGGTCGGATTGTGCAGGGTCGGCTGGAGGTAGAGGGCGGACAGGGGAGCGCTGCGGTGAGCGGCAACGACGGACTCGGGCAGCGGCCCGTCCGCGTCCGTGGCGAGCGGGACCAGGACAAGGCCGAGCCGGGCCGCGATCTCCTTGACCAGCGGATACGTCAGCGGTTCGACACCGACCCGGCCGCCAGGCCGGACCAGCGAGGCGAGCGTGGCGGCGATGGCCTGGCGGGTGTTGCCGGTGAAGAGGACGCAAGCCGGGTCGGTCCGCGGCCCTCCGATGGGCCTTCCGCCGTCGAGCAGCCCGGCGACCGCCTCCCGGGCCGCCCCGGTGCCGGTGGCCGCGGCCGGGCGCAGCGCCGACCCGAGCGCGTCCGGCCGCAGCAGCGGGGCGAGGGCCGGGGCCAGCAGCTCCGACTGACCGGGCGCGGACGGGTAGTTCAGCTCCAGGTTCACGGGGGCGACACCGGCCGCCTCGGTCAGCGCGCGCCCCGGCTGCCCGTCCGGCTCGGTCGCCCGCACGAACGTGCCGCGCCCGACCTCGCCCACCACCAGTCCCCGGCGCACGAGTTCGGCGTACACCCGCCCCGCCGTCGAGGGCGCGATCCCGCGCCGCCGGGCGAACACCCGCTGCGGCGGCAGCCGTTGCCCCGGCCGCAGCCGTCCGCCGTTGATGTCGTCCGCTATCCGGTCGGCGATACGCCGGTAGTCCCCCACAAGTCCCCCTTTGCCAAGGCGCGTTGGATTGCACCGAGGGCAAAGATTTTATTGCCCCGAGCGAGGGCGGCACCCTAGGGTCGATCACATGCCCCCGTTCCTCACATACACTCACAAATCCCCCGCAACCCCTGCCACTCCCGCCCGGACCCCCCTGGTCCTGATCCACGGCCACCCCTTCGACCGCACGATGTGGGACCCGCAGCTGGCGGGGTTCTCCACCGCCCGCCGGGTGATCGCCCCCGACCTGCGCGGCTACGGCGCCTCTCCCGTGACCCCCGGCACGGTCCCGCTCTCCCGCCACGCCGAGGACATCGAGGAGCTGCTGGACACCCTCGGCGTGGACACGTTCGTCCTCGCCGGCCTGTCCATGGGCGGCCAGATCGTCATGGAGTGCTACGACCGCTTCGGCGACCGCGTCCGGGGCCTGGTCCTCGCGGACACCTTCCCCGCCCCGGAGACCCCCGAGGGCAGGCTCGGCCGGCGCGCGATGGCCGACCGGCTGCTGGCAAAGGGCATGCGCGGCTACGCCGACGAGGTCCTGGAGAAGATGGTCGCCCCCTACGCCGACCCGGCCGTCAAGGCCCACGTCCACCGCATGATGACGGCCACCGCCCCAGAGGGCGCCGCGGCGTCCCTGCGCGGCCGGGCAGAACGCCCCGACTACCGCGACCTGTTGACGAGGGTGACGGTCCCCGCGCTGGTCGTGGTGGGCACCGACGACACGTACACCCCGGTCGCGGACGCCGAGGCGATGCACGCGGCCCTGCCGGACTCCGAGCTGTGCGTCATCGCTGGGGCGGCCCACATGCCGAATCTGGAGCGCCCGGAGGAGTTCAACGGGGCGCTGGAGAAGTTCCTGGCGAGGGTGGACGCCCGCTCGTAGACCAACCCGAACCGCCTCCACCAGCCATAATGGCCACATGCCCCGCGAGTTCCCCATCGGCCTGACCCCTCCCGACTGGCTGGTCCGGAACCTCCAAACGCAGCAGGCGCCGGTCAACTGGCCGGCGGTGGCCCGGGCGGCCGTGGCCATGGCCCTCCCCCTGGCCATCGGACTCGCCGCGGGACGCCCCGGTTACGGCGCGCTCGCCTCCATGGGCGCCCTGTCCGGCGTCATCGGCGACACCGCCGACGCCTACCGCATGCGCATCTTCAACATCGCCGTCCCGCAGCTCTTCGGCGCGGTGGGCGTGACCCTGGGCTTCCTGGTCTTCGGCCACGGCTGGTACGCGGTGGCGGCGGTCACCGGGGTGGCCCTCGTCTCCGGGATGATCTCGACGATCGGCGCGGTCGCCTCGGTCTCCGGGCTGCTGCTCCTGCTCGACTGCGTGATCGGCGCGGGCCTTCCGCTGCCCGGCCCCTGGTGGCTCGCCCCGGCCCTGATGACCGGCGGCGGCCTCCTCGTCCTGCTGCTGGCCCTGCTGGCCTGGCCGCTGCGCTCGGGCGTCCCCGAACGCGCGGCGGTGGCGGACACGTACCGCGCGGCGGCAGCCCTCCTGGCGGCCTCAGGCACCGGGGAGAGCGGGGATTACGACGAGGCCCGCCGGGCCGTCACCCAGTCCCTGAACCAGTCGTACGACCTGATCCTCGCCCGGCGCGCCCGCCACCACGGCCGCAGCCCCGACCTGACCCGCCTGCTGGCCGAGCTGAACGCGATCACCCCGGTGCTGGAAGCGGCCCCGGCGGCACACCTGTACGGCCGCCCGCTCCCTGCGGAGATACCCGAGGCGGTCCGCCGCCTGGCCCAGGCCATCGAGACGGGCGACAAGGCCCCCACAGCCCTCCCGTCCCTCCCCGTGCCCACGACGGAGACGGCCAGGGCCGTGGACCACGCGCTGCGGCACGCGGCCAAGGTCGTCGCCGTGCCCGACGTGGACCCCCGGGGCATCGACGACCGCCTGGGCCGCCCCGCCACGCTGAGCATCCGTACGGCTCGGGCCACCCGCAACGTCATGCTCTCCGCCAACTCCTGGCGCTACGGCCTGCGCCTGGCCCTGTGCATCGGCATCGCCCAGGCCCTGGTCTCCCTGATCCCGGTACCGCGCTCGTACTGGGTCGCCCTGACCATCACCTTCGTCCTCAAGCCCGACTTCGGCTCGGTCTTCTCCCGGGCCCTGCTGCGCGCGCTCGGCACGGTGGCGGGACTGGTGATCGCGGCGGCGGTGCTGGCGGAGGTGCCGCGCGGCTGGGCGGACGTACCGGCGCTGCTGCTCCTGGCCCCGCTGATCCCGGCCCTGACCCCGCGAGGCTACGGCTACCAGACCGCCGCCATCACCCCGGCGATCCTCGTCCTCTCCGACATCCTGAACCACAAGGGAACGGCCCTGCTGCTCCCCCGCCTGCTCGACTCCCTGATCGGCTGCGCGATCGCCCTGGTCGTCGGCTACCTGCTCTGGCCGGAGAGCTGGCACAGCCGGGTGGGCGACCGTCTGGCGGACGCGGTGGCGGACATGGCGCGCTATGTGGAAACGGCGTTCGCGGAGCCGCCCGGGGACGCCGGACCGGACGCGGCGGCGGCACGGGCCCGCATGCGCCGCCGCCTCTACCGCAACCTGTCGGTCATCCGCACGGAGTTCCAGCGGGCCCTGACCGAACCGCCGCCGATGGGCCGCCGGGCGACGGCCTGGTGGCCGCTGGTGGTCGCGGTGGAACGCATCGTGGACGCGACGACGGCGGCCCGCGTCCGCGTCATCCACGGCGCCCCGCCCCCGTCCCCGTCCGAAATCGCCCAGGTGGCCCTGCAATTGAGGGAGCTTTCGGAGGGCGTGCGCCAGGCCGACACCCTGATCGCGGTCCGCACGGACCTGACGGGGCCGTCGGGCAGTGTGCTGGAACCTTTGCGCCAGGAGGTGGCGGCGGCCAGGGCTATCGCGTCACCGCACTGAGATCGTCATCTGGGGCCGCTAACCTTACGTGTCCGTCCTGGCCAGGGATTGGCGGGCATCACCTCATGCGAAGGGTTGCGCACATGGGCATTCTCACTCTCCTGCGGAACACATTCGGCCGCTCCCGCAAAACACGAGCCGAAGCAGAGGGTGCGGACCGCGTCCCCGCGCAATCCCTCCCCGAGCCCACCGAGGCCTCCTCACCCGAGCCCACCGCGAACACCGAGGACCACGACCTCGTAGCAGCGGCCTTCGACAACGTCAGAGTCCCCCGCCCGGCGTCTCCGACGGATCCGGTGCAGGAGGAGACGCCGGTGCAGACGGATGTGCCGGCGAAGGCCGAGGAGCCGGTGCAAGCAGAGACCGACGAGCCCGAGGCTGCGGAGCCCCTGGCCGAGGAGCCCGAGGCTGCCGAGCCGGAAGCTGAGGAGCCCCTGGCTGCGGAGGCTGCGGCTGAGGAGCCGGTGGCCGCGGAGCCGGAGCCTGCGGAACGCGTGGCTGAGGAGCCGCAGGCCGCAGAGCCGATGGCCGTCAAGCCGGAGGCAGTCGAGCCCGTGGCCGTCGAGCCCGAGGCTGCCGAGCCCTTGGCTGCGGAGCTGGAGGCTGCTGAGCCCCTCGCTGCGGAGCCCGTGGCTGCCGAGCCCGAGGCCGAGGAACCCCTGGCTACGGAGGCTGCGGCTGAGGAGCCGGTGGCCGCGGAGCCGGAAGCAGTCGAGCCCGAGGCTGTCGAGCCGGAGCCTGCGGAACTCGCGGCTGAGGAGCCGCAGGCCGAGGAGCCGCAGGCCGAGGAGCCGATGGCCGTCAAGCCGGAGGCAGTCGAGCCCGAGGCCGTCGAGCCCCTGGCCGAGGAGCCCGAGGCCGTCGAGCCCGAGGCTGCGGAACTCGTGACCGAGGAGCCGCAGGCCGTAGAGCTGGAGACCGAGGAGGCGAAGGCCGAGGAGGCGGAGGCCGAGGAGGCGGAGGCCGAGCAGCCCGCGGCTGCCGAGCCCGCGGCTGCGGAGCTGGAGGCTGCTGAGCCCCTCGCCGAGGAGCCGGAGGCTGCGGAGCTGAAGGCCGAGGAGCCCCTGGCTGCGGAGCCGGAAGCAGTCGAGCCCGTGGCCGTCGAGCCGGAGCCTGCGGACCTCGTGACCGTGGAGCAGGAGGCCGCAGAACTGAAGGCCGAGGAGCCTGAGGATGGTGAGCCCCTGGCCGAGGAGCCGGAAGCTGCGGAGCTGAAGGCCGAGGAACCCCTGGCTGCGGAGCCGGAGGCCGTAGAGCCCAACGCTGCTGAGCCCCTGGTTGCAGAACCGATGGCCATCGAGCCGGAAGCAGCCGAGCCCATGGCCGTCGAGCCGGAGCCTGCGGAACTCGTGGCTGAGGAGCCGCAGGCCGAGGAGCCCGAGGCTGCGGAGCTGGAGGCTGCTGAGCCCCTCGCTGAGGAGCCCGTGGCTGAGAAGCCGGAGCCCATCGAGCCGGAGGCCGAGGAGCCCGAAGCCTCTGAACCCCTGGCTGCAGAACCGATGGCCACCGAGCCGGAGGCTGTCGCGGAGGCCGAGGAGTCGCACGCAGCCGCAGACGCCGACGGCGAGGGCGCCCCGCAGGGGGCACCCGTAGTCGACGACGAAACCGGCACGGGTGGTGCGGATGGGAACGAGATCGCCACCCCCGCCACCCCCCTCACCCACGTGCGCGACAACGCCCCCACCCTGGTCACCGCCTACAAGGCCGCCCAGACCACCCTCGAAGAAGCCGGCCTCACCGGCACCCGAGCGAAGCTCTACCTCGTGCTGGACCGCTCCGCGAGCATGCGCCCGTACTACAAGGACGGCTCCGCCCAGGCCCTCGCCGACCAGACCCTCGCCCTCGCCGCGCACCTGGACCCCGAGGCCACGGTCCACACCGTCTTCTTCTCCACGGAGGTCGACGGCACCACCGACCTCACCCTCGCCACCGGCCACGAGACCAAGATCGACGACGTCCACGCCGGCCTCGGCCGCATGGGCCGTACCAGCTACCACGCCGCCGTGGAGGCCGTACTCGCCCACCACGAGAAGACGACGGACGACCCCGCCACCCCCGTCCTCGTCGTCTTCCAGACGGACGGCGCCCCGGACGCCAAGACCCCCGCCACCCAGTCCCTCACCGAGGCCGCGAAGAACCACCCCTCCGTGTTCTTCTCCTTCGTCGCCTTCGGCGAGCACGACAACAAGGCCTTCGACTACCTCCGCAAGCTGAAGACCGGCAACACGTCCTTCTTCCACGCGGGCCCGACCCCCCGCGAGCTGACGGACACCGAGCTCTACCAGGGCGTACTCGCGGCCTGGCGCCCGTAACCGACCGTAGCCACCCGTCTCACCCCCCGGCCGCCCCTTCCCACCCAGCAAAACGGGAAGCGGGCGGCCCACCCCTGTCAGCTACGATTTCAAGGTTCGAAACCGCAGAAAACGCAGCGACCTGGGAGCAGCCACGATGGCTCGACACCTCATCACCAGCGCCCTTCCGTACATCAACGGGATCAAGCACCTGGGCAACATGGTGGGGTCCATGCTCCCGGCGGACGTGTACTCCCGGTACCTCCGCCAGCGCGGCCACGACGTCCTTTACATCTGCGCCACGGACGAGCACGGCACCCCCGCCGAGCTGGCCGCGAAGGAGGCCGGGCTCTCGGTCGCCGAGTTCTGCGCCCAGGCGCACGACGCGCAGAAGGCGGTCTACGACGGCTTCGCGCTGGCCTTCGACCACTTCGGCCGCAGCTCCTCCCCGGAGAACCGCGAGATCACCCAGCACTTCGCCCGGAAGCTGAACGAGAACGGCTTCATCGAGGAGCGGGCGATCCGCCAGGTCTACTCGCCCGTCGACGGCCGCTTCCTCCCGGACCGCTACGTCGAGGGCACCTGCCCGCACTGCGGCTACGACAAGGCCCGCGGCGACCAGTGCGAGAACTGCACCCGCGTCCTGGACCCGACCGACCTGATCAACCCGCGCTCGGCGATCTCCGGCTCCACGGACCTGGAGATCCGCGAGACCAAGCACCTGTTCCTCCTCCAGTCCAAGCTGGAGAACGAGGTCCGCGAGTGGGTCGCCAAGCACGACAAGGACTGGCCGCAGCTGGCCTCCTCCATCGCCCACAAGTGGCTGACCGAGGGCCTGCACGACCGCGCGATCACCCGTGACCTGGACTGGGGCGTCCCGGTCCCGGCCGACACCTGGCCGGAGCTGGCCGCCGAGGGCAAGGTCTTCTACGTCTGGTTCGACGCCCCGATCGAGTACATCGGCGCGACCAACGAGTGGGCGGACCAGGACCCGGAGAACCGCGACTGGAAGTCGTGGTGGTACGACGCCGACACCGACGTCCGCTACACGCAGTTCATGGCCAAGGACAACGTCCCCTTCCACACGGTGATGTTCCCGGCCACCGAGCTGGGCGTGCGCGAGCCGTGGAAGAAGGTCGACTACGTCAAGGCCTTCAACTGGCTGACGTACTACGGCGGCAAGTTCTCCACCTCGCAGAAGCGGGGCGTCTTCACCGACCAGGCCCTGGAGATCCTCCCGGCGGACTACTGGCGTTACTTCCTGATCGCCAACGCGCCCGAGTCGGACGACTCCTCCTTCACCTGGGAGCACTTCACGGCCACGGTCAACAAGGACCTCGCCGACACCCTCGGCAACTTCGTGAACCGTGTCCTGTCCTTCTCCCGCAAGCGCTTCGGCGACGACGTGCCGGCCGGCGGCGAGCCGGGCGAGGCGGAGGCCCGCCTCGGCGAGGAGATCGCCTCGCTCCTCGCGGAGTACGAGTCGCACATGGAGTCCCTCCAGTTCCGCAAGGCCGCCGCCGCGCTGCGCGCCCTGTGGTCGGCCGGCAACTCCTACCTGGAGGAGAAGGCCCCCTGGCTGGAGATCAAGACGAACAAGGACGGCGCGGCCCTCACCCTGCGCACGGCGATGAACCTGATCCACCTGTACGCGGTGGTCTCCGAGCCGTTCATCCCGGCGACGGCGCAGACGATGCGCCAGGCGTTCTCCCTCGCCGACGACACCGCGGCCTGGGTCACCGTCGACGAGGCGAAGGCCCTGACCGCCGTCCCGGCCGGCACCCCGTTCACCGTGCCTCCGGTCCTGTTCGCCAAGCTGACGGACGAGGACCTGGAGACGTACAAGGAGCGCTTCGGCGGCCAGGAGGGCTGACCCTGCCCCCCCGGGCGCCCACCGCTCGCAGCAGCAACCGTCGAGTTCAGACACAGTGAAGCCTCCGAGGCCGACAGCCCCGGAGGCTTCACCGTCCTCGCTCCGTACCCGGTTCGCCTCCGCGGTTCTGTCCGCGACGGGGACTCGGCCGGCAGTGGGTGGACCACCGGGCCGGTCCGGTACCGCGAGCTACTGCACGGTGATCGCGAAGACGTGGATCGGATCCGCGTCGGGCAGGGTGATCGTGCGGATGGTCTTCCCCGCCGTCAGCGGCACGGAGTTGCCGAACAGCTTGTAGCCGATGCCGAAGTTGGCGGGCCCGGCCGGGGTGTTGCGGTGGTCGGTCGTGACGACAGTCGTCGCGCCGTACGCGGTGTCCGACGTGCAGCACCAGTTGGGGAAGCCGAGGGTGCCGGTGCTCGTGGTGCCGTCGGTGTAGGTGACCTTGACCTGGCCGGTGGTGAATCCGGCTTCAGCACCGAGGAACCAGAGTTCGGAGCCGCTGCCGGACATCGTGATGGACTGACCGGCCAGGGCGACGTTGTCCGGCATTCCCGGCTTGGCGTCGGGGAACGTCCAGGTCACGCCGTCCTTGGTGAGCCTGGCGCCGGGGGTGACACCGGCCGCGGCAAGGGCTTGTGCCGAGTAGGTGTCGCCGCCGCCGTCGAAGTCGCCCGTGGTGTAGTTGCCCTCGGCCGGGGGAGCCGCCTCATTGGTCACGCCGACGTTGTTGAAGGCGGCGGCCAGGTTCGGGTAGGGCACATCCATGACCACCGTGGCATCCGCGGACACGCTGCCTTCGCCGGCCCTTCCGGCCCGGTAGTCGGCGGTCGCGGTCAGGGAGGTGACGGTGGTGCCGGGTTCGGCCTCGGGGCCCTTGGCCGTGACGGTCGCGCTCGCCGTCCCGCCGGGCCCGACGCGGCCGAGAGACACGGTCGACGGACTGACGGTCCAGCCGTCGGGTGCGCGCAGCCGCAGCGTGGCGCCGGTGAGTCCGGTCGGGCCGTGGTCCGCCAGACCGACCCGCCACGTGGACGTGGAATCCGTGCCGCCGGTCCTGGTCCAGGTGATCGCGGTGGCCGGCTGGACCCGGTGGGCCGTCGCCGTGCGCACCCGGTACAGCACGGTCGCGTGGGCGGGGACGTTCGCGGCGATCGTGCCGGTGGTCTGTGTGGTCCTCTTCGACCAGAGGTCCTTGAGCAGATACGAGGACCCCGCGGGCAGCCCGGCCTCGGCAGCCGTGGTCGTGATGGTCTGCGCCCGGTCCGAGGAGTTGAACAGGGCCACGGCACGGTCGCCGTTCGCGAGGGACTTGGCGAGGACGTCGTAGCCGTCGCCCTGCTGGACAATGCGCCCCTGCAGCCCCTTGGCGTCCTGGTCGACTGCGATGACGTCCTCGTTGCCAAGCGCAGCGAGCGCCTCGGGGGAGATCTTCGTCAGGTCGGTACTGGAGATGAGCGGGGCCGCCATGACCGACCACAGCGACATCTGGCTGCGGATCTCGTCGCCGGTGAGCCTGGACTGGCCGGCGAGCAGGAAGTCGGGGTCGTTCCAGCGGCCCGGGCTCTGCAGGTCGGCCAGCGCGACGTTGTAGCCGTAGTTGTACTTGATGGACGCCCACTTGCCGCGCGCGGAGGCGGGCTCCATGGCGATGTCGGCGCCCTCCCGCCACAGATTTCCGACCTGGGCCGACCAGCCGATGACGTGGTGCCAGTCGCTCTCGCCCTCGAAGTAGGCGGGCGCGGAGACGGAGTAGACGATGGGACGTCCGGTGGCGAGCAGCGCCTTGCTCATGTCGCCGTACACCTTGTGGTAGACGTCGTCGGCGCTCTGACCGGAGGGGACCGGCACATTGCAGCCGTCCAGCTTCAGATAGTCGACCTTCCACTTGGCGAAGAGGTCGGCGTCCTGGCGCAGATGACCGTACGAACCGGGGTAGCCGCCGCAGGTCGCCGTGCCCGCGTCCTCGTAGATGCCGAACTTCAGCCCCATGGCATGGAGTTGCTCACCGACGTACCCCATGCCGTACGGGAAGCGGACAGGGTCGGGGACGAGGTTGCCCTCGGCGTCCCGGCTGTGGGTCATCCAGCAGTCGTCGGTGGTGACGGTGTCGTAGCCCTTGGCCGCCAGGCCGGAGGAGACCAGCGCGCGGGCGTTGGACAGGACAGTGGGCTCGCTGATGTCGCAGCCGTAGTACGACCAGTTGTTCCAGCCCATGGGCGGGGTCGGGGTGAGGTTGGGGTAGGGGGCGTCGGCGGCAGCGGCCGACGCGACGGAGGGTGCTGCAAGACCGGCGAGCGCGAGGGCTGTCGCTGCGGCCGCGGCGGACAGGGCGCGGCGAAGGGGGGATCTCGGCGCTGTGCGAGCTCTCTCGGACAAGGGGTCTCCCGTCTACGAAACGCGTTCGGGGTGACGTGCCGGGAGCTACAGTGCCCGCCGAACGCTTGTTTCTGCAATATCAGCGGCACTTTCTTGCACAACCAGTCATAGCGGGGTCGGTTTCGCTGGATCTTGCGTCGATTTGAGAAGTTTGTCACTGAATGGACCACGAGTCGTCTGGCCGCATACCGGAGTCCCGGGGGCACCCGCTGTGGCCGCATCCGGGTGCGACCCGTGATTGGAGGATTTGGGCCACGCTTCAGCCCTTCGACCTGAGCACATGCTCGATGCGAGTGGCCCTTTTACTCCAAACACCCTTGCCGGGGACCAGGCTCCGATCAGGCCCCGCCCGGGCCGCGCCGAGACGGCGTCAGTAGGGGTACGCGCTCCCCCATCGGCCGGACGCAGACCACCGAGCGATCAGATCCCCGAGGCGTGCGCCACGAAGTCCGCCCAGGCGCCGGGCGCGAGCGCAAGCTGGGGGCCTCCGACGGTCTTGGAGTCACGGACGTGGACGGTGCCGGGGGTAACGGCAAGCTCAACGCAGGAGTTGCCGTCGTTGCCGCCGCTGTAGCTGCTCTTGAACCACGCCAGCTCGGAGGCGTCCCCGGCAACGGTCTTGCGGATCATGTTTCTCCCAGCAGTTGCTCGACGAGGGCCAGCGACTCCCCTGACGAGAGCGCCTGAGCCCGGATGGCGCCATACCGCAACTCAAGAATGCGCAGGTGTTTGGGTTCGGAGATGGGTCGGCCGTTGAACGCGCCATCCGAGCGCCCCACGGCCGTACCGTCCGGAAACTTCAGCAGCTCGATCCGACCGTCCAGGCCGGAGTGAGCTCACATACCAGGTCGTATCTGGGCTTCTGACACACGGACCAGGCACAGACCGCGCCCGACCGGAGGGGCGGGAACCCGTTCCGGCTCGGCCTCTGGGCGGGGTGGCCGGGTCACGCCTTTCCCATGGACCGCCCGCCGCGCCTGGCGTCGGCCTCATCTAATGTCTGACTTCATGTCCACGCAAGAGCCACCCAGCCAAGAGCCCCCGAGCCTCCACCAGGCCACCATCGACGCCATCCACTCCTACGCGGGCCGCGCCACGCTCGCCTTCGAGCGGGCGAACCGCCCTGGCCCGTACGGCACTCTTTTCTGGTTCAACGAGCTGCTGGAGTCGACGGAAGAGGCGGACACGGTCCGCCCGCTGCTGGTGACCGCCGTCGAACAGACCCGCTACGACGTCGCCGAGGTGGCCATGCGGCCGGAGCTGTGCGACCCGGCGCCGAGCGACGAGCGGCTGCTGCTCACGCAGTTCGCGCAGGGCTGGACCGAGTTGCCCGGGCTCGGCGTGGCCGTCCAGTCCGCGGCGTTCCTGCGTGCGTACGCCGCCGACAAGGGCTGGCAGTGGAAGACGGACGAGATCACCGACGGCGCCGCGGCCCGGGCCGAGGACATCGCACGGATCACCGCCAAGCCGGTCACGGCGTACGCTCTGGTCCACGATGTGGCGCCGCGTACCGGGGCCCGGGACCAGGCTGTCGTGGTGGGCGCCCTGGCGCGCATGAAGGACGGCTCGATCCGCTGGAGCACCGAACTCCCGGCGGGCTGTGTGGGTGCGCCGGTCTTCTACTCCGCGCCCCATGAGGAGGACGGCCCCGACAGCTTCATGCTGGTCTGCGCGGGCGTCCTGCTGCCCGCCGACGACAAGGGCTTCGGCCACCACCCGGTAGCCACGTTCGACCGGATCCGCGAGGCCCTCGCGGCCCTCCCCGTCCTCGAACCGTCCACACCCGCCCGCCGCCGCTGGTGGCAGCGCAAGGGCTGAACGTTCCCTCGCCCCTCGAAAGAGGGAACGCATCCCCATCACCCGGACAGCTCACACCTGACTGCCCATAACTTGCGGGTGGACACCGTCCTGCGCGTCGAACCGTCCGACGGCCTGGGGGACACTCCGGCCCGACAGACATGGAGGGACCTCCTCAGCCGCTGGCTGGACCGGACGCCCCACGTGGAGTGCATCCACGACCTCTTCGCGGAGGACACAGGGGGCACCACGGACCAGGCCGGGGAATGACCCTTGGTGCGGAAGACGTGTTCGCCGGGCCCCAGGAATCATCCTCGGCCTGAGTGAACGGCGGAGCGGGGTGCGCAGACGCCCCGCTCCCGTTCTGGCAGAGTACGGGAGCCGTGAACCTCCCCGATTCCCACCGGCGGCTCCTTGAGGAGCTCGTCTCGGTCGGCAGCCCGTACGTGTTCGTGCTCGCCGGCGGTTACGCCCTCCAGGCGCACGGGCTGCTCCGGCGTCCGCACGCCAACCTCGATTTCGCCAGCGAGAGCACCGAACCCATGGAGCGGATGGCGCGTGCCGTCGGCGCGGCGCTGGAGGCGCGGGGCCGGCAGGTGCGGGCCGCGGCCGTCACCGCGCTCACGGCGCAGCTGACGGTCATGGACCCGCCGACCGGCCGGCCGTGCGAACTGGCCCTGCACAAGGAGGCCTTCTGGCAGCCGCCGGAGCTGACCGAGTACGGCCCCGCCCTCTCGCTGGAGGACGCCGTCGGCACCAAGATCCGTGCGCTGTACGACCGGGGCGCGGCCGTCGACCTGATCGACGCGCAGGCCGCCGCCGCCCGCTTCTCCCTCCCCGACCTGGAAGAGCTGGGCCGCCGCCACGCCCACGACCCCTTCGCCCTGCCCACGCTCCAGTCCCGCCTCACCGGCAGCGACTTCTACTCCGACGCGGACTTCACGCGGTACGGCCTGAGCGAGCCCGCGATCACAGCCCTGCGTGCCTGGGCCCAGCACTGGTCCGACGACATCGCCGAGCGGTTGATGGAGGAAGGCGAGTTGCCGCCGGAGGAGTAAAGCCCCCAGGCCCCGAGTAAAGAGCCGGAAAGGGACTGGTAAAGTCCGCTCACTTGTGCGAGGGCGGAGGCCCTCGCCGGGAGGGACTCTCACGTGGGCAGACACGCCCTGCGACGGGGCGGTCTGACCGCCGCCGTCTCCGCACTCACGGTCGCGGTCGCGACCTTCACCGTGGTCTCCGGGGGCGGTGAGCCCGCCCGCGCGGCCACCGCACAGTCCGCCGGCACCACGGAACTCGTCCTGGACGACCCGAACTCGCCGAACCCTCGCACGGAGCGGGTGCTCGCGGCCGGCGAGACCGGCTTCCTGCACCGGCAGAGCGGCGTCGCCGGACTGCTCTGGACGAGCTACGAGGACGGCAGCACCGTCACCGTCAACACCCCGCCCGGCAACGCCGGCGCCGGCCAGCCGTACCAGCCGACCACCACCAGTTGCTGGGACATCAACCTCTCCTGCCCCTCAGGCACCTTCGGGCAGGGCGCCGACACCGTGGCGCTGCCGCACCGGACGTACACCGAACCCGTGTCGCTGTGGACCCCGGACGGACCGGACGGCGCCGGCACCCTGCGGACTCTGGACATGCCCCGGCTCGACTACGTCGGCACGTACGGCACCACGGTCGTCGCGAGGGACGAGAGCGGCACCGCCGCCGACGGCACGCCCCTGCCCGGCACCGGGGTGAAGCTGCTCGACTACGTCGACGGCGTGCAGCGCACCCGTGAGGTGGCCGGAATCCCGGCCGACAAGCCGCGGCGGACGGGCAGCACCTCCATGCGCACCGGAGACGCCAAGGGCGCGCTGCTCGCGTACACCGTCTACGACTCGGCCGGCCACGCGTCCTACGACATCGACTACCTCGACTTCGCCACCGCCGAGCTCACCCAGGTCTTCACCGGCGCCGACGACGGGCTGTCGCTCGTCGTCAGCGGCGACCGGATCGGCTGGTTCTCGGCCGCCTCCGGTCTGCATCTGAAGTCCCGCACCGACCTCGCCGCCGAGGAGACGGTCCCGGTGCCGGGCAACGGCACCGGCGGCTACCCGGTGCTCGTCGGGAACTGGCTCGTCCTGGTGGCGAACAGAAGCACCGTCACGGCCGTCTCCCTGACCGACGGCTCCACGAAGACCCTGCTCAGCCAGTCCTACGGCGACCCCGTGGCCACCCCCGACGGCTCCGCCCTCGTCACCGGCGGCACGGTCGCCGCCGACTGGTGGGTGCAGCGCGTCCGCCAGGGCGCGGACGGCACCCCGCAGCTGGAGAAGGTGTACAAGGTCGCGCCGTTCGAGAACCGCAAGACGGGTCTCGCGCTCAGCCGGGGCAGCCTGCGCGTGGCGCAGGTGAACCCCAGCAGCTACATGGACACCACCTCGGTGCGCACCCTGACCACGAACGGCAGCACCACGCTCACCGCGTCCGCCGCCACGGCCGGTTCCAAGGTCGCCCCGGTGTGCCCGTACGCGGGCACCACCTGCTCGGTGATGTGGGGCAACAAGGGCACCTACCCCTGGGACGTCTACCTCGAGACGTTCTATGACGACGACGAAGGCGGAAGCGGCCTCACGCACGCGGACCGGCTGGCCCGCATCGGCGACGGGGCCGGCGTCCCCGGCCTGGAGTTCGGCACCGAGAAGGGCGCGATCGTCGACGTGTCCGACGGCTACGCCGTCTACAACTCCGGCGGCACCACGCCCATGCAGTACGTCGGCGAGTTCGGCTACGCCCAGAAGCTGAAGCGCTCGGTCCGCGCCGCCGCCCTGAACGGCTCCACCCTCTGGAGCGCCGGCTCGACCGCGGGCCAGGTCACCTCGTACAGCCTCACCGAGGACAAGACCCTCTCCACGGTGACGATCCCGGGCGCCGGCTGCGTCCCGACCGAGCTGCAGGCGGCGGGCCGCTGGCTGTACTGGTCCTGCGGCACGGCCTCGGCGGGTGTCTACGACACCAAGGCCGGTACGGCCCTCGCCGTCACCCCCGGTGATGTGCTGCTCGGCGACGGCTTCACCGTCCGCCACGACCACGCCTCCGACGAGCTGGTCCTCACCGAGGCGGCCACCGGCGCCACCCGCGTGGTCGCCTCCCGGGTCCCGGACACCGGTCTGCCGGCCGACCGCCGCTACCGCTGGACCGTGGACGAGTACACGGGCCTGGTCGCCTGGTTCGACGGCTACGAGCAGACGCACGTCGCCACCACCGGCGTGACCCCGTCCGCCCCGACCGCGTTCAGGTCGACCGCCGGCGACTACGCCATGCCGTCCTCGACCGCCTCCTGGAACGGCGCGTGGCTGCTGTCCCGCCCGGCCACCTCCTGGTCGCTGACCTTCACCTCGGTGGAGAGCGGGGACACCGGCAGGGCCACCCGCACGATCACCGGCGGCGCGACCGACGCCTGGGTCCGGGCGGACTGGAACGGCAAGACCGCGAGCGGAGGCCGCTTCCCCAACGGCCGGTTCACGTGGACCCTGAAGGCGACGGGCCTCGGCACGTCGACGGCCACCACCGTGAAGACCGGCACCGGCTTCCTCCAGAACGGGGCGCCGGTACGGCACGACTTCGGCAGCCCCGACGGCATGGACGGCCTCGGAGACCTGCTGACCCTCAACTCCTCGGGCGGTCTCACCTTCCAGATCGGCACGGGCACCGGGAAGTTCGGGGACAAGGTCAGCGGCAGCGGCTGGGCGACGAGCATCAAGGCCGTCCCGTTCGGGGACCTGAGCGGGGACCGCTGCAACGACGTGCTGGTACGGCTGAGCAGCGGCGCCCTCAGGCTGTACAAGCCGGGCTGCGGCGCCGCGCTCACGCCGTCGACGCCGTACACCACGCTGGCGACCAGCGGCTGGACCCAGTACGACCTGCTGACCTCGCCCGGCGACATCAGCGGCGACGGCCGGGCCGACCTGATCGCCCGCAACGCCTCGACCGGCGCGGTCTACCTGTACAAGGGCACCAGCACCGGCACGCTGTCCGCCCGCGTGAAGCTGTACGACAGCTGGAAGGGCTACAAGAAGCTCGTCGGCACCGGCGACCTCAACGGCGACGGCATCGGCGACCTCCTCGCCCAGGACGCCTCGAACACCCTCTACCGCTACAACGGCACCGGCAAGGGCACCTTCGCGGCCCGCGCCAAGGTGTTCAGCAACTGGGGTGCCTCGTACAACGCCGTCGTCGGCGTCGGCGACCTCAACCGCGACGGCAGGGCGGACCTCGTCGTGCGGGACACCGCGGGCAAGCTGTACCGCAACTACGGTGACGGGAAGGGCTCGTTCGGGGCGCGCACGCAGATCGCCACCGGATGGGGCGGCTACAAGTCCCTGTCCTGATACCGGCTGGTCCCAGCCAGTCCTGGCTCACGCGAAGGGGCCCGGAACCGATCACGGTTCCGGGCCCCTTCGTCAGTTACTTATTTACTTACTTCGGCTGCGGCTTGCGGATGGTGAGGTGCAGCTCGCGCAGACGCGCCTCGTCCAGCTCCGTCGGCGCGCCCATCATCAGGTCCTGGGCGTTGCCGTTGAGCGGGAAGGCGATCGTCTCCCGGATGTTGGGCTCGTCCGCGAGGAGCATGACGATGCGGTCCACGCCGGGGGCGATGCCGCCGTGCGGCGGGGCGCCGAAGCGGAACGCGCGGAGCATGCCCGCGAACTTCTCCTCGACGGTCTCGCGGTCGTAGCCCGCGATCTCGAAGGCCTTGAGCATGATCTCCGGCTCGTGGTTCCGGATCGCGCCGGAGGACAGCTCGACACCGTTGCAGACGATGTCGTACTGCCAGCCCAGGATGTCCAGCGGGTCCTGGGTCTCCAGGGCCTCCAGGCCGCCCTGCGGCATGGAGAACGGGTTGTGCGAGAAGTCGATCGCGCCCGTCTCCTCGTCCCGCTCGTACATCGGGAAGTCGACGATCCAGCAGAAGCGGAAGACGCCCTCCTCGAAGTGGCCGGCGCGCTTGGCGGCCTCGACGCGCACGGCGCCCATGATCTTCGAGACCTCTTCGAACTCGCCCGCGCCGAAGAACACCGCGTGGCCGGGGGCCAGGGAGAGGCGCTTGGTCAGCTCGGCGACGTTCTCCTCGGTGAGGAACTTCGCGATCGGGCCGGACAGCGCGCCGTCCTCGCCGACGCGGACCCAGGCCAGGCCCTTGGCGCCGAGCGAGATCGCGAACTCGCCGAGCTGGTCGAAGAACTTGCGCGGCTGGTCCTGGACCGCCGGGACCGGCAGCGCGCGCACGTGCTTGCCGGCGAAGGCCTTGAACTCCGAGCCCTCGAAGATGTCGGTGATGTCGACGAGCTCCAGCTTGGCGCGCAGGTCCGGCTTGTCGGAGCCGTACTTGAGCATCGCCTCGCGGAACGGGATGCGCGGGAAGGGCGAGGTGACGTGACGGCCGCCGCCGAACTCCTCGAACAGCTCGGTCATGAGCTTCTCGACCGGCTGGAAGATGTCCTCCTGCTCGACGAAGGACATCTCGATGTCGAGCTGGTAGAACTCGCCCGGCGAACGGTCGGCGCGGGCGTCCTCGTCGCGGAAGCAGGGCGCGATCTGGAAGTAGCGGTCGAAGCCGGAGATCATCAGCAGCTGCTTGAACTGCTGCGGGGCCTGCGGCAGGGCGTAGAACTTGCCCGGGTGCACACGGGAGGGGACCACGTAGTCACGGGCGCCCTCGGGGGAGGTGGCGGACAGGATCGGCGTCGCCATCTCGTTGAAGCCCATCGCGGACATCTTGTGGCGCATGGCGGAGATGACCGCCGTACGCAGCATGATGTTGCGGTGCATGCGCTCGCGGCGCAGGTCCAGGAAGCGGTACTCCAGGCGCCGCTCCTCGTTGACCCCGTCCTCGGCGTTGATCGTGAACGGCAGCGGGGCGGCGGCGCCCAGCAGCTCGACCTCGCCGACCTCGACCTCGATCTCGCCGGTGGGCAGCTCGGGGTTGATGTTCTCGGTTCCACGTGAAACAACGCGGCCGTCGACGCGGACCGAGGACTCCTTGGAGATCTTGTCCAGGGCCTCGTACGCGGGCGTGCCGGGGCGGGCGACCAGCTGCGTGATGCCGTAGTGGTCGCGCAGATCGATGAAGAGGATGCCGCCCAGGTCGCGCCGATTGTGCAGCCAGCCACTCAGCCGGACGTCGGTGCCGACGTCAGAGGCGCGGAGCTGGCCGCAGGTGTGGGACCTGTACCGATGCATCGTCGTTCATCGTCCTTCGTGGTGGGGTTTTCTCCTGCCGGGTCTCAGGACCAGGCGGGAACGGGCACGGGGCCCGGACCCATCAAGGGTACCGGGCACGCCAAGATCGGCTCCCCACCATTTCCGGTGCCCCGTTCCCCGCCGTCATCCCTGACTCATTCGGCCGACCCGGCCGACTTGCTCGGGGCGTACCGCACCCGCAGCTCGTGTGCGACCCCGAAGGCGGCGGCGGTCAGCGGTACGGCGAGCAGCATGCCGAGGATGCCCGCGACGGAGGCACCCGCGGTGATCGCCAGCATCACCACGGCCGGGTGCATCTGCACGGTCCGGCTCTGGATCACGGGCTGGAGCACATGCCCTTCCAGCACCTGCACGGCGACGACGACACCGAGCGCCCACAGGGCGATGACGAACCCCCGGTCGGCGAGCGCGACCAGCACGGCCACCGTGCCGGAGATGAAGGCGCCGAGGTAGGGGATGTAGGCGCCGACGAACACGAGCGCGCCGAGCCCGATCGCGCCGGGCACCTGGAGGATCAGCAGGCCGACCGTGATGCACAGGGCGTCGATGAGCGCGATGAGGGTCGTCCCGCGCATGAACCCCTCGACGGCGTAGAAGGCGCGCCGCGCAATGGCCTCCAGCGTGTCGGCGGTGTCGCCGGGGGCGACGGATCTGAGGGTCTGAACGGCGCGCTCGGAGTCACGCAGGAAGAAGAAGACGAGCAGCAGCGCGAGGACCGCCATGGCGATGGACTCGGCGGCGACACTGACCCCGCTGATGACGTTGGAGGCGGCCGTACCGCCGAACCTGCTCAGCAGCTTGCGGGAGTTGGCGGCGAGGTCGTCCAGACCGGTCCCGGCGGCCCCGAAGTGCTGGGAGACGCCCTTGGCGGCGTCGCGGAGGGAGGAGATGATCTGGTCGCCGGTGTCGATGAGCGCGGCGACGACGATGTACACGGCCCCGCCGACGACGGCCAGGACGGCGACACACGTCAGCCCCGCCGCCACCGACGGACCGACTCTGGCCCGCACCAGCTGCCGGTACAGCGGCCCGAGCAGCGCGGTGCCGAGCAGCGCGAGCAGCACCGGGGTGATCGCCGTACGGAACTCGGAGCACAGCCGCACCCCGACCCAGCCGACCCCGGCGACGAGCAGCAGCACGACACACCAGGCGGCAAGGCGGCGGACGGGCTCGGGGAGCAGGGCCGGCGGCGTGGACATGCGCCCATGCCACCACGGCCGCCCCGGGCCCGCCCGTCGTAGGGCCCAGGCAGGTGACACGCCGTCATGTCCGGTCGTAGGGTCGCGGACATGACCAAGATCGACGCAACGACGCATGTGCGCGTGGCCCGGCCTTCGCGCGATCTCGCCGCCGCCGAGCACTTCTACGTGACCGGCCTCGGGCTCGACGTGCTGTGGCGGACCACCGAGCGGGTGCCCGGCAAGCACGATCTGCTGATGGTCGGCCCGCCCGGCGGGTCCTGGCATTTCGAGCTGACCCAGGACCCCGAGGCCCCGCTGGAGCCCACCCCGACGGTGGACGACCTGTTCGTGGTCTACCTGGGAGGCCCCGTGGACGAGGCCCTGGTCGACCGCCTGCTCTCCGCCGGGGGCACCCGCGTCCCCGCGCACAATCCGTACTGGGACGTGCACGGGGTCACGGTCGCCGACCCGGACGGCTACCGCCTGGTGCTGTGCTCGCGCACCTGGGGCTGACGGTCAGATCCCGCCCTCGGACATCCCGTGCACGGCCGGGATGGTCCCCAGCCGGCCCTTCTGGAAGTCCTCGAAGGCCTGCATCAGCTCTTCCTTGGTGTTCATGACGAACGGGCCGTAGTGCGCCATCGGCTCGCGGATGGGCTGCCCGCCGAGGAGGACGACCTCCAGGTCCGGCGTGTGCGAGTCCTGCTTCTCGTCCGCACGGACGGTCAGCGAGGAACCGGCGCCGAAGACGGCCGTCTGG
Source organism: Streptomyces sp. NPDC002676 (assembly GCF_053592455.1). NCBI lineage: Bacteria > Bacillati > Actinomycetota > Actinomycetes > Kitasatosporales > Streptomycetaceae > Streptomyces > Streptomyces sp. NPDC002676. The sequence continues at coordinate 219,613 of NZ_JBSFVT010000003.1, read as the reverse complement.
CCCATGTGGACCGGGCGCCGCTCGGCGCCGACCGAGCCGCGGCCCGCGAGGACGTAGGCGAGGCCGTTGAAGTCCTCCCGCCAGGGCAGGGTGATCTCCGCGCCCGGGGCGAGCGTCGCGTGGATCATGGTGATCGGCGTGTGCGTGATGCCGGGACCCTGGTGGCCGTCCAGCTCACCGGCGATGACGCGCAGCAGCGCGCCGCCGTCGGGCGAGGTGAGCAGCTGGACGTTGCCGCCGCGGATGTCCTGGTAGCGCGGGGCCATCATCTTGTCCTTGGCGGGCAGGTTCACCCACAGCTGGAGGCCGTGGAAGAGACCGCCGGACACGACGAGATGCTCCGGCGGCGCCTCGATGTGCAGCAGGCCGGAGCCGGCCGTCATCCACTGGGTGTCGCCGTTGGTGATGGTGCCGCCACCGCCGTTGGAGTCCTGGTGGTCGAAGATGCCGTCGATGATGTAGGTCACGGTCTCGAAGCCCCGGTGCGGGTGCCAGGGGGTGCCCTTGGGCTCACCGGGCGCGTACTCCACCTCGCCCATCTGGTCCATCATGATGAACGGGTCGAGGTGGCGGTAGTGGATCCCGGCGAACGCCCGGCGCACCGGGAAGCCCTCGCCCTCGAAGCCGGTCGGAGCGGTCGCCACGGTCAGCACGGGGCGTGCCACGGCGTCGGCCGGCGCGGTCACACGGGGAAGCGTCAGCGGGTTCTCGACGGTCACTGCAGGCATGGTCGGTACCTCCTTGTGCACCTAGTTTAGTTGAGCATTGAACTTTCTGCCACTGGGAACAGCAAAGGCCCGGAGGTAATTCCCTCCGGGCCTCGATCGCCGTGACTGCCTGCCGGGCTCAGCCGCCGCCGTACATCCGCCGCATCGCGAAGTCGACCATCTGCTCGACCGCCTTCGCGTCGAAGACCATCCGGTGCTCGCCCTCCATGTCCAGGACGAAGCCGTAGCCGGTCGGCAGCAGGTCGATCACCTCGGCGCCGGTGATCACGAAGTACTTGGACTCCTTGCCCGCGTACCGGCGCAGCTCCTTCAGCGAGGTGAACATCGGGATCACCGGCTGCTGGGTGTTGTGCAGGGCGAGGAAACCGGGGGTGTCACCGCGCGGGCAGTACACCTTGGACGTCGCGAAGATCTGCTGGAAGTCCTCGGGGGACATCTGCCCGGTGGTGAAGGCCCGCACCGCGTCCGCGAGCGAGGGCGGGGACGGCTCGGGGTACAGCGGCGGCTGCTGGCCGTACCCGCCGACACCGCCCGGCATCTGCTGCTGCGGCGGGGCGTACTGCTGCTGCGCGGCGCCCCCGTCCATGCCGTATCCGTACATGGGCGCAAGCGTACCGAGCCACCCCACCGCCCGAACGGCCTACGGCGCCGTAACCTCGCGCACGGGTCCGACGCTTGAGCCGCGTCACAGATACCGGTTCGGGGTTGCGTCTTATTACCGACGGGTAGCATCATCGGAGCTACTTGTTGGTACGTGAACTTAGGCGCGAGGAGTCAGTGCCTCGCCGATCCCTCTACGGAGCCGTGACCATGGGGCACTACAAGTCCAACCTTCGCGACATCGAGTTCAACCTCTTCGAAGTACTCGGCCGCGACAAGCTGTACGGCACCGGCCCGTTCGAGGAGATGGACACCGACACCGCCAAGAGCGTTCTCGAGGAGCTGACCCGCCTCGCCGAGAACGAGCTGGCCGAGTCCTTCGCCGACGCCGACCGCAACCCGCCGGTCTTCGACCCCGAGACGAACACCGCGCCCGTCCCGGCGTCCTTCAAGAAGAGCTACAAGGCCTTCATGGACTCCGAGTACTGGCGCCTGGGCGTGCCCGAGGGGATCGGCGGCACGACGGCTCCCCCGTCCCTGATCTGGGCCTACGCGGAGCTGATCCTCGGCTCGAACCCGGCCGTGTGGATGTACTCCTCCGGCCCGGCGTTCGCCGGCATCCTCTACGACGAGGGCAACGACGTCCAGAAGAAGATCGCGCAGATCGCCGTGGAACGGACCTGGGGTTCGACCATGGTGCTCACCGAGCCCGACGCGGGCTCCGACGTCGGCGCCGGCCGCACCAAGGCGATCCAGCAGGAGGACGGCTCCTGGCACATCGAGGGCGTGAAGCGCTTCATCACCTCCGGTGAGCACGACATGGAGGAGAACATCCTCCACTACGTGCTGGCGCGTCCCGAGGGCGCCGGCCCCGGCACCAAGGGCCTGTCCCTCTTCCTCGTCCCGAAGTACCTGTTCGACTTCGAGACCGGTGAGCTGGGCGAGCGCAACGGCGTCTACGCCACCAACGTCGAGCACAAGATGGGCCTGAAGGCCTCCAACACCTGCGAGATGACCTTCGGCGACCGCCACCCGGCCAAGGGCTGGCTGATCGGTGACAAGCACGAGGGCATCCGCCAGATGTTCCGCATCATCGAGTTCGCCCGCATGATGGTCGGCACGAAGGCGATCTCCACGCTGTCCACCGGCTACCTCAACGCCCTCGAGTACGCCAAGGAGCGCGTCCAGGGTCCGGACCTCGCGCAGTTCATGGACAAGGCCGCGCCGAAGGTCACCATCACCCACCACCCCGACGTGCGCCGCTCGCTGATGACGCAGAAGGCGTACGCGGAGGGCATGCGCGCCCTCGTCCTCTACACCGCCTCGATCCAGGACGCGATCGCGGTCAAGGAGGCGACCGGCGAGGACGCTTCGGCCGAGCACGCGCTCAACGACCTGCTCCTGCCGATCGTGAAGGGCTACGGCTCCGAGAAGGGCTACGAGCAGCTCGCCCAGTCGCTGCAGACCTTCGGCGGCTCCGGCTTCCTGCAGGAGTACCCGATCGAGCAGTACATCCGCGACGCCAAGATCGACACCCTCTACGAGGGCACCACGGCCATCCAGGGCCAGGACTACTTCTTCCGGAAGATCGTCCGCAACCAGGGCGCCGCGCTGAACTCCCTCGCCGAGGACATCAAGAAGTTCCTGGCGCTCGGCACCGGCGGCGAGGAGCTGGCCGGCGCCCGCGAGTACCTCGCCAAGGCGGCCGTCGAGCTGGAGGCGATCGTCGGCCTGATGCTGACCGACCTCGCGGCCACCGAGCAGGACGTCAAGAACATCTACAAGGTCGGCCTGAACACCACCCGCCTGCTGCTCGCCTCCGGCGACGTGGTCGTCGGCTACCTGCTCCTCAAGGGCGCCGCAGTCGCCGCCGAGAAGCTGGAGACCGCCTCCGCCAAGGACAAGGCGTTCTACACCGGCAAGATCGCCGCGGCGAAGTTCTTCGCGGCCAACGTCCTGCCCGGCGTCACCCTGGCCCGCAAGGTCTCGGAGACGGTCGACCTGGACCTGATGGAGCTGGACGAGGCCGCGTTCTAGTCCGGAACTCCCGCTCGTCCGTGAGGGCCCGCTCCCCTTCGAAGGGGAGCGGGCCCTCACCCGTCGTTAAGGTGAACCCCATGAGCGCACCCGCTGCCCGCTTCGACCGCGGCCACACCGACGACCTGATGTCCTTCCTGGCGGCCGGCCCGACGCCGTACCACGCCGTGGCGAATGTCGCCGAACGGCTGGAGAAGGCAGGCTTCAGGCAGCTCGCGGAGACGGACGCCTGGGACGGGACGAGCGGCGGCAAGTACGTGCTGCGCGGCGGCGCGATCGTGGCCTGGTACGTCCCCGAGGGCGCCGATGCGCACACGCCGTTCCACATCGTCGGCGCCCACACGGACTCCCCGAACCTGCGGGTCAAGCCGCAGCCCGACAGCGGCGCACACGGCTGGCGCCAGGTCGCGGTGGAGATCTACGGCGGCCCGCTGCTGAACTCCTGGCTCGACCGGGACCTGGGCCTGGCCGGCCGGCTGACCCTGCGCGACGGCTCGGCCCACCTGGTGAACGTGGACCGCCCGCTGCTGCGCGTACCCCAGCTCGCCATCCACCTGGACCGTTCGGTCGCCACCGAGGGCCTCAAGCTCGACAAACAGCGCCACTCGCAGCCGATCTGGGGCCTCGGCAACGACGTGACCGACGGCGACCTCATCGCCTTCCTGGAGCAGGAGGCCGGGCTGCCGGCGGGCTCGGTGGCCGGCTGGGACCTGATGACGCACCCGGTGGAACCGCCGGCCTACCTCGGCCGGGACCGCGAGCTGGTGGCCGGCCCCCGCATGGACAACCTGCTGTCGGTGCACGCGGGCGCCGCCGCCCTCGCCGCCGTCGCGACCTCCGGCGCCGCCCTCACCCGGATCCCCGTTCTGGCCGCCTTCGACCACGAGGAGAACGGCTCCCAGTCGGACACCGGCGCGGACGGACCGCTGCTGGGCTCCGTCCTGGAACGCTCGGTGTTCGCCCGCGGGGGCTCCTTCGAGGACCGGGCCCGCGCCTTCGCCGGCACGGTCTGCCTCTCCTCCGACACGGGCCACGCCGTGCACCCCAACTACGCGGAACGGCACGACCCGACGCACCACCCGCGCATCAACGGCGGCCCGATCCTCAAGGTCAACGTCAACAACCGCTACGCCACGGACGGTTCGGGCCGCGCCGTCTTCGCCGCGGCCTGCGAGAAGGCGAACGTTCCCTTCCAGACCTTCGTCTCCAACAACTCCATGCCCTGCGGCACCACGATCGGCCCGATCACCGCGGCCCGCCACGGCATCAGGACCGTCGACATCGGTGCGGCCATCCTGTCGATGCACAGCGCCCGCGAACTGTGCGGCGCGCAGGACCCGTACCTGCTGGCGAACTCGCTGGTGGCGTTCCTGGAGGGGTAGCCGGGGCCCCCGGCAGCGACAGTCACGTCAGCGCGTGGCCCGTGGTGGCGTCCACGTGGTCGGGTACGTCGTCGTGGCGGTCGCCGACCGTGAGGGTGCCGGTGGGCTCGAAGAGGAGGAGCTGGGCGGGCACGGGCGCGTACGGCTTGTGCTCGGTGCCGCGCGGGACGGTGAAGACCGAGCCCTTGGGCAGCACGACCGTCCGTTCGCCGGCCGGCTCGCGCAGGGCGATGTGCAGTTCGCCGTCCAGGACCAGGAAGAACTCGTCGGTGTCGTCGTGGACGTGCCACAGGTGCTCGCCCTCGACCTTCGCGATGCGCACGTCGTAGTCGTTGACGGCCGTCACGATGCGGGGGCTCCACTGCTCGGTGAAGGAGGAGAGGGCGGTGGACAGGGAGATCGGTTCGCTGCTCATGCCTGTCATCGTCGGGGGTGCCCGGCAGCCGCACGAGTTCTAGAAATCGCACATGCCGCAAGGATCCTCTCAACGGCGCCATCGTGTCGTTCTCGTGGTCGACGACAACTCCAACCCCTTCGAGATGAGCTGCGCCATCGAGATCTTCGGGCTGCCCAGGCCCGAACTGGGGCGGGACCTGTACGACTTCCGGCTGTGCGCGGCAGGGCCGCGGACCCGGATGCGGGACGGTTTCTTCACGCTCACCGGGGTCGCCGGGCTGGAGGCCGCCGAGGAGGCGGACACGCTGATCGTGCCGAACCGGCCCGACACCGAGGTCCCGCGCGCGGAGCGCGTCCTGGACGTCGTACGCCGGGCACACGCGCGTGGCGCCCGGCTGGTCGGCTTCTGCTCGGGCGCGTTCACCCTCGCGGAGGCGGGACTGCTGGACGGACGCCGGGCGGCCTGCCACTGGATGTGGGCGCAGGCCTTCCGGGCCCGCTTCCCCCGGGTACACCTGGAGCCCGACGTCCTCTTCGTGGACGACGGCGACATCCTCACCGCCTCCGGCAGCGCCTCCGCGCTCGACCTGGGGCTGTACCTCGTGCGCCGGGACCACGGCGCCGAGATCGCCAACCACGTCTCCCGGCGGCTGGTCTTCGCCGCCCACCGGGACGGCGGCCAGCGCCAGTTCGTGGAACGTCCGCTGCCCGAGATCCCCGACGACTCCCTCGGCCCGCTGCTCGCCTGGGCACAGGAGCGGCTGGGGGAGCCGCTGACGGTGGCGGAGCTGGCGGCCCGCGCGGCCGTCTCCCCCGCCACGCTGCACCGCCGGTTCCGCAGCCAACTGGGCACCACCCCGCTGGCCTGGCTCACCCGGGAGCGGGTGGCGCTCGCCTGCCGGCTGATCGAGCGGGGCGAGGAGCGGCTGGACGTCGCGGCGGCCCGCAGCGGCCTGGGCACGGCGGCCAACCTGCGGGCGCGGCTGCGCCACGAGACCGGCCTGAGCCCGTCGTCGTACCGACGGCGTTTCGGACCGGCACCTCGGGAAGGGGTAGTGGCATGAGATTCCTCGTACGCGACCGGCTCCTCGGCATCGGTGACGACTACTGGATCGAGGACGAGCACGGCCGGAAGGTGTTCCTCGTCGACGGCAAGGCCATGCGGCTGCGGGACACCTTCGAGCTGAAGGACACCCAGGGGCGCGTCCTGATCGACATCCACCAGAAGATGTTCGCGCTGCGGGACACGATGGTGATCGAGCGGGACGGCGCGGGGCTCGCCACCATCAGGCGCAAACGCCTGTCCCTGCTGCGCAACCACTACCGGGTGTCCCTCGTCGACGGCACCGAACTGGACGTCAGCGGCAAGATCCTGGACCGCGAGTTCGCCATCGAGTACGACGGTGAACTTCTCGCGGTGATCTCCCGGAGGTGGCTGCACCTCCGGGAGACCTACGGCGTCGACGTCGTCCGCGAGGACGCGGATCCCGCGCTGCTGATCGCGGTGGCGGTGTGCGTGATCCACCTCGCGGAGAAGGAGCGCGAGAAGCAGCGGGAGGAGCGGGAAGAGCGGGAAGAGGAATGAGCGGGGGCTAGCCGTGGCGGCGGGGTGGCTCCAGGCCCAGCATGCGGTCCTTCAGGGCCGGGAACTGTTCGCGGGTCGTGGCCACCTTGCCGGGGTCGAAGTCGACGGTCAGGATCTCCTCGCCGGCCCCCGCCTCGGCCAGCACCTCGCCCCACGGATCGACCACGATCGAGTGACCCGCCTGCGGAACTCCGGCGTGCGTCCCGGCCGTTCCACACGCAAGCACGAACGCCTGGTTCTCCACCGCCCGCGCCTGAGCCAGCAGCGTCCAGTGCGCGCGCCGGCGCTCGGGCCAGCCCGCCGGGATCACCAGGGTCTCGGCGCCGGCATCCACGAGGGAGCGGAAGAGTTCGGGGAAACGGAGGTCGTAGCAGGTGGCCACGCCCAGGGTGGTCCCGGGCAGCCGGACCGTCACCAGGTCCCGCCCGGCGCCCATGAGCACGGCCTCACCCTGGTCGAAACCGAAGCGGTGGATCTTGCGGTAGGCCGCGGCCAGATCTCCGGAGGGGGAGAAGATGAGAGAGGTGTTGTAGAGGGGACCCTCGGGGTCTCGTTCGGGGATGGACCCGGCGTGCAGCCACACGCCCGCGTCGCTCGCCGCCTTGGCCATCGCCTCGTACGTCGGGCCTTCGAGCGGCTCGGCCTCCCGGCCGAACTCCTCGTAGGCGAAGGCACCGGTGGTCCACAGCTCGGGCAGAACCACGAGATCGGCACCGGCCTGCGCACGCACGAGCGCGGCTGCCCGCTGCCTCCTGTCGGCTGCCGATTCGCCCTCGTCCACGGCCATCTGGATCAGCGAGGCGCGCACACTACCACCGTCCTGGCATTCGAGTCGTCCACACGGGCCTACGATCGTCACACGAAAGCACTGCCGGGGTGCCCTGGGGCAGCGTAACTTAGCGGTTTGAGACACCCGCCGAGTGCCGCCGCCTCCCGCTGGCAACGCCGCCCACAACTGCCCGTGTACCGACCGCCGAGGGGTCCCGTTTCCGTGAGTCTGCATCCCACCCTCCAGCCCTACGCCGACGCCTGGACCGACTCCATCGAAGCGATATCCGAGCTGGTGCAGTCGCTCGCGGAATCCGACTGGAACCGGCGGACCCCCTGTCCCGGCTGGTCGGTGCGGGACGTCGTGTCGCATGTGATCGGCCTGGACTGCGAGATGCTCGGCGACCCGCGCCCCATCCACTCGCTGCCGCGCGACCTCTTCCACGTCACCAACGAGCACCAGCGCTACATGGAGATGCAGGTCGACGTCCGCCGCCACCACACGGGGCCCGAGATGACGGCCGAGCTGGAGTACACGGTCATCCGCCGCAACCGCCAGCTGCGCAACGAGTCCCGTGAGCCCGGCACCATGGTGCGGGGCGCGATGGGCTCCGAGGTCACCCTGGAACAGGCCATGCGCACCCGCGCGTTCGACCTCTGGGTCCACGAACAGGACCTGCGCACGGCCCTCGGCCGCCCCGGCAACCTGGACTCGCCGGGCGCGTACGTGGCCCGTGACTTCCTGCTGGCCGCCCTGCCCAAGGTCGTGGCCAAGGACGCGGACGCCCCGCGCAGCTCGGCGATCGTCTTCGACGTGCACGGGCCCGTGGAGTTCCTGCGCACGATCCGCGTGGACATCCAGGGCCGCGGCAGCCTGGAGACCGCCCCCGCCCTGGGCCCCGCCGCCACCCTCACCCTCGACTGGGAGACCTACGTCCGCCTGGCCTGCGGCCGGGTGACGCCGGAGGCGGCGTCGGACCGGGTGAAGACGGAGGGCGACCAGGCCCTGGCGGCGGCGATCCTGAAGAACTTCGCGGTGACGCCGTAAGGCAGGCGGTGACGCCGTAAACGATGGGTGTGAGGCGATGGGTGGTGCGGGGGTGGGAGAGAGACGGGTTCACGCAGGCACGTGCACCGTCTCCACCCGGCTCGCCACCAGCCGCTCCCGCTCCCGCCGGGCCGCCCGCCCGCGCAAGCGCAGGATCTGGCTGACCCCGAGCGCCTGCAGGACGAACACGGCGGAAAAGGCCACGGTGTAGTTTTCGCCGGTCGCGTCCAGCAGCACGCCGATCGCCAGCAGCGTCGCCATCGAGGCGGTGAAACCACCCATGTTGGTGATCCCGGACGCGGTGCCCTGCCGCTCGGGCGGGTTGGCCGGGCGGGCGAAGTCGAAGCCGAGCATGGAGGCCGGGCCGCACGCGCCGAGCACGGCGCACAGGGCCACCAGCAGCCACATCGGCGCATGGTCGCCCGGCCAGGCCAGCGTGACCGCCCACACCGTCGCCGTCGCCCCCACCGTGCCCAGCGCCAGCGGCAGCCGCGCCGCGTGGTGCCGGGCGACGATCTGGCCGTAGACGAGCCCGATCACCATGTTGCTCAGGACGACGAGCGTGAGCAGTTCGCCCGCCGTCGCCCGGCTGAGCCCCTGCGCCTGCACCAGGAACGGCAGCCCCCACAGCAGCAGGAAGACCATCGCCGGGAACTGGGTGGTGAAGTGCACCCACAGCCCGAGCCGGGTCCCCGGCTCCTGCCAGGACGCGGCGATCTGCCGGCGCACGTACGCGGCCCCCTGATGCGGCGACGGCTCCGGCTCGTGCCCCTCGGGGTGGTCCTTCAGGAACAGCAGCGTCAGCACCAGCACGACCACCCCCGCCAGCGCGCTGCCCGCGAACGCCGGGGTCCAGCCGATCCCGTGCAGCAGCCGGGCCAGGACCAGGGTGGAGACCAGGTTGCCCGCCATCCCGACCAGGCCGGCGAGCTGAGCGACCAGCGGCCCGCGCCGGGCCGGGAACCACCGTGTCCCCAGCCGCAGCACGCTGATGAAGGTCATCGCGTCCCCGCAGCCGAGCAGCGCCCGGGAGGCGAGCGCCGTGCCGTACGACGGGGAGAACGCGAAGCCCAGCTGCCCGGCCGTGAACAGCACGGCCCCGATGCTCAGCACCCGCTTCGTGCCGAGCCGGTCCACCAGCAGGCCGACGGGTATCTGCATGCCGGCGTAGACGAGCAGCTGGAGGATGGAGAACGTCGACAGCGCGGAGGCGTTCACATGGAAGCGGTCGGCGGCGTCGAGCCCGGCCACGCCCAGGGACGTACGGAAGATGACGGCGACGAAGTAGACGGCGACGCCTATGGACCACATGGCGACGGCACGTCGGCCGCCCGGCGGATCACCCGGAAGGGTGGTGTGGCGCACCGGGTTGTTCATCGCACCTCACCCCGCGCGAGGTGCGAGAACCAGCTCACATGCCGATGCACGACCCCGACGGCCGCCTCCGCGTCCCCGGCGCGCAGCGCCTGGAGGATCTCCTCGTGCTCGGCGAGCGTCTTGGCGATCCGGTCGGGGTGGGAGTGCATGACGGCGACGCCCATCCGCAGCTGACGGTCGCGCAGCTGGTCGTACAGGCGCGACAGGATCTCGTTGCCGCCGCTGCGCACGATCTCGGCGTGGAAGCAGCGGTCGGTCGTCGCGGCACCGGCCAGGTCACCGGCGGCGGCCTGCGCCTTCTGCTGCTCCAGCAGCTCCGCGAGCCGCTCCAGCAGCCCCGGCGGGGCGGGTACGGCCTTGCGGGCGGCGTGTTCCTCCACCAGCAGCCGGGTCTCCACCACATCGGCGATCTCCTGCGCGGAGACGGGCAGCACCAGGGCGCCCTTCTTCGGGTAGAGCCGGATCAGCCCCTCGGCCTCCAGGCGCAGCAGCGCCTCCCGGACGGGCGTGCGGGAGACCCCCACGGCCTCGGCCAGTTCGCCCTCGGTCAGCAGCGTCCCGCCCTCGTAGCGGCGGTCGAGGACGCCGCTCTTGACGTGGTCGTAGACGCGGTCGGCGGCGGGCGGCTGTTTCACGGTCTGCTTCTCGGCGTGCATCTCGGCGTGCATCTCGGCTAGCTTCGCGGACTGCTTTTCGGATGGGTGGACGGCCGTAGGCATGACCACAGGATAGATACAACACGTACGCATGCGGCAGAGGCATCCATCATCCGGACGTGACGAAGATCTCTCCGGCAGCCGGACAACCTTCTGTGCTACTTACCTGTCACACACCTGCGGCTCCGGTCCCTCCACCGGTCCCAACCAGGCCGCATTTCAGTGGTATTCAGACATTCGGGGTACATCACTTTGATTACCGGTATCAAGGGCGGCCGTATCCGCAAGGCCGCCGCCGTCGCCGTCACGTCCGGCGCACTGCTCGCCGCCGGAGCACTCACCGCAGCGCCCGCGCAGGCCGTCACCACGCCCTCGATCATCGCCAAGGGCGGCTACGTGATGAACAACGCGAACGGCTCGACGCTGTACGGCAAGGCGGCCGACACCCAGCGCTCCACCGGCTCCACCACCAAGATCATGACCGCCAAGGTCGTGCTCGCGCAGTCGAACCTCAACCTCGACGCCAAGGTCACGATCCAGAAGGCGTACAGCGACTACGTCGTCTCCCACAACGCCTCCCAGGCGCACCTGATCGTCGGCGACAAGGTCACCGTCCGCCAGCTGCTGTACGGCCTGATGCTGCCGTCCGGCTGCGACGCCGCCTACGCGCTCGCCGACAAGTTCGGCACCGGCACGACCCGGGACGCGCGCGTGAAGTCCTTCATCGGCAAGATGAACGCCACCGCGAAGAGCCTCGGCCTGACGAACACGCACTTCGACTCGTTCGACGGCATCGGCAACGGCGCCAACTACTCGACGCCGCGCGACCTGACGAAGCTCGCGAGCAGCGCGATGAAGAACGCCACGTTCGCCTCGGTCGTCAAGACGAAGTCGTACACGGCGAAGACGGTCACCTCGACGGGCAGCATCCGCACGATGGCCCCGTGGACCAACACCAACGGTCTGCTCAGCAGCTACAGCGGCACGATCGGCGTGAAGACCGGTTCCGGCCCCGAGGCCGGCTACTGCCTGGTCTTCGCCGCGACCCGCAACGGCAAGACGGTCATCGGCACGGTCCTCGCCTCCACCTCCATCCCGAACCGCGAGGCGGACGCGAAGAAGCTGATGGACTACGGCTTCGCGAAGCTGGGCTGAGTCTCCGCACTCACCGGGGGCGGCTGCGAGCAGTTCAGCCGCCCCCTTCCTGCTACCTGATTCACCCTCAACTTCCCTTTCTCGCACAACCCTTCACGCTCCTCGCGTGTCCCCTCGGAGTCACCCCTTTCCATTCGAGGCGCCTCACAGGCATTTCTCAGACTCGGAGCGATCACAGTGATAACCGTCAACAAGAGCATTCGTATCCGCAGAGCCGCAGCCGTCGTCGTCACCACCGGCGCACTGCTGGCCGGCGGCGCCCTCGCGGTGCCCGCTCAGGCGGCGACCGCGCCCACGGTCACCGCCAAGGGCGCGTTCATGCTCAACAGCGCGACGGGCTCCACCCTGTACAGCAAGGCCGCCGACACCCACCGGCCCATGGCGAGCACCACCAAGATCATGACGGCCCGCGTCGTGCTGAGCACCCCCAACCTGAACCTGGACAAGCAGGTCACCATCAAGCAGGCCTACCGGGACTACGTCGCCAAGGTGGGCGCGAGCTCGGCGGACCTGAAGACCGGCGACAAGCTCACCGTCCGCCAGCTGCTGCACGCGATGCTGCTGCCGTCCGGCTGTGACGCCGCGATGGCGCTCGCCGACACCTTCGGCACGGGTACGACGGTCACGGCCCGCACCAAGTCCTTCATCTCCAAGATGAACGCCAAGGCCACCGAACTCCACCTGACGAACACGCACTTCGACTCGTTCGACGGCAACTCGACGCAGAACACGAACTACACGTCGCCGCGCGACCTCGCCAAGCTCGCCGCGAGCGCGATGAAGTACTCGGCGTTCCGCGACGTCGTGAAGAAGCCGAGCACGGTGCAGTACGCCCCGACGAGCACCGGCGGCACCCGCACCTACACCTGGTACAACAGCAACAAGCTGCTGGGCTCCTACAGCGGCACGATCGGCGTGAAGACGGGCACCAACACGCCGGCCGGTCCCTGCCTGGTCTTCGCCGGGACCCGTAACGGCAAGACGGTCATCGGCGTGGTCCTCAACGACGCGAACCGCTTCACGGACGGCGCCAAGCTGATGGACTACGCGTTCGGCAGCACCTCGGCGACCACGATGCACCTGCGCAAGCTCCCGGCGGGGGCACCGCAGGACTGACCTGCCCAGCCTCCGACAACGGGCCCGCCGCGAAGCCTCGGCTTCACGGCGGGCCCGTTTCTCATGCCCGCACGTGCCCGGACCCTGACGAATGAAATGTATGGTGCTATCGTCACTAGCACCATGTTGCTGCGTTTGGACAAGACGGACACGCGCCCCCTGCACGAACAGGTGGCCGGTGCCCTCCGGCGGGCCATCGCCGAGGGAGAGTGCCGTCCGGGCGAGCGCCTGCCGTCGGCCCGCGACCTCTCCCAGGCGCTGGACATCAACGTCAACACCGTTCTGCGCGGCCTGCGTTCCCTCCGGGACGAGGGCCTGCTGGAGTTCCGCAGGGGGCGGGGGGTGACCGTGGCCGAGGGCGCCGACCAACGCTCGGAGCTGCGCACGCGCGTGCACGAGCTGGTGGCCGAGGCGGCCCGCCTGGGCTACAGCAGACAGGATCTCATCGAGATGATCAGGGGGATGTCGTGAAGTCGGGAACGCACTGGGGGAACTGGGGGACGGCGACCGGGATCGCCGGCGTCACGGGGGTGATCGCCGTACTGCCCTGGGCGGCGAGCGATCGCCTCCCCCACCGTCTGGCCACCCATTGGAGCGGCACGAGCGGCAGGCCCGACGGCTCGATGCCGCTGTGGGCCGCCGCCGTGTTCCCGGCGCTGCTCTGGCTGGCACTGGCCCTGGTGACGACGGTGGTACGCCACCGCTCCGGGCCGTCCGCCGCCCCGGTGGCCGCCATCACGCTGCTGACGGGCGGCGTCCTCCTGATGGGCGCCCAGGCCTGCGTGGTCCGGGCGAACCTCGACCGCGCGGACTGGCGTCGGGCGAGCCAGCCGACGATGTGGCTCGTGGCGCTCCTGGTGACCACCGTCGCGGCCGGCGTGACCGCGTGGCTCCTGACCCGCCACCGCCTGCCGACTCCGACGGCCTCCGCACCGCCGGCCCCCGCCCTGGTGATACCCGAGGGGCAGCAGCTGGCCTGGTTCTCCCGCATCACGAACCCCTGGCTTCAGGGCATGGCCCTGCTGACCGGCCTCATCGCGCTGGCCTCCGGCACGGCCCTCGCCGCGGGCCTGGCCTCCCCAGCCGCCCTCTCCTCCCTGTGCGCCGCAACGGCACCGGCCTCCCTCGCCCTGGCCGCCTCCGCCTCGGTCCGGGCCCAGGTCTCGGCACGCGGCCTGGAGGTGGCCTTCGGCCCGCTCGGCTGGCCGGTCCGCCGCTGGACCCCGTCCGCCATCGACTCGGCCCGCGCCGAACACCGCACCCCGGCCCATGTCGGCGGCTGGGGCTACCGCCTCACCGGCCCCGGCACAACGGTGATGGTCCGCGCCGGCGACTGCCTGGTCGTCCATCCGCGCGGCCGACGCAGAGAGTTCGCGGTGAGCGCGGAGGACGCGGAGCGCGGGGCGGCCCTGCTCAACGCGCTGCGGTCGGCCCAGCCCCACCGAGCAGACCAGCGGTGAAACTCCCCTACGGGCCTGGCCTGTTCGGCCGTCCCAGAGGGCGGAACCAGCCATCGGTGCTTACGCGTCGAGATCTATGCTGATGTAAAGGGGGGAGGCATACGACATGGGCGTACGAGGGAATGCGTCGGGGCACAACGGAGCGGCCGACCTCCGGGTGTCGTCCAAGGACCTCACCAAGCTCGCGGAAGACCTCGACGGCATGCAGGACCACCTCGACAAGCAGGTCCGGCGCATGGACGAACTCGTCGACCGTATCGAGGCCGGCTGGCGCGGCCCGGCAGCCACGGCGTACCGGGAGTTCCACCGGGCGGCGGCCGAGGACGCCGTACGCATCCGGGAAGTGATGAAGCAGCTGGAGACAGCCGTACGGCTGAGTCGTGACGGTTTCAGCGCAGACGATCTCCACGTGCTCGAACAGATGCGACGGGTCCACGTGGACCTCGACAGCGAGGTCGACAAGCTCTCCACGCCGAACACGGGAGCCGACGGCACACCGTCCCGTCCGCGCAGCAGCCTGGACGGCTTCTGACGCCGCGAGCCGCAACGCACCTGCCTTGCAGCCATCGTTACCGACACCAAGGGGGATTCATGTCGACCGGTGCCGACGGCGACCACATAACCGTCTCCTTCTCCACACTTCACGAACTCGCTGCCGAGCTGGAGGACATCCTCAAGCAGCTCAACGGAAAACTGGACGACCTCTACGACCGCGTCGAACCGGTCGTGCTGTCCTGGAAGGGCGAGGCCCGCGAGACCTTCGTGCAGAAGCTCGACGAATGGGACCACTCCGCCCAGGATCTCCAGGCGGCCCAGAAGTGGCTGCACGAGTACGTCACCACCGGCCACGCCAACTACGCGGCAGCACACCGGGCCGTGCTGCGCGGCTGGGGAGCCGCCTGATGGGAACGCCGGTCCCGGCACAGAACGGCACCATCGACGTCAAGCCGTCCAACCTGCACTTCGTCGCCGGCAGTTTCGCCGGGCAGCAGACCCCCTTCGACAAGGCTGCCAAGGACCTGCTCACCGCGCTGCACAAGTACCCGGACGCCGGCGGCAAGGGAACGGCCGCGGAGAACTTCGCCAAGGCATACGTCGAGGTCGGCAACCTCTTCCTCGCCGTGTGGGCCAGGTCCGTGGAGAGTATCGGCGGTGCCGCCGTCGGCTTCGCCACCACCGCGAACAACTACTCGAAGGCCGAGGCGGCCAACGACGCCTCCGGAAAGACACAGCCCCAGACCCAGCCACCGCCTCACGTCATCGACAAGGCGCCGGACTACGGAGCCGTACCCGACCTCAAATGGGGTGACGACGACGGCGGCGACGATTTCATCCGCTCGCTGCTCGAGTGCATTCCCGAGGTCGTGTGGCACATCATCCGCCCTCTGCTGAAGCACGTCTTCCGCTGGGGCAAGGTGGCCGACGTCTACCCCTTTCCGCAGCAGCACTATCTCGACTCCCTCTCCCAGTCGTGGGGGAACATGACCATCACGCTCTCCACGACGGAGAGCATGCTGACCGGCTATGTCAGCGGCATCACGCAGCAGAGCAACAGCGAGTGGTACGACGCCATGCGCCAGTTCTGCAGCGCGCTCTGGGGCACGACGGCCTGGGGCAAGAACGACCCCGGCGCCCCCTACCAGTGGAAGCACGACTCGGCGTCCAGCCCCACCGCCACACACCCGGTCATGTCGGTTCTCTTCGACAGCGCGAAGAAGATCAGCGACCTGCTCTACGAGTTCGCCGAAGCCGCGGTCGAGCTCAACGGCAAGGTCTGGGACATCTATTTCGCCGCCGTGAAACAGGCGGTTGGGAACATCGACCTCAGCGACGGCGTCGACCTGGAGGACGTGAAGGAGGGAGCGAAGGCGGTCGGTCGCTTCATCAAGGGCCTCGCCAAGGCAGGAGCAGAAGTCGGCGCCGAAATCACGCTCAACCTTGACACCGCCGCACTGAACGCCGCGGTGGAGCACTACAACACTCGGGTCAATGCGCTGACACCACAATTCGCGGCATTGAAACCAAACTTGGAGGAGGCGAAGCTCGCCGCCCCCACCTACAACGCGGAGGAAGCACGTGCCGAGGCCTTCGGCGCGCGGGCGCTCAACGACTACAAGAACGAGCACCACTTCACCGTTCCCGGGCAGGACCCGGATAACATGTACTTCCCGTTGGACCTGGCCAATCAGGAAGGCATCTACGACAGTCACGTCATCGACAAGCATGTCGGCCTCACCGACGACCAGCTGAGAGTGCGGCTGCGCGATCAGAGCAGCGCCCCGGCGGCCTCCACGTTCACAGATCTCGCGTCCGCTCAGAAATACACCACCGCAACGATCGAGGACATCGACAACGCGGACCGGATCGATAAATGGATCCAAAGCGTCCAGAAAAAGATCCAGAACAACCCTAATTACGATCCGAACAAATCAGAGCTACAGCCTCCGCTCTACAAGGAATTCCCCGGACAGAACACAGGCCGTAACGTCTCGCGCGACGACTACGATAAAGACGGCATGAACGCCCAGGCGAACGATATGCACTGGGTCCAGGTCCGTCTGATCTACAAGAAGGACCTGAACCCGCCGTTCATCGTCCTTACCGCCATGCCTCACAAGGGTCCTTGAGAGAGGTAGTTCACTGTGCAGCAGATCCCGCCTTCACTGCTCTCCGAAGGGCCCGCACCACGGATCCTGGACATCGCCATTGCGGCCCAGGAATCCAAGGGAAAGCTGTCACTGGACGACGAAATACGGCGATACATTCGAGTCGTCAGCGGCGACAAGATCGCACAGTGGAACTGTTCCGTGTATGCGGCCACAGGAATTCTGGACGTCATCGCCGACCATATCGACGCCACCTCCGACTTCGAATCACTGCCGTCGCATTTCCAGGACAGGATGAAACGAGCGTGCGGCGACATGGCGCCGGCGGACTACTTGCGCACACTCGCCGAAATTGTTCGCAGCCATGACCGCCAGCCGCCGCCCGAGTATTGGGAACTACCCATGGAACGCTGGGAGTTCCTACAGACTTTTCCCTATCTGTTCGGGCTCGACGCGATTCTCATGGACGAGGGCGACAAGGATTTCGCGTCAGTGGTGCGCTCCGTCGTGACGGATGAGCACCCGTACTGCCACGAACGCGCCGCCGCCTACACCACGGAGGCACAGCGAGCGCTGGCCCTCTTCCCGGGTCCGGACGCGCTCGCAGAGCGACTGTCATGGGCCACGCGCACCCGACTGCAAGAACTCCTCGCCACCGTCAACGATCACATGCAGCAAGAGCACTCATGACCGCGCATCCGACCCACTCCGCCTCCTACCCCGACCGGGAAACCGCCCAATGGGCCACCCAACAGGTCGTCACCGCCAACGAGCAGGCCATCCACCGCTGGCTCGCCCAGTCCACGCGCCCCCGCCTGACCATCGAGGCCTCCTGGCCGTCCCGGTCCGAGCCGGTCGGCCGGGTCCTGTCGCAGCCGATGATGCTGGCGGGCCGCGAGCCGGTCGACGTCCGCGCGGCCAGGGTGACCCTCAAGCGGGACGCGTCCCGCCCGCACGGCTTCACCGTCCACGCCACCTTCCCGATCTACCTGTAGAGACCCGTAGAGGCTGACCACCGTGCCCCTGAGCCCCCTCGAACACGACCGCCGCTACGGCGAACTCGACCAGGTCATGCGCGCCTACCTCGGACAGCCGGCGGACGACACCCCCGACCGGCCCGGTCAGGCCCTGGTCGCCTACCTCCGGCAGACCTGGCACAGCCGTCCGTGGGCCCTTGCGGTAGCCGAGCGACAGCTACGGGAGTACGCCGACAACCCTCCCGGACGGCTCCGGCTGCGCCTCGGCGAGTACTACGCCATCCCCGACGTCGGCCTGTCCGAGGACGACATCCAGCAGTGGCTCTACTGCCTCGCCGACCACATCAAGCACAGCATCGAGGAGGGCGAGGTCCCGCCCCCAGCCGCTCCGGCCACCCACTGGGAATGGCACGCCCGCTTCCCCGAACTCGGCCAATTCCTCGGCGGCTGGTTCTCCCAGGACATGCCGGACGAGTTCGACGACCACGACGCAGCCGTCGATGACTACCGGAACTCCGCCGACCCCCAGCTCGTAGCCCGACTCGCCGGCGAACTGCACGAACTACTCGCCCTCGACCTCGACGAGTCCGACTACGCCCTCGCCGTCGCCGAGCTTGGCATGGAGGTCGATGCACCAGCACCGTACTCACCCAGTGGCTGGCTGGCACTCGTCGCCGAGCAGCTCACACGTTGACCCCTCGCGCACACACCTCCGGCCCGTGACAGCAGAATTGGCGATTGTCCCTCGCAATCGTGAACCTCCGCGCTTGCGGCTGGCATATTCGAATTTCGCCGCCCTAGGTTCCGCGGCGGAGGTGGTTCACATGAACGAACCCAGCAAGCGGCCCGACGCGGGCGAGCGGCATGAGGCGATCGACGTCAGCGACTTCGTGTACGCGGCGACCGGAGCACGGGTGCGACGGCTGACCATGCCGGACGGGGCCCATTGGTTCCCGGCGGTGGATGTGTGCAAGCAGTTGGGTCACACCAACTCGCGGCAGGCACTAGCCGATCATGTCCCCGATGCGCACCGAGAGATTCTTGAGACCGTAACTGGAGCTTACGGTCTCAGCATTCCCGCAGGTAGAGAGTGGCGCCGAGACCTGAACGTCATCTCTCTCCAAGGCTTGATCCTCCTCGTCAACGCCTGCACGAAGCCCGCCTGCGCCCCCTTCAAACAGTGGGCCGCCGAGGTGATCGAGACTGTTCAGCGGGAGGGGACTTACACGCTCGAAGAGGCCGAGGTGCAGCCCGCCGACCCAGGCGCCCCCATCGCCTACGCCATGCCGGAGCAGGTCGCGGAGGCCATCGTCCGGCTTGAGGCGCACAACCTTCAGTTGGACGAAGAGCTTGCGAACGGGCAGCGCGAATCGATCGCATTGCAAAGGGAGACACTGGCCACGCAGAAGGCCACACTCGCCGTGCAGCAGGCCATGGTCCGGGCGATGGAACGCATCGCGGACCGGCTCGACGCCCTCGTCCTCGAACATCAAATGCCCGGCCGCCATCTCACGCTGGTGCCCACAACCGAGTCCGTACTGGCCGACTGGCGGCAGCGTCTGTCGGTGACGGAGGACGTGTGGACGGTGGCCGTCGTGATCGCCCCCGTTCTCGTCGAGAAGGGTGAGCTGCGCGAGCCGCTCGAATCGATCGCCGCCCGTACGGGCCTTTCGGCAAGCCGCGTCAACGACTGCCTCCGTCTGCTCCGCAGGCACGCCTGCATCCGCTCACGGGGCGGGGCGGAGGACGGGGCGCCGGTGTACGTGCTCAACCGGCCCTGACAGCCCTGGAAGAGAGGGGGGCGGTCGCAAGAAGTGGTTGCGACCGCCCCATCCCGCAGACTAGCTGCCCTACGCCCAGGTGATGAGCCTCTTCGGCTGTTCCAGGATCGCCGCCACGTCGGCGAGGACCTTGGAGCCCAGTTCGCCGTCGACGAGGCGGTGGTCGAAGCTCAGGGCCAGGGTGGTGACCTGGCGCGGCTTCACCTTGCCCTTGTGGACCCAAGGCTGGAGCTTGATCGCGCCGACCGCGAGGATCGCGGACTCGCCGGGGTTGAGGATCGGCGTGCCGGTGTCGACGCCGAAGACGCCGACGTTGGTGATGGTCACCGTGCCGCCCTGCATCGCGGCCGGGGACGTCTTGCCCTCCCTGGCCGTGGACACCAGCTCGCCGAGCGCGTCCGCCAGCTGCGGGAGCGTCTTGTCGTGCGCGTCCTTGATGTTCGGGACGATCAGGCCACGCGGGGTGGCCGCGGCGATGCCCAGGTTCACGTAGTGCTTGAGCACGATCTCCTGGTTCGCCTCGTCCCAGGCGGCGTTGATCTCCGGGTTGCGCTTGATGGCGACCAGCAGGGCCTTGGCGATCAGCAGGAGCGGGTTCACCCGCCGGCCCTGCATCTCCTTGTCCTGCTTCAGCTCCTCGATCAGCTTCATCGTGCGCGTCACGTCCACCGTCACGAACTCCGTGACGTGCGGGGCGGTGAACGCGGAGGAGACCATCGCCTGGGCCGTCATCTTGCGGACGCCCTTGACCGGGATGCGGGTCTCGCGCGCGCCGTCGTAGGCGACGACCGGAGCGGGAGCGGAAACCGGAGCAGGAGCCGAAACCGGGGCGGGGACCGCCGGGGCCACCAGCTCGGCGGGGGCGGCCGGGGCCGCTGCCGCATGGACGTCCTCGCGCGTGATGATGCCGTCCGGGCCGGACGGGATGACGGCCGTGAGGTCGACGCCGAGGTCCTTGGCCAGCTTGCGCACCGGCGGCTTGGCCAGCGGGCGGGGCTTCTCCGCGACCTGGCCGGGGTGGCCGTTCAGCTCGCCCTGGATCGCCTGCGTCGCCGACGGCGCCGGGACGGTGGTCCCGGGGGCGGCCTTGCGGGGGCGGCGCTTGGTGGAGGAGGTGGCCACGCCGTAGCCGACCAGGACCGGCTGGCGGGCCGGCGGCTTGGGTTCCTCCTCCTTGGGCGCCTCGGCCGCAGGCGCAGCCTCCGCCTTCGGCTGCTCGGCGGGCGCGGCGGCGGGAGCCGGAGCGGCGCCGCCGGACACGTCCACCGCGATGATGGCCATGCCCACGTCGACGGTGGTGCCCTCGGGGAAGTGCAGTGCGTGCACCACGCCGTCGTAGGGGATGGGCAGCTCCACGGCCGCCTTGGCGGTCTCGACCTCGCACACCACCTGGCCGTCGGTGACCGTGTCACCGGGCTGCACGTACCACTTGAGGATCTCGGCCTCGGTGAGTCCCTCGCCCACGTCGGGCATCTTGAACTCGCGTACGGATGCTTCCGTCATCGTCGTCACGACCCTCTCCCTCAGTACGCCAGCGAGCGGTCGACGGCGTCGAGCACCCGGTCCAGGCCCGGCAGGTACTCCTCCTCCAGGCGCGCCGGCGGGTACGGGGCGTGGTAGCCGCCGACCCGGAGCACCGGGGCCTCCAGGTGGTAGAAGCAGCGCTCGGTGATCCGCGCGGCGATCTCCGCACCGGAGCCGAAGAACACCGGCGCCTCGTGGACCACGACGAGGCGGCGGGTCTTCTCGACCGACGCCTGGACGGTGTCGAAGTCGATCGGCGAGATCGAGCGCAGGTCGACGACCTCGAGGGACTTGCCCTCCTCGGCCGCCGCGTCGGCGACCTCCTGGCACAGCTTCACCATCGGGCCGTAGGCGGCCAGGGTGAGGTCGGTGCCCTCGCGGACCACGCTCGCCTTGTGCAGCGGGCCGGGGATGGCTTCGGTGCTGACCTCGGCCTTGTCCCAGTAGCGCCGCTTGGGCTCGAAGTAGATCACCGGGTCGTCGCTCTGGATGGCCTGCTGCATCATCCAGTACGCGTCGGAGGCGTTGGAGGGGCTGACGACCTTCAGGCCGGCGACGTGCGCGAACAGCGCCTCGGGGGACTCCGAGTGGTGCTCGACCGCGCCGATGCCGCCGCCGTAGGGGATACGGATGACGACCGGCATCTTGACCTTGCCCAGGGCGCGGGCGTGCATCTTCGCGAGCTGCGTGACGATCTGGTCGTACGCCGGGAAGACGAAGCCGTCGAACTGGATCTCCACCACCGGGCGGTAGCCGCGCAGGGCCAGGCCGATCGCGGTGCCGACGATGCCCGACTCGGCGAGCGGGGTGTCGATGACGCGGCTCTCGCCGAAGTCCTTCTGCAGGCCGTCCGTCACCCGGAAGACGCCGCCGAGCTTGCCGACGTCCTCGCCCATGATGACGACCTTGGGGTCCGCTTCCAGGGCGCGGCGCAGCGACTCGTTGATCGCCTTGGCCATCGCCATGGTCTTGGTCTCCGCTGCCATGATCAGACCCCCTCGGCCTCTGCATCCGCGAACGACGCCTGGTAGGCGGCGAACTGGGCGCGCTCCTCGTCGACGAGCGCGTGCCCGTCCGCGTACACGTTCTCGAAGATGGCGAAGTGATCCGGATCCGGCATGGCACGGACCGCCTCGCGCACTCGTTTGCCCAACGCCTCGGACTCGACTTCGAGTTCCGCGAAGAATCCCTCGTCCGCGTGGTTTGAGGCCTCCAGGTACCGGCGAAGGCGCAGGATCGGGTCCTTCGCCTCCCAGGCCAGCCGCTCCTCGTCACCTCGGTAGCGGGTGGGGTCGTCGGAGGTGGTGTGGGCGCCCATGCGGTAGGTGAACGCCTCGACCAGGGTGGGGCCCTCGCCGCTGCGGGCGCGCTCCAGCGCCCACTTGGTGACCGCGAGGCAGGCCAGCACGTCGTTGCCGTCCACCCGCACGCCCGGGAAGCCGAAGCCCTGCGCGCGCTGGTAGAGCGGCACGCGGCTCTGCTTCTCGGTGGGCTCGGAGATCGCCCACTGATTGTTCTGGCAGAAGAACACCACGGGGGCGTTGTAGACCGCGGAGAACGTGAACGATTCCGCCACGTCGCCCTGGCTGGAGGCGCCGTCGCCGAAGTAGGCGATGACCGCCGAGTCCGCACCGTCCTTGGCGACGCCCATCGCGTAGCCGGTGGCGTGCAGCGTCTGCGAGCCGATGACGATCGTGTAGAGGTGGAAGTTGTTGCTGTTCGGGTCCCAGCCGCCGTTGTTCACACCCCGGAACATGCCGAGCAGGTTGGCCGGGTCGACCCCGCGGCACCAGGCGACGCCGTGCTCGCGGTAGGTCGGGAAGACGTAGTCGTCCTCGCGGGTGGCCCGGCCGGAGCCGATCTGGGCGGCCTCCTGGCCGAGCAGCGAGGCCCACAGGCCCAGCTCGCCCTGGCGCTGCAGCGCGGTGGCCTCGGCGTCGAAGCGGCGGGTGAGCACCATGTCGCGGTACAGGCCGCGGAGCTCTTCGGGGGTGATGCCGGCGACGTAGGAGTCGTACTCGGCGTTCTTGACCCGCTTGCCCTCCGGCGTCAGAAGCTGCACGAGTTCGGGTTCGTGGCTCTTCTTCGCGGTGGTGCGGGTGGTGCGCTTGCCGCCGGTCGTGCCGGCCTTGCCTGCGGCGGTGCGTCGCGGCTGGCGCGCGGCACTGCTCTCCACGGTCACGTGTGCTCCTCCGTCGTTCCGGCCGCCGGGGTTGCCGGTAGGCCAGTGCGGCTCACCTGTTGTCGTCCCAGGGGCACGGGGTGGGTGCCACTCGGCCGGGAACAGGCGTGACAGGTGCCCCGGCGAGCGCCCTGCAACATTCACGTTACCCAGTGCTCCACATTTCTGTGAAACCCCTTCTGACCTGCGTTTTTGCTTGGATTTCCAAGTAAAAGCGCGAAAACCGAAAGGTCGCTGGTCACAGCCTTGCAGGAGGCCGGAGCTACGGCACCGTATCCCGGCGACCCCGGCCTCGGGAAGAGCCAATTTGTGAGACTGATCGCTCACGCGAAGGCCGACAAATCACCGTATTTCTGGGTGATGGTCACCAGGCCGGGGCCGTCGGTGAGGCCGACACGGTGACCTACTCGCCAGTAACGGATTCCGGTCACCCCGTTCCCGCGCCGCCGGTTATGCCGTACTCAGGCCGCGCGAATGCAGCGGAAAAGCGGGGAAACGCTTGAGTTTCTTTACGGGATCACATGCGGGATCACATGCGGGATCACCTACGTGATCACCCGAGTTTGACGCCGCGTGACCGAAAGCGACCGTCGGCGACTATCTGTGACAAGCCCCAGCTCACGGCCCTCTTTCCGTGCCCTAGCATCTGCCGCGTGCCGCGCTCTTGTGTACTACCCCCTGTCCCCCACGCGCCCCCTCTGGGCGCCCTGCTGCGCCTGTACGCCGCCGGTACCGCCCTCGCCTGCGAGCCCGTCGACCAAGGTCTGCTCAACCGCGGCTACCGGCTGCGCACGACCAGCGGCCGATACTTCCTCAAGCACCACTTCGACCCGGACACCGCCGACCCGGCCGCCATCGAACGCCGGCACCGGGCCACCCAGCGGCTGGCAGACCTCGGCGTCCCGGTCGCCCCGCCGCTAGCGCACCGCGAGGGCCGCACGGTCGCCGTCGTCGGCGGCCACGCCTACGCCCTGCACCCCTGGATCGACGGCGGACACCGGCACGGCGGCCAGCTCACCCGCGCCGAGAGCGCACGCCTGGGGGCGCTCCTGGGCGCCGTACACGCCTGCCTGGAGCGCGTGATGCCGCCCAAGGGGCGCACCCGCCCGGCCACGAGCCCCCACCCCGTGGAGAGCGCCGATCCGGCCGACACCTTCGCCCTCATCGACGACCTGCTCGGCCACGTCCGCCGCCACCGCCCCGCGGACGCCTTCGACGAACTGGCCCGGCACCGACTCCTGGAGCGGCGGGACCTGCTGGAACAGCACGCGCACCGGCGCCCGCCGCGCGGCGGCTCGGTGGGCTGGGTGCACGGGGACTTCCACCCCTTCAACCTGCTCTACAAGGACGACGCCCCGGCCGCCATCGTGGACTGGGACCGGCTGGGCGTGCAGCCCCGCGCGGAGGAGGCCGTACGCGCCGCCGCGATCTTCTTCGTACGGCCCGCGGGGACGCTCGACCTGCCGAAAGTGCGGTCCTACGCGCGCACGTACCGCCGCGCGGCCAAGGCCACGCCCTCGGAGCTGGCGGCGGCCGTGCACCGCGTGTGGTGGGAACGCCTGAACGACTTCTGGATGCTGCGCTGGCACTACGAGCGCGGCGACACCCGCGCGGACTGCCAGTTCCCCGCCGCCTCCGCGCTCGCGGTGTGGTGGACCCGGGAGTACGACGCGGTGTGCGACGCGTTCGCGGAGTGACGGCGCCTCAGGGTGCCGGCGCTACCTCAGGGTGACGCCGGACCAGGGGACGCCGCCCGGCGCCGTCCCAGTGGGCGCGGGACCGCTTCACGGCCCGGTGCCCGCGTCCGTGCCGCCGTCGGTGAGGCCGCCCACGTCCGTGCCGCCGGTCTCCGGATCCGTCGTCGGGTCCGTCGTCGGGTCCGTCGGATCGGTCGGCGGATCCGTCGGGTCCGTCGGCGTGGTCTGCGGATCCGTCGGCTGGTCGGTCGGGTCGGTGGTGGCCGTGTCGGACGGGGTGGTCGACGGCGTGGACGACTGCGTCCAGCCGGGGCCGGTGCCCGTGTCCGAGCCGCCGTCGTCCGTGGACGTGTCGCTGGGCTGGTCGGTGCTGTCGTCGGTCGGGCTCGTCGTGGGCGTTTCGTGCTTGGTGCTCTTGGAGTGGGTCGCCGTCGGCGTGCTGCCGCCGCCGCTGCCCCCGCTGTCGTTCCCGTGCTTCAGCGCCACGGCCACGCCCACCGCGATCGCGATCACCGCGAGGACGGCGAGGATCCACAGCTTGCCGCGCCCGCTGCCCTTGTTGCCGTGCCCCTCGAAGCCGCCGTCGTCGCCGCCCCCGTACCCGTGGGGCAGCATCGGCTGCGGGATCTGCGTGGTGCCCGAGCCATTCATCGGGTGCTGCATGGCGGTCGTCGGCGCGAAGCCGCCCGGCGGGGTCTGCCGGCCGTCGTGCGCGGCCACCGGACCGGTGTTCCAGGTGCCGGTGTGGGCGCCCTGCTCGTAGAGCATCTGCAGCCCGTACTGGACCAGGCCGCGCATCTCCTCGGCCGTCTGGAAGCGGTCGTCGGGGTCCTTGGCGAGCGAGCGCATGACCAGGCCGTCCAGCTCCGGCGGGCAGCCGGCCTCGGAGATCTGCGACGGCGGCACGGGCATGTCCTGGACGTGCTGGTAGACCACCGACAGCGGGGTCTCGCCGGTGAACGGGGGCCTGAGCGCGAGCAGTTCGTACATCAGGCAGCCGGTCGCGTACAGGTCGGAGCGGTGGTCGACGGCCTTGCCGAGCGCCTGCTCCGGGGAGAGGTACTGCGGAGTGCCCATGACCATGCCGGTCTGCGTCATCGTTGTCGAGGCGCCGTGCAGGGCGCGGGCGATGCCGAAGTCCATGACCTTGACGGCGCCGCTGTCGGTGATGATCACGTTGGCGGGCTTGATGTCGCGGTGCACGATGCCGTGCTGGTGCGAGTAGGCGAGCGCCTCCAGCACCCCGGAGACGATGATCAGGGCCTGCTCGGGGCCCGGCGCCTCGGCGTTGATCAGCAGGTCGCGGATGGTGCGGCCCTCGACCAGCTCCATCACGATGTACGGCACGGACTGGCCGCCGACCGCGTCCTCGCCGGAGTCGTACACGGCGACGATCGCGTGGTGGTTGAGCCCGGCGACCGACTGTGCCTCACGCGTGAAGCGGGCCTTGGAGACCGGGTCCTCGGCGAGGTCGGCACGGAGCAGCTTGACCGCGACCGTACGGCCCAGGCGCACGTCCTCGGCCGCGAAGACCTCGGCCATGCCGCCCCGGCCCAGCCGGTGGGTCAGCCGGTACCGGCCGTCGCCGACGAGCCCTCCGTTGCCCCACATCTCCGGCGTGTCTGACATGCCACCGCCAGTCGCCTCGGGGTCGGACGGGCCCTGGGCGCTGTGCGTCTGTGCCATGGGTCCTCGCCGTCGTCTCTGCCCGCGGTGCGCGCGGTGTTGTCACGGGTCTCCGTCGGCCACGCTACAGCCTCCGTGGATACCGCCGGCCCGGAACCGGAACCGCCCGGAGCCGGACCGGCCATGAAACCCGTAGCACGCGCTGTCGTGCAAATTCTGTGTGCCGGGCGTACGCCCGCTGTAACGCTTGCGCGACGCTTCTTTCGCGTACGGTCACGGAACGGGCACCGAGCTTGACGTGTCAGTGCCCTGGGGCAGACTTGGCCGGGAATGACACATTCGATCAAGGCCTATCCGATCAACTCGATCAGCGACGGCGCCGGACGGCCAGTGGGGGATGCGGAGAGATGAGCCAGGACGGCGCACAAGGCCGGCACGCGGGGCAGGCAGTGGCCGGAGGCCGCTATCAGCTGCGCGACCTGCTCGGCGAGGGCGGTATGGCCTCGGTGCATCTGGCGTACGACGCCGTGCTCGACCGCCAGGTCGCGATCAAGACCCTGCACACCGAACTCGGCCGGGAACAGGCCTTCCGTGAGCGCTTCCGCCGCGAGGCCCAGGCCGTGGCCAAGCTCACGCACACCAACATCGTCTCCGTCTTCGACACCGGCGAGGACGAGCTCGGCGGCATGACGACTCCGTACATCGTCATGGAGTACGTCGAGGGCCGCCCGCTGGGCTCGGTCCTGGAGGACGACATCCGCCAGTACGGCGCGATGCCCGCCGACAAGGCGCTGAAGATCACCGCCGATGTGCTGGCGGCGCTGGAGATCAGCCACGAGATGGGGCTGGTCCACCGCGACATCAAGCCGGGCAACGTGATGATGACCAAGCGCGGCGTGGTCAAGGTCATGGACTTCGGCATCGCCCGCGCCATGCAGTCCGGCGTCACCTCGATGACCCAGACCGGCATGGTCGTCGGCACCCCGCAGTACCTCTCGCCCGAGCAGGCCCTCGGCCGGGGCGTGGACGCCCGCTCCGACCTGTACTCGGTCGGCATCATGCTGTTCCAGCTGGTCACCGGGCGGCTGCCGTTCGACGCGGACTCGCCGCTGGCGATCGCGTACGCGCATGTGCAGGAGGAGCCGGTGGCGCCCTCCTCGATCAACCGGTCCCTGCCGCCCGCGGTGGACGCGCTGGTCGCCCGCGCGCTGAAGAAGAACCCGAACGAGCGTTTCCCGACCGCCGAGGCGATGCGCGACGAGTGCCTGCGCGTCGCCGCCTCCTTCCAGGCGGCCCCGCCGAGCATCGTGCCCGGCGCCACCGGGCAGAGCGGCGCGGGCGTCGGCTCCGCGGTGTTCCCGCCGGTCGGCCAGGCGGCCCCAGGGCCCACCGGCCCGGTCCAGTCGCCGTACCAGCCGACCCCGGCCCCGGGCCCGTACGGCGCCCCGACGCCCCCTCCCGCCCCCGCGTACGGCTACCCGCAGCAGGGCGGCTACCACACGCCTGCGCCGATGGGCTACGGCCAGCAGACGCCCGCGACCCCGCCGCCGTACACGATCTCGCCGCAGACGGGCACGCAGTCCCCCGCCTCGGGCGGCGGCAAGGGCAACAAGCCGGTGATCATCGGCTCGGTCGCGGTGTCCCTGATCGCGGTCGTCGGCCTGATCGTCGCGCTGGCGATGAGCGGCGGCGGCAGCGACGACAAGGGCGGGAACACCCACGCGAGCGCGTCGGCCTCCCCCGCCCACAAGCCCGGCTACCGCGGTCCCGACACCACCAAGGTGATCGAAAAGACCGAGTGCACCGAGCCGACGGAGTCGTACGAGGACCCGGACAAGGTGATGCTGCCGGACTTCCGGTTCAAGAACATCAAGTCCGTCAAGGACTGCGCGCAGGCCGCGGGTTGGACCGTGAAGGTCGTCAAGGTCGACGACAACACCTGGGGCGACGGCACGGTCATCGACCAGTTCCCCAAGGAGGACACGGACGTGGATCCGAAGAACGTCGAGATCCAGCTCAACGTGTCCACGGGCAACCCGCCGAGCTGATCACGGCACGGATGCCGGAGCAGGCGGCACGGCAGGCATCGGCACAGACATCGAAAGGGCCCGGCGGTTTTTCGCCGGGCCCTTCGCGCTGGTGGTGACGCGCTGGTGGTGATCGGGTCTACAGGTACGGTCCGCCCGCACGGCCGCCGGTGTGCTGGTCCTCGTGGCCGTCGTGGCCCACGCCCGGCGGAAGCGCCCGCCGCATCTGCTCCAGCTGGGCCCGCGCGGCCATCTGCTGGGCGAACAGCGTCGTCTGGATCCCGTGGAAGAGGCCCTCCAGCCAGCCCACGAGCTGCGCCTGCGCGATGCGCAGTTCGGCGTCGCTCGGGGTCGCCTCGTCAGTGAACGGCAGGGAGAGCCGCTCCAGTTCCTCGACCAGCTCCGGCGCCAGGCCGTCCTCCAGCTCCTTGACCGAGCTGCGGTGGATCTCCTTGAGCCGGACCCGGCTGGCCTCGTCCAGAGGAGCCGCGCGCACCTCCTCCAGGAGCTGCTTGATCATGCTGCCGATCCGCATGACCTTGGCAGGCTGCTCGACCTGATCCGTCAACGGAGTCTCGCGGGAGTCCTCGTCCCCGTTGCCACCGCTGAGCGCCAGCCCGTCCTGGCCCACGACCAGGATCTGCGGGTTCTCCGGCGACCTTTCGTTCCTCGGCATCTCCATGCCGCCATTCTCTCGCACCCGTATACCTCACCACCGTGGTGCCCCCTGGCGCGGGTGATCCACCGTAAAGGCCGGGCTCAGAAGGGCTACGGACGGGCTTAGACCCGTCGGCCCAATCCGGAATGCCCGGTTTGCCATTGAATGTGAGGCTAGGGGTCCGTCGATTTTTGCTCCAGGAGGTCACCGACGTGACTCCATGGCTGCGACTCACGCTCCGCCTCGTGCGACTGCTGCTCGCCCTGGCGGTGGCCCTGCCCGCGTACGACATAGCCACCGCGTACGGCGCGGCCCACGCATACGGCACCGTCACGGCGTACGGCACGGCCCACGCGTACCGCACCGAGCCCGTCCCCTCGCGCTCCCCCGGCCCCACGGCCGCCGTACCGTCGCCCGCCGCCCATGCGCACCGTTCCGCCTCACCCTCGGCCTCGCCATCCACCCACGGGCACGCCGTCCAGCCGTCGCGTGCGGGGAGCCGGCCCGGCGAGGGGCGGATGCGGCCTGGCCGGCCCGACGGCCCCGCGGCCGAGGTGGAGGGCGACGACAACTCCGTGCCGCAAAGGGTCCCCGACACCGACGCCGCCCGGCCGGAGGAACCGGAGACGGCGGACCCCCCGGCCGGGACCGCCGAGACGCCCACGACCACCCCGCCCGACAAGGCCCAACTGCCCCCGGCCACCGTCCACCAGGGCGAGGGCCAGACCCGGGCCGGGGCGAGCGAGCCGGTCCTGCAGATCCTGCCGCTGGGCAGCGGCCTGGTCCTCATCGGCCTGGGCCTGGGCCTCGCGTTCCTGGGGCTGCGGATCCGCAGGAGCTGACCTACGACGCCGGTACGCCGGTGCGCCTGTACGCCGCTAGGGCGTGACCAGCAGCACCTTCCCGATGTGACCGCTCTCCTCCACCACGCGGTGGGCCTCGGCCGCCTCCGGCATGGGCAGTTCGCGGTCCACGACCGGGCGGACACGGCCCGCGGCGACCAGTGGCCACACGTGTTCGCGTACGGCGGCCACGATGGACGTCTTCTCGCTCAGCGGGCGGGCGCGCAGCGAGGTCGCGCTGATGGCGGCCCGCTTGCTCAGCAGGGCACCGATGTTCAGCTCGCCCTTGGCTCCACCCTGCATGCCGATGATCGCGAGCCGCCCGTTGACGGCGAGCGCCTGGATGTTGCGGTCCAGGTACTTGGCGCCCATGTTGTCGAGGATGACGTCGGCGCCCGCGCCGTCGGTGGCCTGCTGGATCTCGGCGACGAAGTCCTGCTCGCGATAGTTGATCAGGATGTCCGCGCCCAGCTCGGCGCAGCGCTCCAGCTTCTCCTTCGTGCCGGCCGTCACCGCGACCTTGGCGCCGACCGCCTTGGCGAGCTGAATCGCCATGGTGCCGATGCCGCTGGAGCCGCCGTGCACGAGCAGCGTCTCGCCGGGGCGCAGGTGGGCGATCATGAAGACGTTGGACCAGACCGTGCAGACCACCTCGGGCAGTGCCGCGGCCTGCTTGACGTCGACGCCGGCGGGCACGGGCAGCAGCTGTCCGGCAGGAACGACGACCTTCTGGGCGTAGCCGCCGCCCGCGAGCAGCGCGCACACCTCCTCGCCGACGGCCCAGCCGGACACCCCGGGGCCGAGCGCGGCGATCCGGCCGGAGCACTCCAGGCCGGGGTAGGGGGACGCACCGGGGGGCGGGTTGTAGAAGCCCTGCCGCTGGAGGATGTCGGCGCGGTTGACGGCGCTGGCCACCACCTCGACCAGCACCTCGCCCTCGCCGGGCACGGGATCGGGGACCTCGTCCCACACGAGCGCCTCGGGACCACCGGGTTCGGGAATCGTGATCGCATGCATGCGGGCGACGCTACACCGGGCCTCACAGCCCGGACGTTTCACGTGAAACAGACCTCGATCCCGGCGGCAGCCCACGGCAGGTCCAGCAGTTCCGCTTCCTCCCCCTGGCGTGCCCCGCCCGGCGGTACGACCGCCACGGCGTCGGCGGCGGCGACGCCGCGCAGCATGGCCGGGCCGTTGTAGTGCAGCGGCATCGCACGGTCGCCGCGCAGCACCACGGGGATGAGCCGGGTGTCGTACGGATGCCCGTGCACCGCCTCCCCGAGCGGCAGCGTGTACGCCTCCGGGGCGGGGCGGGCGGCCAGGGTGCGCAGCAGGGGCTCGGCGAGCGTGAGCAGGCCGGAGACGGCCGCGAGGGGGTTGCCGGGCAGGCCGACGAGGTGCTGGGTCTCGTTGAGGCGGGCCAGCAGCATGGGGTGGCCGGGGCGCACCTTGACCCCGTCTACGAGGAGTTCGGCGCCGATGCGTTCCAGGGTGGGGTGGACGTGGTCGACGGGTCCGCCGGCGGTGCCGCCGGTGGTGACGACCAGGTCGGCGGTGGAGGCGGTGACCGCCCGGTACAGGGCCTCGGCGTCGTCGCCGACCCTGCGCACGGCGGTCACTTCGGCGCCGAGGGCACGCAGCCAGGACGGCAGCATGGGGCCGAGCGCGTCACGGATCAGCCCGTCGTGCGGGAGCCCTTCGGTGAGCAACTCGTCGCCGAGGACGAAAACTTCGGCGCGCGGCCGGGGGACGGCGGTGACGGTGTCGTATCCGGCGGCTGCCGCCAGGCCCAGGACGGCCGGGGTGACCAGCGTGCCGACGGGCAGCAACTGGTCGCCGCTGCGGCACTCCTGGCCGCGCGGGCGGATGTCGTGGCCGTGGCTCAGTTCGTGCAGGGGGTGCAGGCGGCCCTTGGCGTCGAGCCGGCCGTGTTCGCTGCGCAGGACGGCGGTGGTGTCGGCGGGAATGCGGGCCCCCGTGGCGATGCGGACCGCCTCGCCGTCGGTGAGCGGCTCGGGCAGCGCGTGCCCGGCGAGTACGCCGTCGTCCCGCACGTCCCAGGGGCCGGGGCCCGCGACCGCCCAGCCGTCCATCGCGGAGGTGTCGAAGGAGGGCAGGTCGGTCAGCGCGTCGAGGGGGGCGGCCAGGACCAGGCCGAGCGCGTCGGCGAGGGATACGGAGACGGGGGCCCGGCGGGCGGCGCTGGGCCCGGCACCCGTGCCGCCGCGGCTGGGGCGTGCGGCGCGCGCGGCGATCTCGCGGGCCTGCGGCCAGGGGGTGGCCTTGTGCCGCTCGGTCCACCCCGGTTCGGCCGGCCGGGGCTCGCCCTGCGGGGCGGGGGCGGGCACATGACGGGCGCTGTCGTGCTTGGGGTCCCTCACGAGGGCCAGGGCCTCCTCGACGTCGAGTTCGTCGATGTCCTCGGGCGCCGCCGCGGCCCGGTGGGGGGCGGTCATCCGGCGTCCGGGGCGGAGGCGCCCCCGCCCGGTCCGGTGGGGTTCGCATCGCTCCCTGCGTTCCCTGCGTTCTCCGTCTCCCAGCGCAGCGCCAGCGCGGCGGCCTTGCGGGCGGCCTCGGCGACGGCTTCGGGTCCGCCCTTGCCCTGGGCGGCGGCGTAGCCGACGAGGAAGGTGGTCAGCGGGGCGGCGGGCCGGGCCACGTTGTGCGCGGCATCGCGGGCCAGGTCGAGCAGGACGCCGGTGTCGACGTCCAGTTCGATGCCCAGTTCGTCCTTGACTGCGGAGATCCATTCATGCAACACGTGCCCATGCTCCCTGATGCGTGCCCTGGCGTCGGCGATGTCGTCCCAGGTGTCGCAGTCGAAGGACGCGAGCGGGTCCGGGACGCGGGTGAGCTGGAGGGCGCCGGTGAGCCGGCGCAGGGGCAGGCCGGTGAGGCCGTGGTGCGCCTCGGCGAGGGTGGCGAGTTCGCGGCGCAGGGCAGCCGTGCGGTAGGCGGCCACGAGCGGCTGGTCGCGGCCGTCTGCGTCGGTGAGCAGCGCGCCGTCGGCGCCGGCGGCGGCCAGGGCGGTCAGCAGCCGCTCCACCGTCGCCGCTTCGAGGAACGGCAGGTCGGCGGAGAGAACGACCGCGTGCTCGGCGGTGGTGTGGCGCAGGCCGGCCTCCAGCGCGGCGACCGGCCCGGCACCGGGCGGCTCCTCGCGCGCCCAGCGCACGGGGCGCACGGTGGACCGGGGGCCGGCCACGACCACGGTGGTGCGGGCGCCCGCGCACGCCGCGAGCACCCGGTCGAGCAGCGCGCGCCCGCCGACCCGCACCCCGGGCTTGTCGGCCCCGCCGAGCCGCCGGGCGGCGCCGCCGGCGAGCACGACGGCGTCGTACGGCGCGGGGGTCCCGGGGGCGGCGGGAGCGTTCTCGGTCACCCCCCGAGTATGTCTGTCTTTGTTCCTCCCGGGGTCACAGTGTGCGCAGGAGCACCGTCGGCTGTTCCACGCAGTCCGCCACGTACCGCAGGAAGCCGCCTGCCGTGCCGCCGTCGCACACCCGGTGGTCGAAGGTGAGCGAGAGCTGGACGACCTGGCGCACCGCCAGCTCGCCCTCGTGCACCCAGGGCTTGGGGATGATGCGGCCGACGCCGAGCATGGCTGCTTCGGGGTGGTTGATGATCGGGGTGGAGCCGTCGACGCCGAAGACTCCGTAGTTGTTCAACGTGAAGGTGCCGCCGGTGAGGTCCCCGGGGGTGAGCGTCCCGGTCCGCGCGGCCTCGGTGAGCCGGGCGAACTCGGCGGCCAGCGACTCGGCGTCGCGCGTGTGGGCGTCCCGGACGACCGGTACGACCAGTCCGCGCTCGGTCTGCGCGGCGAACCCGAGGTGCACGTGGTCGAGCTGGACGACCTCGCGGGCATCGGCGTCGACGTAGGAGTTCAGCTCGGGGAACCGGGCGAGGGCGGCGGTGCAGATGCGCGCGAGCAGGGCGATGAGGGAGATCTTCGCTCCGCCGCCCGCGTTCATCGCGGCCCGCGCGCGCATGAGTTCGGTGGCGTCCGCGTCCACCCAGCAGGTGGCGTCGGGGATCTCCCGGCGGCTGCGCGACAGCTTGTCGGCGACAGCCCCGCGAATGCCCTTGAGGGGGGTGCGGATGCCGTTGCGGAGGGGGGAGGGCGTGGCCGCCGCGGGCACGGAGGCGGTGAGCGCCTCGGCCGTACGGGCGGGTGCCGCCTGGACCTGTCCCGCCGGGGCCTGCGCCGCCTGCGCCCGGAGCGCGTTCTCGACGTCCGCGCGCAGGATCAGTCCCTCCGGTCCCGAACCCGCCAGGCAGCGCAGATCCACACCGCCCTCACGGGCGAGCCGGCGCACCAGGGGCGAGATCACGGGAACGGGGCCTTCGGCATGGACCACCGGGGTGGCCGGGGTGACCGCGGCTGCCTGAGCCGCCGGGGCTGCGCCCTCGTGCGCACGCGCGGCCCTGGTGGAAACCACCGGCGATGCCGGCCGCACCCTGCGCCGTCGGGTCGGGGCTTCCGAGGTGCCGTAGCCGACCAGCACGTTGCCCGAGCCCTCGCTCTCCCCCTCGGGAGCCGACGGGCCCACGGCGACCGTCAACAGCGGGGCACCGACGGGCAGTTCCGTGCCCTCCTCGCCGAAGCGGGCGGTGACCACGCCGCCGTACGGGCAGGGGACCTCGACCATCGCCTTGGCCGTCTCGACCTCCACGACCGGCTGGTCGATGGCGACGACGTCACCGACCTGCACCAGCCAGCGGACGATCTCCGCCTCGGTGAGTCCTTCGCCGAGGTCGGGAAGTTTGAACTCCAGCACCTGTGCCATCAGCCCTCGGCCTCCCACTGCAGACGCGCGACGGCGTCCAGGATGCGGTCGACACCGGGCAGGTGGTGCCGCTCCAGCATGGGCGGCGGGTAGGGGATGTCGAAGCCGGCCACGCGCAGCACCGGCGCCTCCAGGTGGTGGAAGCAGCGCTCGCTGATCCGGGCCGCGATCTCCCCGCCCGGTCCGCCGAACCCGGTCGCCTCGTGCACGACGACCGCGCGTCCGGTGCGCCGTACGGCCGCGCAGACCGTCTCGTCGTCGAACGGCACCAGGGAGCGCAGGTCGACGACCTCCAGGTCCCAGCCCTCGGCCTGTGCGGCCTCGGCGGCCTCCATGCAGACCGGCAGGGAGGGGCCGTAGGTGATGAGCGTGGCGCTGCTGCCGGGGCGCCGGACGACCGCCCGTCCGATGGGTTCGACATCGGTGGGGTGCTCGGGGTTCCAGGAGTCCTTCGACCAGTACAGGCGCTTGGGCTCCATGAAGACGACCGGGTCGTCGGAGGCGATGGCCTGGCGCAGCAGCCCGTAGGCGTCGGCGACGGTCGCGGGCGTGACGACGTGCAGGCCGGGGGTGGCCATGTAGTAGGCCTCGGAGGAGTCGCTGTGGTGCTCGACGCCGCCGATGCCGCCGCCGTAGGGGACGCGGACGGTGATGGGCAGGGGCATCCTGCCGCGCGTGCGGTTGCGCATCCGGGAGACGTGGCTGATCAGTTGCTCGAACGCCGGGTAGGCGAAGGCGTCGAACTGCATCTCCACGACCGGGCGCAGCCCGTACATGGCCATGCCGACGGCGGTGCCGAGGATGCCCGCCTCCGCGAGCGGGGTGTCGGTGCAGCGGTCCTCGCCGAACTCCTTGGCGAGTCCGTCGGTGATCCGGAAGACACCGCCGAGCGTGCCGACGTCCTCGCCCATGACGTGCACGGTGGGGTCGTCGGCCATCGCGTCGCGCATCGCGCGCGTGAGGGCTTGCGCCATGGTGGCGGGCTTGACGGCCACGGTGGTCATCGGTGACCGCCTTCCTGGTGGTGCTCGTCGTCCTGCTCGGCCGCCAGCTCGGCCTGCAACAGCGCACGCTGTTCGCGCAGTTGCGCCGTGGTCTCGGCGTACACGTGGTCGAACAGGTCCATGGGGTTCAGCTCGGGGTCGCGGTTCATGCGTTCGCGCAGGTCCGCGGCCATCGTCTCGGCGTCCTGCCGGGCGGCCTCGATACCGGCCTGGTCGAGCAGTCCGCGCGTGGTCATCTCCCGCTCCAGCAGCTCGATCGGGTCGTGGGCGCGCCAGGCCTCGATCTCGGCGTCGCCCCGGTAGCGGGTGGCGTCGTCGGCGTTGGTGTGGGCGTCGATGCGGTAGGTCACCGCCTCGATCAGGGTCGGGCCGCCGCCCGCGCGGGCGCGCCGTACGGCGTCGCCGAGCACCTCATGGACGGCGACGGCGTCGTTGCCGTCGACCAGCCGGCCCGGCATGCCGTACCCGACGGCCTTGTAGGCCAGGGAGGGCGCGGCGGTCTGCTTGTCGAGCGGGACGGAGATGGCGAAGCCGTTGTTCTGCACGAGGAAGACGACCGGCGCCTTCCAGACGGCGGCGAAGTTCAGCGCCTCGTGGAAGTCGCCCTCGCTGGTGCCGCCGTCGCCGACCAGGGCGAGCGCGACCACGTCGTCGCCCTTGAGGCGGGCGGCGTGGGCGAGGCCGACGGCGTGCGGGAGCTGGGTCGCCAGCGGGGTGCTCAGGGGGGCGACCCGGTGGGCGTAGGGGTCGTAGCCGGTGTGCCAGTCGCCGCGCAGCAGGGTCAGGGCCTCGACGGGGTCGACGCCCCGGGCGACCGCGGCGAGGGTGTCGCGGTAGCTCGGGAAGAGCCAGTCGCGCTCCTCAAGGGCGAGCGCGGCGGCGACCTCGCAGGCCTCCTGGCCGGTGCTGGAGGGGTAGACGGCGAGGCGGCCCTGCTTGGTGAGCGCGGTGGCCTGCGCGTTGTAGCGGCGACCGCGCACCAGCTGGGCGTAGAGCCGGCGCAGCAGGTCCGGGTCGGCCTTGCCGGCCGCCTCGGTGCCGAGGACGCGATAGGGCTCGGCGTCGGGCAGCAGCGGCGCGGGGTCCATACGGGGCTGCCAGGCGGGCGGCGGCGATGGCCGGTACGCGCCCCGCTGCTCCATGACCGTCATGACGGCACCTCCTCGTGGGAGTGGCTACGGGAGGCGTGTCGGCTGTGACCCGCCTCACCTACCGATTGTTCGGTCGTCGGCACATTTTGGCTACAGGCCCCTTCAGGCTGTGGACAATCGGTTCTGCACAGCCTGGAATGAATGCAGGACGTCCACGGCGGCAAAGCGGGGGGACATGGCAGCTGAACAAATGGCCGACGGGCCGAAGGGGAGCGCCCCGCTCGCGCCGCCGCGTCCGCTCGACGCCATCGATCAGGACATCCTGAAGATCCTCCAGGCGGACGGGCGCGCCTCCATACGGTCGGTCGCCGAACGGGTCCACGTCTCGCGTGCCAACGCCTACGCGCGTATCAACCGGCTCGTCGAGGACGGCGTGATCAGGGGCTTCAGCGCCCGCGTGGACCACGAACGAGCGGGGCACGGCACGTCGGCGTACGTCACGCTGAAGATCGTCCAGAACACCTGGCGCACGGTCCGCGAGCATCTGCGCCGGCTTCCGGGCGCCTCCCACATCGCGCTGGTGGGCGGGGACTTCGACGTGCTGCTGCTGGTGCACACGCCCGACAACAGGGCGCTGCGCGAGCTGGTGCTCACCCG
Organism: Streptomyces sp. NPDC002676; assembly: GCF_053592455.1. NCBI lineage: Bacteria > Bacillati > Actinomycetota > Actinomycetes > Kitasatosporales > Streptomycetaceae > Streptomyces > Streptomyces sp. NPDC002676. Next base: position 181,846 of record NZ_JBSFVT010000003.1, on the reverse strand, counting down.
GCTCCAGGCGATCCCCGAGGTGCTGAGCACGCGCACGCTGCTGGTGTTCGAGGAGGAGGACCTGGAGCCGGACGGGTGACGCCGCGCCGAGGTCAGCCCGGGGCAGGCCGGGGTCAGGCCTGGCGCAGGCCGGGGTCAGACCTGGCGCAGGCCGGGGTCAGGCCTGGCGCAGGCCGGAGAAGACCAGCCGTACGACCGCGTCGGCCACCTCGCGGCCGGTCGCGCCGCGCGCGTCGGGCCGGTACCACTCCACGATGGAGTTGATCATTCCGAAGACGAGCCGGGTGGCCAGGCGCACCTCCATGTCACCGCGTATGTCGCCCTCGGCCGCCGCGGCCTTCAGCAGGTCGGCCACGCGGTGGTCGAAGTCGCGGCGCCGCTCCAGCGCCCACCGCTCGGTGGCGGTGTTGCCGCGCACGCGCAGCAGCAGCGTCACGTACGGCAGTTCGGTTATGAGCACCTCGACCATGCGCCGCACGACGTGCTCCAGGCGCTCCACGGGCCGCCCCACGCGCGCCTGCTCCTCGTCCAGGATGGCGAACAGGCCGTTCAGCGCGCGGCTGACGGCCCGGCGCAGCAGCTCCTCCTTGCCGCTGACGTGGTGGTAGATGGACGACTTGGAGATGCCGGCCGCCTTGGACAGGTGCTCCATGGAGGTGCCGTCGTAGCCGCGCTCGTTGAAGACCTGGACGGCCACGGAGAGCAGCGTCTCGGGGGTGTACGTGTCGCGCCGGGCGGTGGTCATGAGGTGCCCTCCCGCTTGTCGGTGGCATACGCGTGGCGGTAGAGCGCGAGGGAGGGCGCGTAGCGTCCGGAGGGGTCGCGCTCGTGCATCTCGTCCAGGAGGTCGAAGGCGAAGTCGCGGCCGAGCCTGCGGTTCCACTCGAAGGGGCCGAGCGGGTAGTTGACGCCGAGCCGCATCGCGGTGTCGATGTCCTCCTCGGTGGCCACGCCCTTGGCGACGGCGTCGTAGGCAAGATCGACGATCCGGGCGACCGCGCGGGCGACGATCATGCCGGGGACGTCGCCGATGACGCTGACGTCCTTGCCGAGCGCCTGGAAGAGGCCGGTGGCCTCGGCGAGGGTCTGCGGCGAGGTGTCCTGCGAGGCGGACAGGGCGACGCGGGTGGCGGTGCGGTAGTCGAGGGCGAGGTCGAAGTAGACGACGTCCCGGAACTCCACCGAGGTCTGGCCGTCGGCGAGGACCAGCTGGCCGCCGCTCGGCAGCACCAGGCGGGTGCCGTTGTCCTCGTCCTCCTCGCGGACCTGGATGCCGGCCTCGCGGATCAGCGCGAGCAGCTCGGCCGCGGGCCCGAGGCCGCCCTCGGCGACGACGTAGGCGGGCGGCTGCTCCTTCTCGGCGGTGTGCGGCTCGGCGGGCTCGGCGCCGTCGGCGTAGTCGTACCAGCCGTGCCCGCTCTTGCGGCCGAGCCGGCCGGACTCGACCAGGCGGCGCTGGGCCAGGGACGGCGTGAAGCGCACGTCCTGGAAGAAGGACTGCCACACGGAGTGCGTGACGGACTCGTTGACGTCCTGCCCGATCAGGTCGGTCAGTTCGAACGCGCCCATCTTGAAGCCGCCGCACTCGCGCAGGACGGCGTCGATGGTGGCCGGCTCGGCGCCCTGCGCCTCGTAGACCGCGAACGCCTCGGCGTAGAAGGGCCGGGCGATCCGGTTGACGATGAAGCCGGGGGTGTCCGCGCAGGCCACGGGGGTCTTGCCCCAGGCGCGGGCGGTCTCGTACGCGCGCGTGGCCGACGTGACGTCGGTGGCGAACCCGGAGACGACCTCGACCAGGGGCAGCAGCGGCGCCGGGTTGAAGAAGTGCAGGCCCAGGAAGCGGCCGGGGTGGCGCAGGGCGCCGCCGATGGCCGTCACCGACAGGGACGAGGTGTTGGTGGCGAGCAGGCAGTCCTCGGCGACGAGCTCCTCCAGCTCGGCGAAGAGCTGCTGCTTGACATCCAGCCGCTCCAGGATCGCCTCGACGACCAGTCCGCAGTCGGCCAGCTCGCTCAGGGCGTCGACGGGCTTCAGGCGGGCGCGGGCCGCGTCCCGGTCGGCGGCGGAGAGCCGGTCCTTGGCCACGAGCCGGTCGAGGCGGGCGCCGATCGCGTCGGCCGCTTCCCGGGCGCGTCCGGGCACGGTGTCGTAGAGCCGCACGGGGTGTCCGGCGACCAGCGCGACCTGGGCGATGCCCTGGCCCATGGTGCCGGTGCCGACGACGGCCACGGGGCTGCTGAGGTCGAGTGCTGTCATGTGCGCGATCCTCCCGCACGGGGTTTTCCACAGATGCGGCAGGCCCCCTTGTCCCGACCGATCGTTCGGTTACTCTAGCTCTCACCGGCTGTCTCTGCCCATGTTTCTGCCAGGCATGAACTCGATGACGAGTTCTCCAGACGAGGAGTTGGTCCCGCATGGCCGCCGAACCGACCGCGCACGAGCTGATCGCGAAGCACCGGCCCACGCTCGACCAGGCGCTGGAAGCGATCCGCACGCGCGCGTACTGGTCCCCGCACCCCGAGCACCCGAAGGCCTACGGCGAGAGCGGCAGCCTGGACGCGGCGGCGGGCAAGGCCGCCTTCGACGCCCTGCTGGGCAACCGCCTCGACCTCACCGACCAGCCCGGTACCGACGACTGGGTGGGCGGCGAGGTCTCCCCGTACGGCATCGAGCTGGGTGTGACCTACCCGCACGCGGACATCGACGTGCTGCTGCCCGCGATGACGGCCGGGCAGCGCGCCTGGCGCGAGGCGGGCCCGGAGCTGCGTGCCGCGGTGTGCCTGGAGATCCTGAAGCGGATCAGCGACCGCACGCACCAGTTCGCCCACGCGGTCATGCACACCAGCGGACAGGCGTTCATGATGGCGTTCCAGGCGGGCGGCCCGCACGCCCAGGACCGCGGCCTGGAGGCGGTGGCGTACGCGTACGCGGAGCAGGTCCGCACGCCCGACACCGCGGAGTGGAGCAAGCCGCAGGGCAAGCGCGACCCGCTGACCCTGACCAAGCAGTTCACGCCGGTCCCGCGCGGCATCGGCCTGGTCATCGGCTGCAACACCTTCCCGACCTGGAACGGCTACCCGGGCCTGTTCGCCTCCCTGGCCACCGGCAACGCGGTCCTGGTCAAGCCGCACCCGCGCGCGGTGCTGCCGCTCGCGCTCACCGTGCGGATCGCCCGGGACGTGCTTGCCGAGGCGGGCTTCGACGCGAACCTGGTGGCGATGACCGCCGAGCGCCCCGGCGAGGGCATCGCCAAGACGCTCGCCACCCGCCCCGAGATCAAGATCATCGACTACACGGGGTCGACGTCCTTCGGTGACTGGCTGGAGGAGAACGCCCGCCAGGCGCAGGTCTACACGGAGAAGGCCGGCGTCAACACGGTCGTCGTGCACTCGACGGACAAGTACAAGGGCATGCTGTCCAACCTGGCGTTCTCGCTGTCCCTGTACAGCGGCCAGATGTGCACCACCCCCCAGAACCTGCTGATCCCGCGCGACGGCATCAGCACCGACGAGGGCCACAAGACCTTCGACGAGGTCACCGCCGACCTCGCCCGCGCGGTCGACGGCCTGCTCGGCGACGACGCGCGCGCGAACGCCCTGCTCGGCGCGATCGTCAACCCGGACGTCAAGGCCCGTCTGGAGGCCGCCGCCGGGCTCGGCGAGGTCGCCCTCGCCTCCCGCGAGATCGCCAACCCGGAGTTCCCGGACGCCGTCGTCCGCACCCCGGTGATCGTCAAGCTGGACGGCGCCAAGCCGGACGACGAGGCCGCCTACATGAGCGAGTGCTTCGGCCCGGTCTCCTTCGCCGTCGCGGTCGACTCGCTGGCCGACGCGGTCGGGCTGCTGCGCCGCACGGTGCGCGAGAAGGGCGCGATGACGGTCGGCGCGTACACCACCGACCCGGAGGCCGAGCAGGCCGTCGAGGAGGTGTGCCTGGAGGAGGCCGCCCAGCTGTCGCTCAACCTGACCGGCGGGGTGTACGTGAACCAGACGGCCGCGTTCTCCGACTTCCACGGCTCGGGCGGCAACCCGGCGACGAACGCCGCCCTGACGGACGGCGCGTTCGTCTCCAACCGCTTCCGGGTGGTGGAGGTACGCCGGGACGCCTGAGCCGTCCTCAGTCGGCGCCGGGTGCGCCCCCGGTGGCGCTCCAGTGGTACAGCGTCATCGCCACACTGGTGGCGAGGTTGTAGCTGGAGACCTGGGGGCGCATCGGCAGCCGCAGCAGGTGGTCGGCTCGCGCGCGCAGCTCGGCCGACAGGCCGCTGCGCTCCGAGCCGAAGGCCAGCACCGCGTCGTCGGGCAGCTTCGTGCCGCGGATGTCCTCGCCCTCCGGGTCGAGCGCGAACAGCGGCCCGGCGGGCAGCTCGGCCACGTCGAGCCGCTCCACGGCGGTCGCGAAGTGCAGCCCCGCGCCGCCGCGCACCACCGTCGGATGCCAGGGGTCGAGCGTGCCCGTGGTGACCACACCGGTCGCCCCGAACCCGGCGGCCAGCCGGATCACGGCTCCGGCGTTGCCGAGGTTGCGCGGGTTGTCGAGGACCACGACCGGGGCGGTGCGGGGGGTGTGGGCCAGCGCCCGCAGGTTGGCCTCGCGGGAGGGCCGTACGGCCAGGGCGGCAACTCCGGTCGGGTGCGGCCGGGGGACGAGGGAGACGTACGTCTCCTGCGGCACCTCGGTCAGCAGCGCCGCCAGCCGCTCCCGTACGTCCCCCGCCAGCTCCTGCGCGAGGGCGAGCGCGGCCCGCCGGTCGGTGGTGACCGCCACCGGGACCTCGGCCCCGAAGCGCAGCGCGTGCTTCAGGGCATGGAAGCCGTCGAGCAGTACGGTCTCCGCGGTCATCTCCCGCCAGCGGGTCACGGGGTCGCTCATGCGGTGAACCCTACGCGGCCCGGCGTGCTGTCCTCGGGGGAGCGCGGCGGCGGCACGGCACCGTCGTCCCCGCGCCGCAGCAGCCGGTCACGCGCGCGCGTGGCCAGCGCGCCCAGCCTGCGCAGGAAGGACGTCGGCAGGAAGACCGCGTCCGCGGTGATCATCGCCAAGGAGAAGAACGGCAGGCCGAGGACGACCGCGATCACGGCGTGCTCGGCCATCATCAGCACCAGCAGGACGTTCTTGATCCGCCGGTTGAACAGCGTGAACGGGAAGGCGACCTGCACCATGACCGTCCCGTAGGCCACCAGCAGCATGATCGTGCCGCTGGAGGACATCAGGTCGGCGAGGCCCGGCCAGGGCGAGAAGTAGTCCAGGTGCAGCGGGTAGTAGACGGCGGTGCCGTCCTGCCAGCGCGAGCCCTGGATCTTGTACCAGCCGGCGGTGGCGTAGATCAGGCACGCCTCCGCCATGATCACGAACAGGGCTCCGTTGTGGACGACGTTGGCGACGACGTCCAGCAGGAGCCGCGGCTCCGGTGACTTCGCCCAGCCCTCCACGGCCCACCACAGACCGAGGACCGCCCAGGCCGTCCACAGCAGCGCCGGCACCAGCCAGCCGTTGTCGAACAGCCGGCCGTTCACGGTGACCGTGCCGAGCGCCAGGCCGAGCACCGCCCACAGCGCCGGTCCCACCCGGTCGCCGGGAACGCGCTCCCCGCGCGCGCGGGCCGCCTCGGCCTGCGACGCCCGCAGCGCGTCCAGCGACCACACCTGGCCGCAGCGCGTGAACACCAGATAGAGGGACATCAGGTGCAGCACGTTGTCGCCGCCGTCGCCCATGAAGACGCTGCGGTTCTGCAGCGACACCACACCGAGCATGAACAGCACGGACGCGGTTCGGGTGCGCCAGCCGAGCAGCAGCATCGCGGAGGCGAGGACCGCCAGCACGTAGACGCACTCGAACCAGAGCTGACCCCTGGACCACAGCAGCGCCGAGAAGGCGTGGTTGTCGTCGGTCAGCCGCTTGGCGAGGTCCCAGGCCCAGGGGCCGTTGGGGCCGTACAGCTCCTCGCGGTGCGGGAACTCCCGCAGCAGGAACAGCAGCCAGGTCCCGGCGAAGCCGATCCGGATCACGGCGCTCTGGTACGGACCGAGGGCCGATCCGGTGACGCGGGCGATGCCGCGCGAGAGAGTCAGGGCGATGCGGTTCACCGCACACCTCCCGCGGCCTCGTCGGCCGTGACGGTCCACCAGGGCAGCTGGCGGTAGACAGGCGTCTCGGAGACGCGCTCACCGCTCCACTGGGGCGGCTCCACATTGGTGGTGCTGGAGCGCACCTGCACACGCTGGATGACACCCTCCTCGGCGGTCGCGTCGTCCCGGTACAGGCGCATCACCACGATCCGGCGCAGGTACTGCTCGGAGAGCGCGCCGCGCAGGGCCAACGGACGGTTGTCGGCGGTGTGCGAGCCCACGAAGAAGTCCCAGGCGCGGCGCAGCTCGTTCTGATCGGTGTGGCTGGGCATCAGGTTGCCGTCGATGGCCGCCCCGTCCAGGGCGGAGAGGTCGTTCCAGCCGGTGGTGCGCAGCGTGCCGTCCTTCGTCCGCACCTCGGCGCGCACCTGGACGGCGATGTTCTGCTGCAGCGGGTTCGGGGCGAACAGCTTCCAGTTCTGCTCGAACTCCGGGTCCACCCAGTCCGCGATCGCCGTGCCGTGCTGCTTGGACACCGTGTTCGCCGGGGCGAGGCTCAGGAACACCATCCCCAGGTGCACACAGGCGGCCACCCCGACCACCGCGAGCGCGAGGGCCGCGCCGACCTGGTAGCGGGGGGAGAGGGCGGCGACACCGGTACGGGCCTGGGGCGCGGGGTGCCGTTGTGGCTCGCTGTGACCCTCCGGCCCGGCATGCCCCTCCGGCTCGCTGCGCCCTTCCGGATCGGCGTGCACCTGGGTTCCGGTGTGGTCCGGGTGACGCGCCCCCTCCGACCCGTCCGGCCCCGGCCGGGCATGCGAGTCCTCGTCGTACGCGTCCATTCCGTCCCGATCCCCGTTCCGTTTCCGTGGTCCGGCCGCCCGCCACAGGCGCCGCATGATGCACGGGCGTCACGCGGTGACACCCGCACGGAACGGTACTCAGCCCCGCCCGCCGGGCGCAGCCCCGGGGAACCCATGAGGTTTTCCACAGGCAGCCGACGCGGTTGTCCACAGCAGTTGACACCTCACGGCGGCCCGGCCCACCATTGACACGCACGGACCGAACGATCGGTCGGGAAGGCGTTCAAGCAGAGCCCGAGGTGAGGGGGACCGCATGGCCACAGCAGCCGCGCACCGCACGGCCGGCACACCGGCGGACGGCGCACCGGACACCGTCGACACGACGGCCTACCAGCACGCTTTCGACGCGGCCGTGGCCGCCGACGAGCGCGTCGAACCACGCGACTGGATGCCCGACGCCTACCGCGCCACGCTGGTCCGGCAGATCGCCCAGCACGCGCACTCCGAGATCATCGGCATGCAGCCGGAGGCCAACTGGATCACCCGCGCGCCCAGCCTGCGCCGCAAGGCGATCCTGATGGCCAAGGTCCAGGACGAGGCCGGCCACGGCCTGTACCTGTACAGCGCGGCCGAAACCCTCGGCACCAGCCGCGACGAGCTCCTAGACAAGCTGCACAGCGGGCGCCAGAAGTACTCCTCGATCTTCAACTACCCCACGCTGACCTGGGCCGACGTCGGCGCGATCGGCTGGCTCGTGGACGGCGCCGCCATCACCAACCAGGTCCCCCTGTGCCGCTGCTCCTACGGCCCCTACGCGCGCGCCATGGTGCGGATCTGCAAGGAGGAGTCCTTCCACCAGCGCCAGGGCTACGAGCTGCTGCTGGCCCTCAGCAACGGCACCCCCGAGCAGCACGCGATGGCCCAGGACGCGGTGAACCGCTGGTGGTGGCCCTCGCTGATGATGTTCGGCCCGCCCGACGACGAGTCCCAGCACTCCACGCAGTCGATGGAATGGAAGATCAAGCGCCACTCCAACGACGAGCTGCGCCAGCGCTTCGTCGACATCGCCGTCCCGCAGGCCGAATCCCTGGGCCTCACCCTCCCCGACCCGGACCTGACCTGGAACGAGGAGCGCGGCCACCACGACTTCGGCGCGATCGACTGGGCGGAGTTCTGGGACGTCCTCAAGGGCAACGGCCCCTGCAACGAACAGCGGATCACCCAGCGCAGGCGCGCACACGACCAGGGCGCGTGGGTGCGTGACGCAGCCGCCGCCTACGCGGCCAAGCACACCGGACACACCGCCGACACCGGCACCCCCGGAAACACCGGGAACACCGCGGAGACGGGAGCGAACCGAGCATGAGCACCACCGACTGGCCCCTGTGGGAGGTCTTCGTGCGCTCCAGGCGCGGCCTCTCCCACACCCACGCCGGCAGCCTGCACGCCCCCGACGCGGAACTCGCCCTGCGCAACGCCCGCGACCTGTACACCCGGCGCGGCGAAGGCGTCTCCATCTGGGTGGTCCCTGCCACCATGATCACCGCGTCCTCGCCCGACGAGAAGGACCCCTTCTTCGAACCCTCCGCCGACAAGCCCTACCGGCACCCGACCTTCTACGAGATCCCGGAAGGGGTGAAGCACCTGTGACCGCCACCGTCCCCGCGACCGCCGCACTCGCCCTCGGCGACGACGCCCTGGTGCTCTCCCACCGCCTGGGGGAGTGGGCCGGCCACGCCCCCGTCCTCGAAGAAGAGGTCGCCCTCGCCAACATCGCCCTCGACCTCCTCGGCCAGGCCCGGATCCTGCTGTCCATGGCCGGCGACGAGGACGAGCTGGCGTACCTGCGCGAGGAGCGCGCCTTCCGCAACCTCCAGCTGGTCGAACAGCCAGGCGGCGACTTCGCCCACACCATCGCCCGCCAGCTGTACTTCTCCACCTACCAGCAGCTGCTCTACGCCGAACTCGCGGCCGGAGACGGCCCGTTCGCGCCGCTGGCCGCCAAGGCGGTCAAGGAGGTCGTCTACCACCGCGACCACGCCGAACAGTGGACCCTGCGGCTCGGCGACGGCACCGAGCTCAGCCACGACCGGATGCAGCGCGCCTGCGAGGCGCTGTGGCGTTTCACCGGGGAGATGTTCCAGCCGGTGGAGTCCCTGGACGTCGACTGGGCGCGCATGGAGGCCGCTTGGCTGGAGTCCGTCACGGACGTCCTCGGCCGGGCCACCCTGACCGTGCCCGAGGGTCCGCGCACCGGCGCCTGGTCGGCGGGCGCCGGACGGCAGGGCCTGCACACCGAACCGTTCGGGCGGATGCTCGCCGAGATGCAGCACCTGCACCGCAGCCACCCGGGGGCGACATGGTGACCGCCACCGCCCTGGAGACGGAACTGCTGGAGCTGGCCGGCTCGGTGCCCGACCCCGAGCTGCCCGTGCTCACCCTCCAGGAGCTGGGCGTGCTGCGCGCGGTCCACGTCAGCGGTCCCGACAGGGTCGAGGTCGACCTCACCCCGACCTACACCGGCTGCCCGGCCATCGAGGCGATGGCCCTGGACATCGAACGAGTCCTGCGCGCGCACGGCATGCGCGAGGTCACCGTCCGCACGGTGCTCACGCCCGCCTGGTCCACCGACGACATCAGCCCCGAAGGCCGCCGCAAACTCCGGGAGTTCGGCATCGCTCCCCCGCGCGAGGGCCACGACACCGGCCCGGTGACGCTCACCCTCGGCCCGACCCGCACCCTCGCGGCGGAACCGGACCCCGTCCGTTGCCCGCACTGCGGATCCGCCGACACCGAGCTGCTGAGCCGGTTCTCCTCCACCGCGTGCAAGGCGCTGCGCCGCTGCCTCGCCTGCCATGAACCGTTCGACCACTTCAAGGAGTTGTGATGGCGCGCTTCCACCCGCTCCAGGTGGCCGCGGTCGACCGGCTCACCGACGACTCCGTCGCCCTCACCCTCGCCGTCCCGCCGGAGCTGCGCGCGGAGTACCGGCACGCACCCGGCCAGCACCTCGCCCTGCGCCGCATCGTCGACGACACCGAGATCCGGCGGACCTACTCGATCTGCTCCCCCGCCCCCGACCCGGACGGCGCGGGCCCGAGCACCCTGCGGGTGGGCGTACGCCTGCTGGAGGGGGGCGCGTTCTCGACCTACGCGCTGAAGGAGATCAACCTCGGCGACGTGCTGGACGTGATGACGCCGGCCGGGCGCTTCACCCTGGAACCGGCGCCGGGTCTGTACGCGGCCATCGTCGGCGGCAGCGGCATCACGCCCGTGCTGTCCATCGTCTCGACGCTGCTGGCGCGCGAGCCCGAGGCCCGGTTCTGCCTGATACGCAGTGACCGTACGGCCGCCTCGATGATGTTCCTGGAGGAGGTCGCCGACCTGAAGGACCGCTACCCGGAGCGGCTTCAGCTGGTGACCGTGCTCTCCCGGGAGGAGCAGCAGGCGGGCCTCCCGTCCGGGCGGCTCGACCGGGAACGGCTCACCGGGCTGCTGCCGGCGCTGCTGCCGGTGGAGCGGGTGGCGGGCTGGTTCCTGTGCGGGCCCTACGGGCTGGTGACCGGCGGGGAGGAGGCGCTGCGCGAACTGGGCGTGGAGCGGGCCCGGATCCACCAGGAGATCTTCCACGTGGACGCGTCCCCGGCGCCGGCCTCGACCGCACCAGTGCCCGAGCACAGCACCGTCACCGCCCGGCTGGACGGACGCGGCGGCACCTGGCCGGTCCAGGACGGCGAGTCCCTGCTGGAGACGGTCCTGCGCAACCGCCCCGACGCGCCCTACGCCTGCAAGGGTGGGGTGTGCGGCACCTGCCGGGCCTTCCTGGTCTCGGGCGAGGTCCGCATGGACCGCAACTTCGCGCTGGAGGAGGACGAGACGGAGTCCGGTTTCGTGCTGGCCTGCCAGTCGCACCCGGTGACGGAACACGTGGAGCTGGACTTCGACCGCTGAGGTGACGGGGCGGGGGTGGGGAGGGGGAGGGGGAGGGGCCCCAAGTCCGTTCCCCATTCCCTTCTCCTAGAACCTGTTCTATCTTGCCTCCCTGACGCCCCGTCAGCCCGCCCGCCCGAATCCGACGGGACCAGCTGGACGTGGGCCGGATGCGCCGGGAGGACAGGTCGTGGACTTCACCTTCAGCGAGGAGCAGCAGGCGGCGGCCGAGGCGGCACGGGGGGTGTTCGCCGGTGTGGTCGTGGATGCGGTGCCCAGTCCGGCGCTCACCACCGGGGCCGTCGCCGAGAGCCTCGACCGGGAGCTGTGGGGCAGGCTCGCGGACGCCGATCTGCTCAGCCTGCTGCTCGACGCCGGGTACGGCGGGGCGGGCCTGGACGCCGTCGCGCTGTGCCTGGTGCTGCGCGAGTCCGCCAAGGTGCTCGCGCGGGTGCCGCTGCTGGAGCACAGCGCGGGCGCGGCCGTCGTACAGGCCTATGGCGGCAGGGAGTTGGGGGAGCGCCTCCTGGGGCCGGCCGGGCGGGGGGAGGTGGTGCTGACGGTCGCCGCGCAGGGCCGTACCGGGCACGGTCCCGCGGGGCTCGCCGTCAGCGCCCGTCGGGACGGCGAGGCGTGGGTGCTCGACGGGGTGCAGACGGGGGTGCCGTGGGCGTACGACGCGGACCTGGTCGTCGTACCGGCGCACACCGGGGCCGGCCGCACCGTGCTGGCGCTCGTGCCGCGGGAACACGACGGGGTGGTCCTGGCCGAGCAGGTGTCCACGAGCGGGGAGCGGCTGGCCGAACTGCGGCTGCGGGCCGCGCGGATCCCGGCCGGGGACGTCATCGAGGCCGACGGTGCCTGGGAGTGGCTGCACGCGCTGCTGGCCACCGGCACGTGTGCGCTGGCGCTCGGGCTGGGTGAGCGGGTGCTGCGGATGACTAGCGAATACACCGGGAAACGCGAGCAGTTCGGGTATCCGATCGCGACGTTCCAGGCGGTCGCCGTGCAGGCCGCCGACCGGTACATCGACCTGCGCGCCATGGAGGCCACCCTGTGGCAGGCGGCCTGGCGGATCGCCTCGGGGGCGCCGGGGGCGCTGCCCGCTGCCGGGGACGTGGCCGTGGCGAAGATCTGGGCGGCGGAGGGGGTGCGCCGGGTGGTGCAGACGGCACAGCATCTGCACGGCGGATTCGGCGCGGACACGGAGTACACGCTGCACCGGTATCACGCCTGGGCCAAGCACCTGGAGCTGGCGCTCGGCCCGGCGGGGGCGTACGAGGAGGCGCTGGGCGACCTGCTGGCGGCGCATCCGCTCAGCTGACCCCCAAGCCGACGACGAACTGCAGGCGGAACCAGCAGGCCGAGCTAGAGCACGAAGCCGGGCTGACCGTCGTCCGTGACGACCGGGCGGCCCGCTGCCTGCCAGACCTGCATGCCGCCGTCGACGTTCACCGCGTCGATGCCCTGCTGGACCAGGTACATCGTGACCTGGGCCGAGCGACCGCCGGAGCGGCAGATGACGTGGACGCGGCCGTCCTGCGGGGCGGCCTCCGTCAGCTCGCCGTAGCGGGCGACGAACTCGCTGATGGGGATGTGCAGCGCCGCCGCGGCGTGGCCCGCCTGCCACTCGTCGTCCTCGCGGACGTCCAGCAGGAAGTCGCCGTCCTTGAGGTCCGTGACCTCGACCGTGGGCACACCAGCTCCGAAACTCATGCTCCCGACGCTACCCGACGGACCGTGTGGCTCACTCCCCCGCCAGCAGGGCCGCCAGCTCCGTCTCCCGTTCGGCGATGTCGGCGTGCAGCCGGCCGGCGATCTCGTCCAGGAGGCCGTCGGGGTCGTCCGGGGCGAGGCGGAGCATGGCGGCGATCGCGCCGTTCTCCAGTTCGCGGGCGACGAGGTGGAGCAGTTCCTTGCGCTGGGCGAGCCATTCGAGGCGCTCGTACAGCTCCTCGCTGGGGCTCGGCAGCCGCTCGGCCGGTACGGGGCCGGCCGCCCATTCCTCGGCCAGTTCCCGCAGCTCGGCTTCGCTGCCGCGGGCGTAGGCGGCATTGACGCGAGTGAGGAACTCCTCACGCCGCTGCCGTTCGCCCTCCTCCTGCGCGAGGTCGGGATGGACCTTGCGGGCCAGTTCGCGGTAGAGCTTGCGGGCCTCCTCGCTGGGACGCACCCGCTCCGGGGGCCGTACGGCCTGGTCGGTGAGCATCGCGGCGGCCTCAGGGAACAGGCCGTGGCCGTCCATCCAGCCGTGCAGGAGTTCCTCGACGCCGGGGATGGGCTGGACGCGGGCGCGGGCCTCCTCGGCATGGCGCAGGTCCTCGGGGTCGCCGGTGCGGGCGGCCCTGGCCTCGGCGATCCGCGCGTCCAGTTCTTCGATGCGGGCGTAGAGCGGGCCGAGCTTCTGCTCGTGCAGCCGGGAGAAGTTCTCGACCTCGACGCGGAAGGTCTCCACGGCGATCTCGTACTCGATCAACGCCTGCTCGGCGGCCCGTACGGCCTGCTCAAGCCGCTCCTCGGGTCGTGGTGCGGACTGGTCGGCTTCCGGGGTCGTCACGCGCCCCAGGGTAGCGCTGCGCCTGGCTTGAACCGGACGTGCGGTATCTCACCGCAGGGAAGCGCAGCTCCGCCCCGTCACACCCCCGGGTCTCACACCCCCAGCTCGGCCGCGAGCCTCCCGGTGCGGATCGCGGTCACCAGCTCCGCGTGGTCCGCCTCCGTGCGGTCGGCGTAGGCGACCGCGAAGTCGGCCATCGCCTCGTCCAGTTCCTCGTTCTTTCCGCAGTAGCCGGCGATCAGGCGGGGGTCGGCGCCGTGGGCGTGGGCGCGGGCCAGCAGGGCGCCGGTCATGCGGCCGTAGTCGTCCATCTGGTCGGCGGCGAGGGCGGCCGGGTCGACGCTGCCCTTGCGGTTGCGGAACTGGCGTACCTGGAAGGGCCTCCCGTCGACCGTCGTCCAGCCGAGCAGGATGTCGCTGACGACCTGCATCCGCTGCTGGCCGAGGACCACCCGGCGGCCCTCGTGCGCCACCGCAGCCGCCTCGAAGCCGGCCGTGGCCAGGTGCGGGAGGAGCGCCGAGGGGCGCGCCTCCTTCACCTGGAGCACCAGCGGCTGTCCGCGGTGGTCGAGGAGCAGCACCACGTACGAGCGGGTGCCCACGCTGCCGGTGCCGACGACGCGGAAGGCCACGTCGTGCACGGCGTGCCGGGCGAGCAGCGGGAGGCGGTCCTCGGAGAGAGTCGTCACATACTCCTCCAGGGCCGTGGCCACCGCGGCGGCCTCTGCGTCCGGGACGCGGCGCAGGACCGGGGGCGCGTCGACGAACCGGCGTCCGCCGTCCTCGGCGGTCTCGGTCGACTTCGCCGCGAACCGGCCGCTGGTGTTGGCGCGTGCCTTCTCCGAGACCCGTGCCAGCGTGCCGACCAGGTCGTGGGCGTCGGTGTGCGAGACCAGTTCCTCGTCCGCGATGGCGTTCCAGGCGTCCAGCGCGGGCAGCCTGGCGAGCAGCCGCATGGTGCGGCGGTAGGCGCCGGCCGCGTCCTGCGCCGCCGCGCGGCAGGTGTCCTCGTCGGCGCCCGCCTCGCGCCCGGCCAGCACCAGGGAGACCGCGAGCCGCTTCAGGTCCCACTCCCAGGGGCCGTGCACGGTCTCGTCGAAGTCGTTGAGGTCGATGACGAGGCCGCCGCGCGCATCGCCGTACAGGCCGAAGTTGGCGGCGTGGGCGTCGCCGCATATCTGGGTGCCGATCCTCGTGGACGGGGTGCGTGCGAGGTCGTACGCCATGAGGCCGGCCGAACCGCGCAGGAAGGCGAACGGGGTCGCGGCCATCCGTCCCACCCGTATCGGGGTCAGCTCCGGGATGCGGCCGGTGTTTGACTCCTCCACCGCGCTGACCGCGTCCGGGCGGGAGCCGTCGAGGTCGAGGGTGCGGTGCACGGAGCGCGGCACGCTCGCCCTGAGCGCCTTGCCCTCCTCCTTGGCGGTGCCGCGGGACGGCCACTGCGCGAAGCCGCGCACCTGGGGCAGCCGGCGTACCGCCGGAACCGACGGCTGCACCGGAACCGACAGGTCCCCCGGCCCCACCAGCCCCGCAGGCTCCGCCGCTTGCGCCACTCCCGCACCGGCCTCGGTCACCGCGACCGCCTCCCCCGTACAGCCCGAACATCAACTCGTGCAGACCGTACAGCGGGTGACCGAAACGCGTCAGACCCTGTGGAAAACCCGGCTGTTGTGGACAACTCGGCGGCGCCCCGCCGCTGAGAACTTCCTCACAACCCGGAACATCCACAGAACTCCCCGGAGCACCCCAGAACCCCCGGAACACGACTACGGGCCCATCGTTTTCACGATGGGCCCGTAGCCTCTGCGTGCGCGAGGGGGGAGTTGAACCCCCACGCCCTTGCGGGCACTGGAACCTGAATCCAGCGCGTCTGCCTATTCCGCCACCCGCGCATTGGGTGTGTCTTCCGTTTCCGGCCCTTTCGGGCTGGCCCCTTCCGACATCGAGAACATTAGCACGTGGCTCGGGGTGGGTTCACATCCCTTCTCGCCAGGCCCGATGCCCAGGCCGGACGCCGAGGCGGGGCGAGCCCACACACCGGCCCGCCCGCACGTGACCCGGCCCCTGCGCCCGTATCCCAGGCCGTATCCCGGCCCGCGTCCTTACCCGCGCCCCGCACGTATCAGGGAGTCCTTGTTCACGTATCAACCTCGTACCGGTCCAGGCCGTCTCTCCCGGAGCGGGACAGGTGTGCTGCCGGGTGCGGGACACTGGTCCTGGGCCGCCTCTACGATCCTTGCCAGGATGAGCGCCGGAAACCGGTGCCGGGAGGAGTTCGAAGGGTGGCCGCTGGGGGAACCGGCTGATTGCCGGACGCGTAGATACGATCAGTGAGCAGTACGTAGTAGAAGGCAGAACGGCAGCGACGGAGGAGGTGCCCCATGGGAGTCCTGAAGAAGTTCGAGCAGCGTCTCGAAGGCCTGGTCAACGGCACCTTCGCGAAGGTCTTCAAGTCCGAGGTCCAGCCCGTGGAGATCGCCGGCGCGCTCCAGCGGGAGTGCGACAACAACGCCACCATCTGGAACCGGGACCGCACGGTCGTCCCCAATGACTTCATCGTGGAGCTGAGCGCGCCGGACTACGAGCGCCTCAGCCCCTACTCCGGGCAGCTCGGCGACGAGCTGGCCGGGATGGTGCGCGACTACGCCAAGCAGCAGCGGTACACGTTCATGGGCTCGATCAAGGTCAACCTGGAGAAGGCCGACGATCTCGACACCGGCCTGTACCGGGTGCGCAGCCGTACGCTCGCCTCCTCCAGCAGCCAGCAGGGCTCACAGGCCCCCGCCGTCCCGCAGGGCCGCCCGGGCCACGCCGCTCCCGGCGGCCACGGCGGCCAGGGCGCTCCTGGCGGCTACGGCTACCCGCCCGCCCCCGCCGGCGCCCCCCCGATGCCTGCCTCGCCGCCGCCCGGCGCCCGCCCCGGCGGCTACGGCTACCCGCAGCCCGCCGGCCAGCGGCCGGCGGCCGGTCCCGCGAGCGGCGGGCGCACCCGCTACTGGATCGAGATCAACGGCACCCGCCACCAGATCTCCCGCCCGACGCTGGTGCTGGGCCGCAGCACCGAAGCCGACGTGCGGATCGACGACCCCGGCGTCTCCCGCCGGCACTGTGAGATCCGGACCGGAACGCCCTCGACGATCCAGGATCTCGGCTCCACCAACGGCATCGTGGTGGACGGGCAGCACACCACCCGCGCTACGCTCCGCGACGGCTCGCGGATCGTCGTGGGCAGCACCACCGTTATCTATAGGCAAGCCGAAGGGTGAAGCGGGGGCAATGTCAGAGCTGACCCTCACGGTCATGCGGCTGGGTTTCCTGGCCGTACTGTGGCTGTTCGTGATCGTGGCCGTGCAGGTCATCCGGAGCGACCTGTTCGGTACGCGCGTCACACAGCGCGGATCGCGCAGGGAAGCCGGACGCCAGCAGCAGAGCGGCCGGCAGCCGGCCGCGCCCCCGCAGCAGCGCGGCCAGCAGCGCAGCCAGCAGCGCGCCCAGCAGGGCGGCGGGCGCCAGCGGCGCAACGCCCCCACCAAGCTGGTCGTGACCGAGGGCACCCTGACCGGCACCACCGTCGCGCTCGCGGGCCAGACCATCACCCTGGGCCGGGCGCACGACTCGACGATCGTGCTGGACGACGACTACGCCTCCAGCCGCCATGCCAGGATCTACCCGGACCGCGACGGCCAGTGGATCGTCGAGGATCTCGGCTCCACCAACGGCACGTACCTGGACCGGTCCCGGCTGACGACCCCCACACCGATCGCGCTGGGCGCGCCGATCCGCATCGGCAAGACCGTCATCGAGCTGCGGAAGTAGTGCTACATCATGAGTGAGCGCGAGCGGAGCGAGCACGCAACGGCGGGCCACACCCCGGTCCCCGGCGCGCTCCCGACCGGAGGGTGGGCAGTGTGGCTCGACACGACCGGCTGTACCCGGAGCCGACGGGCGAGGTGGGCATGAGTCTGTCACTGCGCTTTGCCGCCGGATCGCACAAGGGCATGATCCGTGAGGGCAACGAGGACTCCGGTTACGCCGGTCCGCGGCTGCTCGCCATCGCCGACGGCATGGGCGGCCAGGCGGCCGGCGAGGTCGCCTCGTCCGAGGTGATCTCCACGCTGGTCACACTCGACGACGACGTGCCCGGCTCCGACATCCTCACCTCGCTCGGCGTCGCCGTGCAGCGCGCCAACGACCAGCTGCGCGCCATGGTCGAGGAGGACCCCCAGCTGGAGGGCATGGGCACCACGCTCACCGCCCTGCTGTGGACCGGGCAGCGGCTCGGCCTCGTCCATGTCGGCGACTCGCGCGCGTATCTGCTGCGCGACGGGGTGCTGACGCAGATCACGCAGGACCACACCTGGGTGCAGCGGCTGGTCGACGAGGGCCGCATCACCGAGGAAGAGGCCACCACCCACCCGCAGCGCTCCCTGCTGATGCGCGCCCTCGGCAGCGGCGACCACGTCGAGCCCGACCTGTCGATCCGCGAGGTCCGCGCCGGCGACCGCTATCTGATCTGCTCCGACGGCCTGTCCGGCGTCGTCTCCCACCAGACGATGGAGGAGACCCTCGCCAGCTACCAGGGCCCGCAGGAGACCGTGCAGGAACTGATCCAGCTCGCGCTGCGCGGCGGCGGCCCCGACAACATCACCGTCATCGTCGCCGACGTCCTCGACCTGGACACCGGTGACACCCTCGCCGGGCAGCTGTCCGACACCCCGGTCGTGGTCGGCGCCGTCGCCGAGAACCCGCACCACCTGCACGACAACGGCATCATGCAGACCCCGGCCGGCCGCGCCTCGCATCTCGGCCGCCAGGGCCACGGGCAGGGCGGCGGCGGGGAGTTCGGCCCGCCCGGCTCCGGCGACACCAACGGCTACGCCCCGTCCGACGGCTTCGGCGAGTACGGCGACGAGGACTTCACCAAGCCCGCCAAGAGCCGCAAGTGGCTGAAGCGGTCCCTGTACAGCGGTCTCGCGCTGGCCGTGATCGGCGGCGGCCTGTACGGCGGCTACCGCTGGACGCAGACGCAGTACTACGTCGGCGCCAAGGGCGAGCACGTGGCGCTGTACCGCGGCATCAGCCAGGACCTGGCCTGGGTGTCGCTGTCGGAGGTGGAGAAGGACCACCCCGAGATCGAACTCAAGTACCTGCCGCCCTACCAGCAGCAGCAGGTCAAGAACACGATCACGGAGGGCGGCCTGACGGACGCCCAGGCGAAGATCGACGCGCTGGCCCTGCAGGCGTCCGCATGCAAGAAGCAGGTGGAGCGCAAGGCCGCCGAGGCCGCGCAGACCCCCGACACCGAGCGGAACACCTCGCGGAGCCCGGGGAAGGCGGGAAGCACCACGGGAACCACCCGTACCGCTTTCACGTCCAAGGCATCACCTACGCCGAACCCGTCGGCGTCGACACCGTCGAAGTCCCCCTCGAAGTCCACGAGCCCGTCCGCGACCGCGACTCCCCACCCCGGCCCCAGCCTCTCCGAGGATGAGAAGAAGGTCGTCGATCAGTGCGGCAAGCAGTAGGCAAGCCGTGAGAGGCCCTGTCACACGATGAGCAGTACTACGAACTCGCCGACGCATCACACGTCCACGATCGGCGCCATCGGCGCGCCCAGCCGCCGCAACACCGAGCTGGCCCTGCTGGTCTTCGCCGTGGCCATCCCGGTGTTCGCCTACGCCAACGTGGGCCTGGCCATCGACGGCAAGGTGCCCGCGGGCCTGCTGGGCTACGGCCTCGGCCTCGGCCTGCTGGCCGGCATCGCCCATGTCGTCGTACGGAAGTTCGCGCCGTACGCCGACCCGCTGCTGCTGCCGCTGGCCACCCTGCTCAACGGGCTCGGACTGGTCTGCATCTGGCGGCTGGACCAGTCCAAGCTGCTCCAGCACCTGAACGTCTCGGGCGGCAAGGCGACCACCCAGCTGATGTACACCGCGATGGGCATCGGGCTGTTCGCAGCCGTACTGTTCTTCCTCAAAGACCACCGGGTCCTGCAGCGCTACACCTACATCTCCATGGTCGGCGCGCTGATCCTGCTGCTGCTTCCGCTGGTCCCCGGCCTCGGCCTGCCCGTCTACGGCGCCAAGATCTGGATCCACGTCGGCAGCTTCTCCATCCAGCCCGGTGAGTTCGCCAAGATCGTGCTCGCGGTGTTCTTCGCGGGCTACCTCATGGTCAAGCGGGACGCGCTCGCCCTCGCCAGCCGCCGCTTCATGGGGCTCTACCTGCCGCGTGGCCGCGACCTCGGTCCGATCCTGGTCGTCTGGTTCATGTCGATCCTGATCCTTGTCTTCGAGACCGACCTCGGTACCTCGCTGCTGTTCTTCGGCATGTTCGTGATCATGCTGTACGTCGCCACCGAGCGGACCAGCTGGATCGTCTTCGGTCTGCTGATGTCCGCGGTCGGCGCGGTCGGCGTGGCGAGCTTCGAAACCCACGTCCAGCAGCGTGTGCAGGCCTGGCTCGACCCGATGAAGGAGTACACGCTCAGCCAGAAGGGCGTATACGGCCACTCCGAGCAGGCCATGCAGGCCCTGTGGGCGTTCGGCTCCGGCGGCACCATGGGCACCGGCTGGGGCCAGGGCCACTCCGAGCTGATCCGCTTCGCCGCCAACTCCGACTTCATCCTCGCCACCTTCGGCGAGGAGCTGGGCCTGGCCGGCATCATGGCGATCCTGCTGATCTACGGTCTGATCGTGGAGCGCGGCGTGCGCACCGCCCTCGCCGCCCGCGACCCGTTCGGCAAGCTGCTCGCCATCGGCCTGTCCGGCGCCTTCGCGCTCCAGGTGTTCGTTGTGGCCGGCGGTGTGATGGGCCTCATCCCGCTGACCGGTATGACGATGCCGTTCCTCGCCTACGGCGGTTCCTCCGTGATCGCGAACTGGGCGCTCATCGGCATCCTGATCCGCATCAGCGACACCGCCCGCCGCCCGGCACCGACCCCCGCCGGCAACCCCGACGCCGAGATGACCCAGGTGGTCCGCCCGTCATGAACAAACCCCTGCGCCGGATCGCGATCTTCTGCGGCCTCCTGGTCCTGACCCTGCTGCTGCGCGACAACTGGCTCCAGTACGTCAAGGCCGACAGCCTCAAGCAGGACCCGAAGAACCGCCGGGTCACCATCGCCCGCTACTCCACGCCGCGCGGCAACATCATCGTCGACGGCAACCCCATCACCGGGTCCTCCGAGGTCAGCACGAAGGGCCTGAACGACCTCAAGTACAAGCGCACCTACAAGAACGGCCCCATGTGGGCACCGGTCACCGGCTACGCCTCGCAGGCCTTCGGCGCCACGCAGTTGGAGTCCCTTGAGGACGGCATCCTCACCGGCAACGACGACCGGCTGTTCTTCCGCAAGACCCTGGACATGATCACGGGCAAGGAGCATCAGGGCGGCAACGTCGTCACCACGCTCAACGCCGCCGCGCAGAAGGCCGCGTGGGACGGCCTGAAGTCCCGTGGCGGCAAGGGTGCCGTGGTCGCCCTGGAGCCCTCCACCGGCAAGATCCTGGCGCTGGCCTCCTACCCGTCGTACGACCCCTCGTCGTTCGCCGGGAGCACCACCGACGTCGACGGCAAGGCCTGGCAGAAGCTGCAGAAGAAGTACAACCCCGCCGACCCGATGCTGAACCGGGCGCTGCGCGAGACCTACCCGCCGGGCTCCACCTTCAAGGTGGTCACCGCCGCGGCGGCGCTGGAGAACGGCAAGTACACCTCGGCCGACGAGAAGACCGACTCGCCGGTGCCGTGGATCATGACGGGTACCCGGACGCCGCTGAAGAACGAGGGCAGCATCCGCTGCGAGAACGTGAGCATGCGCGAGGCGCTCCGGGTCTCCTGCAACTCCGTCTTCGGCAAGATCGGCGCCGATCTCGGCAACGACAAGATGCTGGAGGAGGCGAAGAAGTTCGGCTTCGACTCCGAGCAGTTCACGCCGGTCCGCTCCAACGCCTCGGTGTTCTCCGACAACATGAACCCCTCGCAGACCGCGCTGTCCTCGATCGGCCAGTACAACACCGCCGCCACCCCGCTGCAGATGGCCATGGTCGCCTCGGCGGTCGCCAACGACGGCAAGCTGATGAAGCCGTACATGGTCGACGAGCTGCAGTCCTCCAGCCTCGACCCGGTCGAGAAGACCGAGCCGAAGGAGCTGAGCCGGCCGCTGACGCCGGAGCACGCGCAGATCCTGCAGTCGATGATGGAGACCGTCGTCGCGCAAGGCACCGGTAAGAACGCGCAGATCGGCGGCGGTGTGACCGTCGGCGGCAAGACCGGTACCGCCCAGCACGGCGTCGCGAACAGCGCGAACCCCTACGCGTGGTTCATCTCCTACGCCAAGCTCCCCGACAACAGCTCCCCGGTCGCGGTCGCCGTGGTGATCGAGGACGAGAACGCCAACCGCGACGACATCTCCGGTGGCGGCCTGGCCGCGCCGATCGCGAAGGACGTCATGGAGGCGGTCATCAACAGCAAGAAGTGACCTCGCCCGCCCCATGAAGTGACGCCGCTCACGTCTCCTTCACATCGTTGCACGTTGCGATACCGGTCCTGTATCGGGTTACGGGCTTGGCCAGGTCATACAACGCGAGCCGGGTACGGTAGGCCCGGACGGCAGCCTTTGGCCGTGCACGGTGCGCGGCTGAGACCGACGGAGAGGGCTGGTAGGTAGCTATGGAAGAGCCGCGTCGCCTCGGCGGCCGGTACGAGCTGGGCCAGGTGCTCGGCCGTGGTGGCATGGCGGAGGTCTACCTCGCGCATGACACCCGGCTCGGCCGCACCGTGGCGGTGAAGACGCTGCGCGCGGACCTCGCGCGTGATCCGTCCTTCCAGGCCCGGTTCCGCCGGGAGGCCCAGTCGGCCGCCTCGCTCAACCATCCCGCGATCGTGGCGGTCTACGACACGGGCGAGGACTACATCGACGGGGTCTCCATCCCGTACATCGTGATGGAGTACGTGGACGGCTCCACGCTGCGTGAGCTGCTTCACTCCGGTCGCAAGCTCCTGCCCGAGCGGTCGATGGAGATGACCGTCGGCATCCTCCAGGGCCTGGAGTACGCCCACCGCAACGGCATCGTCCACCGTGACATCAAGCCGGCCAACGTCATGCTGACCCGCAACGGCCAGGTCAAGGTGATGGACTTCGGCATCGCCCGCGCCATGGGCGACTCCGGCATGACCATGACCCAGACGGCCGCGGTGATCGGCACGGCCCAGTACCTCTCCCCGGAGCAGGCCAAGGGCGAGCAGGTCGACGCGCGGTCCGACCTTTATTCGACCGGCTGCCTGCTCTACGAGCTGCTGACGGTCCGCCCGCCATTCGTCGGCGACTCCCCGGTGGCGGTGGCCTACCAGCACGTCCGCGAGGAGCCGCAGGCGCCGAGCGTCTTCGACCCCGAGATCACGCCCGAGATGGACGCGATCGTCCTGAAGGCGCTGGTCAAGGACCCGAACTACCGCTACCAGTCGGCCGACGAGATGCGCGCCGACATCGAGGCCTGCCTCGACGGCCAGCCGGTCGCGGCAACGGCGGCGATGGGCGCGGTGGGCTACGGCGGCTACCCCGACGACCAGCCGACGACGGCCCTGCGCCCCGACCAGGGCGCCGGCGCGACCTCCATGCTCCCGCCGATGAACCCGGACGACGGCGGCTACGGCTACGACGAGCGCCCCGACCGGCGCCGCCAGCAGCCGAAGAAGAACAACACCTCCACAATCCTCCTGGTGGTCGCGGGCGTCCTGGTGCTGATCGGCGCGATCCTCATCGGGAAGTACGCGTTCAGCGGGGACGACGCCGCCAACGACAAGGTGGCGGTGCCGAACTTCATCGGCAACAGCTACGCCGCCGCCCAGAAGATGGCGATCAACTCGGACCTGAAGCTGGGCGAGCCCACCCGGAAGCCCTGTGCCAACCAGCCCAAGGGCAACGTGTGCTCACAGGACCAGCATGAGGGCGTGAAGGTCGCCAAGAACACCGTCATCAACGTGGTCGTCTCGACGGGCGCGCCCAAGGTCGTTGTGCCGAGTGTCGTCGGTCAGACCTTCGCCAACGCCAAGGCGACTCTGGAGAGCGACAAGTACCAGTTCACGGTGGAGAAGACGGAGAAGGTGTCGGCTGAGCCGGCCGGCACTGTCCTGGAACAGACCCCCGTGCTCGGCAAGGAAGTCGAGAAGGGCTCCACGATCACCCTCACGGTCGCCAAGCCGGAGGAAAAGGTCACGATCCCGGGCGACATCATCGGCAAGTCGTGTGACGACGCCAAGACCGAGCTGACGCAGCTGGGCCTGGCACCGAGCTGCACCGACGTGCCCGTCAACGACCAGAGCCAGGACGGCAAGGTCCAGAGTTCCACCCCGGCGCCGAATTCGGGGGCGCTCTCCAAGAACACGCCCGTCGTGCTGAACGTCGGCAAGTTCCAGGGACAGGACGGCGGCGACCAGGGGCAGCAGGGTCAGGTCCCGCAGGTCCAGACCATGAAGCTGAAGGACGCCCGGGACACCCTGGCACAGTACGGCTACACGCAGGTCCAGGTCAGCGGCCCGACCGACGACAAGGCGCGGGTCGTGGGCCAGTCCCCGCAGCCGGGCACCCAGGCCGATCCGAGCACCACCCAGATCGTGCTGCAAACCGTGGACGTCAATGGCGGCGACCAGGGCGGCACGAACTTCTTCGGCGGAGTCAACGGCTGACGCCCCGCACCGCCACGCAAGGGGCCCCTGCCAGGAAGTTCTGGCGGGGGCCCCTTGGCGTCTCCGTCACTCCGGACGGCGCGCAGTTCCACCAAGCGACCGAGGTCCTCAGGAAACCCCGGTCAGCCACGCAGTTCCACCGGCGGAGTCCGCGTGCTGTTCACCTTCTCCACGCGGACCAGCTCGCCCCACACCGCGTACCGGTAGCGGGAGGTGTACACGGGGGTACAGGTCGTCAGGGTGATGTAGTGGCCCGGCTTCTTCTTTCCGGACTCCTTGGGGACCGCGGCGAGGACGCTGACGTCGTACTTCGAGGTCTCGGGGAGGATCGCGAAGACCTTGTAGACGTACCAGTTGTCCCTCGTCTCGAAGACGACCGGGTCGCCCTTCTTCACCTTGTCGATGTTGTGGAACTTGGCGCCGTGGCCGTCGCGGTGGGCGGCCAGGGCGAAGTTGCCGTCCTTGCCCGACATGGGGAGGGCCGCCTTCACGGGCTCCGTGTAGTAGCCGGCGACGCCGTCGTTCAGGACGTCCGTGCCGGTGCCCTGCTCGACCAGGACCGTGCCGTTCTTCATGGAGGGCACGTGCAGGAAGCCGATGCCGTCCCTGGTGTCCAGCGCGCCGGGGCTCGAATCGGCGGAATGGGCCCACTCGTCGCGGACCTTGTGCGCCTGCCGGTCGGCCTTGCGGTCCGCTATCACGTTCGTCCACCACAGGGAGTAGACGACGAACAGGCCGAGCACCAGGCCCCCCGTGATGAGGATTTCGCCGAAGACGCTGACCGCCAGGGCGATCCGGCCGGGACGCCGGCGGCCCGGGGCCGGCGACTCCTCGGACTCCTCCGCGTGCTCTTCGGTCTCGTCGGCGGTCGCTGCCACAGTTCCCTCTCGATTACTCGATCAGCTCGTCCGGCTTGCCCTTGGCGCGCGGGCGTTGTTCGACCATCTTGCCCCAGACGATCAGCCGGTACTTGCTGGTGAACTCCGGCGTGCAGGTCGTCAGGGTGATGTAGCGGCCCGGTCCGGTGAACCCGGACTGCGGCGGGATGGGGTCCAGCACGCTGGTGTTGGACGGCGGGGTCACCGGCAGCGTCGACGTCACCTTGTACACGAAGTAGGTGTCCTGCGTCTCCACCACGACCGCGTCGCCCGGTTTCAGCCGGTTGATGTAGCGGAACGGCTCACCGTGCGTGTTGCGGTGGGCGGCCAGTCCGAAGTTGCCCGTCTTGTCGTACGGCATCGCCGTCTTCAGCGCGCCCTCGCCGTAGTGCCCGACCATGCCCTTGTCGAGCACCTGCCGGTTGCTGACGCCCTCCGCTATCGGGGCCACCACGTCCAGCTTGGGGATGTGCAGGATCGCGAAGCCCTGGCCCGGCTCGAACGCACCCGGCGCCCGCTTGCCGCTCGCCCAGTCGTGCTGGAGGGCGCTGGTCTCCCTGCTCGCCTGCGCGTGCGCCCGGACGTTCGTCCACCACAGCTGGTAGGTGACGAACAGCAGCATCAGCACGCCGGCGGTGATGAACACCTCGCCGATCACCCGGCTCGCGATGACCGCCGGGCTCGGCTTGCTCAGCCGCGCCTGCCGCCGGGCCTCCACCCGGGTCAGCGGGCGCTGCGGGTCCCGCTGAGGGTCCGCCTCCTGTGCGGGTGCCGCCTCACGGCTGCCGCTGTGCCGCCCGCCGCGCCGCTTGGCGGCCTTTCTGCGGGCCGCACGGCCGCCCGGCGTGGTTCCAGTGGCAGCAGAGGCGGAAGAGGCCCTGGAGGCGCGTACGGATGCGTTCTCCAGGCCGAGCGACGACGCATCGGAGGCCCGTGGATCGGGGATCCTCAGCGCCATGGTCTCGTCGTCCGGGATCGGCAGCGCCTCGTCGCCCAAGGCCGGCAGCGGTGCCGTCGGCGGATCACCCATGTCCGCACCCGAACCCGCACCCGCACCCGCACCCGTTCCTGCGCCCACGCCCGCGTACGGCGCACTGCCGTACGACCCGTACGGCGGCTGCTCGCCGTACAAGTCCTCGCGCTCGGGGCGCAGCGCGGTCACGCCGTGGCCCTGCCCACCACCGGGGCGAGCCCCGCCGATCTCGCGACGGCACCCTGGTCCCCGCACTCCACCAGCCAGTTGGCCAGCATCCGGTGCCCGTGCTCGGTCAGCACCGACTCGGGGTGGAACTGCACGCCCTCGACCGGGAGTTCTCGGTGGCGCAGGCCCATGATGATGCCGTCGTGCGTGCGGGCCGTCACCTCCAGCTCGGCCGGGACCGTCGCAGGCTCAGCGGCCAGGGAGTGGTAGCGGGTCGCCGTGAAGGGGGAGGGCAGGCCCGCGAAGACGCCCTTGCCCTCGTGCTCGACCGGCGAGGTCTTGCCGTGCAGCAGCTCCGGCGCCCGGTCCACCACACCGCCGTACGCCACCTGCATCGACTGCATCCCGAGGCAGACGCCGAAGACCGGCACACCGGTCGCGGCGCAGTGGCGGACCATGTCCACGCACACGCCCGCCTCTTCCGGCGTCCCGGGGCCGGGCGAGAGCAGCACGCCGTCGAAGCCGTCCTGGGCGTGCGCCGTCGACACCTCGTCGTTGCGCAGAACCTCGCACTCGGCGCCCAGCTGGTACAGGTACTGGACGAGGTTGAAGACGAAGCTGTCGTAGTTGTCGACGACGAGAATCCGCGCACTCACTGGTTGTCCACCGTCACATCGTTGAAGGGCAGCAGCGGTTCGGCCCAGGGGAAGACGTACTGGAAGAGGACGTAGACCACGGCCAGGACCAGTACGAGTGACAGCAGCGCCTTCACCCATACGCTCCCCGGCAGATGCCGCCAGATCCAGCCGTACATGCCGTTCCTTCCGTATCCCCACGGCACCTGACTCACGCCGTACCGCACCAGACTAACGGCGCAGAGCCCTCGGTTCGCCTGACTCCACGGGCTGGGTGGAGTCGAGGTGCGCCCAGACGATCAGCCGGTGGCTGTGTCCCCATTCCGGTTCGCACGTGGTCAGCGTGAGGTAGCGCCCGGGGCGCGTGTATCCGGACTCACGTGGCACAGGATCGATGACCGCGATGTCCGTAGGGACGGTTTTGTAGGGCCCTTTGTCGATCCGATACGTGAACCAGGTCGTCCCGTCGGTCAGTACCACCGCGTCGCCCGGCCGCAGCCGGGGGAAGTCCTTGAACGGGTCGCCGTAGGTGCGGCGGTGGCCGGCGACCGCGAAGTTCCCCTCCTGGCCGAGCCGCGCGGTCCCGGCGTAGTGGGCGAGGCCCTTCTGCAGCACGCCCGCGTCGGTGCCCTCCAGCACCGGCTTGTTCCACGTGAAACCGAGCCTCGGGATGTACATGATCGCGAAAGGCTTGCCGTGGCGGTACGGCGCCGGCGGGCGCGGGCTCCCGGCCCGGCCGGCTGAGGCGCTGACGTTGTGCACACTCCCCCTCGACCACTGTTCATGCAGCTGGTCGATCTGGTGCCGCATCGCGCCGTCGGCCCGCACTCCCGTCCAGAACAGCACATAGCCAACGAAGAGCACGATCAGGGCGCCGATCGTGATGCACAGTTCGCTGACGGTCCTGACGATCACGCGCACCGGCGGCTCCTGGCGGGCGGGGCACCTACGTCACAGGCTTCTACTGCATGGGGTTCTACTGCACGGGCTTCGCGTAGTGCAGATCCACTGTGCCCGAGTAGCCCGGCAGAGTCACCGTCCCGTCCTCGGTGACTTTCCAGCCGAGGCCGTAGACGTTCACGTACACCATGTAGGTCTGGATCGCCTTGCTCGCCGCGAGCGCCCGCTGGAGCCGGCCCGGGTCCCCGACCGCGGTGATCTTGTACGGCGGAGAGTACACGCGGCCCTGGAGGATCAGGGTGTTGCCGACGCAGCGCACCGCGCTGGTGGAGATCAGCCGCTGGTCCATGACCCTGATCCCCTGGGCGCCGCCCTGCCACAGGGCGTTCACCACGGCCTGCAGGTCCTGCTGGTGGATGACCAGGTAGTCGGGCTGCGGCTCGGGATAGCCAGGGAGCTTGGCGGTGGCGTTCGGCGGGGCGTCGTTCAGGGTGACGGTGATCCCATTGCCGGTCAGCGGCTGGGTGCCCGCGCTCTTCTCCAGCCCGGTGAGCTTGCGGTCCTGGGCCTTGGTGCTCCCGCCGTCGCTCTTCGCCAGGGACTCCACGCTGTCGCGCAGGGCCGCGTTGGACTCGTCCAGCTCCTTGTTCTTGCGGCTGCGCTGCTGGATCAGGTCGGACAGCTTCAGCAGGGAGTCGTCCCGGCGGATGTCGGTGCCCTTGGCCGTGTCGAAGCTGGTGAAGAAAATGAGCCCCGCCAGCGCGAAGACGGCGGCGGTGAGAACCCGCACGGGCCGTAGCCGCACGGGCCGGAAGAAGCGGAGCCCACGAGCGGGGCCGGGACCCGTTGATCCCGTCCCGGGGGAGTCGGCAGAATTGCTCAACGTACCCTTATCTCCTTCGGCGCCGCGGAAGCACTACGCTAACGGACGCCCGGGGGAGCACTCAGTGTGCCCTTACTGTCCCCTTGTACGCTGCCCCGAGCCCGACCCAGTTACCTGCGCGGCCACGCAGCGCATCGACAGGAGAGACCCTCGTGCCGAAGTCACGTATCCGCAAGAAGGCCGACTACACGCCGCCGCCGGCGAAGACGGCACAGGCGATCAAGCTCGACAGCCGCGGCTGGGTCGCGCCCGTCATGCTGGCCATGTTCATCATCGGCCTCGCCTGGATCGTCGTCTTCTACGTGACCGACGGGTCGCTGCCCATCGACGCCCTGGACAACTGGAACATCGTGGTCGGCTTCGGCTTCATCGCCGCCGGCTTCGGTGTCTCCACGCAGTGGAAGTAGCACAGCCGGCGCGGTGGCGGTAGCTCTGCCCAGGGCTATCCACTGAGTTATCCACAGGCGCTGTCCACACTGTCCACACGGTGGGGAAAAGAAACGACGATCTGTGGATAACTCATCTGAGGTTGACGCCGGTGTGACTGCCCTACCGGCCGCCGTACGCCCGTTCGCCCCCTGTCCGACCTGGGAAAACACATCCGAGCGACAGGGGGCACAGCTGTGCCCGCACAGCGTGCACAAGATCCGGCACTCACTGTGGACAACGGTTCGGCATCAGGTGAGCTGAGCGGTCCTGACCAGGACGAGAACGAGGGTGACGGCCAGCACCAGCGCGCAGGTGCCGTACTGGATCAGCGCCCGCTTCTGCCGGGGGGCGTGCACCATCGCGTACCCGGTGACGACGCCCGCGACGAGGCCGCCGATGTGCGCCTGCCAGGCGATGTTCGAGACCCCGAAGGTGATGATCAGGTTGATCACCAGGAGGGCCATGATCGGCCGCATGTCGTAGTTCAGGCGGCGCATCAGCACGGCGGTGGCACCGAAAAGACCGAAGATCGCTCCCGAAGCGCCGAGGGACGGCTGGTTCTGCGCGGCGAGCAGATAGGTGAGGGCGCTGCCCGCCAGGCCCGAGACCACGTAGAGCGCGAGATAGCGGGCGCGGCCGAGCGCGGCCTCCAGGGGGCCGCCGATCCACCACAGGCTGAGCATGTTGAACAGGATGTGGACGTACCCGCCGTGCAGGAACATCGAGGTCAGCAGCCGGTAGTACTGGCCCTCCGCGACGCCCTGCACCCCGCTGAGGTGGTAGGTGTAGGCCTGGCCGATGAGCTCGAACCTGGTGGTGAAGCTGTCGCCGACGGCCAGCTGGACCAGGTAGAAGGCGATGTTGAGGCCGATCAGCAGCTTGGTGAGCAGCCGCGGGTCGGCCGTGATCGTCCCGCCTGCCACCGTGCGGGGCCGGGCTGCGGCCGGGGCGGGCCCGCTGCCCTGTCCGCCGCGCACGCACTCGGGGCACTGGAAGCCGACCGAGGCGCTGATCATGCACTCGGGGCAGATGGCGCGGTCACAGCGGGTGCAGCGCACGCCGGTCTCGCGGTCCGGGTGCCGGTAGCACACCGGCAGGCCGCTCCTGGCGTCCTGCGTGCTCCCTGCTGCCTGGTCCATGCGGTCCCCTCGCTCGTGGTGGTACTACCCCCTGGCAATACCCCGCCCCGCTCATCCTTACGGACGAGCGGGGCGATTGGTTCCCTGCGGAGCGTTCCTCACGGGACGTTCCGAGCAGGCAGCGGGTCTCAGCCCTCGTGCGTCTCGACGACGACCGACTCGATGACGACGTCCTTGAGCGGACGGTCGTTGCCGGGCGTCGTGGCCACGGCGGCGATGGCGTCCACGACCTTCTGGCTGGCCGGGTCGGTGACCTCACCGAAGATGGTGTGCTTGCGGTTCAGCCAGGTCGTCGGCGCGACCGTGATGAAGAACTGCGAGCCGTTGGTGCCCGGGCCGGCGTTGGCCATGGCGAGCAGGTACGGCTTGTTGAAGGAGAGGTCCGGGTGGAACTCGTCCTCGAACTTGTAGCCGGGGCCGCCGATGCCGGTGCCCAGCGGGTCGCCGCCCTGGATCATGAAGCCCTCGATGACCCGGTGGAAGATCGTGCCGTCGTAGAGCTTGTCCGTGCTCACGGCGCCGGTCTTCGGGTGCTTCCACTCGCGCTCGCCGGTGGCGAGTTCGACGAAGTTCTTGACCGTCTTGGGCGCGTGGTTCGGGAACAGCTGAACCTTGATGTCGCCGTGGTTGGTCTTCAGGGTGGCGTAAAGCTGCTCGGCCACGATCTGCCTTCCGTTGTCTTTCCGTGACCCCCTGATCCTCGCACGGCCGGGACCGTTCGCCGCCAGGCGGGCACGAGTTCCGCCGGTAAGGGGGCGCGGGGCGGTTTTTCGTGGCAGTGTCGTCGCCAAAGCTCTTCTTGCCCG
The DNA here is from genome assembly GCF_053592455.1 of Streptomyces sp. NPDC002676. Lineage (NCBI taxonomy): Bacteria > Bacillati > Actinomycetota > Actinomycetes > Kitasatosporales > Streptomycetaceae > Streptomyces > Streptomyces sp. NPDC002676. Next base: position 150,988 of record NZ_JBSFVT010000003.1, on the reverse strand, counting down.
GATTCGTTCCGTAGAGGGGCAATAGACACCCATATGCCCGTCCTCGCATGCCGCGCAGGCCGTTGACAGGCATGATCCGTAAAAGGGTGGAAAGGCGAATTACCGTACCGCCACCGAGGAGGAGGAAACCCGTGACCCGCATCGACAGCGTGCGCGCCGCGACCGGCTCGGCGAAGGACAGCGTGCTGCACGCCGCGGAAGTGGTGGCGCCGTATGCCGACACAGCCGTGGAGCGTGCCGCGCACTACGCGCAGGAGGCACGCGTACGGCTCGCGCCCGTGGTGTCGCAGGCCGCTGAACAGGCTCGTGTGCAGTACGACGTCCGGCTCGCCCCGCGTCTGGAGCAGGCCCGTACGCATGTGCCGCCCAAGGTGGACCTGGCCGCGCACGAAGCAGCCGTCCTTACCCGTAAGGCCGCCCGGCAGGCGGCCGAGTACTCGCGTCCGAGGATCGAGCACGCGGTGGCCGCGGCCGGTCCGGTGCGCGAGGAGGCCGCCGCGCGCGGTGCCGCCGCACTGGTCGCGCTGCGCGGTCAGGTCACGGCGGAGGAGATCAAGAAGCTGGCCCGGCGCAAGGAGCGGCGCTCGCGCAGGGGCCGTGCCGTGAAGGCGCTGGCGCTGCTGACCGTCGTGGGGGGCGCGGCGTTCGCGGCCTGGAAGTGGTGGGACAAGCAGGCCAACCCCGACTGGCTGGTCGAGCCGCCCGCGCCGACGGAGGTGCCCGAGACGGGCCGGATCAGTTCGGTGGACGGCAGCGGCGCCGTCCTGGACCCGGAGGTCCAGGCGAAGCAGGAGGAGGACGAGGCCTCGCGTCACGACGATCAGGACTGAGCCAGCCGGAGGGATCTGGGCTGAGACGGCCGGAGTGATCGGGGCTGGGAAGGCCGGGGGCGGGCGAGGTGGGACTCTCGCCCGCCCCTCCGCATGTTTCACGTGAAACAGCGGCATGTCGTCTTGCAGTCGGTGCATGGCTGCCGTCGCTCAGCTCACCGCTCTCCTCACCAGCTCGGCGATCCGCGCCTCGCCGAGGGCGGTCAGCTCCTTCAGGGCGTAGGAGGCCGGCCACAGGGAGCCGTCGTCGAGGTTCGCCTTGTCACTGAAGCCGAAGGTCGCGTACCTCGCGTTGAACTTCTGCGCGCTCTGGAAGAAGCAGACGACCTTGCCGTCCTTGGCATAGGCGGGCATCCCGTACCAGAGCTTCGGCGCGAGGTCCGGGGCGCTCGCCTTGACGACGGCGTGGATCCGTTCGGCCATGACCCGGTCGGAGTCCTGCATCTCGGCGATCTTCGCGAGCACAGCGGCCTCGTCGTCCGCCTTGCGGGCGCCACGCGATCCGCGGCGCGTGGCCGCCTTCAGCTCCTGGGCGCGCTCCTTCATCGCGCTGCGTTCCTCGTCCGTGAATGCCGGGGACGTCTTCACTGCGGTTCTCCTCTCCGTGCCCACTGCGGTTCTCCTCCTGGTGCCCGTCAGCCCCACGCGCCGGCGATCTGGCGGGTCGTGGCGTTGAGGCGGTTGAACAGGTTGGTGACGCCGATCAGCAGGACGATCGCGGCCAGCTGCTTCTCGTCGAAGTAGGTGGCGGCCGTGTCCCAGATGTCGTCGCCCACAGCGTCGGGACGGTCGGCCAGCCGCGTCGCGGCCTCGGCCAGCGCCAGGGCGGCCCGCTCCTCCTCGCTGAAGTACGGGGCCTCCCGCCAGGCGGCGACCATGACCAGCCGCTTGTCGCTCACTCCGGCCTTACGGCCCGACGTGACGCCCATGTCGACGCAGACACTGCAGCCGTTGATCTGGCTGACCCGCAGGTGCACCAGCTCCAGGATCTGCGCGTCCACCCCGGCGGAGTGCACGGTCTTCATGAGCTCCTGGATGGGCTGCATCGCACCGGACAGCACCGTGGCGGGGTTCTGCATACGAGACTGCATCTGATCTGCTCCTCTTTCGCTTCGTCGCCCCGTCGTCCCGGGGTGTGACTCCATCTCAGCCCGACCCGCTTGCCACGGCGATGGCGATGGGACACCGTGGGACAGCTGCAACGGCCTTGACCAGCAGCGACGTTGCCCGGCGGTTTTCTGCCGGGGCGGGACAGGGAGGCGGGGGAACGGTGGAGTTGGAACAGCGGACGGGGAGAGGCGAGCCGCAGGAGGAGCTGGCGGCCCGGCTGCGCCTGCTTCAGGAACTGTCCGGGCTCGGCGTACGGGCTCTTGCGCGGGACACCGGCCTCAGTTCCTCGTCGCTCTCGCGCTATCTCAGCGGGCAGACCGTGCCGCCGTGGCCCGCGGTGGTCGCCCTCTGCCGCCTCGTCAAGCGCGATCCCCGCCCCCTGCGGCCCCTGTGGGAGCGGTCCTCGAACCCCTTGCCGGCGCCCCCGAAGGCCAGCCGTCAGGTTCATCCGCGGCCTCGTAACGATCTGCCGCGCGACGTGCCCGACTTCACCGGCCGCGAGGACCAGCTCGCCGCCGTGTTCGCCGCGGTGGACAGCCACCGGGTGGTCGCCGTCGACGGCATGGCGGGCGTCGGCAAGAGCTGCCTGGCGGTGCACGCCGCGCACCGGCTCGCCGAGCAGTACCCGGACGCCCAGCTCTACGTGGACCTGCACGGGTTCACCGAGGGCCGGGAACCGCTCGATCCCGACTCCGCGCTGCGGATGCTGCTCGGGGCGCTCGGCGTCCCGTCCGAGCGGGTCCCGCAGAAGGGCCTGGAACAGCTGGCCGCCTGCTGGCGGTCGGAACTGGCCCGCCGCCGGGCCGTCGTGGTCCTCGACAACGCCGCCGACGCCGAGCAGGTCCGCCCGCTGCTGCCCGGCGCCGGCGACTCCATCGCCCTGGTCACGAGCCGCAACCGGCTGCTGGGCCTGGACGAGGTGCCCCCGGTGTCGCTGGACGTGCTGAGCCCGCAGGAGAGCGCGGAGCTGCTGGCCCGCGCCAGCGGTGACCCCGGCGGACCGGAAGGCAGGCTGGCCCGCGATCCGGAGTCCGCTGCCGAGGTGCTGCGGCTGTGCGGCAGGCTGCCGCTGGCCCTGCGGCTGGCCGGGGCCCGGCTGCGGCACCGGCCGGGCTGGACCGTGGGCATCCTCATGGAGCGGATGGCGGAGGGCGTGAACGAGTTCGACGCTGTGTTCAGCGCGGCGTTCGCCATGTCCGTGCGGCAGCTGAACCGGTCCCAGGCCCGCCTGTTCCGGCTGCTGGGCCTGCTGCCCGGGGCCTCCTTCGACGAGTACGTGGTGGCGGCGCTGGCGGACGTGCCGCTGCGCAGCGTCCAGGCGATGCTGGAGGACCTGCTCGACGCGCACCTCGTCCAGCAGCCGACGGCGGGCCGCTACCGGCTGCACGACCTGGTGCACGAACACGCGCGCCGGGCCTGCGCGGAGCAGGACCCGCAGGCCGAGCGGGAGCGGGCGCTGGGCCGGGTGCTCGACTACTACGTGCACGCGGCAGCCGCCGCCGACGCCACGATGCCGTTCCTCGCGCCCAGCCGCTCGGCCTCCGCGGGCCGGCCCCCGTCCGAACTGCCGCGGTTCGCGGACAAGCACACGGCCTTCGCCTGGCTCGTCGCGGAGTACGGAAACCTGATGGCCGCCTTCGAGACGGCTGCCGCCATCGGGGCCGACACGCACGTGTGCGAGCTGCCACGCTTCCTGCGGGCGTACTTCGCGCGGCGCTGCGGCACGACGCACCTCAACGTCCTCTTCGAGCGGTCACTGGCCGCCGCGCAGCGCCTGGGCGACCCGCTGCAACTTGCCGAGGCGCACAGCGACTTGGGTTTCGCGCGGTACAACGCGGGCCGGATGGCGGAGGCCGCCGCCGCGTACGAGGCGGCCGAACTCGGCGTGTCCCAGGCGGGGGACACCCACGCCGAGGCCGAACTGGCCCTGCGTCGCGGCTATCTGAGCTGGGACACGGGACACGTCGAGGAGCCGCTCGATCTCTTCCGGCTGGCGGGCAAGCTGTACGAGCAGGCCGGCAGCCCGACGGGCGCGGCCCACGCGGCTGCGGCCGAGGCCTGGGCGATGCTGCAGCTGGGCCACCGCGAGGAGGCGGCACAGCGGGCCCGGGAGGTGCTGCGCATCCCGCACGCCGACCCCGCCTGGCCGCCCACGCTGACGGCCCGGATCACCCTCGGCGTGGCCATCGCCCCCGAGGCGCCCGACGAGGCGACGGAGCACCTGCGCCGGGCGCTGGCGTTGTCCCGCGAGGACGGACATGTGCACAACGAGGCCTGGTCCCTCAACTGCCTCGGCGTCGCGCTCCGTCAGATGGGTCGGTACGAGGAGGCCCTGGCCAGCCACCGGGAGGCCTTCGCGCTGCTGGACAAGCTGTTCGAGGAGCACTGGAAGATCCGCTTCCTCAACGGCTACGGGGAGACCTGCCGCCTGGCCGGCCTCCCCGAGGAGGCCCTGCGCCTGCACCAGCAGGCACTGGAGCTGGCCCCGAGGCTGGGTTACCGCTACGAGGAGGCCCTGGCCCACGAAGGCATCGCGACCGTACTCGCCGAGACGGACCCGGCCACGGCCTCGGAACACCGCGCGGCGGGCCAGGCGGTCCTGCGGGAGCTCGACCCCGCCGCCTTCTGATCCACAGCCGCCGCAGCAGCACAGGACCCACTACAAGAACGGCGTCAAGCCGACTCTCGGGATCCTGGCTTCGGAACGAACGTCAACGGCAAGCGGGAACCGGTTTCCCCTCCGGCGTTCGCCTGTCGGCCGCCGATGAGGCTGACCTCTCCGCCGCCGCCCGGGCTGGTGCAGGCCAAAGTGTCTCCCACGACGGCGCACGCCTCGGCGGCCCGCGGGTCGGTCGTGGCCAGCATCGGGCTGCTGGACGGGAAGCGGTCGTTGGGCGGAGAGGAGAGCTCGTCCTTCGGCTCCACCTTGATGGAGACCTCGCGGATCGTGGCGACGCGCGAGGAGACTTCGGTCCACACCGCACCGCAGCCGGGGCTGAAGAGCAGCCGCACCGAGATGGTGGAGGTGGCCACACTGCTCTCCGTTCGCGCGTCGCTCGTGCAGCCTGACGGGGTTGGATATTGGCCCTCGCAGCCTTCGCCCCGGCATGGCGCGAGGGTGACAGAGGACGTCGACGGCGGGGAAGCTGCCGGGGCAGTCGTCGGCGCCGGACGGCTGGCCGGCAGTGACGATCCCGCGATCGTCGGCCAGGCGAGAGCGGCGGCGGCCGAGAGCGTGAGGGCGGCGGCTGACAGAAGGTGGCGTCGCTGGCGTTTCCCGCGCGCGGGGGGCTCCGGTGACGGCGGGAGTTCAGGCTGCCGGGGGGCTGCGATCCGTTCGCTCACGGCCTCGGCACGCGTCCACAGGCACAGCAGCTCCGACGTGTCGGCCGGCCTGAGCCGTCCCAGTGCCTCGACCGCTGAACGCGGCGGTAGCTTCTCGCCGTTGAGATAGCGGTGCCAGGCCGACTTGCTGTGCGCGGTGCGCTTTGCCAGCTCGGCCAGGCTCATGCCCGTCGCATCCTTGAGGGCCCGCATGCGCTCCAGCAGGTCCCTGGTTTCGGGTTCAAGAGATTCAGGCAGCGGCTGCCAACGGCCCATGTCATCCCCGTCCCCGGTAAGGCCGTCAGCCGGTGTGCCCCAACACCTCGCCAGCCAGGATGTCCTATTTCCTCCCCGTTGGGCGGGGAAAGGCTTCCCTGCGGATGTCAGCGGCAAAACCCGGCACCGGACGCTTCACCCGTCCGAAAACAACCACCGGACACGATGTCGATTTCCGAACGCCGTACCGCTTGGTACTCGACGCTCACCGTACGGGCGACCGCGGTGCGCGCCCCGGCAGGCCGCACCAACGAGGTCCCGGGGGATCCTCCTGCGCGCCCCCGCGCGCACACGTGCGCACCGCGTACGCACCAAAAATGCCCCCAGACACCGCGTTTCCGCAGGTCAGAGGGCATTTCCGAGTGGAGCCTAGGGGAGTCGAACCCCTGACATCCGCCATGCAAAGACGGCGCTCTACCAACTGAGCTAAGGCCCCGTACGTGAGCACCCTGCCGGAGGGTTTATGCCCCGGTGGGCGTCGCAGAACAGAGTACCGGGTCACCCCCGGTATCCCGCAAAAAGATTAGGGTCCCCGAGGATGACCACTCTCCGTAAGATGCTCGGCGTGGTTCGCTACAGCGAACCGTGGATTTTTTGGGGAAGCGATGGGGAGACGCAATGGACGCCGCACAGCAGGAAGCCACCGCGAGAGCGCGCGAGCTGCAGCGGAACTGGTATGGGGAGCCGCTGGGGGCGCTCTTCCGTAAGCTCATCGACGATCTCGGGCTCAACCAGGCCCGGCTCGCGGCGGCCCTCGGCCTGTCCGCTCCGATGCTCTCGCAGCTGATGAGCGGCCAGCGGGCCAAGATCGGCAATCCCGCGGTGGTCCAGCGGGTGCAGCTGCTGCAGGAGCTGGCGGCCCAGGTCTCGGACGGCAGCGTCAGCGCCGCCGAGGCGACCGAGCGCATGGACGAGATCAAGAAGTCGCAGGGGGGCTCGGTGCTCAGCAACACCACGCACACGACGAACAGTTCGGGCGCGCCCACGGTCAAGCGGGTGGTCCGCGAGATCCAGTCGCTGCTGCGCTCGGTGGCTGCCGCCGGCGACATCATCGAGGCCGCCGACTCCCTCGCCCCGACCCACCCCGAGCTGGCAGAGTTCCTCCGGGTCTACGGCGCCGGCCGTACCTCGGACGCGGTCGCGCACTACCAGTCCCACCAGAACTGACGCCGCGGCCCGGTTCACCGGAGGGGGGTCCGGGGCCGGGCCGAGGCAGCAGCAGGGGGGGGGACGCCGGGGGGTAAGGGGGGCCGCAAGGGTTTCAAGGGGGGAGCAAGGGGGGAGGCAAGGGGTAACCGCAGGGGGAGGAGCGACGCGCAGCCATGGGTGAGGTCTTCGCCGGCCGGTACGAGCTGGCCGACCCGATCGGGCGCGGTGGGGTGGGCGCCGTATGGCGTGCCTGGGACCACCGCCGACGGCGTTACGTGGCCGCCAAGGTGCTCCAGCAGCGCGATGCCCACTCCCTCCTGCGTTTCGTACGGGAGCAGGCCCTGCGGATCGACCACCCCCATGTCCTCGCCCCGGCCAGCTGGGCCGCCGACGACGACAAGGTGCTGTTCACCATGGAGCTGGTGGCCGGCGGCTCCCTGGTCCACCTGGTCGGCGACTACGGCCCCCTCCCGCCGGCGTTCGTGTGCACCCTGCTCGACCAGCTCCTGTCCGGGCTGGCCGCGGTCCACGCCGAGGGGGTCGTCCACCGGGACATCAAGCCCGCCAACGTCCTCCTCGAAGCCACCGGCACCGGCCGGCCGCGCCTCAGGCTGTCCGACTTCGGCATCGCCATGCGGCTCGGCGAGCCCCGCCTGACGGAGACCAACCTCGTCGTCGGCACCCCCGGTTACCTCGCCCCCGAACAACTCCTCGGCGCCGAACCGGATTTCCCCGCCGACCTGTTCGCCGTGGGTCTGGTCGCCGTGTATCTGCTCGAAGGAGCCAAGCCCGACGTCAAGGCGCTCGTGGAGTACTTCGTGGAACACGGCGTCCCGGGTGCCCCCAAGGGCATTCCCGAGCCGCTGTGGGAGGTCATCTCCGCCCTGCTCCACCCCGACCCCGAGGCCCGTTTCCGCACCGCCACGGGGGCGCGCAAGGCGCTCGCCACCGCCGTGGAACTCCTCCCGGAACCCGGTATCGACGACGAGTTGATCGAGATCTTCGACCAACTCGGGCCGCTGCCGTCCGGGTTCGGCCCGGACGGACCCCTCAAGGCCGCCTCGGGGGTGGCGGCGGAGTGGGTCAGGGGCACGGGCGTGGACCCGAGCGCTGCCACGAACTCCCGCACGGACACCGATACCGGCTCCGGCAGCACCGACTCCGGCATGCATGCGGTCACGGGCGAGGACCTCCCCTCCGCCGCGCCGCCGTCCACCATGTCGGACACGGGGAGCTTCCATCTCCCGCCGCCGCAGACGCCGTCGGCCGCCGCACAGCCCCCGTACCCGCCGGAGTCGTACACACCCCAGCCTCACCCCCAGCAGCCGTACTCCCCGCCCACGCCCCCACCCCCGCCTCCGGCTTACCCGGCCCCGGCGGCCTGGCCCCACGGCGACGGCTCCACCGGGTCCACCGGCTCCACCGCTTCGTACACCGCCGAGGCCCCACCGCCTCCGTCGGCACCCTCCGTACGCGGCCGGCGGGCCCGGCGTGCGAACCGGCGCCCCGGGCCCCCGGCCAAAGTGGCGATCCCGGTGCTGCTCCTGGCGCTGGTCTGCTACGCCGTGGGCTTCTGGGCTCTGACCCGCGTCTGAGCCCGCCGGGCGGCGACCGTCCAGCCGCCGAGCACCAGCAGCAACGCGGTACCCGTACCGATCCCGCCGACCGCGACCGCCTTCATCGCGGTGTCGCCGCCGCCGGTGCCGCCGCCCCCGGTACCGCCCGTACCGCCCGCCCGCGCCGCCTCCCGGTCCTGGTCCGTGACCGTGAAGACGCCGTCCGGCTCGGGCCGCCCGGCGTACCCGGGACCGGCGTGCGCCTGCCCGTCGACCCGTACCCGCAGCGTCACGGGGAACGGCCCCTGTCCGAACGGTCCGGCCAGCTGCCGGCTGAGGTGGACGACGAGGTAGTAGTCCCCGGCGAAGCGCATGGCGGCGTCCCGGCCGATGACGGCGTACCGGTTGGCGTACTCGACCGGCGGCAGCGGGTTGAGGGAGGCGGACTTCGCGGTGCCGGTGTAGCCGAGGCCGGTGTCGTCGACGTAGCCGCGCGCGGGGTTGTAGAGGGAGAGGTTCAGCGCGCCGCCGACATAGCCGCGGCCCGGGGCATCGCCCAGTTCGGCGGTGGCCTGAAGGTGCCGGCCCCAGTCGAGCGGCACCTTGAAGAAGGCGGTCTCGCCGGGTGCCAGGCCGGTGCGCCAGACCCCCTGGCCGAGCGGGCGGGCCCAGGTGAAGCCCGCGCCGCCGGAGCGGTCCTCGGGCTTGCCGGTGAGGGGTTCGGGGGAGGCGGAGTCCCCGGCCTGCGGAGCCGTCGTGGGCCCGGGCCGCGCCAGCCGCGGTTCCGTGACGGCCGCGAGCTCCAGGTCCCAGCGCTGCGCCGGGGCCGCGGCGCCGGCGCCCTCGGCGTCGAGGCGTTCGACGAGCACGTAGTACGGGCCGGGGCCCTGGCACAGCCCCTTGCCGGGCTCGCGCCGGCCGAGGGCCGTGACGGGGCGGGGGCTGAGCCCGGCACCGAAGCGGGCTGAGGCGAAGGAGCAGGAGCCCCCGTGCGCGTCCTGGACCGACACACGGATGCCGTCGGTGGCGGTGACGGTGGCGTCGGCGGGCGGTACGGCGGTGACGGGGACGTATGCCGTGGTCGTGGCGGCGACGTCGAGGCGGTAGTACAGCCTGCCGTTCTTCGGGAGGGAGCTGCGGTAGGTCCGGCCCGGCTCCAGCCGTACGGCGTCGACGGGGCCCTCGGCCCCCGTGACCCTACCGGCGCCGGGCGCGAAGCCGTACGATCCCGGCCGCGCGCCCGCGGCGGACGCGGCCCCGCCCGGCAGCGCCCCCACGGCCACAGCGACGGCGACAGTCATGGCCACCGCCATGGCGCGAACCTGCCGCCGTACGCCCGGCGCCCACACCCTCGTACGCCCGCGCCTCCGCACCAGCACCCCCAGCCGCTCCGCACCACGCAACCGCGCCGCACCCGTCACCCGGAACGTGGCCCATCCTGCCCCGCGCACCGCTGCGCCATCCGGGCAATGCGTGCGGCCGTCCGAAACGCCCGCCCTGTCGGGACCGCGGTCAGCGGGCACCGCCCGGGGCCGTACACCACCCGCCGGAGCCCGGCAACACGAAACCCCGGCCGCTCGGGCGACCGGGGTCCGTGTCAGTTTCTGGTATCGGCACTCACGAACCCGTGGACACGGAGTCGGTGGCTTCCGTCCACAGATCCTGCTCGGCGCGATCCGCCTGGATCTGGCGGTACACGAGGAGCCCGCCGATGGCGGCCAGTGCGACCAGGAGGAGCTTCTTCACCGCGCGACCTCGTCTTTCCTTGACGTAGTGGACCTCTGGCGCCCGACTATACACACCGGCCGATATCGATCGGTGACCTACGCCGGGGCCCAACTCCCGCCTCCGGCAGCGCAATAGGCCAGGTCGACCGGCGTTTCGACCGCAGGGTGATCACACCCGCACGGACGGTTAGTTTGCTCCCCCTTCGCTCCTCCTCACCAGGTTTTGAGCGTTTTCTGCCTCTCTTGCACCCATCCGAGTGGTGTTGATCTGAACATCGACGCGCCACGAGCGTGGGTCCACCACTTCGCGATCCCCATACACATCATGAGGAAAGTACGCAAATCGCCCAACCTGAAAGTGAGGGGCCATGGCCGAGAACAAGGTCATGAAGCTGTGGACCGCCATCGTCACCGCCTTCCTCGCGCTGTGCACGGCGCTCGGACTCGTCACCGCCGCCACCGCCACCGCGACGGCCGCACCCCGGACCGAGAACCCGAAGAGCGACAGCACCCCGCACCGGACGGTTCCGGCGGTCCCGCAGACGCCCTACTGGTCCTGGTACTGGTCCCATGCCACGGCCCTGCCCCCCACGATCAAGCAGCGCATCGGCGCCGAGGCCCACGGAAAGTCTCCGAGCTGCAGGCACCGGCCCAGCAACGAGAACCTCGCCGAGCCCCTCAACGAACCCCTCACCGAGACGGAAGCCGAGAGCGCCGGGTCCCTGCCCCAGTCCACGGCCCCGCTCGACTGCTGACCGGCCGCACGCGCGCGACACCGCAGGCTCGACACCACGGCGACTTGCGTACGCAGCACATCAGTCGAGTCGACACGGAACGACCCCCGGCCGGGCCCGGCCGGGGGTCTCGCGCGTTCTGGAGCCGCTGGTCATAGGCTGAAGCCGTGCCCAAGGCATACGAAGAGAAGGCGTGCGGGGGGATCGCCCCGCGCACCCGGACCGTGCGCGACAACCGGCGCCACCAGTGGGAGAAGGACCGGGTCCACAAACGGCCGGCCGTCCGGTCCTCGACCGGCGCGACCGAGCACGAGACCGGCCTGGCCACGGGCGACCTCGTCTTCCTGGCGCGGTACCGCGAGACCGGGGCGTCAAGGGAGCTGGCGGAGCTCTTCGGGGTGCCCGCGGGCACGGCTCTCCTCGAACGCCGCTACCGCACCCGGCACGCCGCCGAGACGGCCCCCTTCAGCCTCGTCACCTCCTACCTCCCGCGTTCCGTGGTGGCGCCCAACCCCGACCTCCTGGACGCGTCGAACGAGCCCTGGCCCGGCGGCACCCACCATCAGCTGTCCACCGTGGGCCTCGAACTCGACCGCATCGAGGAGCGGTTCACGGCGCGTCCGCCGACGCCCGAGGAGACCCGGGAGCTGGAACTGCCCCCGGGCGCGCCGGTGATCGCACTCCGCAAGACCTCGTACGACACCGGCGGCCGGGTCGTCGAGGTCGCCTACGTCGTACTGCCGGGCGACCGTACCGAGTTGCTCTTCACCACTGCTCTGGAAAGGTGGTGATTGCCGCCGTGACCCGGCGCATCACCGTTGTCACCGCTGTCCACGGCCCCTCCGCCGGATTCCTGCCGGAGGCGTACAAGTCGCTGTGCGAGCAGCGGCTCCCGGACGGCTGGGACTGGGAGTGGGTGATCCAGGAGGACGGCAGCACGGACGACGTCCGCCCGTACGTCCCGGACGACGCGCGGGTGACCTTCCGCCAGGGGCGTCCGGGCGGGCCCGGCGTCGCCCGGACGATCGCGCTGGCGCACGCCTCGGGCGCGTACGTGAAGGTCCTGGACGCCGACGACCAGCTGCCGCCGGGCACGCTCGCCCGCGACCTGGCCGTGCTGGAGACGGACGGCACGATCGGCTGGACGACGTCCCGAGTGCTCGACCTGCTGCCGGACGGCTCGACCGTCGGCTTCCCCGGCGACCCGGAGGAGGGCCCCGTCGAGCGCGGTGCCGTGCTCTCCTTCTGGAAGGAGAACGGGTTCCGCGCCCAGGTCCACCCGGCGACCCTCTGCGTCCGCCGGCAGCTGCTGACCGCCCTGGGCGGCTGGATGGCCCTGCCGGCCTCGGAGGACACCGGGCTGCTGCTGGCGCTGAACGCGGTGAGCCGTGGCTGGTTCTCGGCGGAGGTCGGCCTGCTGTACCGCAAGTGGGAGGGGCAGGCCACCGGCCAGGCCTCCCACGTCGACCCCGCCGAACGCATGGCCCGCATGGCGGTCGCGGAGGCCAGGGCCCGGGCACTGGCGAACTTCGGCTGGCGCTACACGGCCGGCACCGACGACTGAGGCGCCGGCTCCGTCTGCTCCGCGGCTACTCGGCGACGGCGATGGCCTGCGAGGGGCACTTCTCGGCTGCCTCCCGCACCGCTTCCCGCACCTGTGGATCGTCCCCGGCCGCCTCCCGGCCGGGCCGGACGACGCCGTAGCCGTCCTCGAACGCGAACACGGACGGAGCCCGGTGCGCGCACTCGGCGGAGCCGTAGCAGAGATTCCGGTCCACGGAGACCTTCATACGTTCCTCCGGCATGCGTCCCTCCGGTCAGCTCGGAGCCTTCGAGGACGTAACTGCCCTGCGGACCGCTCACCGAACCGGCGTCAGCGCCCGTCCCCGGCCGAGGAGAGCCAGTGGGCGACCCTGCGGACCGTCGGTTCGCCGAGCCGGTCGGCCATCTCGCGGACCGCCTCGCCGTCCTCGGGGGTCAGCTCGTACAGGCCCGCCCTGCTCAGACCGGCCAGGAGCACCTGGTGCCGACGGTCCGTCATGCGTTCCGCGAGCCGGGCCGGCTCCCCCGGGCCGTCCGGGGTCGGTTCCGGCGCGGTGGCGCGGGCCTGGGGGCCAGGGGCGTCGAAGCGGTGCCAGTCGCCGTCCTTCGGACCCCACAGGGCGACGGTCGCCTCGTCACCGCGCGCCCGTACGGTCTGGGTCATGTCCCCGACGGCGTACAGCACGGGCCCCCGGTCGGGGGACTCCGCGCCCACCGCCCAGGAGTCCCGGGAGGGCTGGTAGAACATCGCGACCCAGCGCGGTGCACCGGGCGGTCGCGGGCACGGGGGACGCTTCTCCATGGCACACACCCCTTCTCACCCCATGGGCGAACGGCAGGCGGGCCGGAACCTTAACTGACGGTGCGTCAGATTTCCAGGGCGAGACCCCTGTCCGTCCGGCACCGGTCCCTCCCCACGCGGGGACCGGTGCCGGACGGTACGGGGCAGTCGACTCATGCCAAGTCGGCGAATCAGGCACGAATCGAACGAATCATGGATCAAATGACCTGTGTCATGCGCTTCGACGGAAGTTGACCGAGAACCTTCGGCGCCATGGCTGCCTCTTTGAGCGCTGAGTCGGTGGTCTGTCCAGACGGTGTGTGACCGGTCTGCCACTGCGTCGAAATCCTGCCACCTGTTTTTGCCGACGAGGAGATTCCGGTCTCCGGTCCTGGGCTAATCCGCAGGTCAGGCGTATAAGGTGAGTTTTCCGGTCCGGACGTCCAGCTGCGGGGGAAGTAAGGGGTGGGACCTTGAGTTCCGACTCAGGGGCACGCACAGCTTTCGCCGAGCGCCTCGCGCTGCTCTACAAGGAGGCCGGGAACCCTCCTCTCAAGAGCGTGTCCGAGGGGGTCGTACGGCTGCAGCGGGTCGACGAACGCGGGCGCCCCGTCCGCGTGTCCGCCCAGCGCATCAGCGACTGGCGGCGGGCCAAGAACGTCCCCGCGCAGTTCACCGCCCTCGCGGCGGTCCTGCACATCCTGATACCCGAGGCGCGGCGCGCCCGGCCCGTTCCGGTCTCCAGCGGCCTGTACGAACTGGCCCACTGGCAGCGGCTGTGGGAGCGGGCGGTGGCCGACCCGGCAGGCGAGCGGCCCGCACCGGCCGAGGCGGAGACCCCGGCCGCGGCGGCCCAGGCCCCGCCCGTCACCGGTGGCGTGTGCCCCTACCGGGGCCTGTCGCCGTACCGCCAGGAGGACGCCCGCTGGTTCTTCGGCCGGGAACGAAGCACCGATGCCCTCGTCTGCCAGCTCCACGCCGCCGGGAAGACGGGCGGCCTGGTGATGCTGGTGGGCGCCTCCGGAGCGGGAAAATCGTCCCTGCTGAACGCCGGCCTGGTGCCCGCCGTACGCGACGGCGCCCTGACGGACCACGGCCACGGTGCCGGTCCGGCCGCAGCGGACCCCGCCGAACGCACCGCTGCCCCCACCGCCTCCACAGATCCGACGGATCTGACCGACCGGACCGACCCGGCCGATCCTGCCGACCGCCCCGGCGCCGTCCTCCAGTTCGTCCCCGGAGCCGATCCGCTGGCCGAGCTGACCCGGTGCATACCCGAGCTGGCCCCCGTCGCCGAGCGCGCGCGGGAGGCCGAGCTGGCGGCGGCGCAGAACCCGGCGGCGCCGGGGGCGGACAGCCCGGCGACCGGCCGTGCGGTGCGGGCGGCCCTGCGGGAGTGGGCCCGCCGCGAGGCGCCCGCGGACGTGCGTCCGGTCGTCATCGTGGACCAGTTCGAGGAGACGTTCACCCTCTGCGCCGACGAGGCGGACCGGCGTACCTTCATCCAGCTCCTGCACGCCGCCTGCACCCCGCCCGGCGCCTTGGGCGAAGGCGCGCCCGTGCTGGTGGTCCTCGGCATCCGTGCCGACTTCTACGAGCAGTGCCTGCGCCATCCCGAGCTCGCCGACGCGCTCCAGCACCGGCACATGGTGCTCGGCCCGCTGACCACCGCGGAGCTGCGCGAGGCGGTGACCGGCCCGGCCAAGGCCGTCGGGCTGGAGCTGGAACCGGGGCTGGCCGAGCTGATCGTCCGCGAGGTCAGCGCCGACGGGCCGCGTGGGGCGCACGACGCCGGGGTGCTCCCACTGCTGTCGCACGCCCTGCTCGCCACCTGGCAACGCCGCAAGGCGGGGAGGCTGACGCTGGCCGGATACCGCGCGGCCGGCGGCATCCAGGGCGCGGTGGCGGCGACCGCCGAGCGCGCCTGGTCCGGCCTGGACCCCGCCGCCCGTACGGCCGCGCGGCTGCTCCTGCTGCGGCTGGTCCGGCTGGGCGAGGACACGCAGGCCACGCGCCGGCGCGGGACGCGGCGCCAGCTGGCGGCGGAGTCCACCGACCCGGGCAAGACGGAGGAGTCGCTCGAAGCGCTGGTGCGCGCCCGGCTGGTGACGCTCGACGCGGAGACGGTCGAGATCACCCATGAGGCGCTGCTGCACGCCTGGCCGCGGCTGCGGCACTGGATCGACGAGGGCCGCAACGACCACCTGCTGCGCCAGCGGCTGGAGGAGGACGGCCGGGCCTGGGAGGACTCGGGCCGCGACAACTCGCTGCTCTACCGCGGCTCCCGGCTGGAGCAGGCCCGCAGCTGGGCCGGCTCGGCAGGCGACACCTATCTGACGCGCGGCGCGATGCAGTTCCTGGCCGCCTCGGTACGGCTGCGCAGGCGCACGGTGTGGATCAGCCGGGGCGCGGTGGCGGTCGTGATGGCCCTCGCCGTCCTCGCGGCGGGCTCGGCGGTGCTCGCCTGGCAGCAGCGGGACGACGCCGTGTTCGAGCAGGTGCTCGCCGAGGCCGACCGGGTGCAGCACACGGATCCGTCGCTGGCCGCCCAACTCGACCTGGTGGCGCACCGGCTGCGCTCGCACGACAAGGGCACCCTCAGCAGGCTGCTCTCGATCGTGAACGCGCCGCTGGCCACCCCGCTGCTCGGCCACACCGGCGCGGTCTACCTGACCTCCTTCAGCCCCGACGGCCGCACCCTGGCCACCGCCAGCTACGACCGGACCGTCCGCCTGTGGGACGTACACGACCCGAGCCGGCCCAGGCCGCTCGGGAAGCCGCTCACCGGCCACACCAGCTGGGTCTCCAGCGCGGTCTTCAGCCCGGACGGGCACACCCTCGCCAGCACCGGCGACGACGGCACGATCCGGCTGTGGGACGTGCGCTCCCCCGCGCGGCCGTCCCCGCTCGGGAAGCCCCTCACCGGTCACACGGGCACCATCTACCTGGTCGCGTTCAGCCCCGACGGGCGCACGCTGGCCTCCGTCGGCGAGGACCACACGGTCCGGCTGTGGAACGTGTCCGACCCCGCCCGGCCGACGCCGCTCGGCGTGCTGCGCGGCTCCTCGGCCGCGATGCGCTGCGTGGCGTTCAGCCCCGACGGGCGCACGCTCGCGGCGAGCGGCGACGACCAGACGATCCGCCTGTGGGACGTGCACGACCCGGGCCGGCCGAAGCAGCTGCCCCCGCTGCTGAAGGGCCACACGGACCTCGTGCACTCGCTGGCCTTCAGCCCGGACGGGCAGACGCTCGCCTCCGGCAGCGCGGACGACACCATCCGCCTGTGGGACGTGACCGACCCGTCCCGCGCGGCGGCGATCGGCGGCCCGCTCACCGGCCACACCGGTCCCATCTGGTCGGTGGCCTTCAGCCCGCGCGGCGGCATGCTCGCCGCCGCCAGCGCGGACAGCACGGCCAGCCTGTGGAACGTCAGCGACCCGGCGTCGCCCTCGCAGGTCGGCGAGCCGCTCGCGGGCAGCAGCGGCGAGATGTACGCCCTGGGGTTCAGCCCGGACGGGCACACCCTCGCCACCGGCAGCGGCGACAGCAAGGTCCGCCTGTGGTCGGTGCCGACGTCGGACATGGTCGGCCGCGGCGGAGCGTTCCGCCGGGACGGGAAGGTGCTCGCCACCGCCGGGCGCGACGGCCGCATCCGGCTGTGGAACGTGACCGCCCCCGGCCGGCCCGTGCTGCTCGGCGAACCGTTCATGCGCGCGGACGGCGGCCAGCGCGCCATGGTGTTCTCCCCCGACGGCCACACCCTCGCCGTCCTCACGGGCAACCGCACGGTGTATCTGTGGGACGTACGCCGGCCGGCCCGTCCCGTGCCGCTCGGGCACCCCCTGGCCCTGCGGACCCGGTTCATGGGCCCGGACGCGCTGGCCTACAGCCCGGACGGCCGCACGCTGGCCACGGCCTACGACGACCGCACCATCCGGCTGTGGAACGTCACGGACCCCGCCCGCGCCGTACCGCTCGGCCCGCCGCTCACCGGCCACCGCGGCTACATCAACGCCCTCGCCTTCAGCCCGGACGGCCACACCCTCGCCTCCGGCAGCGCGGACAGCACCGTCCGCCTGTGGAACGTGAGAGTCCCGGCCCGTGTCGTACCGCTCGGACGGCCGCTCACGGAGCACTCCGGGCCCGTCAACACGCTCGCCTTCAGCCCGGCCGGCCACACCCTCGCCTCCGGCAGCGACGACGACACGGTCCGCCTGTGGGACGTCACCGACCCGGGTGCGGCGAGCCCGCTGGGCTCCCCCCTCACCGGCCACACCGAGGCGGTCACCTCGCTCACGTTCAGCGCGAGCGGCAACACCCTGGCGAGCGGCGGCGACGACAACACGGTCCGGCTGTGGAACGTCACCCGCCCCTCCGAGGCCACACCCATCGGCCAGTCGATGAGCCCGAACGCCAAGACCGGCAACTTCCTGTCCTTCAGCCCGGCCAGCAACGTGCTCGGGGTGTCGAGCGGCACCGACACGGTCCGCCTGTGGAGCCTGGACACCGAGCAGGCGATCCGTCACATCTGCGCGGTCACCCCGGACGTCCTGACCCGGCAACGGTGGCACGAGTACCTGCCGCGCCTGTCCTACGACCCCCCGTGCGACGAGTAGGCGCTGGAGAAACGGTGGAGGAGACACGGCCGATTCGACGATGATCGGCCAACAATCCTGAATTCCGCCGGACTTGGCCCCATGCCTCAGGCAACCTTGTTACCCTTGGCCATAGCCCGATCGCTGGTGCATCCCCCGTCGCCAGCGGTCGGGCCTTTTGCTGCCCACTTTTCTGCCCGCCACACGGCTTTCCGCACAGCTCTCCGCACGACTCTCCGTACATGCCGAAGACCCCCGGTCCTGCTGGACCGGGGGTCTTCGTGCTGGTGGGGCTAACAGGATTTGAACCTGTGGCCTCATCCTTATCAGGGATGCGCTCTAACCAACTGAGCTATAGCCCCGCCGCGCTTTGCGGTGTGTGTCCCGCGCGCTGACTCCTGAAGATTAGCGCACGACCACGTCAGTCCCAAAATCGGTTGTCGGGGGACCGTCATTCGTCCTCGGCCAGGGTCAGCTCCACGCCGCCCACGAAGCCCGCAGAGAGGTTGTAGATGAACGCGCCGAGCGTCGCGAGCGCCGTCGCGAGGACGACGTCGATGACCGCGATGATCGTCGTGAACATCAGGACGTGGGGGAGGGAGAGGAACGACTGGAGGTCGAAGCCGTTCGCCTCGTTCGAGCCCGTCGCCTCCGAGATCGTGCCGCCGACCGTCGAGAAGACGCCCATCGCGTCCATGACCATCCACAGCACCGCCGACGCGACGATCGTGCAGATGCCGAGCGCGATGGAGAGCAGGAAGCTGACCTTCATCACCGACCACGGATCGGCCTTGGCCACGCGCAGCCGCGCCTTGCGGACGCGGGGCGTGGTGCGCGCGCCGGTGCGCGGCCGGCGTACGGCCCCGGCCGGCTCCTGCGCCGGATAGGCCTGCGGCGGGTGGTACGGCCCGGCGGGCTGCTCCGGGCGCCGCTCCCCGGGCAGCGGGGACGCGGACCGCCCGTCGCCCGGGGCCGTGCCCGGCTGGATCTGCGGGCCTCGGGTGTCCGTCACAGTTCCCCCCTGGGATCCATGCGCCTCGGTTGCGGGAGCGCCGGCCTGGCCTGCGTCGACCTTGCGCAGCTGCGTCGTGTGCGAATCCGTCGCACGCGCGGCGGAGCCACGGCCGCCGCCGTCCGTTTCCGTACCCGTGGAGGTACCGGCCGATCCGGCGCCCGTGGCTCCGCTCACGATGACTCTCTCCTCGTGCTACTCGGCCGAGGGCGCCTCACCCTCGTCCGTGCCGGTGGTCGCGGCATCCTCGGCGGTCTCGTCCACGGGCTCATCGCCGTCGACCTCCTCCGCCTCGCGCCCCGCCTCGGCGTTACGTGCGATACCGACCACGGCATCGCGCTTGCCCAGGTTGATCAGTTGGACGCCCATGGTGTCACGGCCCGTCTCCCTGACCTCGTTGACTCGCGTACGAATCACACCGCCGGACAGGGTGATCGCGAGGATCTCGTCGTGCTCCTCGACAATCAGCGCGCCGACGAGCGAACCACGGTCCTCCACGATCTTGGCGGCCTTGATACCGAGGCCGCCGCGGCCCTGGACGCGGTACTCGTCGACGGCGGTCCGCTTCGCGTACCCACCGTCGGTGGCAGTGAACACGAACGTACCGGGTCGGACCACATTCATCGAGAGCAGCTCGTCGCCCTCGCGGAAACTCATGCCCTTCACACCCGAGGTGGCGCGGCCCATCGGGCGCAGGGTGTCGTCCGAGGCGGTGAACCGGATCGACTGCGCCTTCTTGCTGACCAGCAGCAGGTCGTCGTCGGCCGAGACGAGTTCGGCGCCGATCAGCTCGTCGTCCGAACCGTCCTCCCGCTCGCGCAGGTTGATGGCGATGACACCGCCGGAGCGCGGCGAGTCGTAGTCCTTCAGCGGCGTCTTCTTCACCAGGCCGGACTTGGTGGCCAGCACCAGGTACGGCACCGCCTCGTAGTCGCGGATCGCGAGGATCTCAGCGATCGCCTCGTCCGGCTGGAAGGCGAGCAGGTTCGCCACGTGCTGGCCGCGCGCGTCCCGGCCGGCCTCGGGCAGTTCGTATGCCTTTGCCCGGTACACCCGGCCCTTGTTGGTGAAGAACAGCAGCCAGTGGTGCGTGGTGGAGACGAAGAAGTGGTCGACGATGTCGTCTTCCTTCAGCTTCGTGCCCCGCACGCCCTTGCCGCCACGCTTCTGCGCCCGGTAGTCGTCCGTCTTGGTCCGCTTGACGTAGCCGCCGCGCGTGACCGTGACGACGATGTCCTCCTCGGCGATCAGGTCCTCGATGGACATGTCGCCCTCGTACGGGATCAGCTTGGTCTTGCGGTCCTCGCCGTACTTCTCGACGATCGCCGCCAGCTCCTCGCTGACGATCCCGCGCTGGCGGACCGGCGAGGCGAGGATCTCGTTGTACTCGGTGATCTTCGCCTGGAGCTCGTCGTGCTCCTGGACGATCTTCTGGCGCTCCAGGGCGGCGAGCCGGCGCAGCTGCATCTCGAGGATCGCGTTCGCCTGGATCTCGTCGATCTCCAGCAGGCCCATCAGGCCCGTGCGCGCGATCTCTACGGTCTCGCTGCGCCGGATCAGCGCGATGACCTCGTCGATGGCGTCCAGGGCCTTCAGCAGACCGCGCAGGATGTGCGCGCGCTCCTCGGCCTTGCGCAGCCTGAACCGGGTCCGGCGGACGATGACCTCGATCTGGTGCGTCACCCAGTGGCGGATGAACGCGTCCAGGGACAGCGTGCGCGGCACGCCGTCGACCAGCGCCAGCATGTTGGCGCCGAAGTTCGACTGCAGGTCGGTGTGCTTGTACAGGTTGTTCAGGACGACCTTGGCGACCGCGTCCCGCTTGAGGACGATCACCAGGCGCTGGCCCGTACGGGACGACGTCTCGTCGCGGACGTCCGCGATGCCGCCGATCTTGCCGTCCTTCACCAGGTCGGCGATCTTCTGCGCCAGGTTGTCCGGGTTCGTCTGGTACGGCAGCTCGGTGACCACCAGGCACTGCCGGTTCTGGATCTCCTCGACCTCGACCACCGCGCGCATCGTGATGGAGCCGCGCCCGGTGCGGTACGCCTCCTCGATGCCCTTGCGGCCCACCACCAGGGCGCCGGTCGGGAAGTCGGGGCCCTTGATGCGCTCGATCAGCGCGTCCAGCAGCTCCTCGTGGGAGGCCTCCGGGTTCTCCAGGTACCACTGGGCGCCGGCCGCGACCTCGCGCAGGTTGTGCGGCGGGATGTTGGTCGCCATGCCGACCGCGATACCGGCGGAGCCGTTGATCAGCAGGTTCGGGAAGCGGGAGGGCAGGACGGTCGGCTCCTGGGAGCGGCCGTCGTAGTTGTCCGTGAAGTCGACGGTCTCCTCGTCGATGTCGCGGACCATCTCCATCGACAGCGGCGCCATCTTGCACTCGGTGTAGCGCATGGCCGCCGCCGGGTCGTTGCCCGGAGAGCCGAAGTTGCCGTTGGAGTCCACCAGCGGCATCCGCATCGCCCACGGCTGGGCGAGGCGCACCAGGGCGTCGTAGATCGAGGAGTCGCCGTGCGGGTGGTAGTTGCCCATGACGTCGCCGACGACGCGGGCGCACTTGTAGAAGCCGCGCTCGGGGCGGTAGCCGCCGTCGTACATGGCGTACAGCACGCGGCGGTGGACGGGCTTGAGGCCGTCCCGGACGTCGGGCAGCGCACGCGAGACGATGACGGACATCGCGTAGTCGAGGTACGAGCGCTGCATCTCCGTCTCGAGCCCGACGGGCTCGACACGCAGGACGGTCTCGCCGCCCTCGGTCTCGGGAGTGCTCGGGGTGTTCTCGTCGGCCATTGCTGGTGAAGATCCTTCCTGGTGCGGTCAGCTGAGACCGACTCAGATGTCGAGGAAGCGGACGTCCTTGGCGTTGCGCTGGATGAACTGGCGTCGGGCCTCGACGTCCTCGCCCATCAGGACCGAGAACAGGTCGTCGGCCTGGGCGGCGTCGTCCAGCGTGACCTGGCCGAGGACCCGGTGCTCCTGGTCCATCGTGGTCACGCGCAGTTCCTCGGCGTTCATCTCGCCGAGGCCCTTGAAGCGCTGGATCGAGTCCTCCTTGACGCGCTTGCCGCGCTGGCGCCCCAGCTCCAGCAGGGCGTCGCGCTCACGGTCCGAGTACGCGTACTCGACCTCGTCCCGACCCCACTTGATCTTGTAGAGCGGGGGACGGGACAGGAACACGTGCCCGGCCTCGACCAGCGGCCGCATGAAGCGGAACAGGAAGGTCAGCAGCAGGGTGTTGATGTGCTGGCCGTCGACGTCGGCGTCCGCCATCAGGATGATCTTGTGATAGCGGAGCTTCTCGATGTCGAAGTCCTCGTGCACACCGGTGCCGAAGGCGGAGATCAGCGCCTGGATCTCCTGGTTCTGCAGGATCTTGTCGATCCTGGCCTTCTCCACGTTGAGGATCTTGCCGCGGATCGGGAGGATCGCCTGGTACTGCGGGTTCCGGCCGGACTTGGCCGAGCCGCCGGCGGAGTCACCCTCGACGATGAAGATCTCGCACTTGGTCGGGTCGTTGGACTGGCAGTCCGACAGCTTGCCCGGCAGGGACGCCGACTCCAGCAGGCCCTTGCGGCGGGTCAGGTCACGCGCCTTGCGGGCCGCCACCCGCGCGGTGGCCGCCTGGATGCCCTTGCGGACGATGTCCGCCGCCTCGACCGGGTTGCGGTCCAGCCAGTCGTTGAGGTGCTCGTAGACCGCCTTCTGCACGAAGGTCTTGGCCTCCGTGTTGCCCAGCTTGGTCTTCGTCTGGCCCTCGAACTGCGGCTCGCTCAGCTTGACCGAGATGATCGCGGTCAGACCCTCACGGATGTCGTCACCGGTGAGGTTGTCGTCCTTCTCGCGCAGCAGCTTCTTGTCGCGCGCGTACTTGTTGATCAGGCTCGTGAGGGCCGCGCGGAAGCCCTCCTCGTGCGTACCGCCCTCGTGGGTGTGGATGATGTTCGCGAAGGAGTACACACCCTCGCTGTAGCCGCTGTTCCACTGCATCGCGACCTCGAGGGACAGGCTCTTGTCCCTGTCCTCGGCCTCCAGGTCGATCACCGTGGGGTTGACGGCCTCTCCCTTGCGGGAGTTGAGGTACTTCACGAAGTCGACGATGCCGCCCTCGTAGTGGTACATGACCGACTTGACCTCGGCGCTCTCGTCCGCGCCCGCCTCGTCCGCGCCGCTGGTGGCCTTCGCCGACTCGCGCTCGTCGGTGAGTTTGATCGTCAAACCCTTGTTGAGGAACGCCATCTCCTGGAAACGCCGCGACAGCGTCTCGAAGGAGTACTCGGTGGTCTCGAAGATGTCGGGGTCGGCCCAGAAGGTGACCGAGGTGCCGGTCTCGTCCGTCGCCTCGTGCTGGTCGAGCGGGGCCGTCGGGACGCCGAGCTTGTAGTCCTGCGTCCAGCGGTGGCCATCGGTCCTGATCTCGACGGCGACCTTCGTGGACAGCGCGTTCACGACGGACACACCCACACCGTGCAGACCGCCGGAGACGGCGTAACCGCCGCCGCCGAACTTGCCGCCCGCGTGCAGCACGGTGAGCACGACCTCGACGGCCGGCTTGCCCTCGGAGGGCACGATGCCCACGGGGATGCCACGGCCGTTGTCGACGACGCGCACGCCGCCGTCGGCGAGGATCGTCACGTCGATCGTGTCCGCGTACCCGGCCAGCGCCTCGTCGACCGAGTTGTCGACGACCTCGTACACCAGGTGGTGCAGACCGCGCTCGCCGGTGGAACCGATGTACATGCCGGGCCGCTTGCGGACCGCGTCCAGCCCTTCGAGCACGGTGATGGCGCTGGCGTCGTAGGAGGCGGAGGCTGCGCCCGAGTCTGCGGCCTCGCCGTTCACGCCGGCGTCGGTGGACGGGATGTTCTCGTTGGGGTTGCCGGAATCGGCCACGAAGCGCCCTTTCTGGCACAGCACGAGCCGGGCTCCTGGGGGTACCCCTCTCTGGGAGAGGGTTGCCGGAGCGGCTGCGGCATGTTGCGTTGGTAAGCCTTGATCAGCGTTTGCTCAGCTTTTCCCGGGCGGTCCCCACGATTGGGGCGGGATTACGTTCCAGTCTACCGGTAGCGCCGACAGTGATGGGGGTTTGCCGGTACCTGAGTCCCCATGTGCCGCCCTCAACCGGTCTCGGCCGGGTCCCGATATACGGAAGGGGTCTTCAAGCGGCTCACAGTGGCACTCAGCGCTTCGAGCCGTCAACCCTTGGCTACTCCCGGGTCAGATGGCGATCCACACCTGTGTACGAGGGTGTGCCAGGCCCGGAACGCGCCTGTGCACGGGGATACGTCCGCACCGCACCCGGGCAGGGGTGACGTGAGGTACGTCACCCGTACCTCAGGGGTCTTCGGGGGGGCCTCAGGGGTCTTCGGGGGCGTCAGCCGTACGTGTCGCCGGGCCCCGTACTCCCCGGAGCGCGCAGCGGGCCGTAGCGGCGGGCCGGGCCGCCGGGGCCCTGCACCTTGAGCAGCCGGACCCTGCCGTGGCCGAGGTCCTCGTTGAGGCGGGCGACCAGCGTCGGCGCGAGCAGCCGCAGCTGGGTCGCCCAGGCCGTGGAGTCACAGCCGACCGTGAGCACGCGCTCGTCCTCGTCGTACCGCTGCGGCACACAGTGCTTGGCCAGGTCCTCCCCGACGATCTGCGGCCAGCGGCCCATGACCCCGCCCACCGCGGCCGGGGCCTCCCAGCCGCGCTCGGTGATCAGCCGGTTGATCGCGGAGCCGAGCGCCATCGGGTCGCGGCCGTCGGCGCGCGCGCCGGAGCGCAGACCGCCGCCGCGCCGGGCCTGCTTCTTCTGCCGCGCCGCATCCCCGCGCGCGCGTGCCTGCTCCTTCGCGGCGCGCAACGCCACGCGCGCGAGGTCGACACCGGAGGGCTCGGGCGCCTTCCCGGGCTCCTTCGGCTTCCCGGTGGCCTTCGGGGTGGGTTCCTCGGTACTCATACGCGCTCCACCGTCCCGTCGGCCACCGCGTACCGGGCGCCGGCCAGTACATGGGGTACGTCGTCGTCCACGGCGGCGGTGACCAGCACCTGCTCGCCGGGCGCGACCAGTGCGGCCAGCCGCTCCCGTCTGCGCGCGTCCAGCTCCGCGAAGACGTCGTCCAGGATCAGCACCGGCTCGTTGCCCTCCGCGCGGAGCAGGTCGTACGAGGCCAGGCGCAGGGCGAGGGCGTAGGACCAGGACTCGCCGTGGGAGGCGTAGCCCTTGGCGGGCAGCTGGCCGAGTTTGAGAAGCACATCGTCCCGGTGCGGGCCTATCAGGGTGACGCCCCGCTCGATCTCCTGCTTGCGCGCCTCCGTGAGGGCCGCCATGAGCTGCGCGTACAGGTCCTCGCGCGTGTGCGCCTCGCCGGGCGCGGACGGCTTGTACTCCAGCGCGACCGGGCCGCCGCCGGGGGCCAGCTGCTCGTACGCCTTGTCGGCCAGCGGCTGCAGCGCGGCGATCAGGTCCAGCCGCTGGGCGAGCAGCTCGGCGCCCGCGCGCGCGAGGTGCTGGTCCCACACGTCGAGGGTGGAAAGGTCCATGGAACGCCCGCCGTGCCGCCGCGCGAGAGCGGCGGTCTTGAGGAGCGTGTTGCGCTGCTTGAGCACCCGCTCGTAGTCGGAGCGCACCCCCGCCATGCGCGGGGCTCGGGCGGTGATCAGCTCGTCCAGGAAGCGGCGCCGCTCACCGGGATCGCCCTTGACCAGCGCGAGATCCTCGGGCGCGAACAGGACGGTCCGTACGATCCCCAGCACGTCCCGCGGCCTGACCTGCGAGGACCGGTTGATGCGGGCGCGGTTCGCCTTGCCGGGGTTCAGCTCCAGCTCGATCAGCTGCTGCCGCTCGCCCTGCCTGACCTGCGCCCGGATGACGGCCCGCTCGGCGCCCATGCGGACCAGCGGGGCGTCGGAGGAGACGCGGTGGCTGCCGAGCGTGGCGAGATAGCCGACCGCCTCGACGAGGTTGGTCTTGCCCTGACCGTTCGGGCCGACGAAGGCGGTGACGCCCGGGTCCAGCGGTACCTCGACCCGGGCGTACGAGCGGAAGTCGGCCAGCGAAAGATGCGTGACGTGCATGGTCGTTTCGCCGACCTCCCCCGGGGTTGTGGATCGCGGAGGCGACCCTGCGGATCTGTGGACTACTTCTTCTCTACGGCGTGGCCGCCGAACTGATTGCGCAGCGCGGCGATCATCTTCATCTGCGGCGAGTCCTCCTGGCGGGAGGCGAACCGCGCGAACAGCGACGCGGTGATCGCGGGCAGCGGGACCGCGTTGTCGATCGCGGCTTCCACAGTCCAGCGTCCCTCACCGGAGTCCTGTGCATAACCGCGCAGCCCGTCCAGGTGCTCGTCCTCGTCCAGCGCGTTGACGGCGAGGTCGAGCAGCCAGGACCGGATGACGGTCCCTTCCTGCCAGGAGCGGAAGACCTCACGGACGTCCGTGACGGAGTCGACCTTCTCCAGCAGCTCCCAGCCCTCGGCGTAGGCCTGCATCATCGCGTACTCGATGCCGTTGTGGACCATCTTCGCGAAGTGGCCCGCGCCGACCTTGCCGGCGTGCACCGAGCCGAAGTCGCCCTCCGGCTTGAGCGCGTCGAAGACCGGCTGCACCTTGGCGACGTTCTCGGCGTCGCCGCCGTACATCAGCGCGTAGCCGTTCTCCAGGCCCCAGACACCGCCCGAGACGCCGCAGTCGACGAAGCCTATGCCCTTGGCGGCAAGCTCCTCGGCGTGCTTCTCGTCGTCCGTCCAGCGGGAGTTGCCGCCGTCCACGACCACGTCGCCGGGCTCCAGCAGCTCGGCCAGCTCGTCGATCGTGGACTGGGTGGGCTCACCGGCCGGGACCATCACCCAGACGACGCGCGGAGCGCTGAGCTTGCCCACAAGCTCTTCCAGGCTGTGGACATCCGCGAGGTCGGGATTGCGGTCGTATCCGACGACGGTGTGGCCCGCGCGGCGAATCCGCTCGCGCATGTTGCCGCCCATCTTGCCGAGTCCGACGAGACCGAGCTCCATCAGTTGTGTTCCTTAGGGTCGCTGGTGGCGTTTGGGGCACCTTCGTGCCCGGGTCCGAGCCTAATCGCGACCCTTCGTGCACAGCTGTGGGCATACGCGCTCACCTGCGAAAACGCCCACCGCCGGCAAGCGACCCGACACCCGCCCAGCAACAGCGCCGGGCACCCTCGGGGCACCCGGCACTGTGCACAGCTGTGGAAAACGTCAGCCGCTCAACCGCACCGGCATGATCAGGTACTTGTACGCGTCGTCGGCTTCCGCATCCACCGCCGGCTTCCCGCTCAGCAGCGCCGGCTTCGTGGACGTCGTGAACGACAGCTGCGCCACCGGAGAGTCGATCGCGCTCAGACCGTCCAGCAGGAAGGTCGGGTTGAAGGCGATCGAGATGTCGTCGCCCTCCAGCTGCGCGTCGACCCTTTCCACAGCCTGTGCGTCGTCGCTGGACCCGGCCTCCAGGATCAGCACGCCCTGCTCGAAGCTCAGCCGCACCGGGGTGTTGCGCTCGGCGACCAGGGCCACACGCTTGACGGCCTCCACGAAGGGCGCGGTCTCGATCACGGCGACGGAGTTGAACTCGGTCGGGAACAGCGTGCGGTACTTCGGCAGGTCGCCCTCGAGCAGCCGCGTGGTCGTACGACGCCCCGCGCCCTCGAAACCGATCAGGCCCTCGCCCGCACCCGAGCCGGACAGCGCCAGCGTGACGCTGTCACCGGCGCCGAGGGACTTGGCGGTGTCCAGCAGCGTCTTGGCCGGGACCAGGGCGACCGCGGAGGCGTCCGGGTTCTCCGGCTTCCACAGGAACTCGCGGACCGCGAAGCGGTAGCGGTCGGTGGAGGCCAGGGTGACCGTGTCGCCCTCGATCTCGATGCGCACACCGGTGAGCACCGGCAGCGTGTCGTCCCGGCCCGCGGCGATGGCCACCTGGGAGACGGCGGCGGCGAAGACCTCACCGGGCACGGTGCCCGTCGCGCTCGGCATCTGCGGCAGCGCCGGGTACTCCTCCACAGGCAGGGTGTGGAGGGTGAAGCGGGAGGAGCCGCAGACCACGGTCGCCCGTACACCGTCTGTGGAAATCTCCACCGGGCGGTTGGGCAGGGCACGGGAGATGTCGGCGAGCAGGCGGCCGGAGACGAGGACGGTGCCCTCCTCCTCGACCTCGGCGTCGACGCTCACCCGCGCGGAGACCTCGTAGTCGAAGCTCGACAGGCTCAGCTGGCCGTCCTCGGCCTTCAGCAGCAGGCCGGCGAGGACAGGCGCCGGCGGACGGGCCGGAAGGCTGCGTGCCGCCCAGGCCACTGCCTCCGCGAGTACGTCGCGTTCCACCCGGATCTTCACCGTAAGCCGCCTCCTGCTGTTGCTACTGAGTCCTCCGACTCGGTGTCACCGCCCACTGCGGAGGGAAGGACACCGGGGACCAGTCTGACGCACCGCACTGACAGTAGGTGCCCGTCGGGGTCAAGTCGGGCGGAGGGGCAGCCGGGCACGGCGGAGCGAGTTGTGCACAGGTCCCGCTTCGAAACGGATTCCCAGCTCTCTCTAGTCGGGAGTAGTAGTAGGGCCTGTGGATACCGTGGATAACCCTGTTTTCCCAGGTCAGAGCAGGATTTTTATCCACCGGCCCTGTGGGTGCAGGCCGTGGACAACCCGGGGTTTCTGTGGAGAACAGAAAGTTCTGCACACCCCGCCCACAGCCCGAGGGCAGTTCTCCCCAGCTGCGTCCCCAGGTTTACCCACGTTTCCCACACCCCAATCCGGCATCTTCGTGTGACGCCTTTCACTCGACGCGGTGAGCGGGTGCGTTGCGTTGCCGAACAGCGGACAGCCATGTGGAGAAGCCGGGGATCGCTGGGGACAACCGGCCCCAGCCTGTGGGTTGCCCGTGGACAACTTCGTCCACAGTCTGTGGATCTTCGCTTCGTCCACAGTCTGTGGAGATCGTTCGTCCACGATTCCACAGGCAGCTGAGCTGGGCGGACGCCGGGTGAACAGCCTCCCTGTGGACGCAGTTCGGGACAACTCCACAGTCCCCAGGATGTGGACGGCAGAAAGTCACCGAATCTGTGGAGAGTGGCCGTAACCAGGCACTTAATCGAACGGCGGGTGGCCGGGGAGCGAGAGGTCCGGAGGCGCCGGAGCCCGCCGCGAGCCCGTTGAAAGGTCGCTGGAAGGTCGTTGGAAGGTCGTTGGAAACCCGTCCGGGAGCCTCCACGACGGGTCGGGGGACCTCGACGACGGGTCCGGGAGTCTCCACGACGGGCTCGCCAACGGCCGCCAACGGCCGCCGAGGGCCTCCTGAACGCCGGAGGGCGCCCCCGGGATGTCCCCGAGGGCGCCCCCTCCGGCGCGGCCGTACGCCCGGCGGTCAGCCGTTCTTGATGCGGTTCGTCAGCTCGGTCACCTGGTTGTAGATCGAGCGCCGCTCGGCCATCAGCGCGCGGATCTTGCGGTCGGCGTGCATGACGGTCGTGTGGTCGCGTCCGCCGAACTGCGCGCCGATCTTCGGCAGCGACAGGTCCGTCAGCTCGCGGCACAGGTACATGGCGATCTGCCGGGCCGTGACCAGCGCGCGCCCCCGCGAGGTGCCGCACAGGTCCTCCACCGTCAGCCCGAAGTAGTCGGCGGTGGCCGCCATGATGGCCGTCGCGGTGATCTCGGGCGCGCTGTCCTCGCCGCCCGGGATCAGGTCCTTGAGGACGATCTCGGTCAGACCCAGGTCCACCGGCTGCCGGTTGAGCGAGGCGAACGCCGTCACCCGGATCAGTGCGCCCTCCAGCTCGCGGATGTTCCGCGAGATCCGGGAGGCGATGAACTCCAGCACCTCCGGCGGGGCGTTGAGCTGTTCCTGCACCGCCTTCTTGCGCAGGATCGCGATGCGCGTCTCCAGCTCGGGCGGCTGGACGTCGGTGATCAGGCCCCACTCGAAACGGTTCCGCAGCCGGTCCTCCAGCGTGACCAGCTGCTTGGGCGGCCGGTCGGAGGACAGCACGATCTGCTTGTTCGCGTTGTGAAGCGTGTTGAACGTGTGGAAGAACTCCTCCTGCGTCGACTCCTTGTCCGCGAGGAACTGGATGTCGTCCACGAGCAGGATGTCCATCTCGCGGTAGCGCTTGCGGAAGCTGTCGCCCTTGCCGTCGCGGATGGAGTTGATGAACTCGTTGGTGAACTCCTCGGAGCTGACGTACCGCACGCGCGTGCCCGGGTAGAGGCTGCGCGCGTAGTGCCCGATGGCATGCAACAGGTGCGTCTTGCCGAGCCCCGACTCCCCGTAGATGAAGAGGGGGTTGTACGCCTTCGCCGGCGCCTCGGCGACGGCCACCGCGGCGGCGTGCGCGAAGCGGTTGGAGGCGCCGATGACGAAGGTGTCGAAGAGGTACTTCGGGTTCAGCCGTGCCGTCGGCTCGCCGGAACCGCCCGCCGCCGAGGACTGCGCGGCCAGCGAACCGGCGCCGCCCGGCGCCGGCACGTCCGGGCGGCCGGTGCCCGCGCGGTGCGCGGGACCTGCACCGCCCGGCTGCTCGGTCCGCTCACGGCGGCCGGGGTCGCGCTGGTCGTACTCGGAGCGCGCGGAGTCGTAGTCCTGGCGTGCGTCGTACTCCGCGCGCGGGGCGTCGTACTCGCCGCGCTGCTGCTCGTACGACGGGCGGTCCATGCCCTGCGAGCGGTAGTCCTGGGCCGGGGTGGCGTACGGGTCCTGCGAGGGCGAGGCGTACGGATCCCGCTCCGGGAAGCCGAGCCGCTGCTGCTGCCAGCTGTACTCGTCCTTCCGGTACTCGTCCTGGCGGTATTCGTCCTGCGCGGGCCGCGGCCAGGCGCCGGGCTCGGGGCGCTGGTACTCGGACGGGTACGCCGGGCGGGCGGTCGGCAGCTGGTCCGGGCGGGACGCCGGGTCCGTGCCCGGGAGCTGGTCGCCGGCGCGGTGGCGACCGTAGCCCTCGTACGGTCCGGAGGGCAGCTCCGGCTCCTCGTAGCGGGGCTCTTCGTAGCGCGGTTCTTCGTAGCGGGGCTGCGGCTGCTGGGCGGGGCGGGCCGCGGGAGCCGGCGGCTCGCCGGCGGAGTCGTCCACGGTGATGGCGATGCGGATGGGCCGGCCGCACTCGCGGCTCAGCGTCTCGCTGACGATCGGCGCGAGACGGCCCTCCAGTACGTTCTTCGCGAATTCGTTCGGCACGGCGAGCAGCGCGGTGTCCGCGACCAGCGCGAGCGGCTGGCAGCGCCGGATCCAGTGCTCGTCCTTCGCCTCGACACCCTGACCGCGGCCCTCGCCGAGGAGCTGCTCCAGTACGCGTGGCCACACTGCGGCAAGATCGGCAGGTACGTCAGCCACAGGGCACGCTCTCTCACAGGTCCCACGAACGTGTGGTTCGCGGACGGGTCGGGATGAATCTCGGGTGGACGGGCGGGGGCAATCCCGCTCGGCTGGGGATAAGGGAACGAATCGGAGTTCAGCCACGGTAGTCAGCGCGGCGGGTAGGGTTCAAGTTGTTGTCCCCAGCCTGTGGATAGTGTCTCTCAGTCACCCCCGGTTTGACCGGATGGCGTAGCCCCGCGTACCGTAACCAGGTCGAGTTGTCGATGGCTGCTGCCGCCTGCCTCCGATGGGCACAGATCACTTCAGGTGATCGGGAAGCGGTGCACTCGGGCGTGACGCGAGCTACTCGTGGGCGCACGGTGACAGCCAGGACGGCACCCCGCCACTACTGATTCTTTCTGGAGCCCCCGAGTGAGCAAGCGCACCTTCCAGCCGAACAACCGTCGTCGCGCGAAGACCCACGGCTTCCGCCTGCGGATGCGCACCCGTGCCGGCCGCGCGATTCTCGCGAACCGCCGTAGCAAGGGTCGCGCCAGCCTGTCCGCCTGATCCTGATCAGGTCATGACGTCGTGCTGCCTACCGAGCATCGGCTGAGGCGGCGCGAGGACTTCGCGACCGCGGTACGACGGGGTCGTCGGGCAGGTCGCCCGACCCTCGTCGTCCACCTTCGTAGCGGTGCCACGGACCCGCACGCGCCTGGGGAGAGCGCTCCCCCGACGCGTGCGGGTTTCGTCGTGAGCAAGGCCGTGGGTGGTGCGGTCGTGCGCAACACAGTGAAGCGCAGACTGCGCCATCTGATGCGCGACCGAGTCGGCCTCTTTCCCCCCGGTAGCCTGGTAGTCGTACGAGCGTTGCCCGGAGCGGGCGACGCGGACCACGCACAGCTGGCCCGAGACCTCGATGCCGCCCTGGAGCGGCTGCTGGGAGGGGGCGCGCGATGAAGTACCCACTGCTGGCCCTGATCAAGCTGTACCAGTGGACGATCAGTCCATTGCTGGGGCCGGTGTGCAAGTACTACCCGTCGTGCTCCCACTACGGCTACACGGCCATCGACCGGCACGGTGCGATCAAGGGAACGGCACTGACCGCCTGGCGCATCCTCCGGTGCAATCCGTGGTCGCTCGGCGGTGTGGACCATGTTCCGCCACGCAAGCGCCCGCGGTGGCACGAGTTGTTGCGTGACGCTTGGCGTGCACGCAAGGGCGGGCCCTCCGCCGCCGAACCGGCCACCGAGGAGAAGACTCCCACTGAGCTTCCTTCGAGCCCGGCCGCAGAGACCTCGCCCCATGCCCAAGGAGCATGATTAGTGGACACGATTGCCAGCCTCTTCAGCTTCATCACGACACCCGTTTCATGGGTCATCGTCCAGTTCCATGTGGTGTACGGCGCGATCTTCGGCCCTGACACCGGATGGGCCTGGGGCTTGTCCATCGTGTCCCTGGTGATTCTGATCCGCATCTGCCTGATCCCGCTCTTCGTGAAGCAGATCAAGGCGACGCGCGCGATGCAGACGCTCCAGCCGGAGATGAAGAAGATCCAGGAGCGCTACAAGAACGACCGGCAGCGTCAGTCCGAAGAGATGATGAAGCTGTACAAGGACGCGGGCACCAACCCGCTGTCCTCGTGCCTTCCCATCCTGGCGCAGTCCCCGTTCTTCTTCGCCCTGTACCACGTGCTCAACGGCATCGCGGGCGGCAAGAAGGTCGGCGTCATCAACGGGGACCTGCTGGAGAGCGCGCAGCACGCGCACATCTTCGGCGCCCCGCTGGCCGCGAAGTTCCTGGACGGCGCCGACACGGCCGCGAAGCTCGGCGCCTCGCTGACGGACATCCGCGTCGTCACCGCGGTCATGATCGTCCTGATGTCCGCGTCGCAGTTCTACACGCAGCGCCAGCTGATGACGAAGAACGTCGACACCACGGTGAAGACGCCGTTCATGCAGCAGCAGAAGATGCTGATGTATGTCTTCCCCATCATGTTCGCCTTCTTCGGCATCCGGTTCCCCGTCGGTGTCCTCGTCTACTGGCTGACCACCAACGTGTGGACCATGGGCCAGCAGATGTTCGTCATCCGCAACAACCCGACCCCGGGTTCCAAGGCCCAGGCCGCCTACCTGGAGCGCCTGACCAAGCACGTCACCCACCACGGCAAGGTCAGCCGGCGCGGCGAGAAGGCCATCATCAAGGCCATCGTCGCCAAGGGCCGCGACCGCAACGAGTTCGAGCGCAAGTTCATCAACTCCCTGAGCAAGGCCGGCCTTGCCGCCCAGGCCGACGGCACCGTGGTGAAGAGCGAGGCGCAGGCCGTGCTGGAGACCGAGGACGGCGGCACGACCACCGCCGCCGCGGCCCGGCGCCAGCAGCCCAAGCGCCAGACCAAGGCCCAGCGTCAGTCCGGCGGGCCCAAGCAGGCGGGCGACACCGAGTCCACCTCGCTGGAGAAGTCCGACGAGCCGCAGGACGCCAAGCCCGCCGCTGCCCAGCAGTCGCGGAAGCCCGGCAACGGCACCCGCAGCAAGGCCCAGTCCGGCCAGCGCAAGGGTGGCCCGCAGCGGCCCAAGTCCCCGTCCAAGAAGTAAGAAGGAGCCCATCCCGTGACGGAAGGCACCACCTCCGCCGCTGCCGAGGGTGCAGACACCCTCACCCGCCTGGAGCAGGAGGGTGAGATCGCGGCGGACTACCTGGAGGGTCTGCTGGACATCGCCGACCTCGACGGCGACATCGACATGGACGTCGAGGCCGATCGCGCCTCCGTGTCGATCATCAGCGACACCAGCAGCCGTGAACTGCAGAAGCTGGTCGGCCGGGACGGCGAGGTGCTGGAGGCGCTGCAGGAGCTGACGCGGCTGGCCGTGCACCGGGAGACCGGTGACCGCAGTCGGCTGATGCTGGACATCGCGGGCTACCGGGCCAAGAAGCGGACCGAGCTGTCCGAGCTGGGCGCCAAGGCCGCGGCCGAGGCCAAGAACACCGGCGAGCCCGTCAAGCTCAAGCCGATGACCCCGTTCGAGCGCAAGGTCGTGCACGACGCGGTCAAGTCCGCCGGACTGCGCAGCGAGTCGGAGGGCGAGGAGCCGCAGCGGTTCGTCGTCGTGCTGCCCGCCTGATCGGTCCCACGTTTCACCGGCCCCGTCTGTAGCGCAGGCGGGGCCGAACTTTGTCAGCCTGGTAGTTCTGGTGGCCGGCGCGCGGAGCGCCGGCGCTGTACGGAAGGACGGTCCCCGTGACGGAGGCAGCGGAGCTTCCCCCCGTGCCCGAGCAGGCGCGGGAAGTATTTGGTGATCGCTTCGCCGATGCGGTCCGCTATGCGGAGCTGCTCGCCGAGACAGGCGTACAGCGTGGCCTGATCGGCCCACGGGAGGTGCCCCGCCTGTGGGAGCGGCACCTGCTGAACTGTGCGGTGCTCTCGGAGGCTGTTCCGGAGGGGGTGACCGTGTGCGACGTCGGCTCGGGCGCCGGGCTGCCGGGCATCCCGCTGGCCCTGGTCCGGGACGATCTGAACATCACGCTGCTGGAGCCCCTGCTGCGGCGCACCAACTTCCTCACCGAGGTCGTCGAGCTGCTCGGCCTCGACCACGTCACGGTCGTGCGCGGTCGCGCCGAGGAGGTCCTGGGCACGCTGCCGCCGGTCCATGTGGTGACCGCCCGCGCCGTGGCCCCGCTGGACCGGCTGGCCACCTGGGGCATCCCGCTGCTGCGTCCGTACGGCGAGATGCTCGCGCTCAAGGGCGACACCGCCGAGGAGGAGCTGAAGGCCGCGGCCGCGGCGCTCAGCAAGCTCGGTGCGGTCTCCACGTCCATCCTGCATGTGGGTGAGGGCGTGGTGGATCCGCTGTCCACGGTCGTGCGGGTCGAGGTCGGAGAGTCTCCGGGCGGTGTGCGGTTCGCGGCCAAGCGGGCGAAGGCGGCTCGGGCCGGTCGTGCGCGTCGGCGCCGCTGATCCGTCCTGACGACGAGACGTACTCCACACAAGCTGCCAAACCCATGCAAGCCGGAGTGTCGCTGAGGTCCGGTCGTCGGCGCTGTGCATCGTGTTTCACGTGAAACGTCGCTCACTGCTGCACGGCATCATCAGTCGTGGCCGCGCTGCGGCCGAACCTCGCGACCGGAAGCCTCTCGGTTCGCTTGGAGAGGACACGGCCTCCCCGGGTGCTCCGGCCCCTTCCCGGAGCGCTCCGCCCCCCTCCCGGGGTACGGAGTTGTCCACAGAGGTGGATTTCTCCACAGAACACCAGGCCTCACTGGTTCACGACCCCGAAGACATGGGAGGCTCTGTTCATTGCGAGCCTGAAGTCGAGGAGAGTGAATCCTTGCGGTCCGACGCCAACATCGCGGGACCGATGACCGATCCGGTCCCCGGTCCCCGTACCGAGTCGATGGGGGTGGATGTTTCACGTGAAACACCGTCCCCGATGGACGACACTCCCATCGGTCGTGCTGCCCAACTGGCGGTGGAGGCTCTGGGGCGGGCCGGCGAAGGCCTGCCGCGACCGGAGCAGACCCGAGTGATCGTGGTCGCCAACCAGAAGGGCGGTGTGGGCAAGACGACGACGACCGTCAACCTTGCCGCTTCGCTGGCTCTGCACGGTGCCCGTGTCCTGGTGATCGACCTCGACCCCCAGGGCAACGCGTCCACGGCTCTGGGGATCGACCATCACGCCGAAGTCCCTTCGGTCTACGACGTGTTGGTGGAGAGCAGGCCTCTCGCCGAGGTCGTCCAGCCCGTGGTGGACGTCGAAGGACTCTTCTGCGCCCCCGCCACCATCGATCTCGCCGGTGCGGAGATCGAGCTGGTGTCGCTGGTGGCCCGCGAGAGCCGGCTTCAGCGGGCGATCCAGGCGTACGAGCAGCCGTTGGACTACATCCTCATCGACTGCCCGCCGTCCCTGGGCCTGTTGACGGTCAACGCGATGGTCGCGGGCCAGGAGGTCCTCATCCCCATCCAGTGCGAGTACTACGCGCTGGAGGGCCTGGGCCAACTGCTGCGCAATGTCGACCTGGTGCGGGGGCACCTCAACCCCACCCTGCATGTGTCGACCATCCTGCTCACCATGTACGACGGCCGGACGCGTCTCGCTTCCCAGGTCGCGGAAGAGGTGCGCACCCACTTCGGCGACGAGGTGCTGCGGACGAGCATTCCCCGCTCGGTCCGTATCTCCGAGGCGCCGAGCTATGGGCAGACGGTGCTGACCTACGATCCAGGATCGAGCGGTGCCCTCTCCTATTTTGAGGCGGCCCGAGAAATCGCGCTGAAGGGCATCGGCATCAGCTATGACGCGAGCCAGGCCCATATCGGCGCCCAGAACGACCCGAGCATGGTGGAGGGGATCCAGTGAGTGAACGACGGAGGGGGCTGGGCCGTGGTCTCGGCGCACTGATCCCTGCTGCCCCGACCGAGAAGAACCCGGCCCCGGCCGCGATGGGGAGTGGTGCGTCCGCGTCTCCCGCTGCCCTCCCGGTGCTGACGACCGACCGCGGTGTGGCCGCGGCGAAGGTCGCCACACTGCCGCCTGTTTCACGTGAACCCGAGGAGCCCTCGGCGGGCCCTGCCCCGGAGACGCCCGCGCCTCCGCTGGGTGCCCACTTCGCCGAGATCCCCCTCGACTCGATCACCCCGAACCCGCGCCAGCCGCGTGAGGTCTTCGACGAGGACGCACTGCACGAGCTGGTGACCTCCATCAAGGAGGTCGGTCTCCTCCAGCCCGTCGTCGTCCGGCAGCTGGGCCCGGCCCGGTACGAGCTGATCATGGGCGAGCGGCGCTGGCGAGCCTGCCGTGAGGCCGGCCTGGAGGCGATCCCGGCGATCGTCCGGGCCACGGACGACGAGAAGCTCCTCCTGGACGCGCTGTTGGAGAACCTGCACCGCGCCCAGCTGAACCCGCTGGAAGAGGCAGCCGCCTACGATCAGCTGCTCAAGGACTTCAACTGCACGCACGACCAGCTCGCGGACCGGATCGGGCGCTCCCGGCCGCAGGTCTCCAACACCCTGCGTCTGCTGAAGCTCTCGCCGGCGGTTCAGCGCCGGGTCGCCGCCGGGGTCCTCTCTGCCGGGCACGCGCGGGCGCTGCTGTCCGTCGAGGACTCGGAGGAGCAGGACCGGCTGGCCCATCGCATCGTGGCCGAGGGGCTGTCCGTGCGGGCCGTCGAGGAGATCGTGACCCTGATGGGCTCGCGTCCCCAGACGACTCAGCGCTCCAAGGGACCGCGAGCCGGTGCCCGGGTCTCCCCGGCACTGAGCAGCCTGGCGACCCGCCTCTCCGACCGCTTCGAGACCCGGGTGAAGGTCGACCTGGGCCAGAAGAAGGGCAAGATCACGGTCGAGTTCGCCTCCATGGAGGACCTTGAGCGGATCCTGGGCACCCTCGCCCCGGGCGAGGGACCGGTCCTGCAGAAGGGTCTCCAGGAGAGCCTCCAGGAGGGCAACGACGAGGGCAACGACGAGGGCGACGACGAGGGCGACGACGAGGGCGACGACGAGGGCGACGACATCTGATCCTCGGACGCCCCTGGGCGCTACGCCTGGTCGTACAGGAACGGGCCGTGTCCGGTGTGTGCCGGGACGCGGCCCGCTCTTTGCTTTGAGGCGGTATCGAGGCAATCGCATCGTGGATACGATGCGAACGGGTATGGCGCATCCACCTGGCAGCATCTCTGAGTGGGGAGACAGGGGCCATGCGAACGATGAGCCGCACCGGACTGGTGAGCGCGGGCCTGGGCCTCGGAGTAGTCGGCGGATTCGTCGGCAGCCTGCTCAGGGAACGGAGCGCTCTGACAGCCGCTCGCGATGCCGCGGGCGAGGGAAGCGAGGAACAGCCTTCATGGGGCGCCGGCTCGTACCGCTCACGCTGGACAACCTTCAGGACCTTCCCCAGCGCTGCCGCTCGTGCGTCTTCTGGGAACTGGATCCCGTCAGCGGAGAGGCAGCGGTAAACGGAGGCACGGCCGCGCTGGAGAAGGAGGGCTGGATCTCCGCCGTTCTGCTGGACTGGGGATCGTGCGGCCGGGTGGTCTACGTCGACGACGTCCCGGTGGGCTTCGTGCTCTATGCGCCCCCGGCCTATGTGCCGCGCTCCGCGGCGTTCCCCACGAGCCCGGTCTCGCCGGATGCCGTTCAGCTCATGACGGCGTTCATCATGCCCGGGTACCGGGGCCAGGGGCTCGGCCGGGTGATGGTCCAGACGGTCGCCAAGGATCTGCTGCGGCGCGGCTTCAAGGCCATCGAGGCGTTCGGTGACGCCCGCTGGAAGGAGCCCGCCTGCCTGCTGCCTGCCGAGCATCTTCTGGCCGTCGGCTTCAAGACGGTCAGGCAGCATCCCACGAACCCCCGGCTGCGGCTGGAGCTGCGGTCCACGCTCTCCTGGAAGCAGGACGTGGAGCTGGCACTCGACCGGCTCCTGGGAGCGGTCCAGAAGGAGCCCGCGCTGCGGCCGTTGTAAGCCGCGGTAAAGCGAATGGGCCAACCCTCAGGGGTTGGCCCATTCGTGTTTCACGTGAAACGTCACTCGGCGATGAACTCGTCGAGGTCGCGGAGAAGCGCGGCCTTCGGCTTGGCGCCGACGATCGTCTTGGCCACCTCGCCGCCCTGGTAGACGTTCAGTGTCGGGATGGACATGACGCCGTACTTGGCGGCCGTGTTGGGGTTCTCGTCGATGTTGAGCTTGACGATCTCGATCTGCCCGCCGTGCTCGGCCGCGATGGCCTCCAGGGACGGGGCGATCTGGCGGCACGGGCCGCACCACTCGGCCCAGAAGTCCACCAGGACGGGCTTGTCGCTCTTGAGGACGACCTCGTCGAAGTCGGCGTCGGTCACGTTCTTCAGGGTGCCGGCCACAGCGGGCTCCTTCACTTGATGATGCGGTGGGGTGGGGAAGAGGGGTGGAGGTGTGTCGGGTGGTCGCTTGCGCCTACGCCTGGTCCCCGTCGGCGAGGGCCGCGAGGAAGCGCTCGGCGTCAAGGGCGGCGGAGCAGCCGGTGCCGGCCGCGGTGATCGCCTGACGGTAGGTGTGGTCGACCACGTCGCCGGCGGCGAAGACGCCGGTCAGGTTGGTCCGGGTGGAGGGCGCGGCGACCTTCAGGTAGCCCTCGTCGTCCAGGTCCAGCTGGCCCTTGAAC
Organism: Streptomyces sp. NPDC002676; assembly: GCF_053592455.1. NCBI lineage: Bacteria > Bacillati > Actinomycetota > Actinomycetes > Kitasatosporales > Streptomycetaceae > Streptomyces > Streptomyces sp. NPDC002676. The sequence goes on along the minus strand of NZ_JBSFVT010000003.1, from coordinate 111,937 downwards.
AGCTCGGTGCGCGGGTCGTGGCCGATCGCGATGAACAGGCCCGTCACGGCCAGGTCGGACAGCTCGCCCGTCTTGACGTTGCGCAGCTTCAGGCCGGAGAGCTTCTGCTCACCCTGGATCTCGGCGACCTCGCTGTGCCAGGCGAACTTGATCTTCGGGTCGTTGAAGGCGCGGTCCTGCATCGCCTTGGAAGCGCGCAGGGTGTCACGGCGGTGGACGACCGTCACGGACCTGGCGAACCGGGAGAGGAAGGTGGCCTCCTCCATCGCGGTGTCGCCACCACCGATGACGGCGATGTCCTGGTCCTTGAAGAAGAACCCGTCACAGGTGGCGCACCAGGAGACACCACGGCCGGAGAGCGCGTCCTCGTTCGGCAGGCCGAGCTTGCGGTGCTGGGAGCCGGTCGTGACGATGACGGCCTTCGCCCGGTGGACGGTGCCCGCGGTGTCGGTGACGGTCTTGATCTCACCGGCCAAGTCGACGGAGACGATGTCGTCCGGGATCAGCTCGGCGCCGAAGCGCTCTGCCTGCGCCCGCATGTTGTCCATCAGCTCGGGGCCCATGATGCCGTCGCGGAAGCCCGGGAAGTTCTCCACCTCGGTGGTGTTCATCAGGGCACCACCGGCGGTGACGGCGCCCTCGAACACCAGGGGCTTCAGCGAGGCACGCGCGGTGTACAGCGCCGCCGTGTAGCCGGCGGGCCCGGAGCCGATGATGATCACGTTACGGACGTCGCTCACGGCTTGATTCCTCGTCTCTGGTCTGCGTCGGTCGACCGGTGGGAGCACCCTTCAGGACTCTCACCCCACCCAACGGATCCTAAGGGGCCCGCATTCCCGCCGTGTCCGGGTACACACGGAGACAGGGACGAGCGCCTACACAGGGATGAGTGCCTGCACAGAGACGAGCGACTCAGGGGCGGGCGAAGGACTGCTCCAGGAGCACCTTGCCCGCCGAGACGGGCTGCCGGGACACGCAGGCCGCGTCGACCACATAGGCCGTGACGCGTGCGCTGTCATGGGCGTCGGGCAGGACGACGAGGTAGGCATCCTTTCCGTCGTACCTGCCGCTCCTGGCACCCAGGACGGTGTCACTGCGCTTGATCGCCTGCTGGACACAGTCGGGGACCGGGACATGGCTCTGGACGAACGTGTGCGCGTTCCCGCTCGACCCCGGAGTCTCCTGGCCCGAGCCGCTGCGTGGCCGCTCGGAGCCCGGCTGTGTGCCCTGCTTCGCGGCGAGCAGCTCCTGCACCTGGTTCTGGACGCTGTGCCCGGAGAAAGGACTGGCAGCCGAGCTGGCCGTGCTGTGGGCGGTCGTGTCGGAGGTGTGGTCCCTGAACGACTGCAGGACGAAGGTCCCGGCGCCGAGCACAGCGGCGGTGAACACGGCACCCAGGACGACGGTCCTCCGGCGCCGACCCCGCCCGGGCCCCTTCCGCCCCGGTCCGGTCGTCGCATGCGGGCGTCCGGCGGGCCGGTCCGCCGGGACCGATGTTTCACGTGAAACATGCGCGGCGGGGGACTCGCTCGGACTGGAGACCGCGCCGGTCCCGTCGGCGGCCTCGGGCGTGGTGGAGTTCAACAGCGCTTCGGCGGCGAGGGCGGCATCGATACGACCGGCGACATCCGCAGGCATACGCGGCGGGCCCGGAAGGCTCCCCAGCATCCCCCGGATCTCCTCCAGCGAGGCGTGGACGTCGGCGCACAGCTCACAAGCGTCCAGATGGCGCCGCACATCCGCGGACCGTGACGGCGGCAGCAGGCCTTCGGTGAGGTCGGAGATCTCTGCGACGTCCGGGTGTCCGGCCGTGTCCGTCGTGGAAGTCACGCTCGCCCACCTCCGCCCTTCACTACGGCTGAATCGCTCGGCCCTGTGTCCGGGGGGCCTTCTTGTGGCCCCGCTGCGGGTGGGACGGATGTCCCCTGTACCCGGTTCCGTCCCGGCCCGGGTTCTTCTCCGGCCTCTGTGCCGTCCTGGCGCAGATGGGTGAGCAGGGGCAGAAGCCTGGCTCTGCCCCGGGAGCACCGGCTCTTCACCGTCCCCGTGGGGACATCGAGGATGCGGGCGGCCTCGGCGACGGGGTACCCCTGCATGTCGACGAGGACCAGAGCGGCACGCTGCTCATACGGAAGCGTGCCGAGCGCTTCCAGTAGCTGCCGGTGCAGGTCGTTGCGCTCGGCCGGGGCCGAGGCCGCCTCGTGCGGCTCAAGCATCTGCTCCAGCCGCTCGGTGTCGTCCACCGGTGAGGTCTTGCGCGAGGCGGCCTTGCGGGCGCGGTCCAGGCAGGCGTTCACCGTGATCCGGTGCAGCCAGGTGGTGACGGCCGACTGCCCCCGGAAGGTGTGCGCCGCCCGGTAGGCCGACACCAGCGCGTCCTGCACCGCGTCAGCGGCCTCCTCCCGGTCCCCCAGCGTCCGCAGCGCCACGGCCCAGAGCCGGTCACGATGCCGCCGCACGAGCTCACCGAAGGCTTCGGGGTCGCCTTCGACATGGCGGGCGAGCAGGTCCTGGTCGCTCACTCCGTCGTATCCGGCGCCCTCTGCCATCTGCCCCCTCCGGTTCGGGTGAGACGTCAGCCCGTGAACTTCACTTCGGTGATGGCCTGCTTGAAGCCCGCACTGGCGTACGCGTCGGCGTCGTAACCCGACTTCGGCACGGCCGTCAGCCACACCAGGACGTACCGCGTCTTCACGGACTTGCCGGCCTTCACCGTAGCGGTGGTGCCTGTGGTCGTGACCTTGCCGAACTGGGGCATCGAGTCCAGCGACGCCGGTGTCAGTGAATCGGCCGCGTACAGCTCGACCGTGGTGTGGTCGCCGGGGTAGCGCAGGTTGATCGTGGCGGTGTTCACCTGCTTGGCGGAGCCGAGGTCGTAGATGATGCCCTCGCCGGGCCGGTACGGCGCGATCTCGGGACCGGCGTTGAAGGTCTTGGTCCGCCAGTACGTCGACCCGTCGTGGTCGTACGTCTTCGGGACATCGTTGGGGTGCTGCGGGTCGCCCTCAGCGACGTACTCCCGGCTGTCCTGGATCTTTATCGGCGCGGCCTGCGCCTTCGTGCCGCTCTTGTCGCCGTCGTCCGTCTGCTGGCTCTTGTTCGTGTCGTCGGACTTGTTGGCCTGGCCCATCAGGGCGTCCGCCAGTTGCCAGCTGCCCAGGCCGAGGGCGGCGATGAGGAGGGCGGAGACCGCCCACTTCAGGGCCCTGCCGGTGCGGCTCTGCAGCGGAGGCGGCGGGGGTGCGATCGGCTGCGTGGCACCGGGGCGCGGCGTGGGGCGGCCGTACGTGCCCTGCTGGTACGTCGTGCGCTGGTACTCCGGCGGTGCCGTGAACGCCGGCTCCGGCGGGCGGATGCGGGGCATCTCGCCGATCGCCTTCACCAGTTCCTCGGGCGTGGTGCACGGGGCCTCGTGCCGGGACGCGGTCGCCCCGTCGTTGGCAAGAGCGCGCATGGCCAGTTCGGACAGGCCGCGGTGAACCCCGGCCCGCACCTGATCGGGTGCGATCAGGCCGACGTCCTTGGGCAGCCCGGACAGGCCGTAGGCGTCGTTCTCGTACGGCCAGCGCTGGGTCAGCGCGGCGTACAGCAGGGCGCCGATCGCCTCGGTGTCGGTGCGCTGCGGGGTGTCGGAGCTGATGCCGCGCAGCGCGGCGTTCACGGCGAGGCCGCGGAGGCGCCACTGGCCGGTGGAGGTACGCAGGACGGCGTTCGGGTTCAGCCGCAGATGGGCCAAGCCCTCACGGTGCGCGGCGGCCATGGCGGAGGCCACCTGACTGACCATCTGGTAGGCGTCGTGCGGCTCCAGCGGCCCGGAGGCGAGCAGGGCGGACAGTTCCGTGGCGTCGGGCAGCCATTCGTGCACGACGTACACGAGGTCGTTCTCCTCGACGGCGTCGAGGACCTGGACGAAGCGCGGATCGCCGAGCAGCGCGGAGGAGCGGGCGGCGGCGAGGACGGAGCGGGCCCGTGGATGGTCCGCGGGCAGGATGTGGACGCCGACGGCACGACGGAGTTTCTCGTCGACCGCACGCCAGCTGCTGAATCCGTCCAGACGGGTGACGCACTCCTCGAGACGGTAGCGTCTGGCGAGTTTGTGACCGCTGTGCAGTTCGGGGGGCGAGGACTTCTTCACGGGGCCTTCGGCCCCGCCGCTCCCCTGTGCCTTGTCGCTGTCCGTGTCCCGCTCCGGCATCTTGGCCACCCCGTCGGCCGTGGACTGGTCCGCCTTGGCGGTCAGCGGCTGGTTGCCGCTGTTGTCTGCCACGTCGACGGCAGCCGTGCTCCGTTCCGCCACCGTCGTCCCTGCCTCCCCATCCGTTGCACGCTGTCCGACGCCGAAACCAATTGTGCCCACAGTCCGCCGCTATGCACGACACGCAGCCGGGGACGATGGTTGTGCGACTACCCCCGACTCATCGACCCAGACGTCCGCGCACCATTCCCACGAGCGAGTTGAGTTCCTCGATGCGCATGCGGCGGGCGGCGACGTAGAAGACGCCGAGCAGCACCGCACTGCCGACGAGGAGTGCGGCGAAGGAACCGGCGACGCCCTGGCCGAGGGTGTGCCCGATGCCGTAGCAGGCCGCGCCGCTGAGCAGGGCGGCCGGCACCGAGGCGATGCCGAGCCGCGCGTACGTCCGCAGCACCCGTGCGCCGTCCAGGTCGCCGCCCAGCCGCTTGCGCAGCCGGCTCCAGGCGACGCCCACACCGATGGCGTAGGCGAGGCCGTACGCGGCGGCCATGCCGGCCACCGCCCAGCGGGCCGGCAGCAGGAAGTAGCAGAGCGCCGAGGCGCCCGCGTTCACCGCGGCCACGATGACGGTGTTGTAGAAGGGGGTGCGGGTGTCCTCGTAGGCGTAGAAGGCGCGCAGGACGACGTACTGCACGGAGTACGGGATCAGGCCGAGGCCGAAGGCCATCAGCATGTAGCCCATGTTGACGGCTGAGCTGGTGCCCGCGGAGCCGAAGATCAGCGTGCACATCGGGATGCCGAGCGCGAGGAAGCCGAAGGCGATGGGCACGATGGCGACCGCGGTGGTGCGCAGGCCCTGGGAGATGTCGTCGCGGACGGCCCCGCCGTCGCCCTCGGCAGCCGAGCGCGAGATGCGCGGCAGCAGCGCGGCCATGAGGGACACGGTGATGATGGCCTGCGGCAGGCCCCAGATCAGCTGGGCGTTGGCGTAGGCGGCGAAGCCGGCGCCCTTGATGCCGGAGTCGTTGCCGGCGGCGGTGGACAGCTGGGTCACGACCATGGCGCCCGCCTGGTTGGCGAGGACGAACAGGATCGTCCACTTGGCGAGCATCGCCGCCTTGCCCAGCCCGTGCCCTCGCCAGTCGAAGCGCAGACGGATCCGGAACCCGGTCTCACGCAGGTACGGGATCATCGCGAGGGACTGGACGACCAGACCGAGCAGCACACCCACACCGAGCAGGCGCTGGCCCTCCGGCGGGATGTTCGTGACGGCCATGCCGGAGTGCGAGGCGGTGCCGTAGACCCAGATGAACATGCCGAGCGACACGATGATGACGATGTTGTTGAGGACCGGAGTCCACATCATCGCGCCGAACTTCCCCCGCGCGTTGAGGATCTGACCCATCACCACATGGATGCCCATGAAGAAGATCGAGGGCAGGAAGTAGCGGGTGAAGGTGACCGCGACCTCGTTGGCGGGCGGGCTGTTTGCGATGGTGGGGGACAGCAGCCGTACCAGCAGCGGCGCCGCGAACATCGCGAGTCCGGTCAGCGCGGCCAGCGCCACCATCACGAGCGTCAGCAGCCGGTTGGCGAAGGCCTCGCCGCCGTCCTCGTCCTCCTTCATGGACCGCACCAGCTGCGGGACGAACACGGAGTTGAGTCCGCCGCCGACGGTGAGGATGTAGATCATGGTCGGCAGCTGGTAGGCCACCTGGAAGGAGTCGGCGAGAAAGCCGAGGCCCAGGGCGGCGGCGATCAGCGCGGAGCGGATGAAGCCGGTGAGGCGCGAGACCATCGTGCCCGCCGCCATGACGGCGCTGGACTTCAGCAGCCCGGAGGCCTTTCCGCCCTTCTTCGCGGGACCTGACGGACCCGGGGCGGGGGCCGCAGCAGGAGCCGCAGCCGGGGTCGGCACGGGAGGCTGCACCGGGGGTCCGGCGGTGGGAGAGGCGGGAGCGGCCTGGTACGGGGTCCCGGCGTAGGGGGCACCCGCGTACGTTCCCTGCTGCTGGCCCTGCCCGTACTGCGCCGCCGGGTACTCGCCTGCCGGGTACTGGCCCGCCCCGTACTGGCCCGCAGTCCCCTGCCCGGCGCCCGGCGCCGCGGCCGGGCCGGGGACGGCCGGCGGCTGCATCGGCTGCTGCCCGCCGCCCTGCTGCTGGTCCTGGAACAGGTGTGCGAAGGCGTCCGGCTCGTGGCGCTCCTCGCCGGAGTGCGTGACCAGGTCGTCCACGCCCACGAACTGGGTGGTGCGCGGATCGTCGCCGTACGGCAGGTACGGGGCGGCGCCCTCCGGCTCCGGCGCCGGGGTCTGCGCCCACACCCGCGGGTCGGGGGCGTACGGAGACTGGGCCGGCGGGGCGTAGAGCGGCTGCTGCTGGTCGTACGTGCCCGGAGGCGGCGGCGGGTGCGCGGCACGGTCGTAGAGCGCCTCGGCGACCGGGTCCTGGGCGGTCAGATCCTGCGCCCGGTAGGGGTCCTGGTCGTAGGCGTCCTGGAGGTACATGTCCGCCGCGTGCTGCGGCGGCACCTGACCGGCCTCGGGCGGCGCCTCGGGGTAGCCCGAGCCGGCCGCGCCCTGGCCGCGTTCACCGTCGTACGGCGCGTTCATGCTTACCCCACCTCATCGTCCCGGGCCGACCGGCCACGACATCGCTCAACGGTCCACTCTCTCACCCGTCCCGGACGGGTCGGTGTTTTCCGGAGCGGTGTCCGGCGCCGGGTCACTCTGCTGCTCCGGGTCGTCTGCCCCGGAGCCGGAGCCCGACTCCTCCGGGAGACGGTCTCCGGGCGTGCCGGGGTTCCCGGGCTCGTCGGTCTCCTCCCCCGCCGCGTCGGGACCGTCATCCTCGCCCTGGCGGGCGGCAGCCCGCTTGCGCTGGGTGTACATGCGGAAGCCGGCGAGGACGAGGAGGAGCACACCGCCGCCGATGACCAGCATGACGGTGGGCGTGACCTCCGTGACCTTCACGTCGAAGCTGACGGGGTCCCCGTACGCCGTGCCGTCCTCGGTGTACAGCTGGGCGATCACGGTGACCCGGCCGTTGGCATTGGCCGAGGTGGTGAACTTCACGGACTGGCTGTGGCCGCCGGACACCGAGACGGGCTGCTCGTCGTAGGGCTTGCCGCCGATCTTCAGACGGGTCGGCATCGTCGAGGTGAGCCGCAGGACCAGGTGGCCGGCGGGCTGCACGAGGTTGTTCTGGACGGTCACCGGGATGGTGGCGCTGCGGCCGGAGAGCTTGGTCTCCGACTTGTCGATCAGCTTGACCTGGTCGGCGAGGTCGTCCAGCCACTTCTCCACCCCGTCCCGGTAGGCGCCGGCCGCCGTGCCGCGGCCCCGCCACGACGTGGACATCTCGCGGTTTATGGCCCGCCCGAACGGGGTGACCACGCGGGACCGGTCGGTGAGGATCACCTGGAAGTTGTCGAGCTTGTCCTCGGTCCGCGCGATCTGCACGAACGCCGACTTCTTCAGCTCCTGCCGGCGCAGCGAGGACGGGTAGACGGACGTCGAGGGGATCCGCGTGGTGGCCTTCGGGTCGGGCTTGGCCTTCGCGGCCGTGCTGAGGCCCTGGGACTCGGTCCAGGTCCCGCCCTCGAGTGCCTTCAGCGCCGCCGCCATGGCCTGCGCCTGGCTCGTCGACGGCATCCGCTGCGGGGCGACGACGATGCTGCGCTCCTGGTCCGTCTGCGTGTTCAGGGCCAGGCTCTGGGCCAGGAACTCCTGCACGGCGAGAGTGGCCGAGTCCGCCTTCGTCAGGTCGCCCTCGAAGGCCGTGGAGAGCCGGGCGTCGGCGACGACCGCCGTGGTGCCGCCGCCGATGGGTCGTGCCGCGGAGGGCGTGTAGGGCAGCCCTGCGGTCTCCTGGAGGCTGTCGCTGCGGGCGATCACCCGGTCCGCCCCGGCAGAGGTGGCGACCTTGATGATCGACGGGTCGACGGCGCCTTCCGCGGGCCAGGCGAAGTCGGTGCTCGGTGTGACATGGAGCACAGTCTTCACGGTGGTGGTGGCGACGTCGGTGGCGTCCTTGAGGTGGCTGAGCGAGCCGGTGACGCTGGTGCCGTTGTGCGCGAGGGAGGCCAGGTCCGGGTCGGCGAAGGGCAGCGCGACGATCTCCTTGCCCGCCACGGCCTTCTGCAGCTTGGCCAGCCACTGCTTGGCGAGCCCCTGGGACTGGCGGGGGCCCGGCGTGGTGGCGCCGTCGGCTGCCGGGAGCCGGTAGTTGCCCGCCATCGCGTCCACGGCCGCCAGCAGGTCGGGGTCGATCACCCAGGTGACGTCGAGGTCCTTGCCCAGATCCACCATCGCGGCCAGCCGGCCGCCCGGTGCGATCTCCTTGGCGAGGTCGTCGTTGAGGAAGACCGGCGTCTGCAGCTCACCGGCGCCGGTCTTGGCCGTCATGTGGACCGTGGAGAGCAGCGGCCACAGGAAGGTCGTCTTCGTCTTGGTGTCGGGCTCGGAGGGCTGCCACGGCAGGAAGGTGCGCTGGATGCCGAGCACCTGGGGCCAGGGCTGCGCGGAGGTCTGGCCGGAGAGGGCCACGCCGAGCTCGTAGACGCCGTCCTGGCCGAGGTCGAGCTTGTCCACGGGGACGGAGATGCTGAAGTGCTCGGCGACCCCCGGGGCCAGCTTCGCGAACTTCTCCGTGTACTTCCCGTCGACCTCGGAGCCGGTGCTGCTCTGCACGTCGTCCGGGTGCTGGGCGACGTCGTCGATCGCCGAGCGGGTGTTCAGCGGGGGGCCCAGGCGCAGGCCCACGTGGGCGTCGGTGACGGTCCGCTTGCCGTTGTTGGTCACCGTGCCCGAGACGGTGACCGTGTCGCCGTCCGTAGGGGCGCTGGGGCTGAGTGAGTCCAGGGCGACGGACACCCTGTCCCAGGAAGCGGCCTGCGCGGGGACGGCCGCCGGCAGCTGGAGCAGTCCGGCCAGCAGGGGCGCCCCGGCGAGCAGCGCTCCGGTGCGCCGCAGCCAGCGGCGGGCAGGTGAGGCACTGGTCCCCTGGAAGTCTGCCGCGTCGGCCACGCGCTCGCCCGTCCCTCGTCGTCGTCAGTGGTCGTCGGAATGTGCGTCCACGCATGGTAACGATGCGCGCGGAGGCGAAGTGCCGCGGTCTCCGTCACAAGATCGAAGAACACCGGCGAGCCGCCCTCTATATCCAGTATCGAGCGGAGAGCGGCCGTACGTCGCAAGAACTGTGCTTGCGGGGGTATGCAGGGTACTGTCCGGGGCCCCCGCAATGGAGGCGCTCCGCGGCGTCCGGGCCACGTACCCTTTTCTGTTGTGCCGAACCCCAACGATGACACTCCCTCTGCCCTGAGTCAGGCGCAGCGGCGCGCGGTGAGCGAGCTGCTGCGGGTGGCCCCCGTCGCCGACGACCTCGCCCGCCGATTCCAGGAGGCCGGGTTCTCTCTCGCCCTGGTCGGCGGCTCGGTGCGCGACGCGCTGCTCGGCCGGCTCGGGAACGACCTGGACTTCACCACCGACGCCCGCCCCGAGGACGTACTGAAGATCGTGCGGCCGTGGGCGGACGCCGTCTGGGAGGTGGGCATCGCCTTCGGCACCGTCGGCGCGCAGAAGAGTGCCCGGGTCGGCGAGACCGACTGGGACTTCCAGATCGAGATCACCACCTACCGGTCGGAGGCGTACGACCGCACCTCGCGCAAGCCCGAGGTGTCGTACGGCGACTCCATCGAGGAGGATCTGGTCCGCCGTGACTTCACGGTCAACGCGATGGCCGTCGCGTTGCCGGAGAAGGAGTTCATCGACCCGTACGGCGGCCTGGAGGACCTCGCCGCCCAGGTGCTGCGCACGCCCGGCACTCCGGAGGACTCGTTCTCGGACGACCCGCTGCGGATGATGCGTGCCGCCCGGTTCGCCGCTCAGCTGGACTTCGAGGTGGCCCCCGAGGTCGTCGCCGCGATGAAGGACATGGCCGGGCGGATCGAGATCGTCTCGGCCGAGCGGGTCCGGGACGAGCTGAACAAGCTGATCCTCTCCGCCCACCCCCGCAAGGGCCTGTCGCTGCTGGTCGACACCGGGCTCGCCGACCACGTCGTGCCCGAGCTGCCGGCACTGCGCCTGGAACGTGACGAGCACCACCGGCACAAGGACGTCTACGACCACACGCTGATCGTGCTGGAGCAGGCGATGGCACTGGAGCCGAGCGGTCCCGACCTCACGCTCCGGCTGGCCGCGCTGCTGCACGACATCGGCAAGCCGCGCACGCGCCGCTTCGAGAAGGACGGCCGGGTCTCGTTCCACCACCACGAGGTGGTCGGCGCGAAGATGACCAAGAAGCGCATGACCGCCTTGAAGTACTCCAACGAGCTCGTGAAGGACGTCTCACGGCTGGTCGAACTTCATCTGCGCTTCCACGGCTACGGCACCGGGGAGTGGACGGACTCGGCGGTGCGCCGCTACGTCCGTGACGCCGGCCCCCTGCTGGAGCGCCTGCACTACCTGACGCGCTCCGACTGCACCACGCGGAACAAGCGCAAGGCCGCCGCGCTGTCCCGGGCCTACGACGGCCTGGAGGAGCGCATCGCCCAGCTCCAGGAGCAGGAGGAGCTGGACGCGATCCGCCCGGACCTCGACGGCAACCAGATCATGGAGATCCTGGGGGTCGGCCCCGGCCCGGTCGTGGGCAAGGCCTACAAGCACATGCTGGAACTCCGCCTGGAGCACGGGCCCATGGAGCACGATGCGGCAGTGGCGGCGCTCAAGGAATGGTGGGCGGAGCAGAGCTGAGCCCGTGGTCCGGGGTCATGTTTCACGTGAAACACGACGCCGGACGAGGAGCAACCGAGGGGCGATGTTTCACGTGAAACATCGCCCCTCGCGTCTTGGCCGGTGCTACTTCTTGTAGTCCTTCAGGCAGAGCAGGAAGGAGCCACCGCTCTTCTCCTCGGTGTAGGCGTACTGGAAGTCCTTGGCCTTGTTCTCGCATGTGAGCTGAGCCGAGGCGCCGGAGTACTTGCCATCGACCTTGGCCAGCACCACGTACTGGGCCTTCGACGAGCCGCAGTCGACGACCTCGAGGTCCGGGTTGGTGTCGCTGCTGCTGCCGCGGTGCATGCAGTCGCCGACCTTCGCCGTGTCGGCGTCATTCCGGCTGGCGAAGTAGCCGCCGATGGCGACACCGGCGGCTATCACGACGATGACGATGTTCTTGATCGTCTTGAAGCTCAGCTTGCGCTTGGGCTGCGGCGGCACCGGAGCATACGGGGCCCCGCCCTGCTGCGGGTAGCCCGGCTGCGGCGGGTACGGAGCGCCGCCCTGCTGCGGGTAACCCTGCTGCGGGTAACCCTGCTGCGGCGGGTAGGGAGCCTGGCCCTGCGGCGGGTACGGAACCTGGCCCTGCGGCGGAGTAGTCACTTCGGGGTCCCCCTGGGACGTGGTGCACATGGCAAGAGATAAGACCCACGTAAGTTAGCGGTTGCCACTGACGCGCCTGTAATCCAGAGGGACTCTGTGTCATTGATGTGACACTCTCTGCCGTTCAAAGCGGCCCATAGTCACAGCAACCGCCCCGTAGACGATTGCGACTGCGACGATGAGGAGCGCGGAGCGGCCGTCCGGTGGAAGCATCAGAGCGGCCACTCCGGCGCCGCCGACGAAGGCGACGTTGAACAGGACGTCGTACACGGAGAAGATCCGGCCCCGGAAGCCGTCGTCCACGGACGCCTGGACGATCGTGTCCGTGGAGATCTTGGCGCCCTGCGTGATGAGGCCCAGCACGAAGGCCGCGACCAGCAGGGGGCCGAGGGCGAACGGCAGGCCGAGCGCGGGTTCCAGAACCGTGGCCGCGCCGGAGCAGACCGCGATCCATCGGCCGGGGCCCAGCCGTCCCGCCGCCCACGGCGTCACCACGGCAGCCGCGAAGAAGCCCGCGCCGGACGCCGCCAGCGCGAGTCCGAGCAGCTTGAGTCCCTCGTTGGGGGTCGTGGCGAGGGCGTACCGGCACAGCATGAGCAGCAGGACGAGCAGCGCGCCGTAGCAGAGGCGCATCAGCGTCATCGAGGTCAGCGCCCAGACCGCTTCCCGGCGCCGGGGTTCGGCCAGATGCCGGACGGCCGCGAGCAGCTCGCGCGCGGTGACGACGAGCGCGGTCCGCAGGCGGGGCCGCGTCGGCTGCCGGTCGGGGCCGAGCAGGCCGGGAGCCATGGTCAGCGAGGTTGCAGCGGCGCACAGATAGAGGAAGGCCCCCAGCAGCACCACCGCCGCGGAGGAGCCCGACGCGGCGAGCCGGACGGCGAAGGCGAGGCCGCCGCCCGCGGTCGCGGCGAGCGTTCCGGCCGTCGGGGAGAGGGAGTTGGCCAGTACCAGGCGGTCGGCGTCGACCACGCGCGGCAGAGCCGCGGACAGTCCGGCGAGGACGAAGCGGTTGACGGCCGTGACGCACAGCGCGGAGGCGTAGAACAGCCAGTCCGGGACCTCGCTGACCATCAGCACGGCGGTCACCGCCGCCAGGAGGGCCCGCAGCAGGTTGCCGTAGAAGAAGACCTGGCGGCGTCGCCACCGGTCCAACAGGACGCCGGCGAAGGGGCCGACCAGCGAGTACGGAAGGAGCAGGACCGCCATCGCCGAGGCGATCGCGGCGGGCGAGGCCTGTTTCTCCGGGGAGAAGACGACGTACGCGGCGAGCGCGACCTGGTAGACGCCGTCGGCTCCCTGGGAGAGGAGGCGCACGTACAGCAGGCGCCGGAAGTTCCGCAGGCGTAGCAGGACGCGCAGGTCACGGACGACGGGCATGGGGCACAGCCTCACACATGCGGAGGGTCCCCGGGTCGTGAAACCCGGGGACCCCTCACAGCCCTGGCAGGAGCGTTCTCGGCGAGCGGAGTGCTCAGCGCTCGACTTCGCCGCGGATGAACTTCTCGACGTTCTCGCGGGCCTCGTCGTCGAAGTACTGGACCGGCGGGGACTTCATGAAGTACGAGGACGCGGAGAGGATCGGGCCGCCGATGCCGCGGTCCTTGGCGATCTTCGCGGCGCGCACGGCGTCGATGATGACACCCGCGGAGTTCGGGGAGTCCCACACCTCGAGCTTGTACTCGAGGTTCAGCGGGACGTCACCGAAGGCGCGGCCCTCGAGGCGGACGTACGCCCACTTGCGGTCGTCGAGCCACGCGACGTAGTCGGACGGGCCGATGTGGACGTTCTTCTCGCCGAGCTCCCGGTCGGGGATCTGCGAGGTGACGGCCTGCGTCTTGGAGATCTTCTTGGACTCGAGGCGCTCGCGCTCGAGCATGTTCTTGAAGTCCATGTTGCCGCCGACGTTCAGCTGCATGGTGCGGTCCAGGATGACACCGCGGTCCTCGAACAGCTTCGCCATGACGCGGTGCGTGATGGTGGCGCCGACCTGGGACTTGATGTCGTCACCGACGATCGGCACACCGGCCTCGGTGAACTTGTCCGCCCACTCCTTGGTGCCGGCGATGAAGACCGGGAGGGCGTTGACGAAGGCGACCTTGGCGTCGATGGCGCACTGCGCGTAGAACTTCGCAGCGTCCTCGGAACCGACGGGCAGGTAGCAGACCAGAACGTCGACCTGCTTGTCCTTCAGGATCTGGACGACGTCGACCGGCTCGGCCTCGGACTCCTCGATGGTCTGGCGGTAGTACTTGCCGAGACCGTCGAGGGTGTGGCCGCGCTGGACGGTGACACCGGTGGAGGGCACGTCGCAGATCTTGATGGTGTTGTTCTCGGAGGCGCCGATGGCGTCCGCGAGGTCGAGACCGACCTTCTTGGCGTCGACGTCGAACGCGGCGACGAACTCGACGTCACGCACGTGGTAGTCACCGAACTGCACGTGCATCAGGCCGGGGACCTTGGACGCCGGGTCGGCGTCCTTGTAGTACTCGACTCCCTGAACCAGCGAGGCGGCGCAGTTGCCCACGCCGACGATGGCTACGCGAACCGAACCCATTCCGGTTGCTCCCTGTGTGTACGAGTGAGGCCCTGACTGGGCCGTCACGTGGCGGTGTCGTCGGGCGTATCCGTCCGGGGGGTTTCCCCGGGACGGGGCAGGACGCCCGTCGATCCAGTGGTGGTGTCCTGCTGAGCGGACCCCCCGGAAACGGAACCTCTCAGGTCCCGCCCGGCCCGCTCGCTCTCGATGAGCTCGTTCAGCCAGCGCACTTCGCGCTCCACGGACTCCATTCCGTGGCGCTGGAGCTCGAGCGTGTAGTCGTCGAGGCGCTCGCGCGTGCGGACCAGGGAGGCGCGCATCTTCTCCAGGCGCTCCTCCAGGCGGCTGCGCCGGCCCTCCAGCACGCGCATGCGCACATCGCGCGAGGTCTGCCCGAAGAAGGCGAACCGTGCCGCGAAGTGCTCGTCCTCGTACGCGTCGGGGCCGGTCTGCGAGAGCAGCTCCTCGAAATGCTCCTTACCCTCCGCCGTCAGCCGGTAGACGATCTTGGCGCGGCGTCCGGCGAGGGGGGCGGTGAGGGCGTCCTCGTGGGTGCTTCCGGGTTCCTCGATCAACCAGCCGCTGGTGACCAGCGTCTTGAGGCAGGGATACAGGGTCCCGTAGCTGAACGCACGGAACACACCCAGTGACGTATTGAGTCGTTTACGCAGCTCATAGCCGTGCATGGGGGACTCGCGCAGCAGGCCGAGCACGGCGAACTCGAGGATGCCGGAACGTCGGCTCATCGTCGCCTCCTCTCGGTCCGCGGTGCCCGCAGGGTCACGCGCAGCGTCTGTCAGCGCGCTTATCTCGCGCTGATGTATCGACTCGATACATCATGACGATAGAACGGCCTTCCGGGTGCGACAAGGGGGAGAGTGGTGAACGGGATCACATCCCCGATTCGCAGGAGGCAAGTTGCCTGATTTGGGGTGAACTTAGAAGCTCGGTGCGTTTTGGCGGTGCGTAGTGTGTGCGGCATGCACACCACCGGGAACCAAGTGACGCCTGGGGAGCGTCGTTGTCCCCGGTGCAGTACGGGTGAATGCGGAACCGACCACATCCGTACTCCGGGGGGACCGGAAATCAGCCGCCGTTCCAGGCGCGCAGGGGTGCGCCTGCCCGAGGAGTAGTCGTTCGATGAGCGAGCACCGTCGCAAACCGCCGCAGCCGCAGGGAGGCGGCGACGGACGTGCCGCGGCCCGACGCGGCCAGCCCGGTCCGTCCTCCGGCCGCCGTGCGGCACCGCGAGGCGCCACCGGGTCTCCTGCCGACTCCTATGGATCCGGTTCCTATGGGTCGGACTCCAGCGGTCCGGGAGGTGAGGACCGTGCCTACGGCAGCCGTGCCGAGGCCCGCCGCGCCGCACAGAGAGGCGGTCGGCGCAGAGCCGCAGACAACGCGGGTCCGGGCCGCCGCGGTGGCCCGGGCGGACCGGGCGGTCCCGGGCGCGGCAGGGGCCGGGCCGGGACGGCACCCGGCAAGAAGCGGTTCATCGACTACCCGCGCGCGGGCAAGTTCGGCTGGCACCGCTGGGTGCCCTCCTGGAAGCTCGTCTCGGGGATGTTCTTCGGCTTCGTCGGCAGCCTGGTGGTGATGGTCGGCGTCGGCTACGCGATGGTCTCCATCCCCAACGAGAACGACGCGGCCAAGTCGCAGAACAACGTCTACTACTGGGCCGACGGCTCCCAGATGGTGGCCACGGGCACCGGTGTGAACCGGCAGAACGTCACCATCGACAAGATCCCCAAGGCGATGCAGTTCGCGGTGATCTCGGCCGAGAACAAGTCCTTCTACAAGGACTCGGGCGTCGACCCCATGGGTATCCTGCGCGCTTTGGCCAACATGGCGAGGGGCGGTCAGACGCAGGGTGGTTCGACGATCACCCAGCAGTACGTCAAGAACACGTACCTCAGCCAGGAACAGTCGGTCACCCGCAAGTTCAAGGAGATGTTCATCTCCATCAAGGTGGGCACGAAGCTCTCCAAGGACCAGATCATGCAGGGGTACCTGAACACGTCCTACTACGGCCGTGGCGCCTACGGCATCCAGGCCGCCGCGCAGACGTACTTCGGCAAGGACGCGGTCCAGCTCTCGACGAGCCAGTGCGCCTTCCTCGCCGCGCTGCTCAAGGGCCCGACGTACTACGACCCGGCCGGCAACGCCGACCTCGACCCGGCGGCGACCCCCTCGGCCAACTACCAGCGGTCCCACGCACGCTGGCAGTGGATCCTCGGCGAGATGCACAAGGACAAGCACATCTCGGACTCCCAGTACCAGGATGCCGTCAAGGAGTACCCCAAGCCCCAGGGCCGCAAGGCGACCAAGGGCATGACCGGCCAGATCAGCTATCTGGCAGACACGGCCAAGAAGTACGTCCTGAACCACTCCCACATCACAGAGGCCCAGTTCGACAAGGGCGGCTACCAGATCTACACGACCTTCGAGAAGTCCAAGGTCAACGCCCTGAGCGCCGCGGTCAAGAAGATCCAGCAGCAGCGCCTGCACCCCAAGACGGAGCCGAAGGACAAGTACGTCCAGTTCGGCGCGGCGTCGGTGAAGCCGAACGACGGCGCGATCGTCGCCCTCTACGGCGGTGACGGCTACGAGAACAACCACTTCACCAACAACGCGGACACCTCCGGTGTCCCCGTGGGTTCGACGTGGAAGCCGTTCGTGCTCGCCGCGGCCATGCAGTACGGGACCTACAAGTCCGACGGCCTGGGCATCTCCCCGCTGAGCAAGTACAACGGCGACGACCATCTCAAGGTCATGCGGCCGGACGGGACGTATTACCTCAACAAGGACAACTCGACCTTCTATCAGAACAACGAGAGTCCTCACCGCTGGGGCTACATCACCCTGCGCAAGGCGATGGAGCAGTCCATCAACACCCCGTTCGTCCAGCTCGCCGTGGACGTGGGTCTGCCGAAGGTCCGGGACGTCGCCGAGGCGTCCGGCATCCTCAAGGACAGCTTCTCCACGCTCAATCCGTCCTTCGCCATCGGTACGTCCACCCCGAGCGCGATCCGCATGGCCGACGCCTACGCCACGTTCGCCGCGTCCGGCACGCACACGGACCCGTACTCGGTGACCAAGCTCAAGTACAACGGCGACGAGCAGCCGGGCTTCGCCAGGCCGAAGTCCACCCCGGCGATGCCGGACAACGTGGCGAACAACGTCACGGACGTCCTGCAGAACGTCATCCAGAACGGTACGGGCCAGAACGCCAGGGCCCTGGGGCGTACGGCGGCCGGCAAGACCGGTACGACCGACAAGAACAAGTCGGCCTGGTTCGTCGGCTACACCAAGCAGCTGTCGACCTCGGTGGCGATGTTCCGCGAGAACCCCAAGGACCACGAGCTGCTCTCCATGAACGGCACCGCCGGCGTGGACTCCATCCACGGTGGTGACATCCCGACGTCGGTGTGGACCGAGTACATGAAGGTCGCGCTGGAGGGGGCGAACGACACGGGCTTCCCGCCCGCCACCAAGATCGACAACGTCCAGGACGAGGTGGGCGCGCCCACCCCGACCCCGACGGTCATCAACACGCCGAGCCAGACGCCGAGCGACTCGCCGAGCCCGTCGCCCAGCGAGAGCAGCATCGAGCCGTCGCCGTCGGCGAGCCAGACGTGCAAGGGCTGGAAGTGCGGCACCACCACCGGAGGCACGGACACCATCGGTGGCACGGACGGCGGTGTGAGTCCCAGTCCGTCGGTCAGTGACTCGACCGGGCCGGGCGGCAGTACCAAAGGCAACGGAAACGGCGGGATCTTCGGCGGTACCCAGGGCTGACCGATGACCGGAGGCCGGTGTGCGGCGCTTCCTCGCGGGGGCGCCGGGCACCGGCCTCTTTGCGCTTCCCCCGTACGCGGCCACCTGAACGGCAACAGAGGTAGTGCAGGATGTGCCCCATGCCCAGTGCAGAGATGACGCCCGCGAGCGCCCACCCGCCCGAGCCCCTGCGGCCCACCGGGGCGGAACCGGTGCGGCCGACCCGGGAGGACGAGGTCGCGGCGGCAGGCAGTGAGCTGATCGGCGGCCCCGTCGGGCGGCGCGCCCTGCTCGGGACCTCCTGGCTGACTCCGGTCCGGGTGGTCGTCCTGGTGGCGATCGGCATGTTCGCCCTGGGCCTGGTCCAGAAGGCGCCCTGCTATCACAGCGCCTGGTTCTTCGGTGCCAGCTCGCAGTACACGCACGCCTGCTACTCCGACATCCCGCATCTCTACCAGGGGCGCGGCTTCGCCGGCGGGCTCGTGCCGTACTTCGACCGCATCCCGGACGACGTCTCCGGAGGCATGGGCTACCTCGAATACCCGGTGCTGACCGGCGTGTTCATGGAGGTGGCGTCCTGGCTGACCCCGCACAGCGGCAGCATGCAGCACCAGGAGCAGTGGTACTGGTTCGCCAACGCCGGAATGCTGATGGTCTGCGCGGCCGTCATCGCCGTCTGCGTGGCGCGCACCCACCGCCGGCGCCCCTGGGACGGCCTGCTGGTCGCCCTGGCACCCGCCTTCGCGCTGACCGCCACCATCAACTGGGACCTCTTCGCGGTCGCCCTCACCGCCGCGGCGATGCTGATGTGGGCACGGGGCCGCGCGCTCGCCTTCGGTGTCCTGCTGGGCCTCGCCACGGCCGCCAAGCTCTATCCCGTCCTCCTGCTCGGCCCGCTGCTCGTGCTGTGCTGGCGGGCCGGCAAGTGGCGGGACTTCTTCCAGGCGGTGGGCGCCGTGGTGGGCGCCTGGCTCGTGGTGAACCTGCCGGTGATGCTCACGCACGACGCGACGGGCTTCCACATCCGCGAGGGCTGGGCGAAGTTCTACACGTTCAGCCACGACCGGGGCGTCGACTTCGGCTCCTTCTGGCTGATCTGGGCGCAGAACTCCAGCCACCCGCCGAGCACCGACTTCGTGAACACCGCGGCCAGCGCGCTGGTGGTGTTCTCCTTCCTCGCCATCGCGGCGCTCACGTTCACCGCCCCGCGCCGGCCGCGCTTCGCCCAGCTGGCGTTCCTGATGATCGCGGCCTTCATCCTCACCAACAAGGTCTACTCGCCGCAGTACGTCCTGTGGCTGGTGCCGCTGGCGGCCCTCGCCCGCCCCAAGTGGCGGGACTTCCTGATCTGGCAGGCGTGCGAGCTGGCGTACTTCCTGGGCATCTGGATGTACCTCGCCTACACGACCAGCGGAGACGCCCACAAGGGCCTGCCGACGCACGGCTACCACTGGGCGATCGCGCTGCATCTGCTGGGCACGCTGTACCTGTGCGCCGTCGTCGTACGGGACATCCTCATGCCGGAGCGGGACCCGGTGCGCCGCTCGGGCGACGACGACCCCTCGGGAGGGGTGCTCGACGGTGCGGAGGACGTCTTCGTGCTCGGCGCGGCGGCCCATCCGCCGCGGCACGCCGCCCACTTCGACGTGCCTCAGGTGGAGTGGGGAAGCCGTCCCTCCGAGGACAGTTCGCTCTGAGCGAACGTCCTACGGCGAAGGTACGCCGTTGAGAGCAAGGCCGGTGAAGGAAAGGCCGTACACGAAAGCTCCGTGTACGGCCTTTTCGCTGTCCTGAGGGCCGTCAGCGGTCCACGAGGCGGTCGAACTGCGTGGTGGTGTGCCGCAGATGGGCGACCAGCTCGTCGCCGACCGTCGGCTCGGGGGCGTCGGACGGGACGAACAGGATCGACACCTGCATGTGCGGCGGCTCCGCGAACCAGCGCTGCTTGCCGCCCCAGACGAACGGGGAAAGGTTCCGGTTCACCGTGGCCAGGCCGGCCCGTGCGACGCCCTTGGCGCGCGGCATGACGCCGTGCAGGGCCTTCGGGGCCTCCAGGCCCACCCCGTGCGACGTACCGCCCGCCACGACCACCAGGTAGCCGTCCGAGGCCACCTTCTGCTGCCGGTAGCCGAAGCGGTCGCCCTTGGACACGCGTGTGACGTCCAGGACGGCGCCGCGGTACTCCGTGGCCTCGTGGTCCCCCAGCCACAGCCGGGTGCCGATCCGGGCGCGGAACCGGGTCTGCGGGAACTGCTGCTGGAGCCGGGCGAGTTCCTCGGCCTTGAGGTGGCTGACGAACATGGTGTGCAGCGGCAGCCGGGCCGCGCGCAGCCGGTCCATCCAGCCGATGACCTCCTCGACGGCGTCCGAGCCGTCGGCGCGGTCCAGCGGCAGATGGATGGCGAAGCCCTCCAGCCGGACGTTCTCCGTGGCCTGGTGCAGCTGCGGCAGCTCCTGCTCGCTGATGCCGTGCCGCTTCATCGAGGACATCACCTCGATGACGACACGGGCGCCGACGAGGCCGTACACGCCGTCGATCGACGACACCGAGCGGATGACGCGGTCGGGCAGCGGCACGGGCTCCTCGCCGCGCCGGTAAGGCGTGAGCACCAGCAGGTCACCGCCGAAGTAGTCCTTGATGCGCGCGGCCTCGTACGTCGTGCCGACGGCGAGCAGGTCCGAACCGAGCCGCGTGGCTTCCTCCGCCAGCCGTTCGTGTCCGAAGCCGTAGCCGTTGCCCTTGCAGACCGGGACGAGTCCCGGGAACTGCTCCTGCACGTGCTTGTGGTGCGCCCGCCAGCGCGCGGTGTCGACGTAGAGCGTGAGCGCCATGGCCGGACCCGGACCTTTCTCGTGGCTGGGGTGAAACAGGGATGAGTGAGCTCTGAAGGCTGAAGGCTATGGAATCAAACGCCCGCGGTTCAACGGCGCGACATGTAGATGTCGAGCGCCTTGTGGAGCAGTTTGTTCAGAGGGAAGTCCCACTCGCCGAGGTACTCGGCGGCCTGCCCGCCCGTGCCGACCTTGAACTGGATGAGGCCGAACAGGTGGTCGCTCTCGTCCAGCGAGTCGGAGATGCCGCGCAGGTCGTAGACGGTCGCGCCGAGCGCGTAGGAGTCGCGCAGCATCCGCCACTGCATCGCGTTCGAGGGCCGGACCTCACGGCCGATGTTGTCGGAGGCGCCGTAGGAGTACCAGACGTGGCCGCCGACGACCAGCATGGTCGCCGCCGACAGGTTCACGCCGTTGTGGCGCGCGAAGTACAGCCGCATGCGGTTGGGGTCCTCGGTGTTGAGGGCCGTCCACATGCGCTGGAAGTACGACAGCGGGCGCGGCCGGAAGTGGTCGCGCACGGCCGTGATCTCGTACAGCCGCTGCCACTCGGCGAGGTCCTGGTAGCCGCCCTGGACGACCTCGACGCCGGCCTTCTCGGCCTTCTTGATGTTGCGGCGCCACAGCTGGTTGAAGTTCTTGTGGACCTCTTCCAGGGAACGGTTCGCCAGCGGCACCTGGAAGACGTAGCGCGGCTGCACGTCGCCGAAGCCGGCGCCGCCGTCCTCGCCCTGCTGCCAGCCCATGCGGCGCAGCTTGTCGGCGACCTCGAAGGCGCGCGGCTCGATGAAGTCGGCCTCCAGGTCGCGCAGGCGCTTCACGTCCTGGTCCTGGATGCCCTTCTTGATGGTCTCGGCGTTCCATCGCCGGATGATCACCGGCGGGCCCATCTTCACCGAGAAGGCACCCTGCTGCTTCAGGTGCGCCAGCATCGGCTGGATCCAGTCGTCCAGGTTCGGCGCGAACCAGTTGATGACCGGGCCCTCGGGCAGATAGGCGAGATAGCGCTTGATCTTGGGCAGCTGGCGGTAGAGGACCAGGCCCGCGCCGACCAGCTCGCCGGTGCGCTCGTCGAACCAGCCGAGGCTCTCGGAGCGCCACTCCGCCTTCACATCGGCCCAGGCCGGGACCTGCATGTGGCTTGCCGCCGGCAGGCTCTGGATGTAGGCCAGATGTTGCTCGCGGCTGATGGTCCTCAGGGTCAGGCTCATGTCGGGGCGCTCCTCGGGCTGGTGTGTCCCCATGGGTACAGGGGCTCCGGCTCTCGCGCCGAAGCCTACTGCGCCGTGCGAGCGCCCCGACTGGGCAGTACGGGGTCAGCTGATGATGCCGCCGAACAGTCCGCCGTTCGCCATGCCGATCAGGAAGCCGATCCCCGCGGCAACCAGACCCACGATCAGGCCGGTCCGCTCACGCGTGGTCTCCGAGATCCACTGCCCGTACGCGCCGACGACGATGCCCAGCAGGCCGGTCCAGGACGTGAGCAGATGCAGGCCGTGGAAGAAGGACGTGATGAAGGACAGCAGCCCAAGGACCAGTGTCACCGCCATCAGGGTGTCCTGGACCGGGCGGACTTTGCCGTCGTGGGCGAAGAGAGAGCCGGCTGTGTTGGGTCGCAATGCCTGAGTCATGGCACCTCCTGCGGAAGGCGGCGCATCGTAGCGCCGTGGACACCCGATGTGTACAGACTGACGGCCTCTACCGCCGGATTTCAACCGGAAGCCGGTGTGCAGGTAGTCTGTACCGTCTGCACCGGTGTCTGCTCAGACCTGCTCAGGTCTGTCCACGCGGACGCCGATGCGTACGCATCACAACCCTCCTGCCACGGAACGACCGTGGCCGCTGAGTCCAAAGGAGGTGGGTTCCACATGCGTCACTACGAGGTGATGGTCATCCTCGACCCCGATCTGGAGGAGCGCGCTGTCGCCCCCCTGATCGAGAACTTCCTCTCCGTCGTCCGTGAGGGCAACGGCAAGGTCGAGAAGGTCGACACCTGGGGCCGTCGTCGTCTCGCGTACGAGATCAAGAAGAAGCCCGAGGGCATCTACTCGGTCATCGACCTGCAGGCCGAGCCTGCGGTCGTCAAGGAGCTCGACCGCCAGATGAACCTGAACGAGTCGGTCCTCCGGACCAAGGTCCTCCGCCCCGAGACCCACTGAGCTCTCCCGCTCAGCTGATCTCGGGATTCGAGTAGCACCAAGCAGCCAGCAGCAAACCCGCCGAGAGGTTCCCCCATGGCAGGCGAGACCGTCATCACGGTCGTCGGCAATCTTGTCGACGACCCCGAGCTGCGCTTCACCCCGTCCGGTGCGGCGGTCGCGAAGTTCCGTGTCGCGTCCACTCCCCGTACCTTCGACCGCCAGACGAACGAGTGGAAGGACGGCGAGAGCCTCTTCCTGACCTGCTCGGTCTGGCGCCAGGCGGCGGAGAACGTCGCCGAGTCGCTCCAGCGAGGCATGCGCGTCATCGTGCAGGGCCGGCTGAAGCAGCGGTCCTACGAGGACCGTGAGGGCGTCAAGCGCACGGTCTACGAGCTGGACGTCGAGGAAGTCGGCGCCAGCCTGCGCAACGCCACGGCCAAGGTCACCAAGACCGCCGGTGGCGCCCGCGGTGGCCAGGGCGGTTACGGCGGCGGTGGCGGCCAGGGTGGCGGCGGCTGGGGCGGTGGCCCCGGCGGCGGTCAGCAGGGCGGCGCTCCGGCCGAAGACCCGTGGGCGACCGGCGCTCCCGCCGGTGGCAACCAGGGTGGCGGCGGCTGGGGCGGAGGCTCCGGCGGCGGTGGCGGCTACTCGGACGAGCCCCCCTTCTAAGGGCTCGCATCCCCACTTCTTGATCACACAGGAGAAACACCATGGCGAAGCCGCCTGTGCGCAAGCCTAAGAAGAAGGTCTGCGCGTTCTGCAAGGACAAGGTCACGTACGTGGACTACAAGGACACGAACATGCTGCGGAAGTTCATTTCCGACCGCGGCAAGATCCGTGCCCGCCGCGTGACCGGCAACTGCACGCAGCACCAGCGTGACGTCGCCACGGCTGTGAAGAACAGCCGTGAGATGGCGCTGCTGCCCTACACCTCCACCGCGCGCTAAGGGAAGGGTGACCGACTCATGAAGATCATCCTCACCCACGAGGTTTCCGGCCTCGGTGCCGCTGGCGACGTCGTCGACGTCAAGGACGGTTACGCTCGCAACTACCTGATCCCGCGGAAGTTCGCTATCCGCTGGACCAAGGGTGGCGAGAAGGACGTCGAGCAGATCCGCCGCGCCCGCAAGATCCACGAGATCCAGACCATCGAGCAGGCCAACGCTGTGAAGGCCCAGCTCGAGGGCGTCAAGGTCCGCCTGGCCGTCCGCTCCGGCGAAGCCGGTCGTCTCTTCGGTTCCGTCACCCCGGCCGACATCGCTTCCGCGATCAAGGCTTCCGGTGGCCCCGAGGTCGACAAGCGCCGCATCGAGCTGTCCGCCCCGATCAAGACCCTGGGCGCCCACGAGACGTCCGTGCGTCTGCACCCCGAGGTTGCCGCCAAGGTCAACATCGAGGTCGTCGCGGCGTGACGCTGCGCTCGTCTTGAGCAGCTGAGAGGGGCCGCCCCCGCAGGGGCGGCCCCTCTTCGTGTTCGTTACCGCGATTCGGTGTTCGGTACCGGGGTTCGCCGGGCGCGGCATGTTTCACGTGAAACAGGGACGGCAGCTCCCGGATGACCTGTTCAGCGGGTCGCGCCCGTCACCAGCCAGCGGCCGGAGCGGGTCCGCAGCCACAGGGTGATCATGCGCACGGTCATCATCAGCGTCATCGCCACCCAGAGCGCGGTGAGTCCCCCACCCAGCGTGGGAACGAGCAGGGCCACCGGTGCGAACACGGCCAGCGTGACGACCATCGCCCCGGCCAGGTACGGCCCGTCGCCCGCTCCCATCAGGACGCCGTCCAGGACGAAGACGATCCCGCAGACGGGCTGGCAGAGCGCCACGATCAGGAGGGCGGGAAGTGCCGTGTCCTTGACCACGGAGTCGCCGGTGAACAGCGGGAGGAAGAGGGGCCGCGCGGCGACGACGAGCAGGCCGAGCGCGGCACCGGTCGCGGTGCCCCACTGGACCATGCGACGGCAGGCCGCGCGGGCGCCCTGGGCGTCGTCCGCACCGAGGTAGCGGCCGATGATCGCCTGCCCGGCGATCGCGATCGCGTCGAGGATGAAGGCCAGCAGGCTCCACAGGGACAGGATGATCTGGTGGGCGGCGATGTCGGCATCGCCGAGGCGGGCCGCGACGGCCGTGGCGATCATCAGGATCGCCCGCAGCGAGAGGGTCCGCACCAGCAGCGGAACGCCGGCCTGTGCCGAGGCGCGAATACCGGCGGCGTCCGGACGCAGGGAAGCCCCGTGCCGGCGAGCCCCGCGGACGACCACGGTCAGATACACGGCCGCCATGCCGCACTGCGCGATGACCGTCCCCCAGGCCGAGCCCGCGATGCCGAGTCCGGCGCCGTAGACGAGCCCGACGTTGAGCACGGCGTTGGCGACGAAGCCTGCGACGGCGACGTACAGCGGAGTCCTGGTGTCCTGCAGTCCGCGGAGCACACCGGTGGCGGCGAGGACGATCAGCATGGCGGGGATGCCCAGTGCGGAGATGCGCAGGTACGTCGTCGCGTAGGGGGCAGCGGTGGTGGAAGCGCCGAAGAGGTCCACGATGCCGGGGGCCAGGGGGAGAACGACGGCGATGACGGCGGCGCCGAGGAGCAGTGCCAGCCAGATGCCGTCCATGCCCTGGCGGATGGCGGAGGGCAGATCGCCGGCGCCGACGCGCCGGGCCACGGCGCCCGTGGTCGCGTAGGCGAGGAAGACGAAGACGCTCACAGCACTGGCGAGGAGGGCCGATGCCACCCCGAGGCCGGCGAGCTGGGCGGTTCCGAGATGGCCGACGATCGCACTGTCGGCCATGACGAAGAGGGGCTCGGCGACGAGTGCGCCGAAGGCCGGGACGGCCAGCGCGACGATCTCTCGGTCGTGCCGCCGTCGGGTGGCCCTGGGTATCGCGGGAGCCTGTGTCATGAGCACTAATTTAGTCGTCCACAGGTAAGAGATGCAATCGAGCTGTGCCCCTTACTCACCGTCTCCGGGTGTGTGCTTTCGCGCGGTGTTCGAAGCGATCTTGGCCCGACTGGGGAAGTTTTTCTTCTGCACAGCCGGTGGACGTTGAATTCGCAGGTCAGAGCCTTCTGGCAACCGGGATCGAGGTCTTGTTCACAGGACTGTCCACCGTGTCGTGCACAGGTTTCGGCAGGTTCTCCACAGCATCCGGGCCGTCGTCCACATGGCCTGTGGATAACCAGATTGGCTGACGGTGCCGACGGGCCTACCGTTGTCCGGCGCCCGCTCTTTCCTCCGGCCCGCGAGACGTCCGTCCCAGGGGCCGGGAAACGTCATAAATCCGACGCGCCAGAGCCGGAGTTGGGCCTCTCGATTTGTCAGTGTCGTGCCGTACAAAAGAGGGCACGGCGAGGTCCGCCGTGCGGACGGGAGGAGGTGGCTCGGTGAGCATTTCCGAGCCCTTGGACGATCCGTGGGCCGACACCGGACCCAGTGATCGTCTGCCCGCCTCCCGGCGGCGCGGCGACGGAGGCCGTGGCCGTGACGAACAGCACGACCGAGGCCGGGAGAACGGCGGCTGGGACGGCGGGGGTTCCGCCTTCGAGCGGGTGCCGCCGCAGGACCTGGACGCCGAACAGTCCGTGCTGGGCGGCATGCTGCTCTCCAAGGACGCCATCGCCGACGTCGTCGAGATCCTCAAGGGCCACGACTTCTACAAGCCCGCCCACGAGACGATCTACCAGGCGATCCTCGACATCTACGCCAAGGGTGAGCCGGCCGACCCCATCACCATCGCCGCCGAACTCACCAAGCGCGGCGAGATCAACAAGGTCGGCGGCGCGGCCTACCTGCACAGCCTCGTCCAGACCGTGCCGACGGCGGCCAACGCCGAGTACTACGCGGAGATCGTCCACGAGCGGGCCGTCCTGCGCCGCCTGGTCGAGGCCGGCACGCGGATCACGCAGATGGGATACGCGGCCGACGGCGACGTGGACGAGATCGTCAACAGCGCCCAGGCCGAGATCTACGCCGTCACCGAGCAGCGCACCAGCGAGGACTATCTGCCGCTCGGCGACATCATGGAAGGCGCGCTGGACGAGATCGAGGCGATCGGCTCGCGCAGTGGCGAGATGACGGGTGTACCCACCGGGTTCACGGACTTCGACTCACTGACGAACGGCCTGCACCCGGGCCAGATGATCGTCATCGCGGCCCGTCCCGCCATGGGTAAGTCCACCCTCGCGCTGGACTTCGCCCGCGCCGCCTCGATCAAGCACAACCTCCCCAGCGTCATCTTCTCCCTCGAAATGGGCCGCAACGAGATCGCGATGCGTCTGCTGTCCGCCGAGGCGCGGGTGGCCCTGCACCACATGCGCTCCGGCACGATGACCGACGAGGACTGGACGCGCCTGGCCCGCCGGATGCCGGACGTCTCCGCCGCCCCGCTCTACATCGACGACTCCCCGAACCTGTCGATGATGGAGATCCGCGCCAAGTGCCGGCGGCTCAAGCAGCGCAACGACCTGAAGCTCGTCGTCATCGACTACCTCCAGCTGATGCAGTCCGGCGGCTCCAAGCGCGCCGAGAGCCGCCAGCAGGAGGTCTCGGACATGTCCCGTAACCTCAAGCTGCTCGCCAAGGAGCTGGAGATCCCGGTCATCGCGCTCTCTCAGCTCAACCGTGGCCCCGAGCAGCGCACGGACAAGAAACCGATGGTCTCCGACCTGCGTGAGTCCGGCTCCATCGAGCAGGATGCCGACATGGTCATCCTGCTGCACCGCGAGGACGCCTACGAGAAGGAGTCCCCGCGCGCGGGCGAGGCCGACCTGATCGTGGCCAAGCACCGAAACGGCCCGACGGCGACGATCACGGTCGCCTTCCAGGGCCACTACTCCCGCTTCGTGGACATGGCACAGACCTGATCGGCCGGACCACCGGGGAAACGAATTCGACGCGCGGCGCGTGCAGGGGTTGGACTGGGTCCATGACGACATCTCAGGAAGAACTGTTCCCGGGCACCCGGCGGGCGTTGCTGCACCGGATCGCCGTGGCGCAGGCCGAAGGACGGGCGCCGTCGCTCGTCGCCGCGGTCGTGCGGGGCGGGCAGGCCGTGTGGCACGGATCGCGGACCTCCGTGGACGGGCACGGACCGGACGAGAACGTGCAGTACCGGATCGGGTCCATCACCAAGACCTTCACGGCCGTACTGGTCCTGCGGCTGCGCGACGAGGGCCTGCTCGACCTAGGTGATCCGCTGGAGAAGCATCTGCCGGGCACCGGAGCGGGCGAGGCGACGATCGCCGAACTGCTCGCGCACACCGCGGGGTTGGCGGCCGAGTCGCCCGGGCCCTGGTGGGAGCGGACCCCGGGCTCGCTGCGGCCCGAGCTGAGCGATGTCCTCGGCGAGCAGCCCCTCCTCCACCCAGTGGGCCGCCGGCACCACTACTCCAACCCCGGTTACACACTTCTGGGCGCGCTGGTGGAGGAACTGCGCGGGGCGCCCTGGGCGGACGTGCTGCGCAGGGAGGTGCTCGAACCGCTGGGCTTGCACCGCACCACCGCCCAGCCGCAGGCGCCGCACGCGGGTGGCTGGGCGGTGCACCCCTGGGCCGACGCGCTGCTGCCCGAACCGTTGGAGGACCTCGGCCGTATGGCCCCCGCCGGCCAGCTGTGGTCGACCACCGGGGATCTTGCGCGGTTCGCCGCCTTCCTGGCCGGGGGAGACGACCGGGTGCTGAGCGCGGAGTCGGTGCGGGAGATGCGGACACCCGCGGCGCCTGCCGAGGCCGCGGATGTGGTGGAAGGAGTCACCTACGGCCTAGGCATGCAGATCCAGCACCGGGACGGAAGGCTCCTCGCCGGGCACTCCGGCTCGCTTCCGGGTTTCCTCGCGAACCTCACCATCAGCGTGGAGGACGACGTGGCGGCGGTGGTGCTGGCCAACTGCACCAGTGGCCCGCTGCTGGGAGCGGTGGGTGCCGACCTGGTGCGTATCGTCGCCGAGGCGGAACCGCGGCTCCCCGAGCCGTGGCGACCCCTGCGTGAAGCCGACCCGGCGGTCCTGGAGTTGGCCGGGCAGTGGTACTGGGGGACCCATGCCTTCGGGCTGCGCGTGACGGCCGACGGCCTCATCGCCCTGGGTCCGCTGACCGGTGGTGGCCGCCGGGCCCGCTTCCGCCCGAACGGTGACGGCACATGGACCGGCCTGGAGGGGTACTACGCCGGAGAGTTGCTGCGGCCCGTACGCCGCCAGGACGGGTCCGTGAGTCACCTCGACCTCGGCTCCTTCGTGTTCACACGGCAACCGTACGAGGACGGGGCCGACGTGCCCGGTGGAGTGGACCCGAAGGGCTGGCGGGGGATCGAGGAGTAGCCGGTCCGGAGCGACGGCTGGGGTGGGTGTTTCACGTGAAACACCCACCCGAGCCGTTTTCAGAGCTGGAGCTTGAAGCCCACGTGCGAGGCGGTGAAGCCGAGCCGCTCGTAGAAACGGTGGGCATCCGTGCGGCTGCTGTCGGAGGTCAGCTGCACCAACTGGCAGTCCAGGCGCCGGGATTCCTCGATTGCCCACTCGATGAACTGTGTGCCCAGGCCGCTGCCACGCTCGTCGGCATGGATGCGCACGCCCTCGATGATCGAGCGGGTCGCCCCTTTGCGTGAGAGCCCGGGGATGATCGTGAGCTGGAGGGTTCCGACCACGCGGCCTTCGCGCACGGCGACGACGAGGTGCTGGTTGGGGTCCGACTCCAGGCGTATCAGTGCGGTCCGGTACGGGGTCAGGTCCTCGAGTGACTCGCGCTGGGCGCCCAGCGGATCGTCGGCGAGCAGGGCGACGATCGCCGGGAGGTCGTCGGCGGTCGCGGTCCGTATTTCAAGATCTCCCATGGCCGCACTCTATGCGGGCACGTTCAGGGACTCCACGACGCGGACCAGCGGGACCAGCGCGGGGTTCCTGGCCGCCTCGTCCAGGGCCTCGCGCAGGGCGGTGTCATTGGTGGGCCGTGCCTCCTCCAGCAGTCGCAGGCCGACCTCCGTGACGTTCGTGTAGATGCCGCGACGGTCGGTGGGGCACAGGTAGCGCTCCAGCAGGCCTCGGTTCTCCAGACGGGTCACCAGCCGGGTCGTGGCGCTCTGGCTGAGGACGACCGCGTCGGCGACCTGTTTCATCTGCAGATGCCCGCCTTCGCCGTCGTGCTGCCGGCTGAGCACGTCGAGCAGGGAGTACTCGCGCACGCTGAGGTCGTGCTTGGCCTGCAGGGCGCGCTCGATGTGCCCCTCGATCCTCCCGTGCAGCAGGGAGAGGGTGCACCAGCCCTGGGCGAGGGCGGTGAGCGCGGGGTCCGTCGCTGTCATTGGTGTTCTTCCTCCGTCCCGGAGCGGCTGAATCCAGGGTAGGGCATACGCGCAATAGTCTCGTTTTGCGTTAGCCCGCGTATGCAATTATTGTTGAGACACGAAAAGCGCTCCTGCAATCGTCTGGAAGGTGTACCCCCACATGCCTCTCGCGCTTCTGGCCCTCGCGATCGGGGCCTTCGGAATCGGCACCACCGAATTCGTGATCATGGGCTTGCTGCCCGAGGTCGCGGATGACTTCGGGGTCTCCATCCCCACGGCCGGCCTGCTCGTGACCGGCTACGCCCTGGGCGTGGTGATCGGTGCCCCGTTGATGACCGTGCTCGGCACCAAGGTCTCGCGCAAGCGGATACTGATGCTCCTGATGGGCCTGTTCATCGCGGGAAACCTGGTCTCCGCGGTGGCCCCCACCTTCACGATCATGCTGATCGGCCGGGTGGTCGCCTCCCTCGCCCACGGCGCCTTCTTCGGCATCGGCTCGGTCGTCGCGGCCGAGCTGGTGGCCCCGGACAAGAAGGCCGGAGCCATCGCGACGATGTTCACCGGTCTGACCGTCGCCAATGTCGTCGGCGTCCCGCTGGGCACGCTCATCGGGCAGAGCGTCGGCTGGCGCGTCACCTTCGCCATCGTCGCGGCCCTCGGCGCCGTCGGCCTCGCGGGCATCGCCAAGCTGGTGCCCGAGTTGCCCCGCCCGGAGGGCGTGCACCTGCGCCACGAGCTGGCCGCCTTCAAGAACGCCCAGGTCCTGCTCGCCATGGCGATGACCGTCCTCGGCTTCGGCGGCGTCTTCGCGGCCATCACCTACATTGCGCCGATGATGACCCACATCGCGGGCTTCGCCGATGGCTCGGTCACCTGGCTGCTGGTCCTGTTCGGCCTCGGCATGGTCGGCGGCAACCTCGTCGGCGGCAAGTTCGCCGACCGCGCCCTGATGCCGATGCTGTACGTGTCCCTCGGCGCCCTGGCCGTCGTCCTGGCGCTCTTCACACTCACCGCGCACAACAAGATCGCGGCAGCCGTCACGATCATGCTGATCGGCGCCCTGGGCTTCGCCACCGTCCCGCCGCTGCAGAAGCGCGTCCTCGACCAGGCGCACGGCGCCCCGACGCTCGCCTCGGCCGTGAACATCGGCGCCTTCAACCTGGGCAACGCCCTCTCCGCCTGGCTCGGCGGCATCGTGATCGCGGCCGGCTTCGGCTACACCGCCCCCAACTGGGTCGGCGCCGTCCTCGCCGCAGCCGCCCTGGTCCTCGCCGTCCTCTCGGCCGCCCTGGAGCGCCGCGACAGCAGGCCCAGCGTCGTAGTGACCGCCGCCGGCACCGACGGCCGACGGACTCCCGTCCACCACTGAGCCGCCCGCTGCGCGGGGTCGCCGGCACGATCCCGCAGACGCCATGACCATCCGACAGGCGCCCGTACCGACAGGCGCACTCCGGAACGGCCCCCCTCACCTCAGAAACACCAAGGAGAACCCCCATGAGCACCACCGCCGTCTCCCCGCTCACCACCGAGGACGCCGAGCTGCTCGTTGCCACGGCCCGCCGTGCGGCCGAGGACGCCGGAGTCACCGTCAGCGTCACCGTCCTGGACGCCGGCGGCCACCTGCTCGCCTTCCGCCGGGACGACCGGGCCGTGCTGATCTCGGGCGAGACCAGCACCCGCAAGGCCTACACGGCGCTCCAGCTGAACGCGGCCACGGCCGATCTGGTCGACGCCGTCCAGCCCGGCGGCCTCTTCCACACGCTGCCCACGGCCCTCGACCGGCCCCTGCTGTTCATCGCGGGCGGCATCCCCGTCCACCGCGACGGCCGGCTGATCGGTGCGATCGGTGTAGGCGGGGGTGCCCCGGACCAGGACCACGGCTTTGCCACGGCAGCCGTGCAGGCACTCGCCTGATCGCCCAGCAACCGCCACACAGCGGCAACGCCGGCCCCGCCCTGGAGCGGTGGGCCGGCGTTGGTCATGTCACGGTTGCTCAGCCCGCGGCCACCGTCAGCGGCGCGAACCGCCGCGTCCAGTCTCCCGGCAGGTCCGCGACGCCGTAGGTCATGACCGAGTTGAAGGCCACGGACGCGAGCCCCCGCTCCTTGGCCCAGGCCAGCAGCTCCTCGTGGCGTACGTCGATGTCGGTGCGCAGCGGTCGCTCGGTGTGGGCCGCGAGTGAGGCGATGAGGGCCTTGGCGGTCTCCGTGTCACGAGCGATCAGCGGGCCGACGACATGCGTGTTCATGTTGGGCCAGGCAGCGGTGTAGCCGATGATCCGGCCGCCGTCCTCGGCCACCCTCAACTGGTCCGCGAAGGCGGGGAGCCGGGCGATGAGTGGCGTCCGGTCGGCACCGAACACCTCCTCGTCGAGGCGGAGGATCGAGGAGAGGTCCTCCGCGGTGGCGGCGCGCGTCGCCACCCGGGATTCCGGGTCCGCGGAAACGAAGTGCCCGGTCAGCATCTCCGCCCGGCCGGTGACCTTGAAACCCAGCTCTTCGTAGAGCGGCCGGCCGTTGGGCGTGGCGTGCAGGGTGAGCGGGGTGGTGCCCATGGCCCCCACGACATGCTGCATCAAGCGGCGCCCGACGCCCTGGCGGGCATACCGTTCGGCCACCAGAACCATGCCGATGGCGCCGAGTTCCGGCCGCCCCCAAGAGCCGTACTCCGTGACCACGCAAGCGGCGACAAGGCCACCGCCGGGATCGTCGATGCCGTAACCCTTCCCGGCGGTGAGGAGGAAGCCCCACTTGTGTTCCTCGCGCGGCCACCCCCGGTCTTCGGACAAGTCGGCGCAGGCGGTGAGATCCCGGAGCGTCAGACGGCGAATGGGCAGATCGGTGAGGGAAGGAGTCGGCACGCAGGTCAGGCTGTCCGACCGGCACCCCCGGCGTCCACCCGTTTCGATGCAGACGTACGTGCTTTTGGCCATGCCGTGGCCGTTCTCACAGGGCATGGGCCGTCACGAGTGTTTCACGTGAAACATCGGCTGCCGATTAGCCTCGGGCCCATGGCGAGACTTCATCTCTTCGATCTCGATGGCACTTTGCTGCACGGCACGACTGCTCCGGTGGAGATTTCTCGCCAGTTGGGGAGGGAGGCGGAGACAGTCGCGCTGGAGCGTGCGATTGCGGCGGGGAGGATAGGCCCCCCTGAGTACGCAACGCTCGTGTACGACCTGTGGACCGACCTGACCGAGGCGCAGGTGAGCGCCGCGTTCGAGGGGGCTCCGTGGCTGGCCCGGATCCGCGAGGTATGGGCGGAGATCCGGCAGTCGGGCGAGTATTGCGCGGTGGTGTCCCTCTCGCCCTCGTTCTTCGTGGAACGTCTTCTCGGCTGGGGCGCGCATGCGGCCTACGGATCGCGTTTCCCCGCAGTGCCGTTCACCGAGCCCGTGGACCCCGCCGGGGTACTCAGCGCCGCGGCCAAGGTGACCATCGCGGACCGGCTCTGCGAGGAGTTCGGTGTGACACGCGCCGACTGCGTCGCGTATGGCGACTCAATGTCGGACAAGGACCTGTTTGCTGCCGTGCCGGTTTCTGTCGCGGTCAATGCGGACGGGCACCTGGCCGGACTCGCGACGCACGCCTATACCGGACGGGATCTGTGGGATGCCTATGAATTGGTCGCCGACGACCGGTAGTTGAGGGAATTCGGGGTTCGCCCGCTTGCCTCGTTTGTGATGGAGCAAGGGGGGACTTGTGTGCACAGCGAGGGCCGGTAGGGTCGACTCCGGTTCACGCCTGGGATGCAGTGCACGCCCGGCCGGGCCGCGAACAGGGCAAGCAGCCTAACGGGACGGAGAGATCAAAACCCGCGTTTTCGTATACACGGCCGCCGAATCCGCTCAGGATGGGATGCTGCGGAGAAAGAGTGCTACGGCTGGCCACCCGCCGGGGGAAAGCATGCGCCTTCTGAGGAGAAGGTGCGCAGACCGACCGAGAGATGTTCGAGGCGAGGGCACACCATGGACGCTCCGACCACCACGTCGGGGGAGCACGGCATGTCGGGCGGGGGCGGCTGGTTCACGCCGCGCAAGGTGCCCTCGGCCCCACCACCGGACACTTCCGCCCCGCAGCCAGGCGCTGCGAGCCGTACGACGGGCCTTCCCGTCTCCCCGCCGGGCACCGGCGGCCACACGGGCGCTCCCGCCCCCCAGCAGGCCCAGGCTCCGCCATGGCGCCCCGAGGAGGCCTCGCACCGGGCGGGGGCACCGCACCCGGCAGAGGCCCCGCCGCCGCGTCCGACGGAGGCTCCGGCCTCGCACCCGGAAGTGGCTCCGGAGCCGGACCGCGTGCCCTCCCAGCGGTCCGAGCCGCCCGCCGCGGAGGGCTCCCCCGACGCGATCCTCATCCGCCGCACTATGGCCGAGATCGCCCCCGTCGCCGACAAGGTCACCTCCTACTTCTACGCGCTCCTCTTCGTCCGCCACCCCGACCTGCGGTCGCTGTTCCCGGCGGCGATGGACACCCAGCGGGACCGGCTGCTGAAGGCGCTGCTCACCGCCGCCGAACACATCGACAACACCCCGGTCCTCGTCGACTATCTGCAGAACCTGGGCCGCGGACACCGCAAGTACGGAACGCGCCCGGAGCACTATCCGGCCGTGGGCGAATGCCTCATCGCCGCGTTGAGCAGGTACGGCTACGACATCTGGAACCCGGAGATCGAGGCCGCCTGGGTCCGGGCGTACACGACGATCTCCCAGGTCATGATCGACGCGGCGGCGGCCGACGAACTGCGCGCCCCGGCCTGGTGGCACGCCGAGGTCGTCGCACATGACCTGAGGACCCCCGAGGTCGCGATCCTCACCGTCCGCCCGGACCAGCCCTATCCCTTCCTTGCCGGGCAGTACACGAGCGTGGAGACACCCTGGTGGCCCCGGGTCTGGCGGCACTACTCCTTCGCCTCCGCGCCGCGTCCGGACGGTTTGCTGACCTTCCATGTGAAGGCCATCCCGGCAGGCTGGGTCTCCAACGCGCTCGTGCACCGCGCCCGGCCCGG
Source organism: Streptomyces sp. NPDC002676 (assembly GCF_053592455.1). Classification (NCBI taxonomy): domain Bacteria; kingdom Bacillati; phylum Actinomycetota; class Actinomycetes; order Kitasatosporales; family Streptomycetaceae; genus Streptomyces; species Streptomyces sp. NPDC002676. The sequence continues at coordinate 76,795 of NZ_JBSFVT010000003.1, read as the reverse complement.
AGACGTCATACGCCTCGGCCCGCCGACCGGCTCGATGACCGTCGACCACACCACCGACAGCGGACTGCTCTGCCTGGGCGGCGGCACTGGCATAGCGCCCATCAAAGCGCTGGTCGAGGATGTTGCCGAGCACGGTGACCGGCGCCCGGTCGAGGTGTTCTACGGTGCCCGCACCGACCACGACCTGTACGACATCGACACCATGCTCAGGCTCCAGCAGAGCCACCCCTGGCTGTCCGTCCGGGCCGTCATCGACCAACTGGCCCATCTCCAGCTTCCTGACGCCATACGCGAGTACGGCCCGTGGAACGAGTACGACGCCTACCTCTCGGGCCCGCCCGGAATGATCCGCAACGGCATCGACGCGCTCCGGGACATCGGCATCCCCGCGGACCGCATACGGCACGACTCGGTGGAGGAACTGGTCGTCGTCGGGACCTGATCCCCTAGGCGAGGTCGGGAGCGTGCATGGCGCGCACGCCCTCGATGTTGCCGTCCAGGTAGTGACGCAGCGACAGCGGTACGAGGTGGACGGAGGCGATGCCGACGCGGGTGAACGGGATGCGGACGATCTCGTACTCACCGGTCGGCTCGTCCACTTCGGGTCCATGGCGCAGCGACGGGTTCATGGACTCCAGCCGGCAGACGAAGAAGTGCTGCACCTTCACGCCGGTCGCGCCGCCGTCTTCACCGATGTGCTCCACCGTGTCCACGAAGCACGGCACCACATCGGTGATCTTGGCGCCGAGTTCCTCGTACACCTCGCGGTGCAGGGCGTGCACGACGGTCGGGTCCGCGGGCTCGACCCCGCCACCGGGAGTGACCCAGTAGGGATCGACGCCGGGCTTGGTGCGCTTGATCAGGATCAGGTCGTCGCCGTCCAGGAGAACGGCACGGGCGGTGCGCTTGACCACGGGTCGGACGGTCATGGGAGAAATGTGGCCCGGCTGGTTCCACGTGAAACATCACAAAGCAGAACCACGTCAGGGCAGGGCGTGCATCGCCGACCGGCGCTCAGCACCAGCCGGTGGCCGCCCGCTGAAGCCACTCGTGCGCCCGCGCGACATGAGGCATCGCCAGCGTTCCCGTGCGCACCACAAGGAAATACGTGCGCAGCGGCGGCACCGGAGGATCGTGCAGCATCACGATCACGCCCTGTGCGAGGGCGTCGGCGCAAAGATAGCGGGGCAGTACGGCCAGCCCCGCGCCGGCGATCGCGCAGGCGAGCACCGCGCGCAGGTCGGGGACGATGACGGTGCCCGAGGCGGCGGGGCGGCAGTCGAAGACGGAGGCCCAGTAGCGCGAGACCAGGGGCAGCGACTCGTGGACCTCGACGACGGGCAGGTTCTCCAGGGCGGGCGCGCCCTTGAGGCGCGGTGCGTCCGAGCCGATCCGCTCGGCCCAGCGCGGGGCGGCCACCAGCACATGTTCCTCGTCGCAGAGCGGAGTGGCGGTGAGCAGGGCGCCGCGCGGCCGGGCCGTGCTGATGGCCAGGTCGTGGTGCCCGGCGGCCAGCCCCTCCAGCGTCTCCTCCGCGGTGCCGAAGGAGGCGCGCAGCGCAAAGCCCTGGCCGTCGTCGCCGGTCAGTTCGGTGAGGGCCGGAAGCGCGCGTTCGGCGGTGAACTCGGGCGGCCCGGCGAGGTGGAGCGTGCGCAGCGAGGACTCGTCGTCCAGGCCGCTCTCGGCTATCTCCACCAGCGCGTCGAGATGGGGCGCCGCCTTGTGGGCGAGTTCGTCGCCGGTGGTCGTGGGGGTCACCCCGCGGGCCTGGCGCAGGAACAGGGGTCTGCCCAGCTGGCGCTCCAGCGTGCGGATCTGCGAGGTGACGGCCGGCTGGGAGAGGCCGAGCAGGGCGGCGGCGCGGGTGAAGGAACCGGCCCGGTGCACGGTGACGAAGGTGCGCAGCAAGGCCAGATCCATGGTGTGCCCTCCCTGTCCCTGCCTCCCTCCGGCCCCCAGGCAGACACCAACTATAAATAAGTCGATAGGTCTCTGTCGCTACCGTGATTGGACACTGACACAGAGTCAACTAGCCTTGTTGGCGCGGTCCTTCGCGAGGGAACCGAAGGGGGAGTCGAGGGCGGTCCGAGCCACGAGGGGGGAGGCTCGGACCGTCTCGTCACTCGGCGGACTCGTCCAGGGCACGCAGTACGTCGGCCACCAGGTCCTCGGGGTCCTCCGCACCGACGGACATACGGATGAAGCCCTCCGGGACCGCGTCTCCGCCCCAGCGGCGGCGCCGCTCGGCCGTGGAGCGCACCCCGCCGAAGCTCGTCGCGTCCTCCACCAGGCGCAGGGCCTCCAGGAAACGCTCGGCACGCGCGCGCGTGGGCAGCGTGAAGGAGACGACGCATCCGAAGCGCCGCATCTGCTGCGAGGCGATCTTGTACGAGGGGTCGTCGGGCAGGCCCGGATAGCGCAGCCCGGACACCTCGGGCCGCTGCCGCAGGGCTTCGGCGAGAGTGCGGGCGGTGGCGTTCTGCCGGTCGATGCGCAGCTGGAGCGTGGCGATCGAGCGGTGCGCCAGCCAGGCCTCCATGGGCCCGGAGATCGCCCCCACGATCTTGCGCCAGCGGCGTACGGCGGCCATCGCCTCGCCCTCGCGGCCGGCGACGTAGCCCAGCAGCAAGTCCCCGTGCCCGGTCAGCTGCTTGGTGCCGCTGGCCACCGAAAAGTCGGCGCCCAGCTCCAGCGGGCGCTGCCCGAGCGGGGTGGCGAGGGTGTTGTCGACGGCCACCAGGGCGCCCCGCTCGTGTGCCGCCTTCACCAGGCGCCGGATGTCGCACACGTCGAGCCCGGGGTTCGACGGGGACTCGAGCCACAGCAGCCGCGCCCCGTCGAGGACCTCCAGCTGGGCGTCATGGCGGGTCGGCGCGGTGCGCACCTCGATGCCGTACGCCTCCAGCTGGGCGCCGACCAGCGGCAGCACCTGATAGCCGTCGGAAGGGAGTACGACCGTGTCTCCGGCGCGTAGCTGGGAGAACAGCACCGAGGAGATCGCCGCCATGCCGGAGGCGAACACCAGCGTCTCGACGTCGTCCTGCCCGGGCGCCTCCAGCTCGCCGATGGCGCTCTCCAGCAGTGTCCAGGTCGGGTTGTCGTCACGGCCGTAGGAGTACGGTCCGGTCACCTCGCCCGGGAGGTGGAAGTGCGCGGCGAAGACCGGTCCGGGCAGGGTCGGCTCGTGCTTGACCGGCTCGGGCAGCCCCGCCCGTACCGCGCGCGTGCCGTCGCCGATGCGGCCCTCGTCCTCCCTGTCCTCGCTCATGCGGCCCGTCCCTCCAGTTGTTCCTGTACGGCGGCGAGCAGACCGGCGCTCGCCGCCTCCACCATCTCAAGGCACTCCTCGAAGCCGTCACGGCCCCCGTAGTACGGGTCCGGTACGTCGAGGTCGTCGCCTGCCGTGGGGTCGCACGAGGGGTCGTAGGAGCGCAGCAGGCGGACCTTGAGCGCGTCCTCCTCGGTGGGCGCGAGGCGGCGCAGGGCCTTCAGGTGCCCGGCATCGAGCGCGATCACCAGGTCGCGGCGGGCGAACCAGGCCGGCTGGAACTGGCGTGCGATGTGCTCGGTGTCGTAGCCGTGCTCGTCGAGGACCGAGACGGTCCGCGGATCGGCGGGCTCGCCCTCGTGCCAGCCGCCGGTGCCGGCGCTGTCGACCTCGACCAGATCCTCCAGCCCGGCCTCCGCCACGCGCGCGCGGAAGACGGATTCGGCCATCGGGGAGCGGCAGATGTTGCCGGTGCACACGAAGCAGACGCGATAGGCCATGGCGCGCTCAGTCCTCGTCGGGCAGGAGAACGTGCAGCGCCCAGGACACGACCGAGATGATCAGGCCGCCGAGGACGGCGGTCCAGAAGCCCGCCACATGGAAGCCCAGGTCGAGCTTGCCGCACACCCAGGACGTCAGCAGCAGCATCAGCGCGTTGACGACCAGGGTGATCAGGCCCAGGGTCAGGATGAACAGCGGGAAGGTGAGCACCTTCACGATCGGTTTGACCAGGAAGTTGACCAGGCCGAAGACCAGCGCCACGAGGATCAGCGTGCCGGCCTTCTTGGCCGTGCTGTCACCGGTAAGGGTGATCTTGTCGAGCAGCCATACGGCGACCGCCAGGGCGCCCGCGTTGGCGATCGTCTTGACTACAAAATTCTTCATGTGTCTGATCGTGGCAGACCGGATGGAGAACGAGCAGTGAGACGAGGTCGGCAACGGCGATGAAGGCATTCCGGCTGGACGAACTGGAGGCGGAGCGAGCCGCCAACGAGGGTGCCTACCTGCAGTTCCTGCGCGAGCGGAACATGTCGGTCGGCCTGTACGCGCTCAACGCGGGCGAGCACGACCCGCAGAAGCCGCACAACCAGGACGAGGTGTACCTCGTCGTCAGCGGCCGGGCGTCGATCACGGTCGGCATGGAGACCACCGAGGTGGCCCGGGGCAGCGTGGTCTACGTACCGGCCGGGGTGGCCCACAAGTTCCACCACATCAGCGAGGACCTCAGGGTGATGGTCGTCTTCTCTCCACCTGAGGCCTGAGCCCGGCCCTCGGGGTTCCCTAGGGGACGGGTCAGGGGAGGACAAGGGATGAGAGGCCCCCGCGATGACCCCTCGCGGCCCTAGCATCGATGCAGACAGTGCGGGACTCCGACAACGCACCAGACGCAAAGGACAAGGGCAATGCGAGAGATCTTCGCGGGACTTCCGTGGTGGGTGAAGTGGGTCGCGGTGCCGGTCATCGCCCTGGTCGTGTTCGGCGGCCTGATAGCGACCGTGGTCGGCTTCGTGATCGGCCTGCTCTTCAAGGCGCTGATCTTCGTCGCTCTGGTCGGCGGACTGATCTACATCGTGCGGAAGTTCATGTCGAACTCCTCGTCGCGCAGCGACTGGTGAGGGACCACGGGAGAGCCGGTGACCGGTAACGGAAAGCACCGGTTCCCTCGGGCGAGGGAAGTTTCCCCGGGAGGCCGTCTGCGCGCGGTGGCGGGCGGTTAGAGTCCGGAACTCCCCGCGGGGTCCGGCCCCGTGGGCGGCATACCCCCACCGTGCTCTTCCCCGCACGGGCTGCCCCCTCGCGTTTCGGGAGTGACCCCTTGGCCACGGTTGACACCGCACCGGCAGGACCCCACGCACCCCCCGCCCCGCCGCGTTCCTGCCCACCCTCCGTCCGCCGGCCGTCCGGCGCGGCCGTGCCCGGACAACCGCGCTCCGGGGCCCGCCTGGAACCACCCCCATCCGCGACCCTCATCGGCTCCGTCCAGCGCGCCATGCGCCTGCTGGAGACCGTCGCCCGGCATGAGTACGGCGCCCCCGCCAAACAGCTCGCCCGCGAGACCGGCCTCGCCCTGCCCACGGCCTACCACCTGCTGCGCACCCTTGTGCATGAGGGCTATCTGCGCCGCGAGAAGGGGCTGTTCTTCCTCGGTGACGCGGCCGAACAGCTGAGCAGCAGCGGAGCACAGCAGAAACGTCGCAGCACGGTGGCCGACACGCTTGCGCACTGGCGCGACCGCATCGGTGTCCCGGTGTACTACGCGATGTACCGGGACGGTGAGATCGAGGTCATGTGCGTCTCCGCCTCCCGACAGGCCCCCGCCGTCGAGGAGTGGGCCGACTTCCGCGAGACCGGCCACGCGCACGCCGTCGGGAAGTGCCTGCTCTCCCAGCTGGACGAGGAGGCCCGCCGTGACCACCTCGCCCGTTATCCCGTGCAGGCCATCACGCCGTACACCGTGCGTGACAACCACGCCCTGCTGCGGCGGCTGGACCGGATGCCGCGCATGGAGCCGGTGGTGGAGCGGCAGGAGTACGCGCTCGGGACGGTCTGTGCGGCGGTGCCGATCACGGTCGGCACCACGGCGGCCACGATCGCCATCTCGCTGCCCTCGCACCAGGCCGACCGGCTGTTGCCCGCGGCGCACCTGCTGCAGGCCGAGATCGGGCGCCATCTGGGAGCTCTTGCCCTCTCTATCAGTATCTGAAAACTCACTCCTTGTGATCTCCTGTGTACGTTCAGCAAGATTTGACCATGGTCAAAGGGATCGATCCCGGCCGGTCGACGTCATATGACGGGGTAGGCGATGCGCGAGTCCGTACAGGCAGAGGTCATGATGAGCTTTCTCGTGTCCGAGGAGCTCTCCTTCCGCATTCCGGTGGAGTTGCGCTACGAGACCAGTGATCCCTATGCCGTGCGGCTCACCTTCCACCTGCCCGGTGATGCCCCGGTGACCTGGGCCTTCGGGCGGGAGTTGCTGGTCGACGGGGTCGGCCGGCCGTGCGGCGAGGGGGATGTGCACATCGCCCCCGCCGATTCCGAGGTGCTGGGCGAGGTGCTGATCCGGCTTCAGGTCGGCTCCGACCAGGCGCTGTTCCGCTCCTCGGTGCCACCGCTCGTGGCCTTCCTCGACCGTACGGACAAGCTGGTGCCGTTGGGTCAGGAGGGTGCGCTCGCCGATTTCGACGCCCACCTCGACGAGGCCTTGGACCGCATCCTGGCCGAGGAGCAGAGCGCCGGCTGAAGCGTTACGGCACGGGGCGTCAGGCGCTCGGCCGTGCCGCGCGGGACGGTGCAGGAACGGTTCTGCATCGGGGTCACCGACTCCCGCCGGGATCACCGCTTCCGGCGTCGGCCCCGTCCGCCGCGTGCCGTGGTGGTCGGGGCCCCGGCGGGTGCCGCCGTGTCCGGTGCGGGCCGGTCGGCCGCCACCACCAAAGCGGCGAGAGCGGTCGTGACCGGGACCGAGGCGACCAGGCCGATCGAGCCCACCAGCGTGCGCACGATCTCCTCCGCCACCAGCTCGCTGTTGGCCACCGTCCCCACGCTGCTCTGCGCGATCGAGAACAGCAGCAGGAGCGGCAGTGCGGCACCGGCGTAGGCGAGGACGAGGGTGTTGACCACGGAGGCGATGTGGTCGCGGCCAATGCGGATGCCCGCCCGGTACAGCCCGCGCCAGCCCATCGACGGATTGGCCTCGTGCAGCTCCCACACGGCGGACGTCTGCGTCACCGTCACGTCGTCCAGGACACCGAGCGAGCCGATGATGACGCCGGCCAGCAGCAGGCCGCTCATGTCGATCTTCGGGTACAGGCCGTGGATCAGTCCGGTGCTGTCGTCCGTGTTGCCGGTGAGTGCGGCCCAGCCGATGAACAGCGAGCCGAGCACACCGATCAGGCACAGCGAGATCAGGGTGCCGAGCACCGCCACGGACGTGCGGGCCGACAGGCCGTGGCACATGTACAGGGCGATCAGCATGATGGCGCTGGACCCGACGACCGCCACGAGCAGCGGATTCGAACCCTGCAGAATCGCGGGCAGGATGAACAGGGTCAGCACCAGGAAGCTCACGGCCAGCGCGATCAGCGCCATGACACCACGCATGCGCCCCACCACGACGACGGCGACCGCGAAGATCCCGGCGAGCAGGGCCATCGGGAACTGCCGGTTCACATCGGTGACCGAGTACTGCAGGTTCTTCGGCGCCGAAGGCTCGTAGGCGACCACGACCTTCTCGCCCTGGTCCAGTTGGCGTGACTGGTCCGGCTGCACGATCTCGGTGAACGTGCGGCCCTTGTCCTTGCCGGTGTCGACCCGGATGGTCGCCTTCTTGCAGGTGCCGTTCGGCTTCTGTGCGGCGGAGTTTCCCCCGGCAGCGGAGACGTCGCCGGTCAGGCTGCCGCCCGAGGCGTTCACCGAGGCGCAGCTCACCTTGATCACCTCGGTGACCGTGGCCTGCTGCGTCTGCCGGTCGAATCCGACGCCGGTGCGCTTGTGCGCCGGGGCTCCTCCGGGCCAGAGCACCAGCAGGCCGACCACGACTGCCGCCGTGAACGGGATCAGGATCGCGGCGATGACCTTGCGCAGGTGCTGGGAGACGGGGGCGGCCGGGCCGTGGCTGTGACTGTGGCCGTGCGCGTGGCCGTGGCCCTGGTCGTGACCGTGCGCGTGACTGTGACCGCCGCCCGAGCCGGGGCGGCCTCGACGGGGCGGCTCGGGCGGCTGGGAGGGGTACTGCTGCATCGTGGTCACCGCCCGATCATCGCAAGAACGCCGGGGCCCCTCTGTTCACCGCTCCCGGATTGACGCTAGCGTGGGGGCACCTTTGCACACGCGGGAGCTCGGAGCACCGGGCTGAGAGGGCGCTGACCTCCGTTTCGCGGTGTTTCACAGGGAACGTACGAAGTTTCACGTGAAACAGCGACAGACGGAAGCCGCTGCGTCGACCGCCGAACCTGTTACCGGGTAATGCCGGCGTAGGGAGTAGGTCTCATGACCAACAAGGACGCACGCACGCCTGCCTCCACGCAGAACGCGACGAACGGGTCGTCGAACGGGGAGGCCGGGAAGTCCATCGGCTGGCACAAGGCGTACATCGAGGGCTCGCGCTCCGACCTGCGCGTGCCGGTCCGTCAGGTGCACCTCACCAACGGGCAGTCGGTCACGTTGTACGACACCTCGGGCCCGTACACCGATCCACTCGTCGACACCGACGTCCGCAGGGGCCTGTCGCCGCTGCGGGAGAACTGGATCATCGCCCGCGGCGACACCGAGGAGTACGCGGGCCGTCCCGTCCGTCCGGAGGACGACGGGATCAAGCACACCTCGCCGCGCGGGGGGCTGCGCAACCTCGACGCCGTCTTCCCCGGACGTCCGCGTCAGCCGCGGCGTGGTCGTGACGGCCAGGCGGTCACGCAGCTCGCGTATGCGCGCCGGGGCGAGATCACGCCCGAGATGGAGTACGTGGCCGTCCGGGAGAACGTGTCGCCCGAGGTGGTCCGGGAGGAGATCGCGGCGGGCCGCGCGGTGCTGCCGGCCAACGTCAACCACCCGGAGATCGAGCCGATGATCATCGGCAAGCGGTTCCTGGTGAAGGTCAACGCCAACATCGGCAACTCCGCGGTGACGTCCTCCATCGAGGAAGAGGTCGAGAAGATGACCTGGGCGACCCGCTGGGGCGCCGACACGGTCATGGACCTCTCCACCGGCCGCAACATCCACACCACCCGCGAGTGGGTGCTGCGCAACTCCCCCGTCCCGATCGGCACGGTGCCGCTCTACCAGGCCCTGGAAAAGGTCGACGGCAAGGCCGAAGAGCTGACCTGGGAGATCTACAAGGACACGGTCATCGAGCAGGCCGAGCAGGGCGTGGACTACATGACGGTCCATGCGGGCGTCCGGCTGCCGTACGTGCCGCTCACCGCCAACCGCAAGACCGGCATCGTCTCGCGCGGCGGCTCGATCATGGCCGCGTGGTGCCTGGCGCACCACAAGGAGTCGTTCCTGTACGAGAACTTCGAGGAACTGTGCGAGATCCTCGCCGCCTACGACGTCACGTACTCGCTGGGCGACGGCCTTCGGCCGGGCTCGATCGCCGACGCCAACGACGAGGCGCAGTTCGCGGAGTTGCGCACGCTCGGGGAACTCAACCGGATCGCCAAGGGTTTCAACGTGCAGACGATGATCGAGGGCCCCGGTCACGTCCCGATGCACAAGATCAAGGAGAACATCGACCTTCAGCAGGAGATCTGCGATGAGGCTCCGTTCTATACGCTCGGCCCGCTGACCACGGACATCGCGCCGGCGTACGACCACATCACCTCCGGCATCGGTGCCGCGATGATCGCCTGGTGGGGCACGGCGATGCTCTGCTACGTCACGCCCAAGGAGCACCTGGGCCTGCCCAACCGTGACGACGTCAAGACCGGCGTCATCACCTACAAGATCGCCGCCCACGCAGCCGACCTCGCCAAGGGGCACCCGGATGCGCAGGCCTGGGACGACGCGCTGTCCGACGCCCGCTTCGAGTTCCGGTGGGAGGACCAGTTCAACCTCGCCCTGGACCCGGACACGGCACGGGAGTTCCACGACGAGACCCTGCCGGCCGAGCCCGCCAAGACGGCTCACTTCTGCTCGATGTGCGGGCCGAAGTTCTGCTCGATGAAGATCAGCCAAAGCATCACAGAGCGGTTCGGTGGTGCGGCGGCTGAGGGGGCCTCGCCTGAGGAGGTCGCTGAGGGGATGCTCCAGAAGTCGAAGGAGTTCGCGGAGAACGGGAACCGGGTGTACCTGCCGATGGCGGACTGACAGGCAACCGGAGCGCCGTCCCCGAGCGAACTCGGGGCGGCGCTCTGTCGTGGTCATCCGTTCACCGCAGAGCGCCGGGGCCGGGCAGCTCGCGCTGGGTGCGCAGTGGTGAGAAGAAGATCGGTACCCAGACCAGGGCGAGCCCGACGGCACCGAGCCAGAGGGCGGTTCGGACGGAGGCGAGTTCGCCCAGCAGGCCGGCCAGGGCCGCGCCGATCGCGAGTGAGCCGGTCAGCAGGACCCGCATGGTGGCGTTCATCCGGCCGAGAAGACGGTCCGGTGTCACGCTCTGGCGGAAGCTGACCTTGATCACGTTGTCGATGCCGACCTTGCATGTGGTGATCAGCCAGGCGGCCGCGGCGAACCAGAGGGCCGGTCCGCGATCGGCCAGCGCCAGCAGAGCGCCGAACGGCGCAATGGCCAGGCCCATCAGCCACAGCACCCGGCCTGCGCCGACCCGGCGGGCCAACCATCGGGCCGACATCGAACCGATGAACACGCCGAGACCACCAACCGCGAAGAACAGGCCGATGACGCCGTCGGAGAAGCCGAGTTCACGGGCGAACAACACCGGCAGCATGGTCTGACACAGCTGGATGGACAGGTTCGTCAGTGCCCCTGCGAGCGCAATCGCCCGCAGGGTCGGGTTGCCGAGCACGAAGCGCAGGCCCTCCCGGATCTCGCCGCTGAGCCGTGCGTCGCGCCGGTGCTGCGGGCGCGGGTCCGCCTGGCGGATACGCAGCAGGAGGACCGCCGACCACAGGTAGCTGGCCGCGTCGATCACGACCGCCGTCGGGGCGGACAGCAGCGCCACCAGGAAGCCACCCGCGCTGCGCCCACCGATCAGGGTGAGGGAGTCCACCGTCACCAGGTAGGCGTTGGCCTGGGTGAGCTGTGCCCGCCCGACCAGTTCGGGCAGTTGGCTCAGTGCGGCCACGTCGAAGAAGACCGTGGCGGCGCCCGCCAACAGGACCACCAGGTAGAGCTGTTGGATCGTCAGGCAGCCGAGCAGCCAGGCGGCCGGCACGGACCCGAACAGCGCGGCCCTGACAAGGTCGGCAGCGATCATCACGGGCCGCTTCCGGATCCGGTCCACCCAGGCTCCGGCCGGCAGGCCGATCAGCAGGAAGGCGAGGGTGCTCAGCGTCGCCAGAACGCCGACCTGTCCGGCCGAGCTGTGCAGGGCCAGGACGGCGGTCAGCGGTATCGCCAGGGAACTCACCGCGGTGCCGAGCTTGCTCACCGCGGCGGCGCCGACAAGCAGTCGGAAGCCCGGGTTCCGGAGGGCCGAAGGATACGGCTCGAGGGTGGGCGCGGCCGTGCCCGGCCCGTGAGCGAGATCAGTACTGGTCATGGAGTGAGGTTCCTGCCGGGGCCGACCGGCGAGCGAGGAATTTAGGCTGTACTGAATCCTGACCCGCTGGCCGCGGGCTCTTCCGACGCAGAAGGGCTGCACCGTGCTGGACCTGGTGTTCTCCGTCCGCGACCTGGCCCGCACCCGGTTCGCCCTGTCGCCGCTGTGGGAGGTGGTCGCCAGCGTCAGGGTGTTGAAGCGCCCGGCCGAGCACCCCCTGTACCACCCGTGGACCGCCGAGGTCGGCAGCCGGTTGGCCGCCTCGGGGTTGGACTGGCGTCTGCTCGCCGATCTGGTCCCGGAACCGCCCCGGTCGATACCGGTCTTCATCGCACCGCCACCGACAACCTCGGTCGCCGATCTGGGACTGGAGATGGCCGTACTGCGTGCCACACCACCCGAGCAGGTCCGGTCCGGCCTCGGCGGTCCACGCGCGCCGCGTTCCGAGCGGATCGATCGGCTGCGCAGCGATCCGCGCCGCGGTCTCGCCGAACTCGCTGAACTCGTCGAGGCCTACTGGGAGGTCGCCCTCGCGCCGTACTGGCCGCGGATGCGCTCCCTCTTGGAGGGTGACGTGCTTCACCGGGCCAGGCTGTTCGCCGAACACGGAGCGGATCAGCTGCTGGGCGACCTGGGGGCCAACGTGACCTGGGACGAGGACACCCTGTACGTCGGGCACCATTACGCCCGTGGCAGCCGGCAACTCGGCGGACGCGGCCTCCTGCTCGTGCCGTCGGTGTTCGTCTGGCCCAGGATCTTCTCCGTGATCAGCCCGAACTGGCAACCCACCCTGCGCTATCCGCCGCGCGGCGTGGCCGCACTCTGGGAACGGCGGTCTGCCCTCCCACAGGCCCTGGCAGCGGTCATCGGCCGGTCCAGGACCCGCCTGCTGGCCGAACTCGACACACCCGCCTCAACAACCGACCTGGCCCGCCGCACCGGGATCAGCGCCGGCGGAGTCTCCCAGCACCTGACCGCCCTCCGCTCCGCCGGCCTGGTCGACGCGCACCGCAGTGGCCGGTACGTGCTGTACATCCGCACCGAGGCGGCGGAAGTCCTGCTGGCTGCTGCGGATGCACGAGGTGATGGGTGAATGTGCTGCCTACGGGCTGAAGTTGTCGTCGATGAAGATCTCGCAGGACATCCGCCGCGAGCACGGCGGCAGCCGGGCCGAGACCGAGGAGGGTATGGCCCAGAAGTCGAAGGAGTTCGCGGCGGCGGGCAACCGGGTCTATCTCCCCCTGGCCGACTGACGGCCGGCTGACGTCGCCCGTACGGCAGGAGGCGGCTGACCGGGGTGGTGGGGCCACGCCCGGTCGGCCGCGAAGGCAGGTCTGGTCCCGCCCGGTTCGGCTCACGCCTTTCGAGGGGCGTGAGCCGGGCTATTCCGGCTGGTGCTCCGGGCCGCCGAAGTCCGGGCTGGTGTAGTCGGGACTGGTGAAGCTCGGGCGGCCGGATGCGGCGCCGTCGTCCGGGCTGCTGAAGCCGGGGCGGCCGTAGCCCAGGCGGGGCATGCGGCCGGTCGGGGTGGGACGGGCCGTGTGCTGCAGGGCCGCCGCGCCGGGCTGGGTGAGCGCATCCTGCAGGAACGGCAGGATGCCGCGCTCCAGCAGGGCGTCCCGCCAGGCCTCTCTGGCCCTGGCGACCTTCTCGGCCGCCGCGTCGTGGGCGTCGCTGTCCGCCGCGGCGCCGTTGCGCAGGGCGGTGAGCAGCAGCCCGACGGCGGCGACGAGGACCGAGGCCGCGGTCACGGCACCGAACACCCAGCCGGCGGTGAGCATGGTCTGGGCGAAGGTCTGCCCGGGGGCGACCGTCTTCAGGATGTAGCCGACGAGCAGGAAGATCGCCGCGGCGGTTCCGGCGAGGACCGGCGCCAGCACGGCGATCACCGCGACGGCGCCCGCGCCGGTGGTCTCGGCGGCCTCGCCGAGAGGGGTGTCGCCAAGGGCGGTGGCGAGCCCCGGCCCGTCCGAAGCCGGTTCCGTGGAACCGGAGTCGTCGGGGACCGGGAGGACGGACGGCGCCGGACGGCGCAGTTCCTCGCGGACCGTCACGTAGTGCTGGTACTCGGTCGCCGCGGCGGCCGTGATGAGTGTGCTGGCGTTGAGCGCCATGGTGCGCAGTTGTTCGGGGTTGAGCCGCTGTCCGACAGCGGCCAGTTCCGGTCGGTGTGGTGCGGAGCGCAGCGCCTCATCGAGGATCCGCTCGAATTCCTGGCGGTCCTCGCTCAGCAGGTGCTGCGGAACGCTGTTCATGTGCATCCCCCGATGCTCCGTAGGGCTTGTGGCTCGCACGCCGGCGAGCCGTCGGGCAGAAACGGAGGGGAGCCTGCTACGGATAAGCCGATGGTAGAGCCGTGACGGCGCGCGGTGACAGGGGATTGCCGGAAATTGAGTTACCGACGTGTGCGCAGCCGCCGGTGAACGCCTGCCCGCTGAACGGTCAGTTATCCAGGGGAAGTTGTTGGACCAGCAGCTTTCCGGCCATGGTCACTCCGCCGTCCATGGCGATGGCGAGCCCGTCGGCGTAGACGTGCGGCCCCTCGACGACGGGACCAGTGCTTTCCTCGCCGTCCTCGGAGCCGACTTCGCCGAGCAGGTAGGGAATGGGGCTGTGGCCGTGAACGACGCGGGTGCCGCCGTACGTATCGAGGAGGGAGCGGACGGCGTCGGCGCCGCCCTCGTCGCGGAAGGAGAAGCGCTTGGTGAACTTGCGGAACAGGTCCCAGCACTCGTCCGCGTCGTTGCGCGTGAGCGTCTCGCGGACGGTGTCGTTGACCGCCTCGATCGAGTCGCCGTAGTCGAGGTAGGCGGTGGTGTCGGAGTGCAGGAGCAAATAGCCGTCGACCTCCTCGACGGCGTCCAGGCGGGCCATCCACTGCAGGTGGTGGTCCTGGAGGCGGTCCATGTCGGTCTTCTGGCCGCCGTTGAGCAGCCAGGCGGCCTGGAAGGTGGCGGTGCCCGCGCCGGAGTTGACGGGGGTGTCGCCGAACCGCTTGGCGCCGAGCAGCAGGAGCTCGTGGTTGCCCATGAGGGCCTTGCAGTAGCCGCCTGCCGCGGCTGCCTCGGCGGACAGCCGCATCACCAGGTCGATGACGCCGATGCCGTCCGGGCCGCGGTCGGTGAAGTCGCCGAGGAACCACAGCCGCGTGGTGCCCGCGCACCACTGGCCCGAGGCGTCGATCAGCCCCTTCTCCTGCAGGGCGGCCACCAGTTCGTCGAGGTAGCCATGGACGTCCCCGACGACGTACAGGGGGCCCTGGCCGGTCGCGGGCTGCGGGGCCGGGGCGGCGGGAGCCGGATCGACGGGGACCTGGAGCGTGTCTCCGCGGTTGATGACGGGCAGGTCGCGCTGGGTGGGCGTGTAGCCGTCGGGGTACGTCTCCTCGGCGGGCGTGTCGGTGTCGCCGGGGTGGACGGCCTGGACGTACGGACCGGTCTCATGGACGTACGCGGGTACCCGGAAGTCGCGCAACGTCGCCGTCCGCTCCGTCTCGGGTCCCTGACCGGCCCCCTGAGTCATCCGACCCCTCCACCATCGCGCCGCATCTGCACCGCTTCGGACTGCCTGGTCGCACGGCCCGCGGTGTCGTGGGCCCATCATAGGAATGCGCGTCGCGCCGTGTGATGACCCAGGGGTGGTGAATCGGAACAAGACTCCAGTTCACCGCGGCTTTCGCCCCGTTTGGGCAGGGGTTACCCCTGGCGCCGCCCGGATACCGGCCCGCGTCAGCCGACCGGCGGGGCGGACGGCTCGGTCGTGCGGGGCGGCCGGCGGGGGTGGGAGGCCGGTCGTGCGGGGGCGCACCGGACCGTGCGCGTCGCGTGTCCCGGCCGTGCGCCGTCCGGTGCTTCCGTGCTCCCCCGCTATCCCTCGTCCGGGGTGCGCGGCGGGCTGACCGTCGTGCGCTGCGGGCGCCGCTGGGAGGAGGTGCGCACGATCAGCTCGGTCGGTATCACCTGCTCGACCGGATGGTCCGACTCGACGCCCTCGATGGCGTCGATGAGGAGCTGGACCACGGCGGTGCCGATGCGGCGCGGCTTCAGGGAGAGCGTGGTGATCGGCGGCTCGGTGTTGGCGTACACGGTGGACTCGCTGCAGCACACCAGCAGCAGGTCGTCGGGGACGCGCAGGCCGTAGCGGCGGGCGGCGGCGAGCAGGTCGGTGCCGTTGGGGTCGAACAGTCCGTAGACGGCGTCGGGCCGGTCGGGGCGGGCGAGCAGCCGGTCGGCGGCGACGGCGCCCGCGCACGGGTCGTGCGCAGGGTAGGCCTCGTAGACCGGGGCCTGGCCGACCCGTTCGCACCAGCGCAGGTACGCGGTGGTGGACAGGTGGGTGTAGGTGTCCGTCGTGGTGCCCGTGAGCAGGCCGATCCGGCGGGCGCCCGCGTCGGCGAGGTGGTCGAGGATGCCGAGTACGGCGGCCTCGTGGTCGTTGTCGACCCAGGCGGTGACCGGGAGCGCGCCGGCCGGGCGGCCGTCGGAGACGACCGGCAGTCCCTGCCGGACGAGTTCGCTGACCACCGGGTCCTGGTCGGAGGGGTCGATGACAACGGTGCCATCGAGGGCAACGTTGGACCACACGTCGTGGCGGGAGGTCGCGGGCAGGATGACGAGGGCGTAGCCGCGGGCGAGCGCGGCCGAGGTGGCGGCCCGCGCCATCTCGGCGAAGTACGCGAACTCCGTGAAGGTGAAAGGTTCATCCCCGTACGTCGTCACGGTCAGGCCGATCAGCCCCGACTTGCCGGTACGGAGGGTGCGGGCGGCGGCCGAGGGGCGGTACCCCAGCCGGTCGGCGACCTCGCGGACATGGCGCCGGGTGGCATCCGGGAGCCGCCCCTTGCCGTTGAGGGCATCGGAGACGGTCGTGATGGAGACCCCGGCGGCGGCGGCCACGTCTCTGATGCCCGCCCGGCCCGGTCGGCTGCTTCGCCGTGAGGTTTCCGCGCGGCTCACCTGGTGCTTCCCTGCTGCTGTCATGGCGAGCCGATAGTAGGGCTCATGCGGTGGGGTAGTGCGGACGCATATGCACGCGTCGACAGGCACGTTTCTGCATGATCATATAGCGCCAACTGCCTTTGAAACTAAGGCGGTTGCTCGATTTGATGGGAGGACGTTGCGTGTTGACGCGCATGGGCCTGCCAAGGGCCGGATGTTTCGAAGAGGTCTCAACTCACCTTCACGGGTGATGCGCGCCAGGGCGCAAGCCACCGGCGCATAGATATATGTAGGGCGCGCCCCCCGATGCGTACGCCTTCGTCTGACGATGCCCCTGATGCCGGTGGGGATCACGAGCTTTGCCCCGCACCTGTACGCAGCGGCGCCGAATCCTCATATGGTGAGGAGTAATGGAAGCCGGCGGCGTCGACAGTCCGCCGGCGGTCGCGAGGAGGACTGCGGTGAGCGAGACGAGCCCCAAGCTGCGCGCGGAGCTGGAGGGTATCCCCACCTACAAGCCCGGGAAGCCCGCAGCCGCGGGCGGACCGGCCGCCTACAAGCTGTCCTCCAACGAGAACCCGTATCCCCCGCTGCCCGGCGTGCTGGAGCGGGTGACCGAGGCCGCCGCCGCCTTCAACCGCTACCCGGACATGGCGTGCACCGAGCTGATGAACGAGCTGTCGGAGCGCTTCGGTGTCCCGCTCTCGCACCTGGCCACCGGCACCGGCTCGGTGGGTGTCGCCCAGCAGCTGCTGCAGGCCACCAGCGGGCCCGGCGACGAGGTGATCTATGCCTGGCGCTCCTTCGAGGCGTACCCGATCATCACGCAGATCAGCGGTGCCCGGCCGGTGCAGGTGCCGCTCACGCCCGGCGATGTGCACGACCTGGACGCCATGGCGGACGCGATCACCGACCGGACGCGCCTGATCTTCGTCTGCAACCCGAACAACCCGACCGGCACGGTGGTGCGGCGGGCCGAGCTGGAGCGGTTCCTCGACCGGGTGCCCGGCGATGTGCTGGTGGTCCTGGACGAGGCCTACCGCGAGTTCATCCGCGACACCGAGGTGCCCGACGGCATCGAGCTGTACCGGGAGCGGCCGAACGTCTGCGTGCTGCGCACGTTCTCCAAGGCGTACGGGCTCGCCGGGCTGCGCGTCGGTTTCGCGGTCGCCCATGAGCCGGTGGCGGCGGCGCTGCGCAAGACGGCGGTGCCGTTCGGGGTGAGCCAGTTCGCGCAGGACGCGGCGGTGGCCTCGCTGCGCGCCGAGGACGAGCTGCTGGGCCGGGTGGGTTCGCTGGTGTGCGAGCGTGCGCGCGTGGTCGACGGGCTGCGCGCCCAGGGGTGGACCGTGCCGGAGACCCAGGCGAACTTCGTGTGGCTGCGGCTCGGGGAGCGCACGGTCGCGTTCGCGCAGGCCTGTGAGCAGCACGGCGTGGTGGTCCGGCCGTTCCCCGGCGAGGGTGTGCGGGTCACGATCGGGGAGTCCGAGGCGAACGACATCTTCCTGAAGGTGGCGGAAGGGTTCCGCAAGGAGCTGTAGTCCGCGCTCCCCGCCGGTGCGATCAGTCCTGGCCGTCCGTCAGTTCCACGCGTACGGGGTCTCCGTCGCGGACGGTGGCCAGGACGCGGGCGGCCGTAGGGGAGGGCGAGTGCGTCGCCGTCCGTCCAGAAGGCCACGGTGCCCGGCTCCACTGCCTGCCGGGCATCCGTTTCACGTGAAACAGCCACACCCGTGTCGAGGCGCGCAATTCAACAAGATGTTGAAGTCGCTGCCGAGGGGTTGACATCGAGGCGAAGGGGGGGACCCCCCTTCGAGTGTCGAAAATCAGTGCGTCATAATGGCTTGTGAATGTGAACGCGTTCACAAGCGAGTCTCATTGCTCCCGTGATGTTGCAACAAAAGGGGCAAACTGCCGCTTCTGCGGCGGAGTAAGGAGCTGACGACGTGGATTTGGCTTTGGCGCCGGAGACACTGGCGCGCTGGCAGTTCGGCATCACTACCGTCTACCACTTCCTGTTCGTCCCTCTGACGATCTCGCTGGCCGCCCTCACGGCCGGACTGCAGACGGCCTGGGTGCGCACGGAGAACGAGAAGTACCTCAGGGCGACGAAGTTCTGGGGCAAGCTCTTCCTGATCAACATCGCGATGGGTGTGGTCACCGGCATCGTGCAGGAGTTCCAGTTCGGTATGAACTGGTCGGACTACTCGCGGTTCGTCGGTGACATCTTCGGTGCCCCGCTGGCCTTCGAAGCACTGATCGCCTTCTTCTTCGAGTCCACGTTCATCGGGCTGTGGATCTTCGGCTGGGACAAGCTGCCCAAGAAGATCCACCTGGCCTGCATCTGGATGGTCTCGCTCGGCACGATCCTGTCGGCCTACTTCATCCTCGCGGCCAACTCGTGGATGCAGCACCCCGTCGGCTACCGGATCAACAAGGCGAAGGGCCGCGCCGAGCTCACCGACTTCTGGCATGTCCTGACCCAGAACACCGCGCTCAGCCAGGCCTTCCACACGCTGTCGGCGGCGTTCCTGACCGGCGGTGCCTTCATGGTGGGTATCTCCGCCTACCACCTGTCCCGCAAGAAGCACATACGCGAGATGAAGACCTCGCTGCGCCTCGGCCTCATCACCGTGGTCATCGCCGGCATGCTCACCGCGATCAGCGGTGACACGCTCGGCAAGGTCATGTTCAAGCAGCAGCCGATGAAGATGGCAGCCGCCGAGGCGCTGTGGGACGGCCAGAAGCCCGCGCCGTTCTCGATCTTCGCCTACGGTGACGTGCAGAAGGGCCACAACACCGTCGCGATAGAGATCCCGGGTCTGCTGTCCTTCCTGGCCAACGACGACTTCGGCTCATACGTCCCTGGCATCAACGATGTCAACAAGGCCGAGCAGAAGAAGTTCGGACCCGGCGACTACCGGCCCAACATCCCCGTCACCTTCTGGGGCTTCCGCTGGATGATCGGCTTCGGCATGACCTCCTTCGCCATCGGCCTGGCCGGCCTCTGGCTGACCCGGAAGAAGTTCATGCTGCCGAAGCATCTGCGCGTGGGCGAGGACGAGGTGCCGCATCTGGTCCTGTTCAGGAAGAAGGCCCTCAGCCCGAAGCTGACGGTCTGGTACTGGCGGATCGCCGTCTGGACGCTGGCCTTCCCGCTGATCGCCAACTCCTGGGGCTGGATCTTCACCGAGATGGGCCGTCAGCCGTGGGTGGTCTACGGCGTCCTGCAGACCCGGCACGCGGTCTCCCCCGGTGTCTCCCAGGGCGAGATCCTCACCTCGATGATCGTCCTCACCGCGCTGTACGCCACCCTCGCCGTCGTCGAGGTCAGGCTTCTCGCCAAGTACGCCAAGGCGGGCCCGCCCGAGCTGACCGAGGCCGACCTCAATCCGCCCACGAAGATCGGCGGCGACATGCGTGACGCCGACAAGCCGATGGCCTTCTCGTACTAGGCCGGGGGAACAGTCATGCAACTTCACGACGTCTGGTTCGTTCTGATCGCCGTTCTGTGGACCGGCTACTTCTTCCTGGAGGGCTTCGACTTCGGGGTCGGCATCCTCACCAAGCTGCTGGCCCGGAACCGGCCCGAACGGCGGGTGCTGATCAACACCATCGGGCCCGTCTGGGACGGCAACGAGGTGTGGCTGCTCTCGGCGGGCGGTGCGACCTTCGCCGCCTTCCCCGAGTGGTACGCCACGCTCTTCTCCGGCTTCTATCTGCCGCTGCTGCTCATCCTCGTGTGCCTGATCGTCCGGGGCGTGGCCTTCGAGTACCGGGCGAAGCGGCCCGACGAGACCTGGCAGCGCAACTGGGAGACCGCGATCTTCTGGACCTCGCTGATCCCGGCGTTCCTGTGGGGCGTGGCCTTCGCGAACATCGTGCACGGCGTCAAGATCGACCGGAACTTCGAGTACGCGGGCAACGTCGGGGACCTGCTCAACCCCTATGCCCTGCTCGGCGGTCTGGTGACGCTGACGCTCTTCACCTTCCACGGCACGGTGTTCACCGCGCTCAAGACCGTCGGGGACATCCGGACGCGGGCGCGGAAGCTGGCCCTGTGGGTGGGTCCCGTCGCGGCGGTCGTGGCGCTCGCCTTCCTGCTGTGGACGCAGGCCGACAGCGGTGACGGCAAGAGCCTGGTCGCTCTGATCGTGGCGGTCGTCGCCCTGGTGGCCGCGCTGGTGGCCAACCAGGTGGGGCGCGAGGGCTGGTCGTTCGCCCTGTCCGGCCTCACCATCGTCGCCGCCGTGGCGATGCTCTTCCTGTCGCTCTTCCCGAACGTCATGCCGTCCACGCTCAACAGCGAATGGAGCCTCACGGTCACCAACGCCTCGTCGAGCCCGTACACCTTGAAGATCATGACCTGGTGCGCGGCGATCGCCACACCGTTCGTGCTGCTCTACCAGGGGTGGACCTACTGGGTGTTCCGTCAGCGGATCGGCACGCAGCACATCGCTCCGGACCCTGCCACCGCGCACTGATTTACAGGGGAGGGTGTTTCGCGATGGTGCCCGACGTTTCACGTGAAACACCCTTCCCGTGCCGAAGGGCGTGTTTCACGTGAAACCAATCGATCCGCGTCTGCTCCGCTACGCCCGGTCCACCCGGCTCTTCCTGGTGGCGGTCGTCGCCCTGGGCGCGGTCGGTGCCGGACTGGTCGTCGGACAGGCGATGCTCATCGCCGAGGTGGTGGTCGGAGCCTTCCAACACGGCCGGT
Source organism: Streptomyces sp. NPDC002676 (assembly GCF_053592455.1). Taxonomy (NCBI): domain Bacteria; kingdom Bacillati; phylum Actinomycetota; class Actinomycetes; order Kitasatosporales; family Streptomycetaceae; genus Streptomyces; species Streptomyces sp. NPDC002676. The sequence goes on along the minus strand of NZ_JBSFVT010000003.1, from coordinate 55,712 downwards.
CGGCCGGCGAACTCCGCACTCCCCTGCTGCTGTTGGCAGCGGTCGCGGCCGGGCGGGCGCTGGTCTCCTGGCTCACCGAACTCGCCGCGCACCGGGCGAGCGCGGCGGTGAAGTCCGAACTGCGCGGCCGGCTGCTCGACCGGGCGGCGGCACTCGGTCCCGGGTGGCTGAGCGGACAGCGGACGGGCTCGCTGGTCACCCTGGCCACGCGCGGGGTCGACGCCCTCGACGACTACTTCTCGCGCTATCTCCCGCAGTTGGGGCTCGCGGTGGTCGTCCCGGTGGTGGTGCTGGCCCGGATCGTCACCGAGGACTGGGTGTCGGCGGCGATCATCGTCGGCACGCTGCCGCTGATCCCCCTGTTCATGGTGCTCATCGGCTGGGCCACCCAGTCCCGGACGGACCGTCAGTGGCGGCTGCTGTCCCGGCTGTCCGGCCACTTCCTGGACGTCGTCGCCGGGCTCCCCACGCTGAAGGTGTTCGGCCGCGCCAAGGCGCAGGCGGAGTCCATCCGCCGGATCACCGGCGAGTACCGGCAGGCCACCATGCGGACCCTGCGCATCGCCTTCCTCTCCTCCTTCGCCCTGGAGTTGCTCGCCACGCTGTCGGTCGCGCTGGTCGCCGTGACGATCGGCATGCGGCTCGTGCACGGCGACATGGACCTGTACGTCGGCCTGGTCGTCCTGGTGCTGGCGCCCGAGGCGTATCTGCCGCTGAGGCAGGTGGGTGCGCAGTTCCACGCGGCGGCGGAGGGGCTTGCCGCCGCCGGGGAGATCTTCGGCGTGCTGGAGACGCCGGTGCCGGCGTCCGGGGCCGGAGCGGTGCCCGAGGGTGCGGTGGCCTTCGAAGGGGTCACCGTTCGCTACCCCGGCCGTTCGGCGGATGCCGTGACCGCGGTGTCCTTCAGCGTCGAGCCCGGTGAGACCGTCGCGCTGGTCGGGCCGAGCGGGGTGGGCAAGTCGACGCTGCTGCATGTGCTGCTCGGGTTCGTGGAGCCCGTGGCGGGCCGGGTGCGGGTCGGGGGAGCCGATCTCGCCGGGCTCGACCTTGAGCAGTGGCGGTCGCGGATCGCCTGGGTGCCGCAGCGCCCGCATCTGTACGCCGGGACCATCGCGGAGAACGTACGGCTGGCCCGGCCCGACGCGGATGACGACGCCGTACGGCGGGCGCTGCGGGATGCGGGCGCGCTGGAGTTCGTGGACGCGCTGCCCGAAGGTGCCGGGACGGTGCTCGGGGAGGACGGGGCCGGTCTCTCCGCCGGTCAGCGGCAGCGGCTTGCGCTGGCGCGGGCGTTTCTCGCCGACCGGCCCATGCTGCTGTTGGACGAGCCGACGGCCGCGCTGGACGGGGTGACGGAGGCCGAGGTCGTGGCGGCGGTGCGGAGGCTGGCTGTGGGCCGCACGGTGCTGCTTGTTGTGCACCGGCCGGCCCTGTTGGAGGTCGCGGACCGGGTGGTGCGGCTGGACGGTGCCGGGCCTCTGGTGCAGCGGGCTGGTGCCCGGCCTCCCACCACCCGGCTCGGTTCGTCGGAAAGTGGCCCGATGGGCGGGGCGGCGGTCGGTTCGCTGGAGAGCGGCCCGGAAGGCAGTCCGCTGGAAAGTGACTCTGCTGCGCAGCCTCTCGTTGCCCGTCGGGGCGTGCTTGGGCGGGTTCGGGGTATGGCCGGGGCCCGGCGTGGGCGGCTGACGCTCGCCTTGTTGCTGGGAAGTCTGGCGTTGGGGTGTGCCGTTGGGCTCATGGGGACCTCCGGGTGGCTCATCTCGCGGGCCTCGCAGGAGCCGCCGGTGCTGTACCTGATGGTGGCCGTGACGGCGACGCGGGCCTTCGGGATCGGGCGGGCCGTCTTCCGGTACGCCGAGCGGCTGGTGTCGCACGACGCCGTGCTGCGGATGCTGGCCGACACCCGGGTCGCCGTGTACCGGCGGCTGGAGCGGCTCGCGCCCGCCGGGCTGCGGGCCACCCGCCGCGGTGACCTGCTCACCCGGCTGGTCGCCGACGTGGACGCGCTCCAGGACTACTGGCTGCGCTGGCTGCTGCCCGCCGGAGCCGCCCTGGTCGTCTCCGCCGCCTCCGTCGGCTTCACGGCCTGGCTGCTGCCCGAGGCCGGGGCCGCGCTCGCCGCGGGCCTGCTCGCAGCCGGTGCCGGCGTCCCTGCGCTCACCGCGACCGTGGCCCGGCGGACCGAGCGGCGGCTGGCGCCCGCCCGCGGGGTGCTCGCGACCCGCGTGGCCGACCTGCTCACCGGCACCGCCGAGTTGACCGTCGCCGGTGCGCTGCCCGCCCGTACGGCCGCGGCCCGGCAGGCCGACGGCACCCTCACCCGGATCGCCTCGCGCGCCGCCGCCGTCACCGCGCTCGGCGATGGGCTCATCTCGCTGATCTCCGGCCTGACCGTCACGGCCACCGCGCTGCTCGGTGCCCAGGCGGTGGCCACGGGGCGGCTCAGCGGAGTGGCGATGGCCGTGGTCGTCCTCACCCCGCTGGCCGCCTTCGAGGCCGTCCTCGGGCTGCCGCTCGCCGTGCGCCACCGGCAACGGGTGCGCCGCAGCGCCGAGCGCGTGTACGAGGTCCTGGACGCCCCGGAGCCCGTACGCGAGCCGGAACAACCCCGGCAGGCTCCCGCCGCGCCGTTCCCGGTCGTCCTCAAGGGGCTGGCCGCGCGGCACACCGGGCAGCACCGGGACGCGCTCTCCGGGCTCGACCTCACCCTGGAGCAGGGCCGCCGTATCGCCGTGGTCGGGCCGTCCGGCTCAGGCAAGACGACCCTCGCCCAGGTGCTGCTGCGGTTCCTCGACCCGGAGCAGGGCTCGTACACCCTTGCCGGTGTGGACGCGTACGCACTGGCCGGTGACGACGTACGCAGGCTTGTGGGCCTGTGCGCCCAGGACGCGCACCTCTTCGACAGCTCGGTGCGCGAGAACCTGCTGCTGGCCAGGAAGGACGCCGACGAGGCCGGTCTGCGGCGCGTGCTGTCCCGGGCCCGGCTGCTGGACTGGGTGGACGGGCTGCCCGACGGCCTGGACACGCTCGTCGGCGAGCACGGGGCGCGGCTGTCCGGCGGCCAGCGGCAGCGGCTCGCGCTGGCGCGGGCGCTCCTGGCCGACTTCCCCGTCCTGGTCCTGGACGAGCCCGCCGAGCATCTGGACCTGCCGACCGCCGACGCGCTCACTGCCGATCTGCTGGCCGCCACCGAGGGCCGTACGACGTTGCTCATCACCCACCGGCTCGCGGGGCTCGAAGCCGTGGACGAGGTGATCGTGCTCGACGCGGGCCGGGTGGTGCAGCGGGGGCCGTACGCGGAACTGGTCGCGGTGGACGGACCGCTGCGGACGATGGCGCAGCGGGAGTGGGAAGCGGAGACCGAGGAGCTGGTGGAGGCGGAGCGGGCCTGAGCCAGGAGGCACCCCTGGCGCAGGCGTGAATGCCTCGGCGTCAGAACCGTTCCGCGAGCACCCGCTCGATCACGACCGCCACGCCGTCCTCGTTGTTGGCGACGGTACGGCCCGACGCGGCGGCGAAGACGTCCGGGTGGGCGTTGCCCATGGCGTACGACTGCCCGGCCCAGGTCAGCATCTCGACGTCGTTGGGCATGTCGCCGAAGGCGACGACCTCCTCCTGTGCGATGCCGCGCTCGGCGCAGCACAGGGCGAGGGTGCTGGCCTTGGAGACGCCGGCGCCGCTGAGTTCCAGCAGGGCGCTGGGGCTGGAGCGGGTGACGCTGGCGTGGCCGTCGACGGCGACGCGGGCCAGGGCGAGGAACGCGTCGGGGTCGAGATCGGGGTGGTAGGCGAGGATCTTCAGCACGGGCTGGTCGGCGTTCGGACCGTCGGCCGCGAGCAGTTCCTCGGCGGGCCGGAGGTGGTCGGGTATCTCCATGTGCAGCTTGGGATAGTCCGGTTCCTGGTGGAAGCCGTACGTCTGCTCGACCGCGAACACCGTGCCGGGTGCCGCCGCGCGCAGCAGCCGCACGGCGTCCAGTGCGTTCTGCCGGGCCAGTTCGCGCACCTTCACGAACCGGTGGGCGCCGGGGCCGCCGTGCAGGTCGACCACGGCGGCGCCGTTGCCGCAGATCGCCAGGCCGTGGCCGTGGACGTGGTCGCTGACGACGTTCATCCAGCGGGCCGGGCGGCCGGTGACGAAGAAGACCTCGATGCCCGCCTCCTCGGCGGCAGCCAGCGCCGCGATCGTCCTCGGGGAGACCGACTTGTCGTCGCGCAGCAGAGTGCCGTCGAGATCGGTGGCGATCAGCCGCGGCGGAAGGGTCGCGGCCGGGGTCCCGGGCTGTCGAGTCGCTGAGGTCACCGGGCCATTCTCATGCATATGCCAGCACGTACGTGCGGTACTTCGCACAGATGAGACACAGACGACAGATGAGACACCACCGGCAGACGGAGCCGACCCCCTGCCCCGTGCGTCAGTCCAGCTGGGCGAGTGCCTCCATGGCGATCTTCTCGAAGACCTTCTCGTCCGCGGCGAAGTCGGAGTCCGGGATGGGCCAGTGGATCACGATCTCGGTGAAGCCCAGCTCCCGGTGGCGGCCGGCGAAGTCCACGAAGGCGTCCAGGGACTCGAGCGGACGGCCGCGGTCCGGGGTGAAGCCGGTGAGCAGGACCTTGTCCAGCTCGGCCACGTCCCGCCCGGCCTCGGCGCAGGCCTCGGCCAGCTTGCCCGTCTGGGCGACGAGGGCCGCCACGGACTGCTCAGGGGTGCCGTTCTCGTACAGCTTCGGGTCGCCGGTGGTCACCCACGCCTGGCCGTGGCGCGCGGCGAGCTTGAGTCCGCGCGGGCCGGTGGCCGCCACCGCGAACGGCAGCCGGGGGCGCTGCACGCAGCCCGGAACGTTCCGCGCCTCGTGTGCCGAGTAGAACCGGCCGTCGTACGTCACCGCGTCCTCGGTGAGCAGCCGGTCCAGCAGCGGCACGAACTCGGCGAAGCGGTCGGCGCGCTCTCGCGGGGTCCACGGCTCCTGCCCCATAGCCGTGGCGTCGAAGCCCGTGCCGCCCGCGCCGATGCCGAGGGTGATCCGGCCACCGGAGATGTCGTCGAGGGAGATCAGCTCCTTGGCGAGGGTCACCGGGTGCCGGAAGTTCGGCGAGGTGACCAGTGTGCCGAGGCGGAGCCGGTCGGTGACGGCAGCGGCGGCGGTCAGTGTCGGCACGGCGCCGAACCAGGGGCCGTCGCGAAAGCTCCGCCAGGACAGGTGGTCGTAGGTGTACGCGGTGTGGAAGCCGAGCTGCTCGGCCCGCACCCAGGCCGAACGGCCGCCCTCGCTCCAGCGGCGGTACGGGAGGATCACGGTGCTCAGACGCAGACTCGGCAGACTCATGCGTCCGAGAGTACGGGGATCCCCGACAACGGCCGAAAACGGTCACCGTACGCGGCTGCTGAGCCACGGAGCGAGCAGGCCGGTGGCCCGGCGGCTTTTCAGCGCGGGCCGGGGAAGCGCAGGTACTGCGGGGGTACGGCCTTGGTCAGCCACACTCCGTTCGCGCTGACGTGGAAGACGTGGCCGTCGCGGTGCATGGCACCGGCGTCGACGGTGAGGACGACGGGGCGCCCGCGCCGGGCGCCGACCCGGGTGGCGGTCTCGCGGTCCTTCGAGAGGTGGACGTCGTGCCTGCTCATCGGCCTGAGGCCCGCTGTCCGGATTGTGTCCAGGTAGCGGGCGACGGTGCCGTGGTAGAGGTACGGCGGCGGGGTCGCCGGGGGCAGCCCGAGATCGACGTCGATGCTGTGGCCCTGGCTGGCGCGGATTCTCGTCCCCTCGATCGCGAAGCGCTGTTTGTCGTTGTCGGCCACCACCTGGTCGAGTTCCGCGCGGGTGAACCGGAAGCCGTGGGCGGCGGCTGCCGCGATCAGCGCGTCGATCTCGACCCAGCCGCCCTCGTCGAGGACGAGCCCGATCCGCTCGGGCTGGTGGCGCAGGTGTTTCGAGAGGTACTTCGACACCTTCACGGTGCGTCTTTCGTCCATGCGTCCAGCGTGCGGGAGAGACCCGGATCACGCAGGTTGTTTTTGCCCGCATGTTTGATCCACAACCAAGTGTGGTTATCCACAGAAGAGTTGGCGAAATTGTGGATAACTAGCAGATTTTTTGCGGCGATTCGCTAAGTTTGTTGGTGGCGGATGGAGATGAGGCAAGGGTGTCCAACACACGTGCCCTCACCTCGCGTTCGGCCGCCAGTGCAATGAATGACGATGCCTGTTCGTGACCAACCAGCTTTTCCACGGCCTCGATCGTCTCGGCGGGGAGGGCGACCTGGCGGGTGCCGGAGGCGGGTTCGGCGGGTTGCGCGGCGGCGAGGTGTGTCCGGAGGTGGCGGGCGGCGAACAGCCGCATGGCACGGGCCAGTTCGGCGTCCACCGTCTGCTGGGCGAGAGGGCGCAGGCGTCGTACGAGCGAGGCCGCTTCCGCCGCGTCCGCGTCCGTACGGAGGCCCGAGTCGTCCAGGTAGCGGGCGAAGACGTGCTCGGTGGTGAACTCGAGGAAACGGGCGGCTATGTGCTCCACCTGGACCCTCAACTCCCGTAGGTGGCCCGAGATCGCGGACAGCGGGACACCGGCCGCGTGCAACTCGACGGCCACGGACAGCTCTTGGGGGCTCGGGACGAGGAAGGTGCCGGGGGCGCCGTCGACCGGTTCCAGGACGCCGAGGTCGACCGCCTCGGCCACGGCGTCGTCGTCCGCGGTGCCGCCGAAGCGGGCGTCCAGCTCGGCGCGGGTGATGCGGGCCGGTTCCTCGTCCGTCCAGGGCCCTTCCACCTCCGTGACCAGGCCGAGGACCCCGCCCAGGCCACGCCCGCTGTCCCAGGCGTCCAGGAGCTCCTTGATCGAGGCCAGGGTGTAGCCGCGGTCGAGGAGCTGGGCGATCTGGTGCAGCCGGGTGACGTGCGCCTCGGAGTAGAGGTTGGCACGCCCCCGGCGCTCCGGGCGGGGGAGCAGGCCCCGGTCCTGATAGGCGCGGATCGTACGCACGGTCGCGCCGGTGTCGTGGGCGAGATCCTCGATGCGGTAGGTCCGGCCTGGCGGGAGGTCGGTCATGGGCGGTTCCTCCGTTGGTGACCGGGCCTGTCGCTCACAACTTCGGCTCGACCCTCGCCAGCCGCCGCAGCGCTCCCGGCATGTACCGCGACAGCAGATGCGCGCCCTTGGCCTCCGGGGTCACCGGGACCACCGCCTTGTTCTGGGTGACCGCGTCCAGGATGGCCTCCGCCACCTTCTCCGGCGGGTAGTTGCGCATCCCGTACAGGCGGGCCGAGTTCTTCTGACGGCGGCGCTCCTCGGCCGCGTCGACACCGGCGAAGCGGGCCGTGGAGGTGATGTTCGTGTTGACGAAGCCGGGGCAGATCGCGCTCACCCCGATGTCCTGGCCGGAGAGTTCGGCGCGCAGGCACTCGGAGAGCATCAGCACGGCCGCCTTGGAGGTGCTGTAGGCGGGCAGGGCGCGGGAGGGCTGATAAGCCGCCGCCGACGCGATGTTGACGATGTGGCCGCCCTGGCCGCGCTCGGCCATCTTCGCGCCGAAGAGCCGGCAGCCGTGGATCACGCCCCACAGGTTCACGTCGAGGACCTTGCGCCAGTCGTCGGTCGTGGTGGCGAAGAAGGAGCCCGACAGGCCGATGCCCGCGTTGTTGACCAGCACGTCCAGTACGCCGTACTCGCGGTGCACCTTCTCGGCGAGCTTCTCCATGGTCTGCTCGTCGGCGACGTCCGCCGTCTCCGCCCAGGCCTCGGGGGCGCCGATCAGCCGGGACAGCTCGGCGGTGCGGGCCGCGCTCTCCGCGTCCCGGTCGACGGCGACCACGCGCGCGCCGGCCTCGGCGAACGCGAACGCCGTCGCCCGTCCGATACCGCTGCCCGCGCCGGTTACCAGCACCAACTGCCCGCCGAAGCGCTGGACATGGCGGCCGGTGACCTGCGGCTCGGGACGGTTGCCGTCCACGGAGGCGATGAACTCGTCGATCCAGGCCGCCACTTGGTCGGGACGCGTACGCGGGACCCAGTGCTTGGCCGGGAGCGTGCGGCGGGTCAGCTGCGGCACCCACTGCCCCAGGTCGTCGTAGAGGCGCTCCGAGAGGAACGCGTCCCCCTGGGGCGTGATGAGCTGCACGGGCGCGTGCGCGTACGCGTCCGGGCGCGGCCGGAGCAGGCGGGCGCGGACGTTGTCCCGGTACAGCCAGGCGCCGTGCGCGGCGTCGGAAGGCAGGGAGCTGGTCGGGTAGTCGCCGCCGGGGACCTTCTCGACCCGCTGGAGGATCTTCGGCCACCTCTTGCCGAGCGGGCCGCGCCAGGCCAGTTCCGGCAGGGCGGGCGTGTGCAGCAGGTAGACGTACCAGGACTTGGCGCCCTGGCCGAGGAGCTGGCCCACCCGGCGGGGCGTCGGACGCTTCACGCGCGCGTTGATCCAGTGCCCGAAGTGGTCCAGGGACGGCCCGGAGATCGAGGTGAAGGAGGCGATACGGCCCTCGGTGCGGCCGACCGTGACGAACTCCCAGGACTGCACCGAGCCCCAGTCGTGCCCCACCAGGTGCACCGGCCGATCCGGGCTGACCTCGTCCAGGACGGCCAGGAAGTCGTCGGTGAGCTTGGCCAGCGTGAAGCCGCCGCGCAGCGGCTGCGGCGCCGTGGAGCGGCCGTGGCCCCGGACGTCGTAGAGCACGACGTGGTAGCGGTCGGCCAGGCGGTTCGCGACCTCCGACCAGACCTCCTTGCTGTCCGGGTAGCCGTGCACCATCACGATCGTCGGCTGCTCCGGGTCGCCCAGCTCGGCCACGCACAGCTCGACGCCGCCGGTCCTCACCCAGCGCTCGCGCGCACCCTTCAGCATCGAAAGTGTCGTCACTTCTCCTCCGCCCAGCGCCGCACGTGCGGCAGTTCGTCGTCCAGCCAGAACGCGCTCTCCTCGGGGTCCCGGGAGTCGGTGACCACCAGGATCTCCTCGAACTTCGCGCCCGTACCCCTGAAGCCGAGGTGCGGTTCCACCGCCCACAGGCCCGGCTGCGGCGGGTGGTCCGAGAAGCGGTACGGCGACCACAGTGGCGACCAGCCCTCGCGGTGGCCGTGCAGCGCGTCGCTCGCCAGTCCCTTGAGGGACTGGGTGCCGAACCCGAACAGGTGGGGCGAGAAGCGGCGCGGTTTCACCCGGTCCACCTTGTGGGCGATCACACCGAACGGGTATGCCCGGTGCCGGTTGGCGTAGCCCTGCCGGGACATGAGGCGTTCCACGTCCTCGTAGATCTCGCGCAGCGAGCGCCGCTCGCGCACCTCGCGCAGGATCAGCTCGCGGTGCGCCTCCAGGTCGGCCATCAGCCGGTCCTGGACCGGGTTCGCGCCGAGCGAGCCCGAGTAGCCGATGTCCGCGGTGTATCCCTCGTAGACCGGGGCCATGTCCAGGATGAACGGCATCCCGGGCTCCAGTCTGCGGTCGGTCGGGAAGAACTGCAGCGGGATGCGGAAGTTCACGAACGCCGTGCGGTCCCCGAACCAGGCGAAGGGCAGGTGGAACCAGTCCCGCACCCCTCGCTCGCGCAGCCACTGCCGCTGCATCCGAGCCGCCTCGCGCTCGGTCACGCCCGGCTCAAGGCGCGCCGCGATCGCCTCCGCGCACTCGTAGGCCAGGCGCTGCACGCGCCTGAACCCCTGAAGTTCAACGGAGAGTCCACTGCTCACTGCCGTCGTCATGCCGCCCCGTCCCGTCGTGCCTCCGACTCGTCCCGTCGGCTGCGGTACGCGTCCGTAACTTGACACTGGTGAATGTGACAGTTGTTAGAGGCGGCGTCAATAGGCGTCTTGGGCAGGGGAACCCCTAGGGCCCCGTAATACCGGAGTCTGACGCCAAGACGGCTCTGAGGTCTGACGACCGGCGTGGCTCGGATCACTACTGTCGAAGGCGTGACTGTGATCGCGACCGAAAGCCTGAGCAAGCGGTTCCCCCGGGTGACCGCGCTCGACCGGCTGTCCGTGGACATCGGGCCCGGTGTGACCGGACTCGTCGGAGCCAACGGCGCCGGCAAGTCCACCTTGATCAAGATCCTGCTGGGTCTGTCCCCCGCCACGGAGGGCCGCGCCGAGGTGCTCGGCCTGGACGTCGCGACGAAGGGCGGCTCCATCCGAGAGCGCGTCGGGTACATGCCGGAGCACGACTGCCTGCCGCCCGACGTCTCGGCCACCGAGTTCGTCGTCCACATGGCGCGCATGTCCGGCCTGCCGCCCACCGCCGCGCGCGAGCGCACCGCGGACACCCTGCGCCATGTCGGCCTTTACGAGGAGCGCTACCGCCCCATCGGCGGCTACTCCACCGGCATGAAGCAGCGCGTCAAGCTCGCCCAGGCGCTGGTGCACGACCCGCAACTGGTCTTCCTGGACGAGCCGACCAACGGCCTCGACCCGGTCGGCCGCGACGAGATGCTCGGCCTGATCCGCCGCATCCACACCGACTTCGGCATCTCGGTCCTGGTCACCTCCCACCTGCTCGGCGAACTGGAGCGCACCTGCGACCATGTCGTCGTCGTCGACGGCGGCAAGCTGCTGCGCTCCAGCTCCACCAGGGACTTCACGCAGACCACGACCACCCTCGCGATCGAGGTCACCGACAGCGACACCCACTCCGACGGCACCCGCGCGGTCCGCGACGCGCTGCACGCGCGCGGGGTGGAGATCCAGGAGGACGGCGACGGTCTGCCCGGCGCCGGACACATCCTGCTGCTGAGCGCCGCGGGCGAGGAGACGTACGACCTCGTCCGGGACGTGGTCGCCGACCTCGGCCTCGGCCTGGTGCGCATGGAGCAGCGCCGGCACCACATCTCCGAGGTGTTCACCAGCAGCGACGAACAGCGGAAGGAGGCCGTCGGCCATGGCGGTTGAGCAGCCCCTGGCGATGCACAGCGGCGACCAGTCCCGCATCCACGACATCGGCTACCGCGGCTACGACGGCCCCCGCCTGGGCCGCGCCTACGCCCGACGCTCGCTGTACTCGCAGTCCCTGCGCGGCGCCTACGGCCTCGGCCGCTCGGTGAAGTCCAAGGTGCTGCCGATGCTGCTGTTCGCGGTGATGTGCGTGCCCGCCGCCATCATGGTGGCCGTCGCCGTCACCACCAAGGCGCACGAACTCCCGGTGTCCTACACCCGCTACGCGATCCTCATGCAGGCCGTGATCAGCCTGTACGTCGCCTCGCAGGCACCCCAGTCCGTCTCCCGCGACCTGCGCTTCAAGACCGTGCCGCTGTACTTCTCGCGGCCGGTCGAAACCGCCGACTACGTGCAGGCGAAGTTCGCGGCGCTGGCCTCGGCCCTGTTCGTGCTCACCGGCACCCCGCTTCTCGTGATGTACGTGGGCGCGCTGCTGTCCAAGATGGGCTTCGCCCATCAGACCAAGGAATTCGCCCAGGGACTGGTCTGCGTGGCCCTTCTCTCGCTGCTCTTCGCCGGCATCGGCCTGGTCATCGCGGCCGTCACCCCGCGCCGCGGCTTCGGCATCGCCGCCGTGATCGCCGTGCTGACCATCACCTCCGGCGCGGTCACCACGCTCCAGGCCATCGCCGACACCCACGGCAACAGCGACGCCGTTCCGTGGCTCGGCCTGTTCTCGCCCATCACGCTGATCGGCGGCATCCAGTCCGCCTTCCTGGGCGGCAGCTCCCCCTACCCCGGCGGGGTGATCCCCTCGCACGGGCAGGGCGCCGTGTTCGTCCTGGTCGCCCTGGCAGTGATAGCCGCGAGCTACGGCCTCCTGGTGCGCCGCTACAAGAAGGTGGGCCTGTGACCACGCTGAGCATCGACCACGTCTCGCGCTGGTTCGGCAACGTCGTCGCCGTCAACGACATCACCATGACCATCGGCCCCGGGGTCACCGGCCTGCTCGGGCCCAACGGCGCCGGCAAGTCCACGCTCATCAACATGATGGGCGGCTTCCTCGCCCCCTCCACCGGCACGGTCACCCTCGACGGGCAGCCTGTGTGGCGCAACGAGGAGATCTACCGGCACATCGGCATCGTCCCCGAGCGGGAGGCGATGTACGACTTCCTCACCGGCCGCGAATTCGTCGTCGCCAACGCCGAGTTGCACGGCCTGGGTGCCAAGGCGGCCGGACGGGCCCTCGCCACGGTCGAGATGGAGTACGCGCAGGACCGGAAGATCTCCACGTACTCCAAGGGCATGCGGCAGCGCGTGAAGATGGCGAGCGCGCTGGTGCACGACCCGTCACTGCTGCTGCTCGACGAGCCCTTCAACGGCATGGACCCGCGCCAGCGCATGCAGCTCATGGAGCTGCTCAGGCGGATGGGCGACGAGGGCCGCACGGTGCTGTTCTCCTCGCACATCCTTGAAGAGGTCGAGCAGCTCGCCCGGCACATCGAGGTCGTCGTCGCCGGGCGGCACGCGGCCAGCGGCGATTTCCGCAGGATCCGCCGCCTGATGACCGACCGCCCGCACCGCTACCTGGTGCGCTCCAGCGACGACCGGGCCCTCGCGGCGGCGCTGATCGCGGACCCGTCGACGTCCGGCATCGAGGTCGACCTCGCCGAGGGTGCGCTGCGTATCCAGGCCGTCGACTTCGGCCGCTTCACCGCGCTGCTGCCGAGAGTCGCCAGGGACCACGGCATCCGCCTGCTCACGGTCTCGCCGTCCGACGAGTCCCTCGAGTCCGTCTTCTCGTACCTGGTCGCGGCGTAGGAGGCCGAAGATGTACGACCCCACCGTCGCCCGGCTCACCTACCGGGCCCTGCTCGGCCGTCGCCGGGCCCTCATCCTCGGCGCGCTGCCGCTGCTGCTGATCGTGATCTCCGTGGTCGTGCGCGCGCTGGCCGGCGCCGACGACCAGACGGCGGCCGACCTGCTCGGCGGCCTGGCCCTCGCCACGATGGTGCCGATCATCGGCGTCATCGCGGGCACCGGCGCGATCGGCCCGGAGATCGACGACGGCTCCGTGGTGTATCTGCTGTCCAAGCCGATCAAGCGGCCCACAATCATCTTCACCAAACTGATCGTGGCCGTCGCGGTGACCATGGTGTTCTCCGCGGTGCCGACGCTGATAGCGGGCTTGATCCTCAACGGCAACGGTCAGCAGGTCGCCGTCGCCTACACGGTCGCGGCCCTGGTCGCCTCCATCGCCTACGCGGCGCTCTTCCTGCTCCTCGGCACGGTGTCGCGGCACGCGGTGGTCTTCGGGCTGGTCTACGCGCTCGTGTGGGAGGCGCTGTTCGGCTCCCTCGTCTCGGGCGCGCGCACGCTGAGCGTCCAGCAGTGGGCGCTGGCCGTCGCCCACAAGGTCACCGGCGGCGAGCTGATCACCTCGGACGTCAGCCTGCCGACGGCGACCGTGCTGCTGGTGGCGGTCACCGTGCTGGCCACCTGGTACGCGGGCCAGAAGCTGCGGGCGCTGACGCTGGCGGGCGAGGAGTAGGCCCGGCCGGCGGTTAATTCGGTGGCGTCCAACTCGGCGGCGGGGCACAGTGGTTGTGCCCCTTCCGCCGGGAACGTCCCGGCGCCGCGTTCTGGGAGAGGAGGCGGGCGATGTCCATGCACGGCAGTACGCCCGGCTCCCGACAGGGCAGCCCGAGGCCGGCTCCGGAGTAATCGCTACCCCTCCGTGGAGCCATGGGAACTGCCCGGGGCGGTCGCGAGACGCTGTCGCTGTGATGCGGCCGGTGTGCAGGCTGGGGTTGGTCATGTCGGCGCCCCTGCCTGCAGGCTGTGCCCACCCGTTCCGCCGTGCGGAACGACTGCCACAGCGACAGCCCGAGCGACCGCCCTTGCCCAGCTCTCAGCCCAGCAAGCGCTCCAGCACCACCGCGATGCCGTCCTCCTCGTTGGAGGCCGTCACCTCATCGGCCACCGCCTTCAGTTCCTCGTGGGCGTTGGCCATGGCCACGCTGTGGGACGCCCAGGCGAACATCGGGATGTCGTTGGGCATGTCGCCGAAGGCGATCGTGTCGGCCGCCTTCAGCCCCAGGCGGCGGGCCGCGAGAGACAGGCCCGTGGCCTTGGACAGGCCCAGGGGAAGCAGTTCCACGATGCCCGCGCCCGCCAGGGCCACGGTGACGAAGCCGCCGGCCGCGCGGCGGGCCGCCTCTGCCAGCTCGTCGTCGCCCAGCGTCGGATGCTGGATGTAGATCTTGTTCAGCGGGGCGGTCCAGAGGTCGGACGCGTCCGTGAAGGGGACCGCGGGGAGGCTGCCCGTGACCGCATAGCCCGGCCCCACCAGCACCTCGCCGTCGAGGCCGCCGCGGCTCGCCGCCAGGTACAGCGGGCCCACCTCGGCCTCGATCTTGGCCAGCGCCACGCCCGCCAGCTGCCGGTCCAGGGTCACCGAGGTGAGCAGGCGGTCCGCCCCGGCGTCGTAGACCTGTGCGCCCTGGCCACAGACGGCTAGGCCCTCGTAGCCGAGGGCGTCGAGGATGTGCCGGGTCCAGGGGACCGCGCGGCCCGTGACCACGATGTGGGCCGCGCCCGCCGCGGTGGCCGCGGCGAGCGCCTCACGCGTGCGCTGCGAGACCGACTCGTCGGAGCGCAGAAGCGTTCCGTCGAGGTCGGTCGCGATCAGCCGGTACGGGAACCCCCCGGAGGCAGACCCTCCGGAGGGCGACTCGTGGCTCACTTGGCGACCGGCTCCAGGACCTCCCGGCCGCCCAGGTACGGCCGCAGAACCTCGGGCACGCGGACCGAGCCGTCGGCCTGCTGGTGGTTCTCCAGGATCGCCACGATGGTGCGCGGTACGGCGCACAGCGTGCCGTTGAGCGTGGCCAGCGGGCGGACCTGCTTGCCGTCGCGGACGCGGATCGACAGGCGGCGGGACTGGAACTCGGTGCAGTCCGAGGTCGAGGTCAGCTCGCGGTACTTGCCCTGGGTCGGGATCCACGCCTCGCAGTCGTACTTACGGGAGGCCGAGGCGCCGAGGTCGGCGGAGGCGACGTCGATGACGCGGAACGGCAGCTCCAGCGAGGTCAGCCACTGCTTCTCCCACTCCAGCAGGCGCTTGTGCTCCTCCTGCGAGTCCTCGGGAGTGACGTACGTGAACATCTCGACCTTGTCGAACTGGTGCACGCGGAAGATGCCCCGGGTGTCCTTGCCGTGCGAACCGGCCTCGCGGCGGAAGCAGGGGGAGAAGCCCGCGTAGCGCAGCGGCAGCTTGTCCGCGTCGATGATCTCGTCCATGTGGTACGCCGCCAGCGGCACCTCGGACGTGCCGACCAGGTACAGGTCGTCCTTGTCGAGGTGGTAGACGTCCTGCGCGGCCTGGCCGAGGAAGCCGGTGCCGGCCATGGACTGCGGGCGGACCAGCGCAGGGGTCAGCATCGGCGTGAAGCCGGCCGCGGTGGCCTGGGCGAGCGCCGCGTTCACCAGGGCCAGCTCCAGCAGGGCGCCGACGCCGGTGAGGAAGTAGAAGCGGGAGCCGGAGACCTTGGCGCCGCGCTCGACGTCGATCGCGCCGAGCAGCTGGCCCAGCTCCAGGTGGTCCTTGGGCTCGAAGCCCTCGGCGCCGAAGTCGCGGATCGTGCCGTGCGTCTCCAGCGTGACGAAGTCCTCCTCGCCGCCGACGGGCACGTCGGGGTGGACGAGGTTGCCGAGCCGGAGCACCAGCTCCTGGGTCTCGGCGTCGGCCGCGTCGCGCTCGGCTTCGGCGGCCTTGACGTCGGCCTTCAGCTGCTCGGCGCGCTTGAGCAGTTCGGCCTTCTCGTCGCCGGTGGCCTTGGGGATGAGCTTGCCGAGCGACTTCTGCTCGGCGCGCAGCTCGTCGAAGCGGACGCCGGACGACCTGCGCCGCTCGTCGGCAGACAGGAGGGAGTCGACGAGCGCGACGTCCTCTCCACGGGCGCGCTGGGACGCGCGCACACGGTCGGGGTCCTCACGGAGCAGGCGAAGGTCAATCACGTGGCCAAGGCTACCGGTGCCGGGTTCCCGCTCACGAATCACTATTCCGGGGAGTCCTGATTCGCGGCTTACGTTCCGTTGTGCGTCAATTGCCGAGCGTGTCAAGGGAAAGTGTCTCATTCCCTGGGACGAGGCATGTGTCGCATGCCCGGTTGACCGGATTCCCTTGTGCGGGGCGGCACTTGGCCACCCGGGTTGTCCACAGAAGTCTCGGGCCTCCGATGAGTTATCCACAGGCTGTGTGGAAGATCTGTGGACTTCGGAATTGATCACTCCGGAAGCCGCGGCCGAACTGAAGAATTCCCGGCTCGAGCTGGTGTGACACCCACTTTCGGGTGGAAAGGGGTCGCTCCAAAAGATGAACCAAAGGAAACGAGTGGACGAAGGGTGATGTGCGGGACGGTGGCCGCATCGGGGACTTCCAGGGCGATTTGTCGACCGGGTCGCTCTGCTGTGTCGACTTGTCCCCAGGTCGAGAAGCGGACCTGTGGATAACTTCTGTGGATAACGCCGGCCTAGAACCGGCCGTCCTGGCAGCGCGCCACCCAGTCCGCCGCCGCCATGAACTCCTCGTCCGAGGTTCCCGGCCGCGTCGGCCCCGCCTCGTCCGGCCTGATGTCCGCCCGCGGATAGGACCCGAGGAAGCGCACCTGGAGGCAGATCCGCTTGAGGCCCATCAGCGCCTCGGCCATTCGCCGGTCGGAGATATGGCCCTCGGCGTCGATGCAGAAGCAGTAATTGCCGATACCGGCCCCGGTCGGCCGGGACTGCAGCAGCATCAGGTTGATGCCGCGCGAGGCGAACTCGCCCAGCAGATCGCGCAGGCCACCGGGGTGGTCGTCCCGCTGCCACAGCACCACCGAGGTCTTGTCGGCGCCGGTCGGCGCGGCGGGCCGGGCCGGACGGCCGACCAGCACGAACCGGGTCTGCGCGTTCTCCGCGTCGTGGATGCCGGTCTCCAGGGCCTCCAGGCCGTACCGGGCGGCGGCGAACTCGCCCGCGAAGGCGGCGTCGTACCGGCCCTCCTGGACCAGGCGGGCGGCGTCCGCGTTCGAGGCGGCAGACTCCCAGGTCGCGTCGGGCAGGTTCTTCCTCAGCCAGTTGCGCACCTGCGGCTGGGCCGCCGGATGGGCGGAGACCGTCTTGATGTCGGACAGCTTGGTGCCCGGCCGGACCAGCAGCGCGAAGGTGATCGACAGCAGCACCTCGCGGTAGATCGTCAGCGGGGCGCCCGCGACCAGCTCGTCCAGGGTGGTGGTGATGCCGCCCTCGACGGAGTTCTCGATCGGCACGAACGCGGCCTCGGCCTCGCCGGCGCGCACGGCGTCCAGCGCGGACTGCACCGACACGTACGGGATCAGCTCCCGGGTCGCCGCCTCCGGAAGCGTGCGCAGGGCGACTTCGGTGAAGGTGCCCTCGGGGCCGAGATACGCATAGCTCGCTGGCATAGCCTCACCCTAATGGCCGCAGGAAACCGCGGCTCCCGCGTCTCATGAAAGCCACCCGAGTGAGTGGTTTGAAACCCCGGACGGGTGATTTCCCGCCCGGAATCCTCCGGGATCATCCGGAATCCCCGTGGGCCGCGCGGAGCCAACCGGGATCACCCTTCCAGCAGCCGCTGCCCCACGTACTCTCCCTCGGCCGCCCCGCCGGGCACCGCGAACAGGCCGCTCGCCTCGTGCCGGACGAACTCCGACAGCGCGTCCCCCCGGTCGAGCTTGCGCTGCACCGGCACGAAACCGCGCAGCGGGTCAGCCTGCCAGCAGATGAACAGCAGACCGGCGTCCGGAGTGCCGTCCGCGTCGATGCCGTCGTGGTACGAGAACGGGCGCCGCAGCATGGCCGCGCCTCCGTTCCGGTCGGGCCGGCTGATCCGCGCGTGCGCGTTGAGCGGGACGACGTACTGGCCCTTTGCGTCGGTCTTCTCCAGGTCCATCGCGGTCGTCTCGCCGCCCCCGGACAGCGGCGCCCCGTTGTCCTTGCGGCGCCCGATGACCGCCTCCTGGGCCGCGAGCGACAGCTTCTCCCAGTCGTCCAGGAGCATGCGAATCCGGCGTACGACGGCGTAGGAGCCGTTCGCCATCCACGCGGGCTCGCCCGAGCCGGGCACGAAGATCCGCCGGTCGAAGTCGGGCTCGGCCGGCTTCGGGTTGCGGGTGCCGTCGAGCTGGCCCATGAGGTTGCGGGCCGTCATGGGGTGGGCGGTGGCACCCGGGCTGCGGTTGAAGCCGTTCATCTGCCAGCGGACGCGGGCCGCGCTGCCCGCGTCCTTCTGGAGCGCGCGCAGGGCGTGGAAGGCGACCAGGGCGTCGTCGGCGCCGATCTGCACCCACAGGTCACCGTCGCTGCGCGTCTTGTCGAGCTGGTCGGAGGAGAAGGCCGGCAGCGGGTCGAGGGCGGCCGGCCGCTGCTTCTCCAGGCCGGTCCGGCCGAAGAAGGAGTGCCCGAAGCCGAAGGTGACGGTCAGCGAGGACGGGCCCGCGTCCCGGGCCACGCCGGTGTCGCCGTGCGGGGCCGCCTCGCCCGCCATCAGCCGCTCGGCCGTGGCCGACCAGCGGCGCAGCAGGGCCGCCGCCTCCTTGCGGCCCGCTCCCGCGGTCAGGTCGAAGGCGACGAGGTGGCCGCGCGCCTGGAGCCCCTCGGTGATGCCGGGCTGATGTTTCCCGTGAAACATCGCCCGGCCCGAGCCCACGGAGGACAGCGGGGCGGCCTGGGCGGGCGCGGCGGCGTAGCCCGCGGCACCGCCCGCCGCGCCGAGCACGAGGCCGGTGGCGCCCGCGGTGCCGAGCAGCGTCCGGCGCGAAATGCCCTCCCTGAAGGGAGCGTTTCCGGAATCGGCCTCCCTGGGGGCGGCCGTTTCCGCCTTGCGGGCGGTCATCTCGGGAGGGGACTGGTCGGGCATGGTGTCGTTCAGCCGATCTGCGCGTTCTTGGAGACGGTCGCCTGGTCGATGTCGGAGGTCCGCACGGTCACGGCGATCTTCCAGTCGCCCGCCATGGGGATCTGCACTCCGCCCGCCGACCAGTGGCCGGTGGCGAGGTGGTCGGGGGTCACGGGAAGCGGGCCGATCTTCTTCACCGCGAGGGTGAGGGAGACCTTCACCTCCGGGACGTCGAAGGCCCGGCCGTTGGGCCGCTGGACGTAGACGTGCAGCAGGTTGCCGCCCACGCGCGCGGGGTCGAGTTCGATCCGTACGACGCCCTTGCCGTCGGTGCCGCCCGTGTCGAAGGGCATGTCCAGGGTCAGCGCGCCGGAGGCGGACCTGGCGGCTGCGCCGGAGGAGGACGAGGCGGCGGCCTTGGCGTCCTGCTCGGTGCGGCCCGGCTCGGTCTGGGTCAGCAGGGTGGTGACGGCGAGCACGACGACCGCGACACAGGCCTCGGCGAACACCGAGCGGCGCAGCCCGGATCGGTGCGGATCGGCGTCCCGCAGCCGCTTGCGCCGGGCGGTGTCCATCGCGGCTTGCTGCCGGGCGAGCTGAGCGGCGCGCCGGGTGTCGTCGGTGGCGGGTGCGGTCTCCTGTACGGCGCCGGATGTGACCTTCTCGCGCTGTTCCGCCGTCGCCGGGACCGTTTCCGCCGTCGCGGGGACCGTGTCCGCGAGGCGGCGCGTCCAGCGGCGCGACAGGCGCGCGATGCTGATCAGCAGTGCCACCAGCCCGATCTTGATCAGCAGCAGCTGTCCGTACCGGGTCTCGGTGAAGGCCGACCAGGAGCCGAGCTGGCGCCAGGACTGGTAGGTGCCGGTGGCGGCCAGGGTGACGACCGAGCTGAAGGCGAGGCGGGAGAAGCGGCGGGCGGCCGCGGCCTCGACCGGGGTCTCGGCGGGCGCCCGGTACAGGGCGACCAGGAGCGCGGTGAGACCGCCCAGCCAGCCGGCGACGGCCAGCAGATGGACGACGTCGACGGGCATGGCGAGGCTCGGCTGGAGCCCGGTGGAGGCGTGCTCGGCCATCGCCCAGCTCGCCGCGAGCCCGGCCGCGACGACCACCCCCCCGACCGCGAGGCCGAAGGTCAGATCACGCTTCTCCGGGCCCTCCTCGCGCCGGTTGTAGGCGCCGAACAGGACGGCGATGAACAGCGCGGCCGTGGCGAGCAGCAGCAGCCGGGAGACCAGCGTCGCGCCGGTCTTGGTCTGCAGGACCTGGTCGAGCAGATCGAGGTCGAAGACGTCGGCGAACTTCCCGGTGGTGGTGTACGAGCCGCGCAGGAGCAGCAGCCACAGGGTGGCCGCGGTGAGCGCGAGCCAGCCGCCGACGACCAGCCGCTGCAGGGCCCGCACGCCCGACCCGCGCGGCCAGCAGGCGAGCACGAAGGCGGCGCCGCCCACCAGCACGATGAAGCCGGCGTACGACACGTACCGCCCGAGCCCGTAGAGCACGCCCACGACTCCGCCCCCGGCCGTCGGCCCGGTGTCGGAGACGACGGTCTGCGAGGGCGCCCCGATGGAGAAGGTGTAGGCGCCGGAGACGGGGTGGCTGTCGGCCGAGACGACCTGGTAGGTCACCGTGTACGTGCCCTTGCCGAGGCCGCTCTTGAGGTGGACGGCGTACGTCGTCCCGCTCACGTTGGCCGGCGAGCCCGTCTGGACCGGCTTGCCCCTGGGGTCGAGGACGCGCAGTGAGTCGTCGCTCAGCGCCACCTTCTCGGAGAAGGTGAGGGACACCTGGTCGGGCGCCTTGTCGACCACCACCCCCTGCGCGGGGGCGCTGCCGGTCAGCGCGGCGTGCGCGGAGGCGGGGCCTGCGCCCGCCAGCAGCGCGCCGGTCGCGGCGAGAAGCAGCAGCACCAGGGTCCGCAGGCGGGGGGTGATGGTCCGCGTCAAGGTGGTCCCTTTCTCAGTGGCGCTCAGTGGCCGGTCGACGGGTTGTACGTGGCGGACCGCACCGGCATCTCGACGGTGAGGGGCCCGGACTTGGCGAACGTGAGCTTCACGGTGACCGTCTGGCCCTGCTCCGGCTTCCGCTTCAGCTTCTCGAACATCAGGTGGTTGCCACCGCTCCTGAACACCAGCTGCCCGTGGGCGGGGACGGGGAAGGCCGACTTCTCGGCCATCGTCCCGCCGACGGTGCTGTGCATGGTGACCTCGCCGGCGACGTTGCTGGTGACCGAGGTCAGCTCGTCCTTCGCCCCGCCCTTGTTGACGATCGTCAGGAAGCCGGCGGCCATGTCTGCGGTGACCGGCTGGGGCATGTAGGAGGAACTGACGGACAGTTCGGCCTTGCCGGAACCAGAACCGGAACCAGAACCGGAACCGGAACCAGAACCGGAACCGCCGCAGCCGGCCAGGGTCAGGACCCCGGCCAGCACAGCCGCAGTCGGGACGGCACGCCTCACGGCTTCGCCCCCTCGACGAGCTTGGGCAGGTCCTTGGTGTAGTCGTCGACCGTGGCGTCCTCGCCGTAGAGGACGTAACCGGCGTCGGTCTTCGGCGAGAACGCGATGACCTGGGTGCCGTGCATCGAGACGAGCTTGCCGTTCTTGTCCTTGGTCGTCGGCTCGACGGCGATGCCGACGGTGCGGGCGCCGGCCTGGATGGTCTTGAAGTCGCCGGTCAGGCCGATGAACTGCGGGTCGATGCCCTTGAGCCACTTGCCCAGCTCGGCAGAGGTGTCACGGGCCGGGTCGGTGGTGACGAACACGACCCTGAGGTCGTTCTGCTCGGCCTTGGGCAGGCCCTTCTTGGCCACCGCGATGTTGCTCATCGTCGTCGGGCAGACGTCGGGGCAGTGGGTGTAGCCGAAGTAGATCAGGGTCGGGTGGCCCTTGGTCTCCTTGCGCAGGTCGTACTTCTTGCCGTGCGTGTCGGTGAGGACCAGGTCCGGCTTGTCGAACGGCTGGTCGAGGACGGTGGCGGCCTTCTTCGACCCGGTCTCGTCGCCGGCCACGGCCACCGGCGACTTGGCGTCGTCCCCGCTGCCGCAGGCGGAGAGGGTCAGGGTGGCGGCGGCGAGCAGCGTGGCCGCGACGAACGTCTTCTTACGCATAGAAAAATGTCCCAGAGGTGAGAATTCCGGCGCGCACCGGGGTCGTGCGACAGCCTCGCACGGTCCCCGGTACGCGCTGCGGAACGGTGGATCAGGAGGCGGTCCGGCGGCGGCCCGCGAGGAGGCCGTAGGCCACGCCCGCGGCGCCGATCACGATGCCGGCGACACCGAGCACACGCGCGGTGGTGTCGCTGCCGCCGTGCGGGTCGGAGTCCTCGGCGGCGGTGTTCTCGGTCTTGCCGGCCGCGTCGGTCTTTTCGGCGGCGTCCTTGGCGTCGGACGTGCCGTGGTGGTCGTCACCGGCGGCCGACAGCTCCAGCACCGGTGCCGGGTTCTCGGGCTCGTTCTGGCCCTCCTGGGGCACCTCGATCCAGCGCACGACCTCCTTGTCGGAGTACGTCTGGATCGCCTTGAAGACGAGCTGGTCGGTGTCCTGCGGCAGCGCGCCGAGGGAGAGCGGGAACTTCTGGAAGTAGCCGGGCTCGATGCCCTTGCCCTCGGCGGTCCAGGTGACCTTGGTGACGGCCTCGTCGATCTTCTCGCCGTGCATCGTGAGCGGCTTGTCCAGCTTGGCCTTGGTCACGTGCACGCTCCAGCCGGGCAGCGGCTCGGGCATGACCGAGGCCAGCGGGTGGTCCGCCGGGAAGTTCACCTCGACCTTGGTGGTCGAGGTGTTGTCGCGCTCGTTGGGCACCTTGAAGTCCACCACTGCGTAGCCGCCCTTGGCCGCGGTGCCTTCGGGCTGTACGCCGACGTGTGCGAAGGCGGGGACGGACAGGGCGAGGACGGCCGTACCGGCGACGGCAGCGGCGGTGGTGACGCGAGAGGCGATACGAGAAGCCTGCATGGCAGGGCACTCCACTCTGAGTGAGATCCGTAGGGAGGGAAACGCGCGAACGCGCGCGTGCCGCGCGACGGCAGCCCCTCTCCGGTTCTTCGGTGGACTGTTCCGTGTGTCCGTGGAGCGGTGGTCGCGTCGCGTCAGGCGGCGAGGAGGAAGGCGGCGGCGGGCGGGCCGCGCCGGATCACCGAGTGCTGGAGTGCGGTGGTGTGCGGGGTGGGTGGCTCGTCGGCGGCGGCACGGCGGCCGCGCGGGCCCGGCTCGGGCGCGGGCAGCAGCCCGGCGCACAGGGCGCACGTCAGCGCGAGCGCCGCGCGCAGGGACCGTACGAGCGCCCCCTCGGCGACCCCGTGCGCCGACAGCTCGATGAGCCGGAGCACGGCGAGGTCGCCGCGGCGCAGCAGCCAGCCGGTGGCGACGGCCGCGAGAACGTGGCCGAGCAGCATCGGCAGGGAGGGCAGCAGCGCGGCGAAGGAGCCGGTGGCGTCGGCCGCGTGGTGCATGGCACCCGTGGCACCCGTGGGGCGGCCGGAGGTGTTGATCAGGTGGGCATTGAGGAGGAGCCGGTGGGCGTGCCCGGGGGTCAGGGCCGAGGGGCTGGACCCGCACAGGAGCCGCGCGGCCCGTTCGACGAGCGCGGCGTCGTTCAGCGACGCGTTCATCGGTCCCATGGAGCCCATGGAGCCCATGGAGTTCATGGAGTTCATCGGTGTCGCGCCGGAAGCCGCCATCGCCCCGTGCTGGCCCAGCCCGAACAGCGTGTGCAGTACGGTCTGGCCGAGCGCGAGCAGCGCGGCGATGCCGGGCAGCGAGCGGGTCCGCCCGGCGAGCGGTGCCACGAGCAGCAGCGAACCGAGGAAACCCGCGCCGAGCGTCCACAGAGGCACGCGCGCGCAGGAGGCCAGGACATGCCCGGCCGCGGCCAGCACGACACAGACCGCGGCGAACACCGCGGCCCGCAGGATCCGGAGCCCGGCTCCGGGACGCGCCGTGCGCGGGTGGGGGGCAGTCATGGCGCGCTCATCATCCCACTGGCCTGGTCCGCAGCCGACGGCAGGTCCGCACCTCATACACCGATTTCGGCCGGGACACATCGCCCGTATGGGCTGAGTCACGTCAACAGGGTGCTTACGGGCGGGTACGGGCGGCAATAGGTACCACGTACGGGCGGCAGTGGGTAACGGTATGTCGAGCCGCGGCCAGGAGGCTGGAGCATGAGCATCTGGTGGTCACTGCATCTGCGGCGCGAGGCCGCGAGCGTACCGCTCGCCCGGCGGCTGCTGATCGGCACCATGGAGACGGCGGGCGTCGATCCGGAGATCTCCTACGACCTGTCCGTCGCCCTCAGCGAGGCCTGCGCGAACGCGGTTGCGCACGGCGGGAGCGCCACGGCCGGCGGAACCTCGGAGGCGTACCGGGTGACCGCCTACATCGACGGCGAGAAGTGCCGTATCGAGGTGGCCGATTCCGGCCCCGGCCCCGGCCTCGCCCGGGTCCAGGACATCCGGCCGGCCCGCGCGGACGCCGAGCACGGCCGGGGGCTCTGTCTGATCAGAGAACTCGCCGACCACGTTCACATCGGGCCCAAGCCGGGCCGGGGCGGGACGGTCGTGAGCTTCGACAAGATCCTCAAATGGAAGAAGGACCCCTCCCTGCTCACGGCATGACGGCCCGTCGGCGCGACGGACCGTCCGTGTCGCTAGGGTGCGCGCATGGTCTTCGACGAGGACAGCGGACTTTTCGAGCACGCGGAGATATCGGCCGGCGTGACCCTGCGGCTCCTTTCTGCGGAGGATGCGCAAGGCCTCTGCCTCGCCTACAACGAGAACCGGGCGCACCTGGAACCGTGGGAGCCGGTCAGACCGGAGTCCTTCTTCACGGTCGGGGGCCAGGCGGAGCGTGTCGAGGGGATTCTGCGGCAGTTCGCGGAGGGCCTCGCGGTGCCGTGGGTGTTCGAGGCGGCGGACGGGCGGATCGTCGGGAGGATCACCCTGACGGGCATCTCCCGGGGGCCGTTCTGCAGTTCCTATCTCGGCTACTGGGTCGCGGCCGACCAGCAGAACAAGGGGCTGGCCAGCGCCGCCGTAAGCGCGGTCGGCCGGATCGCGCGGGACGCGCTCGACCTGCACCGGATCGAGGCGTCCACGCTGGTGGAGAACACCGGCTCGCAGCGCGTGCTGGAGAAGTGCGGATTCGTGCCGATCGGTCTTGCCGCGCATTACCTCCACATCAACGGGAGATGGCGGGACTGCCGTCTCTTCCAGCGGATCCTGCACGACCACGATCCTGAGCTGTGAGCTCTTCCGAAAGAGCCACTGCCTAGGGGCCGGGCGGGCCCCCGAGGAGACTCGATCCGCCGCAGCTTCCGTGGTCCGATCCAGCGCCCGCTTCAGGCCTCCAGAACCTTCGCCAGCACCTCCAGCGCCTCGGGATAGACCCGCTCCCGGGGCGTGCCGTAGCCGACGACCAGGCCCTGCGGGCGGTCCGCGCCGGGCGTGTGCCAGTACTCGCCGAGGGTGCCGAGCGCGAGGCCCTCCGCCTCCGCGCGGGCCAGCACCGCGGCCTCGTCGGGCACGTCGATCAGCGCGTGCAGCCCCGCCGCCACCCCGCGTACGGCCCTGCGGGCCCCCAGGCGGTCCAGCAACTGGTCGCGGCGGCGCCGGTACCGCAGCCGGCACGCGCGCACGTGCCGGTCGTAGGCGTGGCTGTCGATCAGTTCCGCGAGCGCGAGCTGGCCGATGGTCTCGGTGTGGTGGTCGCTGTGCAGCTTGGCGTCGGCGACCGCGTCCGCCAGGTGCGGCGGCAGCACCATCCAGCCGAGCCGCAGCGCGGGCCCGAGCGTCTTGGAGGCGGTGCCCAGGTAGACCACCTGCCCCGGTGCCATGCCCTGGACCGCGCCCACGGGCTGCCGGTCGTAGCGGAACTCGCCGTCGTAGTCGTCCTCGACGATGAGCCCGCCACGCGCGCGTGCCCAGTCGGTGAGCGCCCGGCGCCGTTCGGGGTGCAGGGTGACACCGGTCGGGTACTGGTGGGCCGCGGTCACCACCACGGCGGCCACGTCGCCCAGCGCGTCGGGCCGGATCCCGCGCGCGTCCACCGGCACCGGTTGCACGGTCCCGCCGTTGCGCCGCACCACCTCCCGGTGGAAGGGCAGCCCCGGGTCCTCCATGGCCACGGCGGCGCCGTCCAGTACGCGCGTGAGGAGCGCGAGCCCCTGGACGTAGCCGGAGGTGATGACGATCCGCTCCGGCGGCGCGAGCACCCCGCGCGCCCGCCCCAGGTAGCCCGAGAGCGCGGTGCGCAGCTCGATCCGCCCGCGCGGGTCGCCGTAGTCGTACGCCAGGGAGGGTGCGGTCGCGATGGCGCGGCGCAGGGCGCGCAGCCAGGCCGCCGCCGGGAACGCGCCGACGTCCGGGCTGCCGGGGCGCAGGTCGAAACGCGGGTCACGCGCGCGTGCGTGTGCCTGCGGCGCCTCGGAGCGGGCGGCGGGCAGCGAGGCGACCTGGGTGCCCGAGCCCTGCCGTGCCACCAGGTATCCCTCGGCGACGAGTTGGTCGTAGGCGGCCTTGGCCGTGCCGCGCGAGATGCCGAGTTCGGCGGAGAGCTTCCGGGTGGCCGGGAGCCGTGTTCCGGGCGCCAGCCGTCCGTCCCGTACGGCGTCCCGGAGCGCCTTCTCCAGGCCCGCTCGCCGCCCCGCCGTCGCGTCGGGCTCCAGGTGCAGGTCGACACCGATGCCGGACCAGAAGTCGCTCACGATCCCCCTCCACAGCCCTTCAGCCATGAACTGCCCGCGGCCATGGACCACGCGCACAAGAAAATGGCCGGGTACCCACCGGTACCCGGCCATTCAGTGTGACGTCAGCCCTTCAAAGACGCCATCCACGCCTCGACCTCGTCCGAGCGTCGCGGCAGTCCGGCGCTCAGGTTCCGGTTGCCGTCCTCGGTGACGAGGATGTCGTCCTCGATGCGGACGCCGACGCCGCGGTACTCCTCGGGGACCGTGAGGTCGTCGGCCTGGAAGTACAGGCCCGGCTCGACGGTGAGCACCATGCCGGGCTCCAGCGTGCCGTCCACGTACGTCTCGGTCCGCGCGGCGGCGCAGTCGTGGACGTCCATGCCGAGCATGTGGCCGGTGCCGTGCAGGGTCCAGCGGCGCTGCAGGCCCAGCTCCAGGACGCGCTCGACGGGGCCCTCGACCAGGCCCCACTCGACGAGCTTCTCGGCGAGTACGCGCTGCGCGGCGTCGTGGAAGTCGCGGTACTTGGCGCCCGGCTTCACGGCCGCGATACCGGCCTCCTGGGCCTCGTACACCGCGTCGTAGACCTTCTTCTGGATCTCGCTGTACGTGCCGTTGATCGGCAGCGTGCGCGTGACGTCGGCCGTGTACAGCGTGTGGGTCTCCACGCCCGCGTCCAGCAGGAGCAGGTCGCCGGAGCGGACCGGGCCGTCGTTGCGCACCCAGTGCAGCGTGCAGGCGTGCGGGCCGGCCGCGCAGATGGAGCCGTAGCCGACGTCGTTGCCCTCCACGCGCGCGCGGAGGAAGAACGTGCCCTCGATGTAGCGCTCGCTGGTCGCCTCGGCCTTGTCGAGGACCTTCACGACGTCCTCGAAGCCGCGGACGGTCGAGTCGACGGCCTTCTGCAGCTCGCGGATCTCGAAGTCGTCCTTGATCAGCCGGGCCTCGGAGAGGAAGACGCGCAGCTCCTCGTCGCGCTCGGCGGTGACCTTGTCGGTCAGCGCGGCCTCGATGCCGGCGTCGTAGCCGCGCACCACGCGGACCGGGCCGGTGGCCTCCTTCAGCTTCTCCGCCAGCTCGCGCACGTCGGCGGCCGGGATGCCGTAGAGCGCCTCGGACTCGGTGAGGGAGTGTCGGCGGCCGACCCACAGCTCGCCCTGGCCGGAGAGCCAGAACTCGCCGTTCTCACGGTTGGAGCGCGGCAGGAGGTAGATCGTCTCCTCGTGGCCGTCACCCTTCGGCTCCAGGACCAGTACGCCGTCCTCGGTCTGGTTGCCGGTGAGGTAGGCGTACTCGACGGACGCGCGGAAGGAGTACTCGGTGTCGTTCGAGCGGGTCTTCAGGTTGCCCGCGGGGACGACGATGCGCTCGCCCGGGAAGCGGGCGGAGAGCACCGCGCGGCGGCGCGCGGTCTCGGCGGCCTGCTCGACCGGCTTCAGGTCACGCAGCTCGGTGTCGGCCCAGCCGGACTTCATGTTGTCGGCCAGCTCGTCGGAGACGCCCGGGTACAGGCCGTTCTTCCGCGGCTTGATGGGCTCGTCGGACTCGGTCTCGGGGCCCTCTGCGGTAGCAGAGTCGGGCACAGCCGGGTTGAGCTCGTCGGACACGTGATCCTCCTCGATACGCCTTGTGATCTCCCCCGGGGCCCGCGGCGCTCCTGCTTGTGGCCGAGCGGGGACCCCCATCATCGTACGGTCGTACCGGAGTGGACCCGGGGGTGGATGACCTGTTATGCCCGGTCATGCCAGCCGTCCGAGGGCCGGCGGTCAGTCGAAGCGGGCCGCCAGCAGGACCACGTCCTCCTCGCTGTCGGCCGTGTCCAGACCGTCCGGCAGGACGGTGCGCAGGACGTGGTCGGCGAGGGCTCCGGGGTCGTGGCGCACCGCGCGGGGCGCGCCGGCGGCTGCCGCGTGCAGCCGGGCGAAGGCGCGGTCCATGGGGTCGTTGGTGCGGTGCAGCAGCCCGTCGGTGTAGAGCAGAACCGTCTCTCCCGCCTCCGCCTGGATCTCCACGCTGGGCGCCTCCCAGCAGGCGAGCATGCCGAGCGGCGCGGAGACGGACGTCTCGGCGAACTCGGTGCGCCGCTCGCCGATGAGCAGCGGCGGGCTGTGTCCGGCGCCGGCCAGCGTGACCTTGCGCACGGCGGGCTCGCAGTAGGCGAACAGGGCGGTCGCCGAGCGGGCGGGCTCGGTCAGCCGCAGCAGCAGCTCCAGATCGGACAGGACGGCGACCGGGTCCTCGCCCTCCATCACCGCGTACGCCCTGAGGGAGGCGCGCAGCCGGCCCATGGCGGCGACCGCGCTCGGCCCCGAGCCGGTGACGGAGCCGACGGAGAGGCCGAGGGCGGCGTCGGGCAGCGGCAGCGCGTCGTACCAGTCGCCGCCGCCGCGCGGGCCGGTGCGGTGCCGGGCGGCGAGCTGGACGCCGGCCACGCGCGGGAGCCGGGAGGGCAGCAGTTCCTCGGCGATGGTCGCCATGCACGTGCGCGTGCGCTCCACTTCCACGAGCCGGGCGAGGTGTTCGGCGGCGTGGCGGACGTAGAGGCCGGCGAGGTGGCGCCGGCGCTCGTGGGGCTCGGCGGGCTCGTCGTAGAGCCAGACGGCGGCGCCCAGGCGGCCGGCGGAGTCGGTGGACAGGGGGAGGGCGTAGCTGGCGGCGTAGCCGAGGCGGGCGGCCACCTCGCGGTGGCGGGGGTCGAGGCCGTCCTCGGCGAGCAGGTCGGGGTGGACGAGCTCGGCGGCGCCGCGGGTGTCGTACGGCAGGGAGCCGCGCGGGACGGTCTCCAGGTGGCCGAGGTCGGCGCGGCCGAGGCCGAGGCCGAGGGTGGTGCGGGGGCCCTGCCCGTCGGCGGGCTCCAGGACGACGAGGCCGCGGCGGGCGCCGACGAGGGCGGCTCCTGCGCGCAGCAGCTCCTGGAGGGCGGGCTCCAGCGCGTCCGTGCGGGAGAGGCGTTCGGTGAGTTCGTGGAGGGTCGTGAGGTCCGAGACCCAGCCGGCCAGCCGGTCCTGGAGGAGGGCGCCGGGGGCGGGGGCGCCCGGGGCCGGGACGGGGGAGGTGCGCGCGACGGGGCCGGCGTCCGGGGCGAGGGGGGTGGGCGCGACAGTGTGTGCGGGGGTGGGGACCGTTGGATCGATTCCGGCCACTTTCGGAGGGTGCGGGGCGTTCATGGCGTCCGGCTTTCAGACCGGTGCGTATTGCTCAAAAGCATCGCAAACCCCCATGTCATTCTGCGCCGCTAGCAGTGTCTCCACATGTACACGCACTCGTGAGGGGATGTCCAGCATTGTCCTGCCGGGATTCCTGGTGTCCGTGGGTCTTCCGCTGGTCTTCCGGGGGTTTCTCTCGAACCCCTTGCCTTACTGCCAAGTTGGCTTAAAACTGCCTTAGGTATCGGTCCATTGCGGTCGACTGGGCTTGTTCGACGGAGCGTCACAGCGGTCGTGATGGGTACGTACTCGGAGAAGGCCAGGGGTGGTTGGGGGCCACCCGGAACCTGGCGACGGACCCGGGCGTCATAGCCACCGACGGCCGAGCCCCATCCTCCCGTGGCGGAGGCGGAGAGAAATACGCGCGACGGCAAAACGCCAGACTTCGCCACCCCCGCGCCGCAGCCGTGCTTTTGATAGACGCACTATGGACGCGGACGCGACCAACGCTCGACCCCTTGGGGTTCCCCCTGTCATGCACAGGGGCGTGATGCGCCAACAGGTACGCACAGTGAAGTGATCGACACATGGTGTGATGTGGTCCACGGTGTTGCCAGCGGTGCAACGGAAAGGAACGAGCGCTCATGCGCGAGATCCTCGGAAGGCGACGCAGGCTCCTGTCCAGGCGGAACGACGGGAGGCCTGAGCTGATCAGCGCGGCCCTGACCTTCGCGACCCAATGGAAGTGGCCCGTGCTCCCGGGCGTGGCCCCGGACCCGCAGGGCCGGGCGCGCTGCGGCTGTCCGGACCCGGACTGCCCGGTGCCCGGTGCGCACCCCTTCGACCCCGGCCTGCTCGCCGCCACCACCGACGCGCGCATGGTGCGCTGGTGGTGGACCAACCGGCCGGGCGCGCCGATCGTCCTGGCCACCGGAGGCAAGGCGCCCTGCGCGGTCAGCCTGCCGGCACCCGCCGCGGCCCGCGCCCTCGACCTGCTCGACCGCCGGGGCATGCGCCTCGGCCCGGTGGTCGCCGCGCCGGCCCGCTGGGCGCTGCTCGTCAAGCCTTACTCCATGGAGCAGTTGGGCGAACTGCTGTACGCCCAGGACTTCGTGCCCGGCTCCCTGCGCTTCCACGGCGAGGGCGGCTACCTCGCGCTGCCCCCTTCCGAGACCGGCCAGGGCGCCGTCCGCTGGGTGCGCGCCCCGCTGCCCGGCTCGGCCTCGCCCTGGGTGCCGGACGTGGAGGCCGTGGTGGACGCCGCGGTCGCCGCCCTCACTCGTACGGGTGTGAGCGCGCCCGAGTTGTAGGCGTGCCCGGCGCGGGCGGGGCCGGCGGGCCGCCCGCGGTCGTTATCTTCCGCTCATGCTGCGAATCGCCGGTGGACACGGCACGCGACGGGCGCCGCGCGGCGGGCCCGACCCCCACGGACGTGGCGGGTCCGACTCCCGCGGGCGCGGCGGGCCCGACCCCGGCGGGCGTCAGGGGCTCGATCCCCGGAGACTGCGTCTGCTGGGCCTCATGGGTACCGTCGCGGCGGTCGTCGCCCTGCCCTGGGCCGTGGCGTCCGCCGGGCAGGTGGGCGACACCGGGCGGGCGGACGTACGGACGTCCCCGCACGGCATCGACGCCAAGGCCCACCCCGCCGCCCCCCGTCGGGCCCCGCTGCTGCTCGGCCTGGGCGTGGCCACCGCCGCCCGCTGCGGTCCCGAACTCACCTCCCCGGACGGGGTCGAGGCGCAGACCTGCGTCCTGACCCAGGGCGAGGACACCTGGGCGCGCACGTACTACCGCAACGCCACCGGCAGGTCGGTGGACTCCGTGCTGAGCCTGATGGGTCCGGGCGGCCACAGCGTGCAGACGCGCTGTGCCACGGGTGCCGACGACGAGCCCGGCACCTGTGAGACGCCCCGGGAGCACAGCCGGGGCGCGCCGGACGCCTACTCGGCCGTCGCCGAGTTCGCCGCCCCCGGGGCCGACGGCCCGCTGCTGCTGCGCTCGGCGAGCAACCTGAGCAACTCCGAAGAGGCGGGCGGGAGTTCGGCCGGAAGTGCGGCGGGGAGCCCGGAGGGGAACTGACGCTTCGCGGGGCGCTGTACACCGCACGCGGACATGGAAAGACCCGGTTGCTGGCGACGGGGGATGCACCAGCAACCGGGCTACTGGAACGGTAACAAGAGATCGGCGGTTCGCAAATTCGATCTCGGCTATTCGGACACCGATTTCCCTGTCGAGACGGGAAGTTGTGACGGGAGTCACGTGTTTCGGCCCGCTGCCGTCATGGCTGACCGGCCAGTCAGCCATGACACGCGCGCGCGGGGCATCAGCTGAGCGTGACCTGCCGGTTGGTCAGCCCGCCGCGCGCCCGGCGCTCGTCGGTCGTGAGCGGCTCCCGCACCGCGAGGGCGGCGGCGAGGCGCTCGGCGAATTCGGCGGCCGGCTTCTCGATGTCCTCGGCACCGACCCCGCTCGGCAGGTCCCAGACCGGCACGGTGAGGCCGTGAGCACGGAAGGAGCCCACGAGCCGGGTGCCCTCGCCGAGGCTGGAGCGGCCCGCCGCGTGCAGCCGCGCGAGAGCGTCCAGAAGCTGCTCCTCCGGATGCGGCATGACCCAGCGCAGGTGGTTCTTCTCCGGGGTCTGGCACCAGTAGGCCGCGTCCACGCCGGTCAGCTTCGCGGTCGGGATGGCGGCGGCGTTGGCCCGCTCCAGGGACGCGGCCACCTCCGGGGCGGCGTTCTCCGCGTCCGGCACCCAGAATTCGAAGCCGCTGTGCACAACTGGCTCGAACGCGCCTTCAGGGTCGAGCAGATCCTGCAGCCGCGGACCGTCGGCGGGGGCGCGGCGGCCCTGTACCGGGGTGCCGGGCTCGGCCTCCAGCGCGCGCAGCAGGGTGTCGGCGAGGTCGCGGCTGATGTCGCCGGACGCGGTGTCGTTCTGGAGGCCGAGCAGCACCGAGCCGTCGTCCCGGCGCAGCGCCGGCCAGGCCATCGGCAGCACGGTGGCGAGCACGACCGACGGGACGCCCTCGGGCAGGCCGTCCTTGAGGGGCAGTTCGACCGTGGCGGCCGGGACCAGTTCCCGCAGCGCCACCCAGTCGCACTCGCCCGGCAGCCCCTCGAACGGGCGGTGCACCAGCTCGGTCGCGGCGTGCGCGGCGGCCCGGCCGTGACACGCCTTGTAGCGCCGGCCGCTGCCGCAGGGGCAGGGCTCACGGGCGCCGACAACCGGAACCTGTCCATCAGCGCCTACGGCGCGGGCCCCGTCCGTGATCTGCGGCTTGGCCTTCGTCTGGGGTCGCTTCTTGGCCATGGTTGGGTCTCCCGGTTACGGCTCGTCTGGTACGGGCGGGAGCCTAGCCGTTCGAGCCGTGGCCGACGGGAACCTGCGGACAACGGACACGTGGGTCCCCGGCAGTCCGGCAGGAGTCCGGCGGGCACCGGAGAAGTCAGTCCAGGTCCTCGAACGCGTCCGCGAAGTCCAGTTCGGCCAGGGCCGGTACCGCGGAGGCCGCGACGCGCGTAGCGAAATCCCCGCCGTGGCACCCGGCATCCGGATCATGAACGTCCGCGTGGACCACGACCCAGACCGTCACCTCGCCCTGGATCTCGTCCCGTACTCCCCAGTCGTCGGCGAGGGCCGTGATGATGTTCAGCCCCCGGCCGCCGTGCGCGGTCACCGAAGGGGTGGCCGGAGCCGGGCGGGTCGGGCCGCCGCCGTCCGTCACCTCCACGATGAGCCGCCCCCGCGGGTCCACCCGCCATGCCGCGCGGACGTCGCCGTCACCGGCCGACACGTCGCCCAGTGGCCGCCCGTGTTTGCAGGCGTTGCTCAACAGTTCGGAAAGAATCAATACGGCGTCGTCGATGACCGATTCGGATACACCCCCGCTGCGCAGTTGCGCACGCATTCGGTGTCTCGCCTTCCCCACGCCCGCAGGGCCATGGGGAACGGCCATGCTCGACGACGTGGGCACCTCCTGTGCCACCACCAACGCCACCCCCGAGACCTCCTTTGCCCCACGCCACGGTGTGGATGCCCCATTGGCCTGTACCGGAAACCGGCCAATCCTGTTCCGGTGACGCATTCGTAACGACTACATACGGAGCGAACGCGCCGGAGCACTCCCCGTGACGGGTCTCTGGTCGTGTGGCTTGATTTCGGTGGTCTGGCCGAGAAGGGAGCATCCAGGAGCCGCGTGCCCGGGTCAAGGGGTGCGGGCCCGTCTTTACCCGACTCTTGGGCTGCTCACGGGCGTGGCCGGCTCAGCGGCCGAGCTGGCGCAGCACCGCGCGCGGGCGGTTGGTGATGATGGCGTCGATGCCCAGTTCGACGCAGAGGTCGACGTCCTCGGGCTCGTTCACGGTCCACACGTGGACCTGGTGACCGGCGCTTTTCAGCCGCTCGATGTAGGTGGGGTGGTTGCGCACGATGCGGATGGAGGGGCCCGCGATCCGCACGTCCCCGGGCAGGCGCCCGTCGCGCAGCCGGGGCGAGAGCCACTGCACCAGGTAGACCGTCGGCAGGGTCGGGGCGGCGGCCCGGACGCGGTGCAGGGAGCGGGCGGAGAAGCTCATGACCCGGACCGGGGACTCGGCGGCGCCGGCCGGCGCGTCCAGGCCGAATCGCTTCAGCAGTGCCAGCAGCCGCTCCTCGACCTGGCCCGCCCAGCGCGTGGGGTGCTTGGTCTCGATGGCCAGTTCCACCCGCCGCCCGGCGTCCGAGACCAGCTCCAGCAGGCGCTCCAGGGTGAGCACGGAGGTGTCGCCGCGGTCCTCGGGCCGCTGCACCCAGTCGGGCTCCTCGTCCCGTCCGCGCCAAAGCTCGCGAGTCTTCCAGGAGCCGAAGTCCAGGGCGGCGAGTTCGGCCAGCTCCAGCGCGGAGACGGCGCCGCGGCCGTTGGAGGTGCGGTTCACCCGCCGGTCGTGGACGCAGACCAGGTGGCCGTCGGCGGTCAGCCGTACATCGCACTCCAGGGCGTCCGCGCCGTCCTCGATCGCCTTCCTGTAGGCGGCCAGGGTGTGCTCGGGGGCATCTTCGGAGGCTCCCCGATGGGCGACGACCTGGATGGAGCGCTGTGGTGCGTGTGTCACTGCGTCATGGTGCCACCGTCGAGACGTACGCGGGGTGGCGTAAGCACGTCCGTGGGGTGAACGAGGGCGAGCACCCTGCTCGTGTATGTAAGTTTTGACAGAAATGTCCCTTGTAAAGAGTGGTCGTGAACCCACAGCCACGGCTTATGGTGCTCTGACGGCCCGTGGGAAAAGCTGACTGCATACAACAGCCGTGGATCGAGCAACAGCCGTGGATCGAGGAGAAGAGCTGTGAGCACCGAGAACGAGGGCAACGCGGTACCTCAGGCCCCGTCCGCACCTCCCGTGCCGGTGGCAACTCCCGCTGCTTCCCCGCAGGGCGCCGCGCCCGACGGGAACGCGCCGACGGCTCCGCTCCCGCCGGTGCCCGCCACGCAGGCCCAGGACACCCCCGCCGAGGGCGCCCAGCCGCCCTCCCCCGCCGCTCCTGACGGCTCCTGGCCGCCTCCTCCCTCGTCGGCCACGCCCGCGTACGGCGACGGCGGCGCGGGCGCTTACGGCGCCCACGGTGCCGGAGCCGGTGGGGCCGGCGACGGCGGTGCGGGGGCCGGCTGGGGAGCGTCGTACCAGCAGCCCGCGCCGGGGCCCCGCAACGGGCGCGGCGGACTGGTCGCCGCGGTCCTGGTGGCGGCGCTGGTCGCGGGCGGCCTGGGCGGTGGCCTCGGCTACACGCTGGCCAAGGACAACGACAACAACGGCTCCACCACCGTCTCCGCCTCCGACGGCAGCGCCACCCAGGTCAAGCGCGCCCCCGGCACGATCGCGGGCGTCGCCGCCAGGGCGCTGCCCAGCACGGTCACCATCGAGGCGGAGAGCACCAGCGGCGAGGGCGGCACCGGCACCGGGTTCGTCTTCGACACCCAGGGCCACATCGTCACCAACAACCATGTGGTGGCCGACGCGGTGAACGGTGGCAAGCTCACGGCCACCTTCCCCAACGGCAAGAAGTACGACGCCGAGATCGTCGGCCACGCGCAGGGCTACGACGTCGCCGTCATCAAGCTCAAGAACGCGCCGTCCGACCTGAAGCCCCTCGCCCTCGGCGACTCCGACAAGGTGGCCGTCGGCGACGAGACCATCGCCATCGGTGCCCCGTTCGGCCTGTCCAACACGGTCACGACGGGCATCATCAGCGCCAAGAACCGCCCGGTGGCCTCCAGTGACGGCAGCGCCAGCAGCAAGGCCTCGTACATGAGCGCCCTGCAGACCGACGCGTCCATCAACCCCGGCAACTCCGGCGGCCCGCTGCTGGACGCCGCCGGCGCGGTGATCGGCATCAACTCCGCGATCCAGTCGACCAGCAGCGGCGGCTTCGGAGGCTCCGGCCAGTCCGGCTCGATCGGCCTGGGCTTCGCCATCCCGGTCAACCAGGCCAAGTACGTCGCCCAGCAGCTGATCAAGACCGGCAAGCCGGTGTACGCCAGGATCGGTGCGTCCGTCTCCCTGGAGGAGTCCACCGACGGCGCGAAGATCACCGACCAGGGCGCGGGCGGCTCTTCCCCGGTCGAGGCGGGCGGCCCGGCCGCCAAGGCGGGCCTCAAGCCCGGTGACGTCATCACCAAGCTGGACGACATGGTGGTCGACAGCGGCCCGACTCTGATCGGCGACATCTGGACCCACAAGCCGGGCGACAAGGTCACGATCACCTACAAGCGGGGCGGCCAGGAGCACACGGTGGACCTCGTCCTGGGCTCCCGCCAGGGCGACAACTGACCCGCCGCGCGCGCGTGAGCGCCGGGGCGCCTCTCTCGGGAGGAGGCGCCCCCCTCACGTTCCGCCGTGCGGCCGGTACGCTGTACCCCGCCCTGCCGATCACAGGCAGGCGCCGGGAGGTGTGCCCGAGCGGCCGAAGGGAACGGTCTTGAAAACCGTCGTGGCAGCGATGTCACCGTGGGTTCAAATCCCACCGCCTCCGCGTGCACGTTGATCAGAAGGGGTGTCCCTCACCGAGGGGCATCCCTTCTGCTTTTCCTATTTCTTCTTCTGCTTCTCCATGAGGCCCGTCTCGCCTCGGTCCGACATGTCTGCCGTTCAAGCGTTTGAACGACATCCCGTTTAATTCGTTCGTGTGGGCCGATCACCCAATCGCCGTACAGCCTCTTCTCTGAGAACCTTCGTTAGGCAGACCAGGTACGGAGAAAGGATTCTTCTGTTGATCGGCAACTCATATGGGTTGACTAACAGCGGAAGCATTTCCAACTTATCGGATGATTTTCTGAACGAGATCAGGGCGATGAGAACCGAACGTGTACCGGCGCGGCCGTCCGGGTTCCGTGCTCTGGACGGAACGATCTGAAAAGGGCATGGAAGAAACAGATGGACTGGTACAACGACCGAGCGAACTTCTACAGCCCGCAACACCCTCTGACGACTGAGTACGGGACACTGCACCCCTACGAAAGTGTCCCCTTCCCCGCCCAGCAGCCCTGGGACGACGCGATGCTGGACGCCACGCTGAGCCGCCAGAACCTGGATGAGGAACTCACCCAGATGCTGTCCACGGTGTCGGGCCCGAACCCGCCTCCCGCCCCGGTGGACCAACCGCTCCGCAGAAGCGACCGGCGGCGTATGCGGTCGAAATCGCACGTCCTCAAGGGTGATCAGCGCATCACCCAGGTGACGGTCCTGTTCGCCATTATCTCGGCGTGTGCGGCGTGTCTGATGGCTTGGTCCATCACCTATACCTATGGCCAGCTCCGCACGATCGCCGAGTTCGTACTGCCCCCGAATCTGGCCCAATGGTGGCCGCTCACGGTGTACGGTCCGTGGTTCGTCGCGGCTCTCTCGATTCTCCGGGCGACCGTTCAGCACCAGCCCGCGAACCGGTCCTGGGGTGTCCTCCTCGCCACCTCGGCCATGGCGGTGGCCCTGTGCGTCAGCCACTCGTCCCGCTCCATGCTGGCGTTCGTGACGCTCGGAATTCCACCGGTCACGTCCCTGGTGTGCTTCTGGGAACTCGTCGGCCAGGTTTCCTCCAGGCAGGGCGTCCGGAGAGGGGCGCACGCGCAGCAGCGTTCGAAGACTTGAGGACCGGTCCTCTCACGGGCGGTGCCCTGTCATCCTGGCCGCCGACGCGATCGTCGCCCGTGCCTCGCGTTCCGTCAGGCCGGTGTTGAGGGCCGCCTCGATCAGCGGGGTGAGCAGGGCCGGGCCGATGCCGTTCTCGTAGGCGCGGCACGCCGCCCAGAACAGGCGGGTGTTGCGCTGGCCCTCGTGCGCGGTCAGGACGAAGTGGACCAGGCCCCGGCCGTGGTCGCCGGGCGGCGTCGGTGTGGGCGTCGGTGGGGATGTCCGGTGCGGGGTGCGTGGCGGCGGCAGGAGCAGGCGCAGGAGGGCCGGCGGGCACGGTGCCGGGGGCAGGTGCGCGGTGCCCGGGGCGGTGGCGTAGACGCCGTGGTCGGTGCGGGAGCCGGGGCCGACGAGGTAGCCGCCGGCGCCCCGGATGTCGATGCCGGGAGCGAGCCGGCCGGCCGAGTTGGGGACGACGACGTCCGGCGGGCCGGTCAGCCACAGGTGGCGGCCACCGCTCGGGGTGAGGACGACGACCGTCTCGGGGATCGTGAACAGGTGCCGCAGGGCCAGTTCGCGCAGGGCGACCGAGGAGTCCGTGGCCGACTTGGTGTCGAGGTCGACGCCGATCAGGTGGTGCGGGGGCAGCCCGCAGGCGATGCCGTAGCCGGTGGCCCAAGGGGCGGCGGCGAAGAGTTCGCGGATGCGGACCGGGTCGGCCGAGGCGTCGTACACGCCGTGGCCGAAGCGACCGCATTCGCCGCGGCAGGGCGGCCGTGCCGTGCCGGGGTCGTCGCGGTGGGGGGAGCGCAGGGCCGGGAGCTTTGTCCGGGACAGGGGGATGACGGCCAGTCCGCGTTCGGCGGCTGACAGGGCGTGTGCGAGGGCCAGCGTCGTGGCCTGCCGGTCGGTGGTGGCCATGCCTTCAGTTTCGTACGCACGTTCGAAAATGGGAAGGGGGCCGGTGTCGACGCGCCGGGGGGGCGGGGGCGCCGGCCGGAACGGTGACGGAACGGTTCACCTCTTGTGGCGCTTGGGATTAAAAGTCCGCCTCATCCCCTGTTGGGGCGTGAAGGGATTAAAAGGGGCGTTGGGGGTTTAGCGACTTGTCATCACGCTTGCGTGCTAATCGGGGCTTCCCGGGGGGTTCGCCGGGGATCCGGTGGGCAACTCTGGACTCGCGACGTCGTCCAAAACAGTCCAGGCGGTCGGCCAACTGCCTTGGCGTAAGCCGTAGTTCACGTACTTCCGGCCTAAGGGCCCGAGTGCTGGTTCTGGAGGAACAAACATGGCAAGCATCCGTACCGCCCGCGTTCTCGCCGCCGTTTCCGCTCTCCCGCTCGCAGCCGCCCTCTTCGCCGGTGTCGCAGCCGCGGACAACGGTGCCTTCGCGGACGACGGATCGAACGCGGGCGTGTCGAGCATCATCGGCAGCGGGGTCGGTCACAACAACAACGGCAACTCGTCCACCACCCAGCAGAACGCGGTCGGCTCCGGCGCCTCGAACCAGAGCAACACGGCTCAGGTGAAGGGCTCTGCCTGGACGGCCATCCAGCAGGGCAACGACAACGTCGCCATCAACTTCACCCACCTGTGGTGGTGAGCCTCGGCTGAGGTCCCTCGTGGGGAGGGCCCTCGTGGGGTGTGCTCCGGGGTCGCAAGGCGACTGCGCGGCGGTGCTTCGGCGCCGCCGCGCAGGCGTTTCCCGGGCCGTGGAGTCCGAG
Source organism: Streptomyces sp. NPDC002676 (assembly GCF_053592455.1). Classification (NCBI taxonomy): domain Bacteria; kingdom Bacillati; phylum Actinomycetota; class Actinomycetes; order Kitasatosporales; family Streptomycetaceae; genus Streptomyces; species Streptomyces sp. NPDC002676. The sequence continues at coordinate 16,311 of NZ_JBSFVT010000003.1, read as the reverse complement.
GCGGCCCACCTTGACAGGGCGGCCCGCCTTGACACTCGCAAGGATCTGACGGACAGTCAGAAACTGTTTCCGTCAGGTCCGCGAGGCCGGGAGGGCCCGTCGTGCACCTCGCTCCCACCGAACGGCAGCAGCGCCTGCGCGCCGAACTCCGCGCCTACTTCCGGTCCTTGATGTACCAAGGACGTGGACACGACGACGGGCGGGCCCTGTTGCGCCGTATCGGCGCCGACGGCTGGCTGGGGCTGGGCTGGCCGGTCGAGTACGGCGGCCAGGGGCGCGGTGCCGACGAGCAGTTCGTGTTCTTCGACGAGGCCTACAGGGCGGGCGCCCCCGTCTCGATGGTCACGCTCAACACCGTCGGACCCACGCTCATGAGGTACGGCAGCGAGGAGCAGAAGGCCCGCTTCCTGCCCCGCATCCTCAGCGGCGAGTTGGTCTTCGCGATCGGCTACAGCGAGCCCGGCGCCGGCACCGACCTCGCCGCGCTGCGGACCCGGGCCGTACGGGAGGGCGACGGGTGGCGGATCGACGGGCAGAAGATCTTCACCTCGGGCGCCCAGCACGCCGACTGGATCTGGCTGGCCTGCCGCACCGCCCCGGACGCGCCCAAGCACCAGGGCATCTCCGTCATCCTCGTGCCGACCGAAGCCCCCGGGTTCTCCTGGACGCCGATCGGGACGGTCGGCGGGCAGACGACGACGGCCACCTACTACGACGGCGTCCGCGTCCCCGCCGGGAACCTGGTCGGCGCGGAGAACGGGGGCTGGTCCCTCATCACCACCCAGCTCAACCACGAGCGGGTCGCCCTCGCCGCGACCGGGATGCAGGCCGAGGAGTTCCACGCCGCCGCGCTCGCCGCCGCCCGTAACCCCGATCCGGTGACGGGCAGGCGCCGCATTGACGAGCCGTGGGTGCGGTTTCGGGCGGCCGAAGCCCATGCCCGTCTGGCGGCATCGCGCCTGCTCAACTGGCGTCTGGTGGGAGATGTGGCGGCCGGTCGGACAGCCCCGGGAGACGCCAGCGCGGTGAAAGTCGCGGGAACGGAATCGGCTGTCGCGACGTATCGCATGTGTCAGGAGATCGCCGGAGACGCGGCACTGATCCGCTCCGGTTCGCCGGGGGCGTTCGGGGACGGCGAGCTGGAGCGGCTGAACAGGGCGGCACAGATCAACACGTTCGGGGGCGGGGTGAGCGAGGTGCAGCGGGAGATCGTCGCGACGATGCGGCTCGGGCTGGCGAGGGGGCGGCGGTGAGCGTCCCCGGGATGGAGCCGGACGGGCTGGAGGTGCGGCTCAAGACGTTCGAAGGGCGGCCGGCCGTCGTCGCCGGGGTGGGCAAGGACCCGGTCAACGCGCCCATGATCCGGCACTGGTGCGAGGCGCTGGGCGACACCAACCCGGCGTACGCGGGTCCGGACGCCGTCGCCCCGCCCACCATGCTCCAGGTGTGGACGATGGGCGGCCTCTCGGGCCACGAGGGCCGCACGGACGCCTATGACGAACTCCTCGGCCTGCTGGACGAGTCGGGCTGTACGTCCGTGGTGGCCACCGACTGCGAGCAGGAGTATCTGCGGCCCCTGCGGCCGGGCGACGAGGTCACCTTCGACGCGGTGATCGAGTCCGTCTCCGACCGCAAGACGACGAAGCTGGGCACGGGGTACTTTGTCACGACCTGCATGGACGTACGGGTGGACGGCGAGCTTGTCGGCACGCACCGCTTCCGCATCCTCAAGTACGCCCCGGCCCGTGCCGGATCGCCGGCCCACCGGGAACCCAAGGTCCAGCCCGGAACCCGGGCCCGGCGTCCCCGGCCGGTGGTCAACCGGGACAACGCCGGGTTCTGGATGGGCGTCGCCGAGCAGCGGCTCCTCATCCAGCGCTGCACCGGCTGCGGCACCCTGCGCCACCCCTGGCTGCCCGGCTGCAACGCCTGCGGCTGCCTGGACTGGGACACGGTCGAGGCGAGCGGCGCGGGCACGGTCCACTCGTACGTGGTGATGCACCACCCGCCCTTCCCTGCCTTCGAGCCCCCTTACGCGGTCGGCCTGATCGAACTCGCCGAGGGCGTGCGGATGGTGAGCAACGTGGTGGGGGTGCCGTACGACAAGGTGCGCATCGGCCTGCCGGTGCGGGTGGAGTTCCGGACCTACGACAACGGCGACGACGGGGACGGGGACGGGGGCGAGGGCGGCGCGCTGGTCCTTCCCGTCTTCCGGGTCGTCGAAGGCGAGGGCTGACATGGACTTCACGCCCACCGAGGCCCAGGCCGAGGCCCGGGACCTGGCCGCGCGGATCTTCGGCGACCTCGCCACCCACGAGCGGCTCACGGCCGCCGGCAGCGGCAGCGACCCGGAGCTGTTCAAGGCCCTGTGCGGGGCGGGCCTGGTCGGCGCGGCGGCGGACCTGGGCCTGCTCGGGCTCGTGCTGCTCCTGGAGGAACAGGGGCGTACGACGGCCCAGGTGCCGTACGCGACGACGTGCGTGTACGGCCTGCTGGCGGTCGCCGCGCACGGCACCCCGGAGCAGCGGGAGCGGCTGTTGCCGGGCATCGAGGACGGCTCGGTGGTGGTGAGCGGGGCGTTTCCGGCGCAGGGGGGTGTGCGGGCCGCCGCGCCGGGCGAGCTGACCGGCACCGTCCCTGCCGTCCCCTGGCTGCGCGACGCCACGCATGTGCTCGTCGCCGACGCGGACCGGCAGCTGTGGCTGGCCCCGCTCGGCGAGGGCACCGAGGTCACACCGGTCGAGCTGACGGCCCCCTGGTCGGCGGGGCGGCTCACCCTCGACCGGTCACCGGCGGAACCCCTCGGCGGCCCGGGCACCGGCGCCTACGCCGATGTCCTGGCCACCGCCCGCACCGCCTTCGCCGGGCTCCAGGCCGGGGTGTGCGCGGGAGCGCTGGCGCGGGCCGTGGCGCATGTGAACACCCGGGAGCAGTTCGGGCGCCCGCTGGCCACCCGGCAGGCCGTCCAGCTCCGCGCCGCCGACGCCCACCTGGACACCGAGGCGATCCGGGTGACGGCGTACGAGGCCGCCTGGCGGCGCGACGCGGGGCTGCCGTACGCCACGCATGCGCTGACCGCCGCCTGGTGGGCGTCCGAGGCCGGGCAGAGAGCCGTCCACACCGGTCAGCATCTGCACGGCGGGGCGGGAGCCGATGTCGGTCATCCGGTGCACCGGCACTTCCTGTGGGGGAGGCAGCTGGACGCCTATCTGGGCTGCGGGAGCGAAGTGCTCCAGGAACTGGGGGAGTTGATCGCCGATGGGGAGTGAGAGGAGGGCGGCGGCGCTGCGGGCGGGCGCCGAGCTGCCGCCGCTGGAGATCCCGGTCACGCGCACGCTGATCGTCGCCGGGGCGATCGCGTCACGCGACTACCAGGACGTGCACCATGACGCGGAACTGGCCCGGCAGAAGGGGTCTGCGGACGTCTTCATGAACATCCTGACGACGAACGGCCTCGTCGGCAGATATGTCACGGACCACTTCGGCCCGACGGCGGTGCTCCGCAAGGTCGGCATCCGGCTCGGCGCGCCCAACCATCCGGGGGACACGATGGTGTTGACGGGACGGATCAAGGAGGTCGACGGGGACACGGTGACGGTGCGGGTGATCGGGGCCAACGCCGTCGGCCGGCATGTCACCGGCACCGTGACGGTCGTTCTCCCCGACGGAGGCGCGTCATGAGCGTGCGCACCAAGGACTCGCTCGGCGGGCGGGCCGCCGTCGTCGGGATCGGGGCCACCGAGTTCTCCAAGGACTCCGGGCGCAGCGAGCTGCGGCTGGCGGTGGAGGCGGTGCGGGCCGCGCTGGACGACGCGGGGCTGACCCCGGCGGACGTCGACGGCCTGGTGACGTTCACGATGGACACGAGCCCCGAGATCACGGTGGCCCAGGCCTGCGGGATGGGCGAGCTGTCGTTCTTCTCCCGGGTCCACTACGGCGGCGGAGCGGCCTGCGCGACCGTCCAGCAGGCGGCGCTCGCGGTGGCGACGGGCCTGGCCGAGGTGGTGGTCTGCTACCGCGCCTTCAACGAGCGCTCGGGCCGCAGGTTCGGCGCGGGCGTGCGGCACCGGGAGCCGTCGGCGGAGGGCGTGGCGCTCGGCTGGGCGTTGCCGTTCGGGCTGCTCACCCCGGCCTCCTGGGTGGCGATGGCGGCCCAGCGGTACCTGCACACGTACGGGCTGACCCCGGAGGTGTTCGGGCACGTGGCCGTGGTGGACCGCAGGTACGCGGCGACCAACCCGGCGGCGTACTTCCACGGCCGGCCGATCACCCTCGCCGACCACGCGGCGTCCCGCTGGATCGTGGAGCCGCTCAGACTGCTGGACTGCTGCCAGGAGACCGACGGCGGCCAGGCCCTGGTGGTCACCTCCCTGGAGCGGGCCCGGGACCTGCCGCAGCCGCCCGCGGTGATCGCGGCGGCGGCGCAGGGCGCGGGCCGGGCCCAGGAGCAGATGACCAGCTTCTACCGGGACGACCTGGCGGGTCTGCCGGAGATGGGCGTGGTGGCCCGCCAGCTCTGGCGCACCTCCGGGCTCGGACCGGCCGACATCGACGTGGGGATCCTGTACGACCACTTCACCCCGTTCGTGCTGATGCAGCTGGAGGAGTTCGGGTTCTGCGGAAAGGGGGAGGCGGCGGACTTCGTGGCCGCGGAGGGGCTGCCCCTCAACACGCACGGGGGCCAGCTCGGGGAGGCGTATCTGCACGGGATGAACGGGGTGGCGGAGGCGGTGCGGCAGCTGCGGGGCACGGCGGTGAACCAGATACGCGGGGTGGCGCGGACCCTGGTGACGGCCGGTACCGGGGTGCCGACGTCCGGCCTGGTCCTGGCGGCGGACGGCTGAGCCTCCTCGGGGGCGCCTCGGGGTGGAACCCGGAGGCGGCCCGGCCCTCCGTCCACCTTCAGGAGGTGTAGCCGGCCCCACCCCTACAACCTGAGGGGGACTCCGCTTCGGGACCTGCGGCCGATCCGCCGCCGGCGGGCCGCTCCTAGCGTGGAGCCATGACCACACTCGTCTGCACCAGCGCCTCGGCCGCCGCCGCACCCGCGCGGCAGACCCCGTCCTACCCGTCGTTCGCGTCATATGTGAGGGCCCGCCAGCCGGTCCTGCTGCGTACCGCGCGCTCGCTCACCGCGAACCCGTGCGACGCCGAGGATCTGCTGCAGACCGCGCTGGCGAAGACGTACCTGGCCTGGGAGCGGATCGAGGACTACCGGGCGCTGGACGGCTATGTGCGCCGGGCGCTGCTGAACACGCGGACCTCGCAGTGGCGCAAGCGCCGGGTGGAGGAGTTCGTCTGCGACGAGCTGCCCGAGCCGGAGCCCGTGCCCGGCGAGGACGACCCGGCCGAGCGGCAGGCGCTGCACGACGCGATGTGGCGGGCGATCATGAAGCTCCCGGCACGGCAGCGGGCGATGGTCGTCCTGCGGTACTACGAGGACCTCAGTGAGGCCCAGACCGCCGAGGTGCTCGGGGTGTCGGTGGGCACGGTGAAGTCGGCGGTGTCCCGAGCGCTGGGCAAGCTGCGGGAGGACCCCGAGCTGGGGCTGGCGCGCTGAGGCGGGGCAGGACCCGCACGGCTCCCGGGAGGCCTGCGGACATCCCGAACGGTACGTGACGTGATGCATCGTGCGGACCTAGTGACATACCGCTTGGTATGCGCGCAGAATCAGCCCATCCCCTTACCACCGAGTAGGCAGAGCCGCCCCGGGAGGACGCCGTGCTGAGCACCATGCAGGACGTACCGCTGACCGTCACCCGCATCCTCACGCACGGAATGACCGTGCACGGACGCTCCCAGATCATCACCTGGACGGGGGAGGCCGAGCCGCAGCGGCGCAGTTTCGCGGAGGCCGGGGCACGCGCGGTGCAGCTGGCGAACGCCCTGCGGGACGAGCTCGGCATCCTCCCGGATGATCGGGTTGCAACGCTGATGTGGAACAACGCTGAGCACGTCGAGACGTACTTCGCGATCCCGTCCATCGGCTCGATCCTGCACACGCTCAACCTGCGGCTGCCCGCCGAACAGCTGGTCTGGGTCGTCAACCACGCCGCCGACCGCGTGATCATCGTCAACGGCTCGCTGATCCCCCTGCTCGCGCCGCTGCTGCCCAAGATGGCCACGGTGGAGCACATCGTGGTCTCGGGCCCCGGTGACCGCACTCTCCTCGACGGCGCCTCCGCGCAGGTGCACGAGTACGAGGAGCTGATCGCGGGCCGCCCGACCACCTTCGACTGGCCGGAGCTGGACGAACGCCAGGCCGCCGCCATGTGTTACACCTCCGGCACCACCGGCGACCCCAAGGGCGTGGTGTACAGCCACCGCTCGATCTACCTGCACTCCATGCAGGTCAACATGACCCAGTCGATGGGGCTGACCGACCAGGACACCTCCCTTGTCGTGGTCCCCCAGTTCCACGTCAACGCCTGGGGCCTGCCGCACGCGAGCTTCATGACCGGCGTCAACCTGCTGATGCCGGACCGGTTCCTGCAGCCCGCCCCGCTCGCCGAGATGATCGAGGCCGAGAAGCCGACCCACGCGGCGGCCGTCCCCACCATCTGGCAGGGCCTGCTCGGCGAGCTCACCGTCCGCCCCCGCGACGTCTCCTCCCTCGGCCAGGTCACCATCGGGGGCTCGGCCTGCCCGCCCTCCCTGATGACGGCCTTCGACGAGCTCGGCATGCGGGTCCGCCACGCCTGGGGCATGACGGAGACCTCCCCGCTCGGCACGGTGTGCCGTCCGCCGGCCCACGCGCTCGGCACCGACGAGGAGTTCGCCTACCGCCTCACCCAGGGCCGCTTCCCGGCCGGCGTCGAGGCCCGGCTGACCGGCCCCGACGGCGAACGCCTGCCCTGGGACGGGGAGTCGGCGGGCGAGCTGGAGGTGCGCGGCAACTGGATCGCGAGCGCCTACTACAACGGCCCCGACGCCGAACCCCTGCGCCCCGACGACAAGTTCAGCGAGGACGGCTGGCTGAAGACGGGCGACGTGGGCACGATCTCCCCGGACGGCTTCCTCACCCTCACCGACCGCGCCAAGGACGTCATCAAGTCCGGCGGCGAGTGGATCTCCTCGGTCGAGCTGGAGAACGCGCTGATGTCCCACCCGGACGTCGCCGAGGCCGCCGTGGTCGCCGTACCGGACGAGAAGTGGGGCGAGCGCCCGCTGGCCACGGTCGTCCTCAAGGAGGGTGCCGGCGCCGACTTCCTGAGCCTGCGCGCCTTCCTCGCCGAGGAGGGCCGCATCGCCAGGTGGCAGCTCCCCGAGCGCTGGACGATCGTCGAGTCGGTCCCGAAGACGAGCGTGGGCAAGTTCGACAAGAAGGTGCTGCGCCGGCAGTACGCGGACGGCGAGCTGGAGATCACCACGCTCTGAGCCGCCTTCTGAACCACGTTCTGAAGCACGGTCACAGCCGTACGGGCGCCCCGCTCACAACCGTGGCGGGGCGCTCCGCTCGTCTCCGTAGGGGACTCATCCGGCACGGGACTCGTCCGTACGGGACTCAACGCCGTACCCGGCGCCCCGCCCCCACGGCCGTGCTCGCCCAGCCCAGCAGCAGCCACACGCCGGCCACCGCGCACACCCCGCTCCACCCCCAGTGGCCGTACGCCGGCCCGGCCAGGGCGGAGGCGACGGCGCCGCCCGCGAAGCTCGCCACCATATAGGCGGTGTTGGCGGTCGCGGGGGTGTCGGTGGTGGTGAGGGCGAGGGTCTGGTTGGCGATGAGGGAGGCGACCAGGCCCGCGTGGAGCAGGACCGCGCCCGCGAACAGCGCGGCGAGCGCGTGCCCGCCGAGCCAGAACAGCGGGACGCAGACGGCGGAGAGCAGGTAGGCGGAGCGGGCCACCTTCGCGGCGCCGAAGCGGTCCACGAGCCCGCCCGCGAGCGGCGCCACCGCGCTCGCCGACAGCCCGAACAGGCCGAACAGCCCGGCCGTGGCGGTCGACAGGCCGTACCGGGGGCCGGTCAGCAGCAGCGTCAGCGAGGTCCACAGGGCGCTCCACGCGCCGTACATCCCGGCCTGCCGGACGCAGGCGCGCCACAGGTCGGGCGAGCGGCGGACGAGGCCCGGCAGGGCGGTCAGCCCGGCGAACAGCGGGCCGCTGCGGCGCGGGCGGTCCTCCCGGGGCAGGGCCCGGGCGGTGGCCAGGCCCAGCAGCGCGGTCAGGGCGGCGGCGCCGGCCAGGACCACCCGCCAGCCGTACGCCTGCCCGATCAGCCCGCCGAGGACGCGGGCCGCGACGATGCCGACGAACAGCCCGGCGATGACGGCGGCGACATGGCGGGCCCGCCGGTCGGCGGGGGCGCGGGCGGCCACCAGTGGGACCAGCAGCTGCGGTACGACGGTGGCCGCGGAGGCCACCAGGACGGCGGCGGCCAGCGCGGTGGTCCCGGTCGCCGCGGCTCCGGCCGCGAGCGCGGCGGCGGCGACCAGCGAGAGGACGCCGACCAGGCGCCGCCGGTCAAGGCTGTCGCCGAGCGGGGCGAAGAAGAGGAGGCCGGCCGCGTAGCCGAACTGGGCGACCGAGGCGATCCAGGCCACCCCGGAGGGCGTCGCGCCGAAGCTGCGGGCGATCAGCGGGAGCAGCGGGGCGGCGAGATAGATGTTCGCGGCGGTGACCGCGGTGCAGAGCGCGATGAGGGCGAGGAGGAGGCCGGGGTTGCCGGAGTCTCGGCCCGTGCGGGTCCCGGCGTACGGCCGGACCCCAGGGGCCTCAAGAGTCCCCTGTACCCCACGGACCTCATGTGTGGCGGTGACGGATGTCTGCGGCATTGAGCATTCCCAACTAACTGGTTGGTTGCTTGTCTGCCGGACAGTCTGCGCCACCCTCCGAATCGCTGTCAACCAAATAGTTGGTTACTTGCCGTCCGGGTCCTACCCTGTCCCCATGGCAGCAGTCAGGGACCCCGAGGCCACCAAGGCCCGCATCTTCGACGCGGCGGTCGCCGAGTTCGCTCAGCACGGCATCGCGGGCGCCCGCATCGACCGCATCGCCGCCGCGGCCAAGGCCAACAAGCAGTTGATCTACGCCTACTTCGGCAACAAGGCGGAACTGTTCACCCAGGTCCTCGGCAGGTGCATGGTCGACCTGGCTGCCGCCGTGCCCGTCGACCCCGACGACATCGAGGGCTGGGTCGACCACCTCCTCGACTACCACGCCGCCCACCCCGAGCTGCTGCGCCTGCTCTTCTGGGAGGGCATCGAGTACGGCACCGCCGAACTGCCCGACGAGGCACAGCGCCAGGACCACTACGCCCGCAAGGTCGCCGCGATCGAGGACGGCCAGGCCCGGGGTGTGGTCACGGACGCGATCCCGCCCGGCGACCTGCTGTTCCTGATCGTCGCCATGACCAACTGGATCGCCGTCGTACCGCAGATGGGCCGCATCATCACGGGCGCCGAGGACACCGACCGCGCCCGCCTGCGGGCCTCGATCAAGGAGGCGGCCCGCAGGCTGGTGGCCAAGTAACAGGCCCTGGTCGGAGCCCTGGTACCCCAGCCGTCCGGCTGGAGTACCAGTTCGTACCCGGCTGGAGTACTAGTTCGTACCGATGCGTGCGAGCAGGTCGACGATCCGCGACTGCACCTCGGCGCTGGTGGACCGCTCGGCGAGGAACAGCACGGTCTCGCCCGAGGCCAGCCGGGGCAGGTCGGCGGGGTCGACGGCGGCGGTGTAGACGACCAGCGGGGTGCGGTTGAGCTGCCCGTTCGCGCGCAGCCAGTCCACGATCCCGGCCTGCCGCCGGTGCACCTGCATCAGGTCCATCACGACGAGGTTCGGCCGGAACTGCCCGGCCAGCGTCGCCGCGTCGGCGTCGTTCGCGGCCCGCGCCACCTGCATCCCGCGCCGCTCCAGCGTCGCGGTCAGCGCCAGCGCGATCTCCGCGTGCTCCTCGATGAGCAGGACGCGCGGCGGGTGCTGCTCGCTGTCCCGCGGCGCCAGCGCCTTGAGGAGCACGGCCGGATCGGCGCCGTACGCGGCCTCGCGCGTCGCCTGCCCGAGCCCGGCCGTGACCAGCACCGGGACCTCGGCGGCGACCGCCGCCTGACGCAGCGACTGCAGGGCCGTACGCGTGATGGGCCCGGTCAGCGGGTCCACGAACAGCGCGGCGGGGAAGGCCGCGATCTGCGCGTCGACCTCCTCGCGCGAGTGCACGATGACGGGCCGGTATCCGCGGTCGCTCAGCGCCTGCTGGGTCGTCACGTCCGGCGCGGGCCACACCAGCAGCCGGCGCGGGTTGTCCAGCGGCTCCGGGGGCAGCTCGTCGTCCATCGGCTGCGGGCGCGGGGTGTCCGCGACCTCGACGGCCCCGCCGGGACCGTCCAGCGGCTCGGGCCCCTCGGCGGCGTTCACGTCCGGGGCGCCTATGGCGTACGACCGTCCGGCGCCCTCGGTGCCAGGGGCGCCCGGGACGAGCAGCGCCTGACCGGCGAGGGACGGCTGTGCGGGCATCGGCTGCGCGGGCGGCACCGCGGCCGGCGGATGCGGGCGGGCCTCCTGCTCCGGCTGCTGCTGTGCCTCCGGGCGGCCGGCCGGGTCGGGCGGCGTGCCCAGCTTGCGGCGGCGGCCGGAACCGTTCGGCGCGTGCGGGGGCGGGGTCGCCGTCGGCTGCTGCACCTGCGCGGCCTGCCGCGCGAACGGCACACCCTGCCCCAGCGTCCGCACGCTGATGGCGCGGCCCTGGGTCGAGTTCGGGTCGATCGCGGCTGCCGCGGCTGCCGCGGCGGCCTCGGCGGGCAGCGGCTGAGCGGCCCGCGGCGGCTGGACACCGGCGTGCTCCGGCGGGAGCGGGGTGCCGGGCGCCGGGGTGGCGGGTCCCGCCTGGGGGGCGTGCGCGGCCTGCGGGGCCGGGGGTACGGGGGTGCCCGCGCCCGGGGTCTCGTCGGCACCGGGCCACTGCTGCGGGGCGGTGGCCGCGGAGGTACCGGCGGCCGGAGTCGGCACGCCCTGCGCCGCCGGGGCCGCCTGGGCCTCCGCGGGCAGCGGCTGGGCGCCGCCCAGGGTGCCCCCGGCCGGGGTGGGCTGTCCGGCCGGGGGCACGGGTACGCCCTCGGCAGGGGTGCCCTGCGCGGACACGGCGGCCGGAGGTACGGCGGTCTGGGGGACGGCGGCCGGGACGGGGATGCCCTGCCCGGCCGTGCCCTGCGCCGGGATGCCGTGGACCGGGGTCGCCTGACCGGCGGGGGCCGGAGCCGTGGCCTGAGCCTGCGTCGGCAGACCCTGCGGGGCGACCGGCTGCGCGACCTCCGTCGGCTGGGCAACCGCCCGGCGGCGTCGGCCGGTCGGGGCGCTGGTGGGATGCGGCTGCGGCGGGGTGTGGTCCTGGGCCTGGTCGAGCGGTGCGGCGTCGTGCCGTCCGTCCTCACCGGGGACGTGCTCGACGGCCACCGGCAGCTGCGCGGGCACCGGCACCGTCTGACCGGCCGGACCGGTCCCCTGCGGCAGCTCCGCCGCCATGCCCGTCGCCGCGTCCGCGGACTGCGGTGAGCGGTCGGCCTCGGCGGGCGGCAGGGCGAAGACCGGACGCGGGCCGGCCGCCTCCTGGGCCGCGGCACGCTCGGCCGCGGCGGCGAGCGCACGACGGCGCCGGCCGGTCGGCTGGCCACCCTCGGCCGGCACGGGCTCCGCACCCGGCCCGGCGGCGGGCAGTGCGGGCGGCAGGGCGGCCTGCGGTGCGTCGGAGTCGCGGCGGGCACGCCGTCCCGTGGGGGCGGGCACGCCCTGCGGCGGCACGGCGCCGCCGAGTCCCGTACCGGCCGCGGCGGTTCCCGCGGCATGCTCGGCCGCGGTCACCACGGCACCTTCGGCCGCCGTACCGCCGCCGCTGCCGTTACTGCCGTTACTGCCGTTCTCGTCGCCGGAGCCGCCGTCGGCGGACCGCCCGCGCCGTCGCCCGGTCCCGCCGGACGCCTCGGTGGCAGCCTCGCCGTCCGCGCCCGGCAGGGCCCCGTGAAGGGTTGCCTGCGGCAGCTCTTCGGCCGCCCCGGCCCGCCTGCGGCGCCGCCCGGTCGGTACGGCCGCCTCCGGCCCGCCGCCCTCGGACCCGCCCGGAACCTCGCTCTCCAGGAAGGCGTCCGTGGAGGCCCGCCGGCCGCGCCGACGTCCGCCACCGGTGCCCTGCCCGGCCGCGGCGGTGCCCTCGGCCGGAGTCTCGTCGTGCGCGCTGCCGTCCTGGCCCCCGTCGGCGCCCGCCCCCGCGGAAACGGCCCCGGCCCCGCCGCCGAGCGGCACTTCGAGGACGTACGCGCTGCCGCTCATGCCCGGCACCTCGTGCGTCTGGAGCACGCCGCCGTGGGCGCGGACGATCCCGCGCACGATCGGCTCGTGGACCGGGTCTCCCCCGGCGTACGGCCCGCGCACCTCGATCCGCGCGACCTCGCCGCGCTGGGCCGCCGCGACCACGACGGTGTTGTCCAGGTAACCGCCCGCGGAGACGGGCGAGTTGCCGGTCGCGTCGACACCCGCCACATCCGCCACGAGATGCGCGAGCGCGGTGGCGAGCCGCTGCGGGTCGACCTCGGCCTCGATGGGCGGCGCGTGCACGGCGAACTGCACCCGCCCCGGCCCGATCAGCTCGACGGCCCCCTCCACGCCGGCGGCGACGACGGCGTCCAGCATCACCTTCGTACGGGTGACGTCCTCCGTGCCCGCGTCGAGGCGCTGGTAGCCGAGGACGTTGTCGATGAGGGCGGTGATGCGGGAGTACCCCGCGGAGAGGTGGTGCAGCACCTGGTTGGCCTCGGGCCACAGCTGCCCGGCGTCGTCGGCGGCCAGGGCGGACAGCTCGCGCCGCAGCTGGTCGAGCGGGCCGCGCAGCGACTGCCCGAGCAGCGTCAGGAGCTGCTCGTGCCGCCCGGCGAGGGCGTCGTAGCGGTCCTTCTCGCGCTCGGCGAGCGAGGCGTACCGCTCCTCGCCGGCCGCCAGCTCCTCCTGGTGCCGTTCGCGCAGCTCCTCGGCCTCGGTGACGTGCTGCTGGCGCAGCGCGGTGAGGTCGGAGGCGTGTTCCTCGGAGAGCCGCTCCAGCTCGTCGGCGTGCGCCTTCTCCAGCGCGGCCTTCTCGTCGGCGAGGGTGTCGTACGGCCGCCGGTCGGCGAAGGTCATCACGGCGCCGACGAGCTGGTCGCCGTCGCGCACCGGCGCGGTCGTCAGGTCGACCGCGACCTTCTCCCCGGCCTTGGAGAACAGCACCTGCCCGCGCACCCGGTGCTTGCGCCCGGAGCGCAGGGTGTCGGCGAGCGGCGACTCCTCGTACGGGAAGGGGGAGCCGTCGGCGCGCGAGTGCAGCACGAGGGCGTGCAGCTCCTTGCCGCCCAGCTCACCGGCCCGGTAGCCCAGTATCTGAGCGGCGGCCGGATTGACGAGCACGATCCGCCCGTCGGTGTCGGTCCCCACGACACCTTCGGAGGCGGCCCGCAGGATCATCTCGGTCTGCCGCTGCGAGCGGGCCAGCTCGGCCTCGGTGTCGACGGTCCCGGACAGGTCCCGGACGACGATCATCAGCAACTCGTCGCCGGTGTAGCCGTAACCGTCGTACGCCTGCTGCCCGTTCTCCAGGTTCGCGCTGGTGACCTCGACCGGGAACTCGGAGCCGTCGGTCCGCCGCGCGATCATCCGGGTGGGCTTGGTCCGCCCGTGCGGGTCCATGTGATCGGGGCGCCGCATGGAGCCCGGGATCAGTCGCGAGTCGAACTGCGGCAGCAGATCGAGCAGCCCGCGCCCGACGAGCGCCGTGCCCGGCGCCTCGAAGGTCTCCAGCGCGATGGTGTTGGCGTTGACGACGGTTCCATTGGCGTTGACCAGGACCAACGCGTCCGGCAGCGCGTCGAGTATGGCTGCGAGGCGAGCAGCGCCTCGGGATGGCCTGCTGCTCACGAGACGCTTCCTCCCTGTTACCGCACCTTGCCGACCGCTCGGGCCATCTTGCCAACCGGCCCGCGAGCTGTCACGCGAGGGAGTCTAAGGGCATGAGTTGCGCTCGCGACGCCGGATGCGGGGGAGGTCCCACGACGAAGTGAAGGCGAACACGTGACCGTATGCTCCGGCGCGCCGACGGCTCCCCGGACCTTCGCGGGACCTCTACGGCACTGCCCGTTCCGTCATGGACCGGCTACGTGGGTGAACCGAGCGAAGGCAGCAAAGGAACCATCCGGTCCCACCGCCTGGTCTCACAGCCGTTGCTGCGGTCGTACGCCGCGTCGACCGGGCGTCCGGCCCAGGTACCGGTGACGTGGGCGGTGGCCGGTCCGCCGTAGAGCATGGTGCACTCGGTCTCAGGGGCCACCGGGGCGAAGGTGTCCCGCCCCCACCGAGTGTTCGTGTCGAGGATGCGGCAGGCGCCCGCCACATCCGGGTGCCGCCCGCCTTCCGGATGGCAGAACACCTCGTACGTCCCGTCCCGCCCCGCCCCCGCGTGCTGGACGACGACAGTGAGGTGATCACCCGGGCCCGGCCCGGCGGCAGCGGCGGCGGGTACGGCACCCAGGGCGCCGCCGGCACCGAGGACACCGAGCGAACCGGCGAGGGCCGCGACGAGGCCCCGGGACGAGGCGATGGACCGCGACAGCGCAGAAGTCATGCCGTGCCCAACGCGCACCCGCGCCGAACGTTCCGCCCGCCCCCGCGACTGGCCGGGGGAAGCCCTTTGCCCTGTGGCCTGCCTCCCTAGTACCGTGGGGGGCGATTGGTGACACCGCACCCGACTGTGTCATCATCTGCACGCACCACTCGCGCGCTCGCGGGAGCGGTTGTGCTGGAGGCGTCGCCTAGTCCGGTCTATGGCGCCGCACTGCTAATGCGGTTTGGGTCTTAAAGCCCATCGAGGGTTCAAATCCCTCCGCCTCCGCATCTGATCCCGAAGCCCCGGTCCCCAGGACCGGGGCTTCGGCGTTCCCGGACTCGATGGGTCCCAGATGGGTCAGGTCCGCGTTTTCGCAGGTCACAAGGGGTGTGCGGATCGGATTTCACATGACGGCGGCAGTCATGTAATGTTCTTCCTGTCGCCGGGACGGGCCGAAAGGCCGGGAACGGAGACAAAAACAAAAGAACAAGCACTCGTAGCTTAACGGATAGAGCATCTGACTACGGATCAGAAGGTTGCAGGTTCGAATCCTGCCGAGTGCACAACAAATCAGAGGCCCTGTGGAGTGATCCACAGGGCCTCTGGCTTTTGCCTTGACGGCAGTTCCATCACGGGCCAGGCGATGGTCAATGCCCATGCACCGGAGACGGCCCGCGGTCAGGTGTCCGGACCGCGGCGCGCGTGAGAGCTAAGCGGCCTCGGATTGCGTCGCACGCATGCCCCAGGCGGGCTCCTGCACCTCCTCGGGCAGGAAGGCCTCGTCTTCCCCGAAGTCCGGGGCCTGGAAGGGGTTTGTCGTCGGAGGCGGCGATGCCGGAGTGGCACAGCGGGGCTGCCCTTCCAGGGCAGAGAACAGCGACGTCAGATTGATGAGAGGTCTCGCTTTCGTTGCAGGTCCCTGAAGGGGCCTGGCGTGCCGTGACCGGGCACAGCGGTCTAGAGCTTGGTCATCTTGGCGTACGGGCTCAAGATCCGCACTTGCTCCGAGCCGAAATCCACGAGTGCCGCGATTCCGTCCTCGATGCCGATCACCCGGCCGAGGCCGTAGGCGTCGTGAGTGACCTGGTCACCCACGGCGAAGTGCTTGGGAGCCGACGTGACCGGGGCCTTGAAGGGGCTGGTGGGCAGATGACGCTTCGGTGCAGCAGGCTTTGTCATTGCCCCCAGTATGCGCCTACGAACTGCCCTGGTGGCTACCTCGCCGATCGGTGGACTTCACTCCAGCAAGAGCTGAACCTGCCGACGGCCGGCAGGCAGACGGGTGGGGCCGGGCGGTTCGGCTTCGTATGAGGCCGCAGCGCCCGTACCCTTCGGGGACCACGGCGTCAGATAGCGGGCGTCCACGAAAGAAGGATCTGATCCACACATGCTGATCGCTCAGCGTCCCTCGTTGACCGAAGAGGTCGTCGACGAGTTCCGCTCCCGGTTCGTGATCGAGCCGCTGGAGCCGGGCTTCGGTTACACCCTCGGCAACTCCCTCCGTCGTACCCTCCTCTCCTCGATCCCGGGTGCCGCCGTCACCTCGATCCGGATCGACGGTGTCCTGCACGAGTTCACCACCGTGCCGGGCGTCAAGGAGGACGTCACCGACCTGATCCTCAACATCAAGCAGCTGGTCGTCTCCTCGGAGCAGGACGAGCCGGTCGTGATGTACCTGCGCAAGCAGGGCCCGGGTCTGGTCACCGCCGCCGACATCGCGCCCCCGGCCGGTGTCGAGGTGCACAACCC